>DAVZHW010000013.1:0-50775 GCA_052273625.1 Candidatus Fimenecus sp. | reverse complement strand
CGACCGCAGGTCGCCCCTACGGGTTGTGCGTGGATTTTAATATCATTTCAGCCGTGAATTATGATAAATCAATCACAATCTAACGGCGGGAGCAAGCCACCCGCCCTACGCTGTAAAATCAAATTTGCGGATATATAACAGCCGTTAGTTATCATATATCAGTTAATTCGTTCGGTGGGAGCGAGCCACCCGCCTATGCTGTTGAATAAACGGGTTGTGCTTTTGTTGAAAATGTTTAGCTTTAATACAAAAATAAAATCCCACTATGCAAAACACAGTGGGATAAATTTATGCGTGAACTGTTTTAATTTAATTTGCCGCAATGTATACTAAAATGCTCTTGGCGTCCGCTACCGAAACAGCACCGTCACAGTTCATATCGGCTGCCCACGCCTGCTGCTCGTCAAGCGCCGTCATTTCCGCAACGAATCTGAGAACAAGCTTTGCGTCAAAGAGTGAAATTCTGCCGTCTGCATTGACGTCGCCGTCAGCGCCCGAAAGCGGAGAAAGCTTGTGAGCGTTCCTGTCATAGTTCATAAACTGCGGATACTTTGCATTGGAATAAATGTTTGTGTCGGGAGCGGCGGTAAGTATCCACTTGAAAAAATCGCCGTTGTCGTCAGCACCCTTGTTGCTGTATTCAACGTGCTTCATATTTTTGATAAACCATGTGTTATCAGGCAGATAAGCCGTGCGAGCGTCGATAATCCTATCAAACGAAACGTGCGGTGCTTTCTTAGTAATATCAAGAGTTTTTCCGTATTCGGCAACGGTTGCGAAACCGCTTGTGTGGATAGTTTCGATTACCTGATCGCCCATAAGTGTTGCTGCCGAGGTAACGGGGGAGTTCTGCAAATTGTAGTGCGAAACAACCGAAACGCAGACGCCGTCAGCCTGTGCCGACTTGAGAATTGAAGCGATTTTTGACTGAACGTTGTAGTGATAATCGTCAATTCTGTTTTTGAGAGTCTTTTTTTGCTGTGCCGTACCGTCGCTCATTCGCATAAACATATACGCCTTTGCGGAATTGTAGCAGGACTCGGGGACGAACGCCCAAAAGCCCGTGGTGTAACCGAAGGCAGGGATTAAGCAATCCTCATAAATTCGATCCTTGTTGTATTTGAACAAATCGCCGAGTATGGGAATGATTTTTTCGACAATGCCCGTTGAAGAGAGAACGGCGCTTACCTTATCTGTTCCCAAAACGTCGCCGAGTATATTGTAAAGCCCTTGAGCGTCGATTGACACGTCGCCCATAAAGAGCTTGCCGACCATTTCAAGACCTGTGTAAGCTGACGAAAGCATTGTTATATTGCTTAAATCGTCGTATCCGTATTTCGCAAAGTAAGCGGACATAATAGCGCCGCCCATACTGATACCTGAAATTGAAATTTTATCATGCCCGGAAGTCTTTTTGATATTTTCTATATATTCGTGAATTTCATCCGCAAGAATAAGCGGATCGACACGCCAGTCAAGTCCGTACACCCAAACGTGATCCTTGCCGACCGCCTCACAGGCAACGTCAACTATATCGTTGTTGAAAATCTCCTTGACATAGGCATAATCGTAGCTTGAAACAGGCTCCGTAAATTGCTCGATAATCTCGACGTTCCTGTGCTTGGGAGTTCCGTCGGGAGAGCAGGCAATGGGGTCGAGCACCTCGTTTACAATCGGGATAAACTCGTCGCAGAATTTGTCAAAATCCGCCCTCGTTTTCTTTGAAGCGAGAAGAGTTGTAAGGGAGGGGAGAGCCTTTTCGACGGCTTTTGTAATCGTTTCCGCCTCGGGCGCCCAAACGCTCTTGCCTGTTTTGGTGTCAACAAGCAGATATTGTGAAAATCCCGAAATTACAAGCATGGGATTTTTGCCGCAGTTACACACCCTGTTTACCGCAAAAGACGGTGCAACGCAGCTGAACATCAGAACTAAGGATAAAATAACGCTAAAAGATTTTTTGAAGATTTTCTTTGACATTATACTTCCTCCTCGTATATTGAAATACAAAATCATTGTAGCACATCAAAACGGCAAATGCAATAATTTATACAAAACTAAAATAGTGTTTCAACAATTTTTGTGCAATTACACGGCGAATAACGCCAGAAATCAATGTGCCCCGAATTGATAAAATATTTGTAATTTCGGTTTTCGCAGGCAAGGCTGTCTGTGCCGACGATTATCAGCTTTATTTTCATTTTTTCGGAATTTATGCTTTTGATAAACACGCTTGCGCTCTGCCCGACCTCGACGCCCTCTGCGTATTCCGCAAGTCCTGCAAGGTTTGGCGAAAGCTCAACGAAAACGCCGTATGGCTCTACGGAACGGACAATTCCCGTGACGGTTTCTCCCGAATGGAACGCCCTTGCGTTTTCCTCCCATGTGCCGAGCAATTCCCTGTGCGAAAGGGTTATTCTGCCGTTTTCGTCAATGCTTCTTACAACCGCCTTTATGCTTTGACCGATAAAAAATCTTGAGTGCGGATTCGGTATTCTCGAGACCGAAACGGAGTTTATCGGCAAAAGTGCGGTTATGCCCCGACCGATATCGCAAAATGCACCGAATGGCTCAATATGCGTGATTTTTGCGTCAATAATATCGCCTGTGCGAAGAGTTGAAATGTAATTTTTTCGGCAGTCCGCCTGCGCTTCCGTTCTGCTCAAAACGGCGACGGGATTTTCACTTGATAAATCGACCTCGGTTATGTAAAAGCCCGTAGGCTTGTTGACCCTTGAAATTATCGCAATGTCCTTTACACTCGCATCCTTTACGCCCTCGGCACATTCGTCGTGCGGCATAAAGCCTTTTATATTGCCTAATTTGAAATGTAGATTGTGGGCGTTGTCGCACATAAGAGCCCTCGCTTCGAGATAAAGCCGCTTTTCACACGCCTCTTTGAGCAAGCCTTCACTTGCAAATATTTTTTCCGTTTCCTTTGAATTGAAAACGGCTCCCTCGGGTAAATATTTTTCCATAATGATTACCGTGCCTTTCAGATTTCTGATATTTTTGCAATTTACTCATAAATTTATATGCCCGAGGAAGTGAAATGAGAATTGCGGTATTTAATTTTTTCATATATTGTGGTACAATATATAAAAATCGTTCGGGAGGTATATTATGGACGTGCGTGTGGGCGACGAGCTTGTGATGAAAAAGGCGCATCCCTGCGGCGAGAACAGGTTTGAGGTCTTGCGTTCGGGGATTGATTTCAGACTGCGTTGTAAGAAGTGCGGACGGGAAGTAATGGTGCCCCGTATAAAGATTGAAAAAAATATTAAGAAAATAATTCGTGAGGAAAGTCCAAATGACCGATAAGCTTAACGGAATAGAAGAAAGATACGAAAAAATCAACGAGCTGTTATGCTCTCCCGATATAATAAGCAATCAGCAGGAATATGCAAAGCTTATGAAGGAGCAGAAGAATTTAACGCCCGTTGTCGAGAAATTCAGAGAATATAAGAAATATGAAAGTTCGCTCACAGAGTCAAAGGAATTGCTTGACGCAGGCGGACTTGACAAGGATTTCAGAGAGCTTGTGCAAGAGGAATTCGAGCAGGCTAAAATTGACGTTGAGCGTTGCTCGGAAGAACTTAAGGTTTTGCTTTTGCCGAAGGACCCCAATGACGAGCGAAACGTTATTGTCGAGATAAGAGGCGGTGCAGGCGGAGAAGAGGCGGCGCTTTTTGCGGGCGAGCTTTTCAGAATGTACTCAATGTACGCACAGTCAAAGGGCTTTAAGGTGGAGATTTTATCGGAAAATCCCACGGAACTCGGCGGATACAAGGAAATTGTTTTCAGCGTTGAGGGCGAGGGCGCATATTCACGATTTAAGTTTGAAAGCGGAGTTCACCGTGTTCAGCGTGTTCCCGAAACCGAAAGTCAGGGCAGAATTCAGACCTCGACCGCAACGGTTGCCGTTTTGCCCGAGGCTGAGGACGTGGATGTTGAGCTTGACCCTGCGGATTTGCAGATTGACGTTTTCCGTTCGTCGGGCGCAGGCGGTCAGAAGGTAAACAAGACTTCGTCGGCTATCCGTGTAACGCATCTTCCTACGGGAATGGTGGTTGAGTGTCAGGACGAGCGAAGCCAATATAAAAACAAGGATAAGGCGTTAAAGGTGCTTCGTTCGAGGCTTCTTGAAATTGAACAGGAAAAGCACGACGCAGAAATCGCAGGCGCAAGAAAGTCTCAGGTCGGCACGGGCGACAGAAGCGAGAGAATAAGAACCTATAACTTCCCACAGGGCAGGGTGTCCGACCACAGAATAGGGCTTACGCTTTATAAAATCGAGCAGATAATGAACGGCGACCTTGATGAGATAATCGATGCTCTTATTACAGCCGATACGGCAGAAAAATTAAAGGCAGAGGGAAATTGATGATTACTCGGGTAATTGACATCAGAACAGACGAAAAAGAGTCTTTGAGCGAGGCGGCAAGGCTTATAAAGGACGGCGAGGTTGTGGGAATACCCACCGAAACCGTTTACGGACTTGCGGCAAACGCACTCGACGGCGAAGCGGTTAAGAAAATATATATCGCAAAGGGCAGACCGTCGGACAATCCGCTGATTGTTCATATAAGCGATATGTCGGAGCTTTCGCCGCTTGTAAGGGAGATACCCGAAAAGGTAAGGCTTATGGCAGGAAAATTTTGGCCCGGTCCTCTTACAATGATAATGAAAAAAAGCGATTTAATTCCCGACGTTACCTCGGGCGGACTTGACACGGTAGCGGTGCGTATGCCGAAATCCGAATACGCAAGGAAGATAATCAAGGCTTGCGGCTTACCGCTTGCAGCACCGAGCGCAAATCTTTCGGGAAGTCCGAGCCCGACAAACGCAAGGTATGTTTTTGACGATATGAACGGCAGAATACCGCTGATAATCGACGGCGGAGGCTGTGAAATCGGCGTTGAGTCAACGGTTATAACCTTTGCAACCGAAACACCCACGCTTTTAAGACCGGGCGGTGTTACGGTTGAAGATATAGAGGCTCTTATCGGCGAAATCGAGATTGCTTCGGCTGTTCTCAACAGGCTGAAGGACGGCGAAACGGCGGCTTCCCCGGGAATGAAGTATAAGCATTATGCACCGAGTGCCGACATTACAATAGTAAAGGGCAGCTTTGAAAAATTTGTCGATTTTGTAAAGAATAAAGACTGCTTTGTGCTTTGCTTTGAGGGCGAGGAGCAGAATTTTGAAAATGCCGTTACCTACGGCAGAGCCGACGACGGACTTTCGGAGGCTAACAGACTTTTTGACGCACTTCGTGAGCTTGATGAAAGGGGAGCGAAAACCGTTTATGCAAGATGCCCCGAAATAAGCGGCGTGGGACTTGCGGTTTATAACAGACTCATTCGTTCCGCAGGCTTTAAGATTAAGGAAGTATAGCCCCAAAAATTTCGCCTGTTCAGGCAACACAGGGCGAAACGGAGATTTTTAATAAAATATTTGTTGCTGAAAGGCTATGGTGATCGGTGTGAAAATTATCGGACTTACAGGGCAGACGGGAGCAGGCAAATCCACCGTCGCAAGGGCGCTTGAAAAAATCGGATATTATCATATTGACGCCGACCTTGTCGCAAAGGACGTGATAAACGGCGACAAGGCTGTTATCTCCTCACTCGCACGGGAATACGGAGAGGATATTGCTTTGCCCGACGGCAGTGTTGACAGAAAGCTGCTTGCGAAAAGGGCTTTTTCATCGAAAGAAAATACGGAAAGGCTAAGCGAGATAACGCACCCTGCGGTTGTAAGGCGAATAAAAAGCATAATTTCACAAAAGGAACAGGAAAACGCTTTGGGCGTAACGGTTGATGCGATAGGGCTTTTTGAAAGCGGACTTTCAAGCCTTTGCGATGTAAATGTTTGCGTTGTCGCACCCGAGGAAATACGCCTTGAGAGGATAATCAACCGAGATAAAATATCGCTTGAAAGCGCAAGACAGAGAATATCGGCACAAAAGTGCGAGGACTTTTTTCTTGCAAACGCCGATAAGGTTATAAAAAATTATCCGCCCTATGGACTTTCCGAGCAGATAAAGGAACTTGTCAATGATGACTGATAAAAGGAAAATAGCATTATCAAAAATAATTGCGTTGGTTTTAGTTTTTGTTGCGGTTATATCAACTGCAACCGTGCTTTTTGTAAGAGAGGGCTACAAGCATAGATACCCGCAAAAATACACAGAATATATAGAGAAATATGCGAAAGAGTATTCTGTGCCCGTGAATTTGTTGTACGCTACTATAAAGGTTGAAAGCGGATTTGACGAAAACGCAAAATCGTCTGTCGGCGCAATAGGTCTTACGCAGATTATGCCCGATACGCTTATGTGGCTTCAGACTAAAACGGGCGAAAAATACACCGAAGCGGATTTGACAAGCCCTGAAATTTCAATAAAATACTGTGCGTTTTTTTATTCTGTGCTTCTTGAAAAATTCGAGAACACCGAAGCTGCCGTGGCGGCGTATCACGCAGGTATAAACAGGGTTGACGGCTGGCTTAAAAACCCCGAATACTCAAAGGACGGCAAAACACTTGATAAAATTCCGTCGAGGGCGACGGCACACTATGTAAATAAGGTAACAAAAGCCGTTAATATTTACGGCAATCTATATAAAGAGGAGAAATAAAAATGAGCAAGGAAAAATCAAGAGCAGAAGAGCTTAAAGAGAAGCTCTTTTACAATCCGAAGCACGCTTCGGAGGTTATTTCGCAGGAGGAAAGTGACAAGGCCGACGCATTTTGCGAGGAATATAAGAGCTTTCTTAACAAGGCAAAGACCGAGAGAGAAGCGGTTGAATATGTTGTTGAAAAAGCAAAGAAAAACGGCTTTGTTGAGTTTGACAGAGCGAAAAAATACAACGCAGGCGACAAGGTTTACTATAACAACAGAGGCAAATCAATAATCCTTGCGGTTATAGGTAAAAAAGGTCTTGAAAACGGCACCCGCCTTTCGGCGGCGCACATTGACTCTCCGAGACTTGATATGAAACAAAATCCGCTTTATGAGGATACGGAAATCGCATATTTCAAGACTCATTATTACGGCGGAGTTAAGAAATATCAATGGACCGCAATTCCGCTTTCACTTCACGGCGTAATTGTAAAAAGAGACGGAACAAAGGCTTATGTAAATGTCGGAGAGGATGATAACGACCCGAATTTTGTTGTGACAGACCTTCTCCCCCACCTTGCCGCAGAGCAGATGAAGCGCACTCTCGCAGACGGTATAAGAGGTGAGGAGCTGAATATTTTAATCGGTTCACGCCCGTTCAAGGATGACGAGGCAAGCGAAAAGGTTAAACTCAATATTATGAACATTCTCTTTGAGAAATACGGCATAATCGAGAGCGATTTCCTTTCGGCAGAGCTTGAGGCTGTCCCCGCATTCAAATCCTGCGATATAGGCTTTGACCGCAGTATGATAGGCTCTTACGGACACGACGACAGAGTTTGTGCTTATCCTGCCGCAGAGGCTGTTTTCAACATTGAAAACCCCGAATATACCGTAATTACCGTTCTTACCGACAAGGAGGAAATCGGCTCTGACGGCAACACGGGACTTAATTCCTCATATTTCAAATATTTTGTTGCAGACCTTGCAAATATGCAGGGCGTGAATTATCATACCGTACTTTCAAACACTCATTGCCTTTCGGCTGACGTAAACGCTGCGTTTGACCCGACCTTCCCCGATGTTTCCGAGAGAAGAAACGCTTCCTATATCAACAAGGGCGTTGTTATCACGAAATATACAGGCTCAAGAGGTAAGGCAGGCACAAGCGACGCTTCGGCTGAATATATGGGCAAAATCAGAAGTATGCTTGACGGTGCTGACATCGTATGGCAGTCGGGCGAGCTCGGCAAGGTTGACGCAGGCGGCGGCGGAACGGTTGCAATGTATCTTGCGGCACTCAATATTGACGTTGTTGACCTCGGTGTTCCGGTGCTTTCAATGCACGCTCCGTTTGAGGTTGTATCGAAGCTTGATGTTTATATGGCGTACAGAGCATTTAAGACATTCTTTGAAGAGAAATAAGTTGATTTCAGAGCAGATCTATACGGTCTGCTCTTTTGTTTATAAATTCTTTCCGATTTGTTAACAATGTGTTAAACATTACATAGTATATTGCATTACAAGATAGTATGTGATATATTGTAATAAAGCCAGTAATGCGGATAGTGCGGAAGGGAGAGGCGCAATGAATACGCAGTTCAAAAAGGGCGTGCTTGAGCTATGTGTTTTGTCCCAGCTGCGGCAGGGAGACAAATACGGATATGAGCTTGCGGACGCCGTGGGAAAGCAGATAGATGTTTCCGAGGGAACGATTTATCCGTTGCTGAAGCGATTAAGAAACGAGGGATATTTTGAAGTGTACCTCAAGGAGTCGCCCACGGGACCTGCGAGGAAATATTACAGACTTACCAAAAAGGGTTGCGACACACAGGCGGCACTTGAAAAGGAATGGAACGAATTTACCCTTTGCGTTTCAAATTTGTTAGGAGGCGACGGTAATGACCAAGGTTGAATTTTTACAGGAATTATACAATTATCTCTCGGGCTTTTCGCCTGCGGATCGTGATGAGATAATACAGGACTTTGAGGAGCATTTTTCCGCCGGTCTTGAGCTTGGAAAAAGCGAAGAACAGATTTGCGAGGAGCTCGGAACTCCATACAGCTGCGCTATGCAGTATGTTAATTCGCAGCAGGCTTCGCCGTCTGCCGACACAAGGGAGCAGACGAAGCAGAGTCAGGCAACTGTCAATGTCGGCTCGCAGACATCTCAAAAGCCGAATTTTGACAGACGTAACAAAACCTTGTGGACAGGAATGTTCATTTTCCTTGTTTTGTGTGCGTTCGGCGTTTATCCTGCCTCGGTGGCTCTTATGTTTTCGCCGATATTGGTTGCGTTAGGCTCGATTTTTTCAGTTGCACCACCGTTTACGGGAGCGATGATAGGCTTTCTTGTTTCATTTAGTGTGATGCTTTTTTCGGCAGGTTTGCTTGCCTTTGCGGTTATGACTTATCTTTTAAGATTGAGCTTCCGCAAAGCCGGATTATAAGGAGGAGTGAAAATGAAAAAGCTGATAATTATAACAGCGGTTGTTCTTTTGGCTTCGATTGTATCAACCTTGTGCTTTACGGCGGTACTCGGAAATGACTTTATAGCGTTTGCTTCGGGCAATAATATGAGCATAGAGGAAGCGCTTGACAGACTTGAGGATGATTTTGAGGACAGGTTTGAGGCGCCGGATGACGATTATGACGAGCCTGATTTTGATGATAATTATGATTTGTATGATTACGATTAAGGCGTTTACGGTATAGATATAGAAAAATACAAGGTGTATTTAACGGATGGGAGAATTATGGAGAGAAAAAGCAAGCTCGATGCAGAGGTTGTTTTGACAGAGGGGAACAAAAAAGAGCGGATTACATACGATAAGCTGTTTTGGCTGTTTATTGCGGGCAGTATATTAGGTGTAATTATCGAAGGCGTGTTCTGCCAAATTACAAAAGGACATTGGGAAAGCCATGTGGTTTCCGTTTACGGTGCATTTAACATACTTTACGGTGCGGCGGCGGTTTTGTTCTATGTTGCGGCGGACAAATTAGACTGCAAACCTAACGTTGAGAAGTTTTTGGTGTTTTCTGTTGTGGCAACAATATTGGAGCTTCTTTGCGGCTTGCTCTTAAAAGATGTTCTCGGTATGCGTGCATGGAGTTATGACGGCAGTTTTATGAATTATCAGGGCATAATATGTTTGGGCTTTTCGATAATGTGGGGACTTGCAGGCACGGCTTTTTGCAAGCTTTGCCCTAAAATCGACGTGCTTCTTGAAAGGCTCAAGGGCAAGAAATGGCATATTGCCTGTGTTGCAATGAGCGTGTTTATGGCGGTAAACTTTATAATGACCGCAGCTTCTATATACAGATGGAGTGAGAGGCATTACGGATTTGAGGCGAAAACTAAATTTGAAGAGTATCTCGACGAAAGAGCACCCGACAATTGGATGCAGGCACGCTTTGTCGAATGGGAGTTCTTGACAGATATTGATTTTTAGTTAAAATAAAGAATAATCAAAAAATAAAATTAAAAGGAGTAATAAATATGAAGAAAAAGCTTTATAAAAGCAGCAATGACAAAATGCTCGCAGGTGTACTCGGCGGATTTGCGGAGTATATCGGAGTGGATTCGACCCTTGTAAGACTTGTTTATGTTCTTATTGCAATGTTTTCGGCAGGCTTCCCCGGAATTCTTTTCTATATTATATGCGCTCTTGTAATTCCCGACGAGCCGTTCAATGTTGAGCAGTAATTTCATATTTCGCCCGAAAGCGTCTGCGATTTCGTAAAAACAACAGCATAAGGCGACACGGTTTTCACCGTACCGAGGATATAATTTTTTTGTAAAATTATGTTATAAGGTACGGTGATTTTTTTGAAGGCTTCACAGACAGCAAGACGAGTATATCTCGACGCAAACGCCGAAAAAATAGAGAGAATATCAAAGCGGATCATAGCTCAAATGCTATGCTTCCTGCTCGGACTTTTATGCGGCTCGATAAACGAGCTTGAAACATTCTCGCCTTTTGCCGTGACTTTTGTAACGGCGGTATCGGGCAAATATACAATTTCGGCAGGCTTGGGAGCAGCGGCAGGCTACATTTTAACTCAGGACAACCTGTCGGCACTTAGGTACATAGCGGCGATAATCTGCTCGGTTATTTTAATAAGGCTCACAAACGAGCTTGAAAGGCTTAAAAAATTCAGGCTGCTGCCGTCGTGTATCAGCTTTATGTCGTTATTCCTGACAAGTATGGCGGTGCTTTTCGCATCTGATATTTCTGTAAAATCTTTTTTTATCTTTTTGAGCGAAGCGACACTTGGATTTGTTTTGACATTTGTATTTTCGTCTGCATTTGATGCCCTGACGGTATATTCCTCACAGGGCGGATTTACAGCGAGGGATATTGTGAGTGTGGGTGCATTCCTGTCTGTTGTTCTGCTGTCGCTTTCAGGGGTTACCGTATTTTCCGCTTCTCCGGCAAGGATAATCGGAATTTTTATGCTGTTGCTGACCTCTTTCATTTACAAGGAGTCGGTAGGGACAAGCCTTGGCGTCGAGCTCGGACTTGCGTTTTCTTTAAGTCAAAGCGTGGGTGCAACGGGAATAGCGTATGCCGTTGTCGGACTTGCCTCGGGTCTGTTTTCACGCTTTAACAGATTTGCCGGTGCGGCGGCAGGATTTCTTGCATTTTTGGCGGTGTTTTTATTTGAAAACGGCACTTTAGATAAAATTTATCTAATCGTTGAATTTGCTGTTGCCTGCGTTGTGTTTTTGTGTATTCCCGAAAAGTATTTGCGTGTTATCACAGGCGGCTTTTATGAGAAAAGAGAGCCTGTAAATATAAATTCTCAACGTCTCGCATTGCTTGAAAGACTTAAAAATGCGTCGATGGCTGTTGAGGAGGTATCGGAGACCGTGAACGCCGCTTCCTCGCTGCTCAAAAGCAATGTGCCCGAGACGGAGCTTGATGTCTATTCAAGAGTGAGGGCAAGCGTTTGCACGGGTTGTCGGCTTAATTCATTTTGCTGGAGCAAGAATTTTGCCGACTGTAAAAAGGCGTTTGATACTATGAGCGAAGCGCTTAAAAATAACGGGGTTGTAAATCCGAATAAGCTTCCGCCGTTTCTCAAGGGCTGCTGCGTTAAATCGGACGAGCTGACGGACAGCTTTAATAAGCTCTACATAGGCTTTGTATCGTCGAGGGCGGCAAAGGAAAAAGTCGAAAGAATGAGGAGCATATCCTCACGTCAATTCGGCGGTATATGCGATGTGCTTACCGAAATATCCGAAGAATTTACAAAGGAAATTGACTTTGCGGATGAGCTTTCGGCTGAAATCGAGGAGCTTCTTATTTCTTCGTTTAACATTACACCGTCTGCGCTCGTGTGCAGAAATTCAGAGAACGGCAGGCTGAAAATAGAGTTTTCGTTTATAAAGACTAATGAAAAAATAAACGAATATGAGCTTCGCAGGGCGCTCGAAAAGACCTGTCGGGTGCAGCTTGACAGACCGTCGATTACAGCCTCGGGAGATGAGGCGTGCGTTTGCTTTTGCGAAAAGACGTTTTTCAGAGTGGAGGCGGCGGCTTCAAGGAGTACGGCAAACAAGGATAAATATTGCGGAGACAGCTTTGAGAGCTTTTATGACGGCAAGGGTAATTTCAATGTTGTTTTGAGCGACGGAATGGGCACGGGAATGAGGGCTGCCGTCGATTCCTCGCTCGCAAGCTCAATGACGGCAAAGCTTTTGCGCACGGGCTTTTCACATTCTGCGGCATTCAGGCTTGTAAACTCCGCGCTTTTATTGAAATCCGCCGAGGAGTCGCTTGCAACGCTTGACGTGCTTTCCATAGATTTGTATTCGGGCAACGCAACGCTGTGTAAGGCAGGTGCTGTGGCAACGCTTGTGCGTAAAAACGAAAGCGTGACGGCTGTAAACCGTGCGTCAATGCCGTTGGGAATTCTCGACGAAGCAGATTTTGTATCAACACAATTTAAGCTTCGCAAGGGCGATACGGTCATAATGGCAAGCGACGGTGCATTCGAATACTCTCTTGATACGGCGAAAAAGCTGCTTTTATCTGAAAAAGCCGCTTCCGTAGACAGCCTTGCGGAGAAAATAGCCGAGGCGTCAAAGCACGAAAGAAACAAAAAACCGAAGGATGACGTTACGGTAATAGCACTCAAGTTAGTGCTAAATGAATAAAAAGTAAAGAAAAAAACTGAAATTTTACATAAAAACTAAAGATTTGATTGACAATCGGCGAATTTTATTGTAAATTTTATATGTATCGATTGATAATGTGCAATTATACGCCAAGAAGAATTTGAAAGGGGATATTTTTCAGATGGCAAAAAACAAACCTGTTCTGACTCCCGAGGAGTTGGAAGCTAAAAATGCAAGGAAGGAAGAGAAGAGAAAAATCTTCGGCGAGACCTTCTTCAAATCACTCGCAGTTCTTATGTCTATTGTACTTGTTTATTCAATAGTTTACATAGCATTCGGACAGGGTACGACAATCGAGCAGAAGGTTGTCACACAGGGCAGCTCAAACACCGGTAACAGCGGTGCGGCTCAGGGCGGCTCAATTGCAGGCGGCAGCAGTGCGGCAGGCGGTGCTTCTTCAAGCGCAGGCACATCAAGTGACGCTCCCGCTTCCGACGCTTCAGAGGCTAAGACGGTAGCTGACGCTCTCAACAGCGCAACAAAGAAGGCTGTTGATTCAAAGGCAGGCTACGATTGGGCAAGAAACTGCTCATACACAACTCCCATCGACGTTGGTAACGCAACAGGCACACTTAATAAGGTTATTCACATGGTTGACGAAAATGCAGACCTCGACTCTGTTGTCGGCGGATTCCTCGGAGTAGGCGATAAGAGCCTCACAATCAAAAAGGGTGAAGACGCAGCAGCTGCTATTGACTATCACGGCACAAACTATGCTCTCAAGGCTACATCACTCAAGCCCGAGGATCTCAAGGGTCTCAAGGTTGACGGCGACAGCTTCGAGTTCACACTTGACAACGTAACCACTCCCGCAAAGGACGGCTCAAACTCACTTTCAAGATTTACAAACGACATCATCACTAAGGATGAGGTTGAGGCAGAGATTAAGGCTCAGGTTTCTGTTGTAAGCGTTAACTCACTTGATGGCGAATACACAAACATCAAGGTTAAGGGCACAATCACAGACGGTAAGCTTGTTTCTCTTGAGTATGAGACGTCGACAAGCGCTAAGCTTGCACTTAAAGCACTCGGTATCGGTATTAACGGCTCCGGCGCTATCCATACAGTTGCAAGCTACAAGAACTTTGTATACTAATTCTTAGGAGGAAACTCAAATGGCAAAGAAAGAGAAAGTTCAGTTAACTCCTGAGGAGATTGCTGACAGAAAAATTCGCAGATCGAACGGTTGGACTCGCTTCTGGGCTGTTTTCCTTTCGCTCGTAATCGTTGCAGGCGTATTTGGCATTGCTCGCTCACAGGGTCTCGGCCCTGCTTCAAGCGACGAGTCCACAACCACTGTAAACGGCGGTGCTGCTAACGCATCAAACTCAAGCTCGTGGGATGACGGCTCATCAAACAGCGGTTCATCAAACAACGCTTCAACACCTGCAAGCTCAGACAACGCAGGCTCGGCAAATGCAGGCTCAAGCGACGCTGCTTCGGTTGCTACACTTATCAACAACGCTACAAAGGCTGCTGTTGACGCAAAAGCAGGTTACGATTGGGAAAGACATTGCACAGTTGACAATATTGACGTTGGTTCTGCAACAAACGTTCTTAATAATATTATCAAGAAAGTTGACTCAAATTCAGACTTGAACTCGGTTGTCGGCGGCTTCCTCGGCAGAGGCGATAAGAAGGAGACCTGCCCGAAGGGTATGACTCTTGACACAATTGACGTTAAGAAGGACGACGGCACAACAGAGAAGCTTTATCACGGTTCAAGCTACACTCTTAAAGCTACAACTCTTCAGCCGAATGACATTCAGAACCTTTCGGTAAACGGCGATACATACGAATTCACACTTGCTGATTCATCAAATCCCGACAGAAACGGTAATACGGCTCTTTCAAGATTTACAAATGATATCGTTGTTCTCGACGAGGTTAACACCGAAATTAAGAACTTTGTATCGGTAGTAAGCGTAACTTCGCTTAACGCTAATTACAAGAATATCAAGGTTAAGGCTGTTATCACAGACGGCAAGCTTCAGAGCCTTGAATATTCACTCACAGCTGATGCAGAACTTCAGCTTAGTGCAGGCATTAAAATTTCAGGTACAGGTAACCTTGCAGCAAATGCTAAATATTCTAACTTTGTATACTAATTTATAGGAGGCAACTAAAATGGCAAAGAAAGAGAAAGTTCAGTTAACTCCTGAAGAGCTTGCTGAAAAGAAGCTCAAAACCAGAAAAGGCTGGGCAAGAGTAGGCGCTATTGTTTGTGCGCTTGCAATCACCGTTGCAGTTTATGCGGCAGGCTCAAAGGGCGGTCACAAAATAAAGCAGGTTGAGGAAAATGTTCCGATAGTAACTCAGATTGTTACTGTTGCAGCTCCGACAGCTCCCACAACCGAGCCCACAACGCAGGCTCCCACAACACAGGCTCCTACAACACAGGCACCCACAACAAAGGCTCCTGCGGGCGATGATTCTCCCTTGGGCGGAATCATGGATACACTTTCAGGTCTTATCGGCGGAATCGGTGATACCGACTTCTCCGGTGCAGGCGATACAATTGAAGGTCTTGGAAATACCGCAAAGGATTTCTTCTATGACATTGCTGACAAGATTGAAAACGGCGGTGACATCGGTGATATCGGCGGCGATATTATCGGCGGAATCGGCAAATAAAATATCCCCGATAAAATAAATCACACCTCGAATGAGTGAAAGCTTGTTCGAGGTGTTTTTTATACTTTGATGATATTTTCCAACGGGACGGGCGTCGATTGACTGTGTTTTAGCGTTTTTATGCCAAAACTACATTTCGACAGGCAATTTTAGGTAAATACTATATCTTGTGGCTTGGAAAATAATCGACAAAATGCGATAAAATGTGCAGTAAATATCCGTATTGACTAAAACTCTGTTCAAAAAACGACGAAAACTAAAATGTTCACATTTCGTTCATAATTTTGTGGAAATATTGCCAAAATTCTTTAATGAATTTGCCCAAAAATAACAATTTTATTTGTTCAAATTGGAAAAACGGCACTAAATCGTGAATAATTTATTGACTTTTTTATAATAAAATTCTATAATTTTAATAACCATAGGAATGGTGTAATGGGCGAAGTATCGAATTTTTTAGATACGGTCGTTATGCCCTCGCTATATTTGGCGGGCACAAGGCCTGTTTTGATACACATCCTTTGGTAATATTACTCGGGTGTGTATCATCGTCTCCCACCGACTTTAACAAGTGGGAATGGTGGGAGGCTACCGAGTTAAATAAGACAGCGTTTGCGGACTCCTCCCTTAAAGGGGCGGTCAGAGGCAAGAAACAAACTGCAGTCGCAAACAGCCGATGCGGCACCCCCGTCGGCATTCGATTAACGGGGTGCGGACATTAAATTTTTTAATGTAAAACAATTAGGAGGTAAACAAATGAAAAAGTCAACAAAATTGTTGAGTGTAATCTTGGCAATTCTTATGATTTTCTCATCTCTTTCGGTTGCGTCTTTCGCTGCAAGAGCAAATTATAAGACCGTAGACGAGCTTGAAGCTTTGCAGGCTTACAACCAGTACGGTTCTGTAACAAGACTTACAACCGAGGAGAGAATGTCAATTCTTTTTGACCAGCTTGATATTATCCTTGGTCAGGCTAATATCAACATGGGCACAGTTCTTGACACAATGGGTCTTAAAATCACTCTTGACTTTAGATCGATTGACCAGATCTGCTCGTCTATCGACACTCTTAAAGCTACTATTTCTCATAGTACATTTAAGTTTGCCGCTGCGTTCGTAGACCTTGGCATTGTTGAGGAATTGAACTTTTCTTCATGGCAGGCAGGCATGAGCAGAGATAAGACAGCTCAGGTTACAATTGTATTGGAGCTTCTTGAGCTTCTTTCTACAAACAAGGCCGCTATCCAGACAGTCTTTAACAAGGGTCTCCAGCTTGGTATGGTTGCGAACTTCATCGCAGGTCTTGACCTTAGACCTATCAACGCTATCATCAAGGACATCCCGAGCGCTGTTAAGAAGGCTGTATTCCCGCTTCTTGCAAGACCGGATACAGCGGCTTCGGCATTAGGAACATACACAAACGTTTCCGGTAACGGCGGCGTTCTTACAGTTCTTGACAGCTTTGTACAGTCTCTCTTCACAAAGCCGATGCTTTGGACATCTTACAGAGTATCCGCTGACGGTGCAGATCTTGGCTACACAACAGCTCTCCCGACAGCTGCTGAGCAGACATCAAGATACTTTGTAGTTAACGGAGATAAAATCACTCAGTACGACTACAACTTTGCTCCGCTTATGGGCTCGAATGCGGACACAGGCACGTGGACTGAAACAGTTACTTATACTAAGACTCTTGAAACTGAGGGCGGAGATACTTATGTATACACTGCTCCCGAAGGCTACACAGGAGATCAGACTCTTAAATGGTATAAGTCAGGCGATGAAGGCTATCTTCTTCCGTCGGTAAGAGACGCTATCAACAGCGGCGCTCTTTCATTCTCTGTAAACGGTGCAGACAGTGCTCTTACACTTCTCTACAAGTTCATTCCTTATGTATTTGCAGAGATGGCACCCGTAGTTCTTAACGGCTCTGTTAAGAAGCTCCTTGCAGGCGCTCTCGGTGTAGACTTTGCAGAAATGACCGCAGCTGAAGTTGATGCTGTTAAAGGCTTGGCAGATGCAGGCGATTTCTTCACAAAGCCTCAGGAATTCTATCTTTGGGAGTACTCGGATTACAAGGTAATCGACGGCGTTCCTTATTATCGTTTTGAGGATACATACTTCAAGGGTACACTTCCCGCAAACCTTTCAACATATTACTATATGTTCAACTGGGATTGGAAGATCACTGACGACTTCGTTAATGAATTCATCCCGACAGTAAACGGAACAACTATCGGTAACTCTGCAGCAGGCTATGATAACGTCCTTGACGGTCTTAATGCTTTCGTTTACAAGGTAATAGATACTGTTCTTGTTGAAAACTTTGAGGCTAAGGGTAAGACCTACAACCTCAGAGCAGGTCTTGGTTGGGAGAACGGCGGCCTTGATAAGGTTGTTAACAATGTTCTCCGTGCTGCAAGATATGCATTCAGCATTGCTCCCGAAGAAATCTTCGACGAGTATTACAATGACGCTAAGCTTTCACCGTACTACAATATGATAATGAACGGTACAGTTAAGCAGGCTCTTACAGGTCTTGCTTGTGCAGGCATTAAGCTTCTTATGCCTCAGGCACAGCTTCCGACAGAAGCTAAGCTTTGCAAGACAGTCGGCACAGACAGCGCTGAGGACGTTTCAGTTCTCGCACTCGGTGCTATCGTAGTTCGTGAGCTTTGCACACAGCTTATGCCTTCATATAACTTCGACGCACTTATCTATGCTGATTACAACACAAAGACTGTTCGTACAGGCTCTAAGTACGACGCTAACTATTGGCTTGATACGGTTCTTACAATGGGTATGGACCTCGGTATGTTCTACTTGCGTAACCTCACCGATATCGGCGAAGACAGCGCAAACGGTTACTACAATGTAATGAACAGCCTCGGCGTAATTCCGTCAGCTGATGCATCTGCTCTTGTTTATGCGGCAGATTCAACATACAAGGACGGCGTTCCGACATGGCAGTATAAGCTTGACTGGGTTATCGACTGGGGTCTCAGCTCTCAGGAGGATTGGACATGGAGTTTCGAGAAGTTCGTTGATTGCGGCGAAGTTAACCTTGCTACATATCAGGATCCGTGGGCTAAGCTCAACACAGTTCTTCTTAAGCTTCTTCCCCTTGATCAGGTATTTAATGCAAGCGGCGTTACAACTGCAAGCAACACATGGCTTGAGAATGTCCTCAGAGGCAAGCTTGTAGACGGTATCAACAGCTTTAATCTTCCGTTGGTTGCAAGCGCATTCAAGATTCCGGACGGAATTCTCAGAAACGGCAATGTTCTTACACAGGTTGTTACTGTTGTAAGAGGTCTCCTCAACTCAGTATTCTACAAGTTGGCAGGCAATTATACATTCCTTGCTGACAACACATACACAACTCTTGATACAGTCCTTAACCAGGATAACCTCAAGAACCTTATTGTTTCACTTGTTGAAAAGCTCTATACAATCGGACAGAACGGTCTCTTTGATCCTATTCTTCCGATCGTTGGTATGGTACTTGGTTGGAAGACAAGCCCGCAGGATTACTCTAACCCGTCAATCTACTTCTCAACAAGCTCAGGCGACACATATCTTCATCCGTCAGCTACAAGCGTATTGAAGTTCGTTAACAACTCTTCAGGTATGCTTGAAAAGCACAGAAATTCTGACAAGGTCGATCAGCCTTACACAATCAGAATTACAAATGTTGAGCTTGACAACGGTGCTTCTGCATCGGGCTTCCCGATAGACGTTGCACCCGGTGCTACAGCAGACATTTCGATTACTGTTCCGAGTACAGATACAGTAATCAAGGCAATCGTTACCTATTCTTACACAGGTAAGGACGGCAAGGCTCTCGGCGGCGAGCAGAAGATGGCTATGTACGCTCGTGTTGCTACAACATGGGACATCGAAGGCGAGCAGTGGGCTTCGACAGACATCAGCTATTGGGGCAAAAACGCGTACAACAAGTACGAGTTCACTCAGAACCTTTATAATGCAGTAACTTCATATCAGGGTCAGATCATCTACATCCCCGGTAGCGGTGCTATTCACCCCGACAGAACCTTCAAGAAAGTTTCTTACGCAAGACAGCCCGAGACTAAGTTCAAAAGCAATTTTGACCTTATCACAAATAAGGCAGAGGCAGGCTGGGTTGATCTTTCCAACAAAGGTAACAAGACTTCGGCAGGTAACTTCTGGAAGGCTAAGTCAGGCGTTACACCGGATACTGTATTTGAATACGGTGTATATGATTCAGGCTCAGTTAAGCTTGAAATGAATAAGGGCAGTGATACTTGGGACGTTAAATTCATTTACTACACGGATTACAACCTTCCGAAGATCATTAAGTCTTACACAGACAAGAACCTTTTGGCTTCTGACTACGGTGCAGACGCTCAGGAAGCATACGCAGCTTATGACGCAGCTCTCAGAGCAGCAGTTTCGCTTGCAAACGCTCCTAAGCTTGAAAACTACACCACAACAATAATGCCTCAGATTCCGGATGCTATCACAGCACTTGACAATGCTTATGAAGCACTTTCGGCTTTCGAAAAGGTAACATCAGGCTCTGCAACAATCGCTTCTCTTGAGAATGCATACAATGCAATCGAGGTTGACAAGGCAGCAGATCTTAACTATCAGGATAACGAGCTTTATGAGTACTTCCAGTACGATGAAGCAAGAAAAGCAGCAAGCAAGATGATTAACTCCACAAAGGCTCCCACAGCTCCCGAAAATTACATTGAGGGCGAGAACCTTTCACAGGCAGTTATCGAGGCTATTGCTGCTGCAAACAGCGGCAACATTAAGACAGGTATCAACGCTACTGTTTCTGCTCCTTCACAGGATGCTATGAACAAGTACAATGATGCAGTTGCTAACTTTGTTGCTCCTAAGTATTCAGAGCTTCAGATCGAGGACGAGATTGCAAGACTTTCTTACTACTATGCATTTATGAATGCTACTAAGAAGACTTCGACAGTTAAGACCTTCCTTGATCAGGAAATCGCAATCGCAGAGGCTCAGAACTATGTTGAGGGCGATTACAGCGCAGATTCTTGGGCAGCTTATCAGAAGGCTCTCGCTGATGCAAAGGCTGTTCAGGCTGATGCAAAGGCTCTTCAGTCAACAGTATTTGACGCTAAGTATGAGCTTATGAAGGCTCAGAACGATCTCCTTCCGAAGTACGCTTCGATGAAGGATAACGGCTATCTCGACGGCGAGCTTGCAACACTTATCGAGCAGGCTAACACAATCGTTAACCACAGTGATCTCTTCACAGTTGCGGCTAATGTTGATGCTACCGAAGCTTGGAAGCAGCTTGTTAAGGCACTCGGTGTTGAGTACAATGTAAATGTTGACGGTAAAGATTACTCAGGTATTCTTTACAACAAGTCAGCTCTTGACTTCAAGACAAACGACAGACTTAACTCCAATAAGGAAAAGGCAAAGGTTGACGCAGCTTGTGACAGACTTCAGGCAGCTCTCAACAACTTCGTATCAAGCGTTACTCTTGATACGACAGGTTCAGGCGTTGTAAATCAGGTAACACAGGATGTCAGATACATTCAGGGTATCGTTCCGGGTACTGTTACAACAGCTGACGCTATCCTTAATAACGTTAAGGCTTCCAATGCAGCAGCTAAGCTTGCTGTTACACCTTCTAAGTCAAACGGCTATGGTACAGGCGCTAAGGTTGATGTTTCAATCGACGGTATCGGCGTTCTCGCATCTTACTATGTAGTTGTTTACGGCGACGTAAACGGTGACGGTGTAGTTGATGCATTCGACGCATTCGCAGTTGATAAGAACGTTAACAGCCTTGCAGCTCTTAACGGTGTATATGCAAAGGCAGCAGACGCTGACGCAAGCGGCACAATCACAGTTGCAGACTTGACTCCGATCATGAGTGCTTCTGTTGGTAACGCTGATGTAATTTCTCAGACAAGATAATTGACACAGTCAGTTATTGATTAAAAAATGGGGGTGTCGGGTCAATCGGCTCGGCATCCTCACGGAAGTTAAAAAACGCTTACATTTAATCGGCTTATTCATAAGGTTTTGGCGGTTGCCTTTCGGCAACACCACAGCCGATAGGTTTTCCAAAGCAGAGTGATAGCTGTTTTTGAAATTTCCGCTGATTCAAATATTGAATAACGTAAATGTATTGACATTTACGCTGATTAAGTGTATATTTATTGGGAAAACAGAATAAGGAGGCTAATAATGGTTAAGTCAAAGAAAATCCTTAGCCTTGCTTTAGCTCTTGTAATGGCTTTGAGTGTGTTGACTATGGGCGTATTTGCCGCAATGACAACCCCCACAGCTACATTTACCGTTTCATCTTCGGCTTCCGAGGTTGCAACAGGGGATGAAGTTACAATCACTGTTAAAGCAAACGCTACAGAAACTTTCTATGCCGGACCTATGTCGCTCCCGATTGAGTATGACGCATCATTGTTTGAGTATGTAGCAGATTCAGCTACAGTTGCAAACATTTACGGTGAAAGCACAACCAAATCTGCTGTTAAGGCAGAGGCAGGTAAGCTTACAGTTGCACTCACTCCTTCGACAAGCGGTGCGGTAAAAGCTCCCGACCTTAACGGAGCAAACCTTACTGTGCTTACATTCAAGCTTAAGGCTATCGGCTCAACAGGCTCAAGCACAGTAGCAATCGCTGATGACCAGAAAACTGCTGCTAACATTGGCGGTAAATTCTACTGCGGTTCGTTCGACAGCGCAGATCCTAAGACTGCCGAGCTTACAGAAATGGGTCAGACTCTCAACAGAGTAGACACAACAATTTCTTACAAAGGCGGAGCAGTAGAACCTGCTGATCTTTCGCTTACAGCAAAAGGCGCTGAAGATGGTGTTGTTATTGATACAAGAATTACTTTCGGCGGGCAGTACGACGGCGCAGTATATGGCTTCAAGCAAGTCAATACAACAACTTTTAGAGCAAACAGCAATTACATCACAAACTCTGTTCAAGCTACAAACGAAGGCTCCCTTTCTATTGCGAGATCCTTTAACACAGCTGGTTGGAGTACAGGTACAATTATAACTGTTCTTAATAAAGACGGAAGTGAAAGCAAAAAGTATATTGTTATTATATTCGGCGATGTTAACTGTGATGGACTTATTAACGGTAATGATACAACGGCTTGTAAGAATTACGTTGCTAGTCCAGCAACATTAACAAGAAATGAAGTAAGAATGGCTGCTAACTGTCAGAATGTTAAGAATGCAACAATGCTCTATACATTGAACGGTAACGACACAACTGCAATTAAGAACTATGTTGCTAACAATAGCTTGAAAGTATCTCAGGCTACACTTGCTCAGACGTTTTCTTCAACTGCGGTTCATGCAAAATACAAATAATTAAACATATTAGGAGGAAAATTAGATGAAAACATCTAAAAAAGTGTTAGGTGCTATTTTAGCACTCGTAATGCTTGTTAACGTTTTCGCTATGTTCTCATACGCTGCCGCACCGGATAGTGCCGTTGACCTTTATCTTACACCTGATAAAGATTCATATAGTGCAGGCGAAACCGTCACATTTACTGTTTCAGTAAAAGTTGAACCGGTAGTTGGCGACGTTAGAATAGGCGGACGTTATCCTATTGCATATGACTCATCTGTAATTACTCCGCCTTCGACGGAAAAGGATGGGCCGGAGAAAAATTTTGGTGTTGTTTATAAGCAGGCTGGCTATGATGATGCGAACTCTACAATCAACAACACCGACGATGCTATATATGGCGGTGTTGAAATTGATAAGACTCATAATTGGAACTCAGTCATGACGCTTGGTATCAACGATGACGGTGCGACAGGTTTTTCCGCAACCACCAAAATCGACCTTTTCTCATTCCAGATGAAACTTACAGATACTGTTGCTGATGGCGATTATGTTGTTGGCTTTAATGTTGGGTCTTACAAAATGTTCGATGCGTATTTGAATGATCAGGCAAATGGCGGTATCTATGGTTACGATGACGATTATGGTTACGGCACAACTGTTAACTATGGCTTCGTTAATGCGACCATCCATGTTGGTGCTCCTGCTCCTGCAGGTCCTGTAGTAGCTAAGGCTAAGAGCCAGGTTAAGATGACCGCTACAAGCGCAACAACAGTTGCTGACGAGTTCAGCTTCAGAGTAATATCCAAGATCAGTGATTCTGATTGGGATACTTACTTCAAGAACACAGGTGTTGCAGGTGCTACAACTGATTACATCACAGCTGTAGGTATGGTAGCTTATAAGGGCGCTGCTGCTTTCGACGCTGAAACAGCTAAGAAGGTTGTTGCAGGCACACCCGCTGCTGATTATGCAGCTGCTACAACCGATTACATCAGCAAGGCAAATGATACTGCTGATGCAGAGTTTGGTGCTATCATTAAGGCTAACCACTCAACACTTACAAACGACGTAACATACATGGGCTTCGTTCAGTATGTTGACGCTTCGGGCAACGCACAGACAATCTTCTACGAGACTGCTGGAACAGCTGCTCTCTCAACGAACTATGACACTATTGTAAGCAACTATCTTACAGCTTATCCGTTCGCAGCATAACTGAAACGGTATGAAAGATAAATGTTACAATAACTTGAGAGGAGAAAATTTGATGAAACAAATTTATAGCGCACCTGATTTCGACGTTTCAGTTTATGAAGTAGAAGACGTAATCACCCTTTCAGTAGGCACAGGCCCTGTTGAAGGCGGCGGAGACGGCTGGATTGAGATATAATCTGACGTCAAATCGTGCAAAATAACTAATACAAAAAGCAGGGTAAGCAATTGCCCTGCTTTTTTGTTGCATAAAATTATATCCCCGCCCTACTGTGCGGGATATAAAATTCAATTCGTGCGTTCAGCCTCCCTCTGACGAGGGAGGTGGGGTGCCGTAGGCAACTCGGAGGGAGAGAAAGCAATAAAAATCAAATTTTTGTTATCTCTCCCTCAGTCATTTTTCTATGAAAAACGACAGCTCCCTCGTCAGAGGGAGCCTGAATTTTAATCAATTATCAAATTTGATAACAGCCGATAGTCATCATATATCCGTAAATTTCCTCGGCGGGAGCAAGCCGCCCGCCCTACGCTGTTGTATTAAATTTACGAATATATAACACTAATTTCCCCAAACAAAAAATTAACTATACAAAACCGCAAAATAATGTTAAAATATATAATAATGCTTAAAAGGCGGTGAGGTTACGGAATTGTTTGATATTGCCGGACTTAAAATCCGTATGGATTGCAAGGACGGGATGCTTTATGAACGCTCAAGGGCATATTTGAGCAAAACCCAAGACGGCAAAGAGGATTTTACCGTCGCAATGCCCGATGAAATATTAAAACAAAAAGCCGAGTCTCTCCCACAGCTCACAGCTGACGAATGTTACTATGTCTATATGGGCGAGGCGTTCTACTATAACCTCTTAAACCATAACGGAATTTTGCTTCACGCCTCTTGCATTGAAAAAGACGGCGTTGCGTATCTGTTTTCCGCAAAAAGCGGCGTCGGAAAATCAACCCACACGCACTTATGGTTGGATAAATTCCCCGACGCACATATAATAAACGACGATAAGCCTGCAATTCGCTTAATTGACGGCGAATATTGTGCTTGCGGAACGCCATTCAGCGGAAAAAATGATGAGAGTACAAATGTAGCTGTTCCGATAAAGGCAATCGTTTTTCTTGAACGAGATACAAAAAACAGTATTTCAAGAATATCGCCGCAAAGTGCAATACCGTTGTTTTTGGCGCAGACAATTCGCCCGTCAGCCGCAAGCGTGATGGATAAGCTTTTGACGGTGCTCGACGGAGTGCTTAAAAATGTACCGATTTACAAGTTGAAATGCAATATTTCCGAGGAAGCGGTTATGACCTCATATCTCGGAATACAAAATGATTTATCAAATGGAGAAAAGCAATGAAGATCAAAGACGGATATATAATCAGAGAGGTCGCAGGCAGTAATATTGTTGTTCCGATAGGCGACGAGCAGATGACGTTCGGCGGAATAATGACGCTCAACCCCGTTGGCGCATTTATTTGGAAGCTGCTTGAAAAGGGCGCAACAAAGGAAGAATTGGTTGATGCGGTTCTTAAAGAATATGAAATTGACCGTGACACAGCTTCAAGCGATATTGATAAGTTTCTTGCAAAGCTGCGTGAAAAGAGCATAATAGAGGATTGAGCCGTGGAAAAGAAAAAAATACACCTTGCACAGATTATGCCGATAATCGAGGACAAGCTGTCGCAGGGCGGAACGGTTGAAATGCCGATAACGGGTACAAGTATGCTGCCGCTGCTTGTTCAAGGCAGAGATACGGTGATTTTGGAAAGGTGCGACAGAAAGCTCAAAAAGTACGATTTACCGCTTTACAGACGTTCCGACGGTGCATTTGTGCTTCACAGGGTCGTGGGCGTGTCGGATGATTCGTACACAATGTGCGGAGATAATCAATGGGTTAAGGAAAACGGCATAACCGACGATATGATTATCGGGCTTGTCCGCACAATAAAGAGAAATGGAAAAGAAATTCCCGTAAGCAGTAAAAAATACAGAGCGTATTGCCGTTTTTGGAGCATGCTTTTCCCGATAAGAAAATACATTGTTAAAGCAAGAGGAAAATTGAAAAAATGAAAAACACCGCCGCATTGAATTGGATAAAACGCAATTCCGTCTCGGAGCTGCCGAAAATGGTGTCGCTTATAATTTGCGACGCTCTCTATTCCGTGTGCGGAGTTTCAATGGCGGTATTTGCAAAGCTTATTATAGACTCGGCGCAAAAGGGCGATAAAAATGCTCTTATTCACAATGCTATAATTTTATTGCTTGTAATAGTCGCTCAAATATCGCTGAAGCTGCTGTCAAAGGCTCTTGAGGTGCGTATTTCGGGCAGACTCGAAATGAAATACAAATCAAGGCTCTTTGAAAGCATATTAAAAAAGGATTACCTTAAAATCAGTCAGTATCATTCCGGAGAGCTTATGACAAGGCTCACAAGCGACACTGCTGTTGTAAGTCAGGCGGTTACAACGATAATGCCTGCGATTGCTTCGATGCTTACAAGGCTCATTTGTGCGTTTGCGGTGCTGTTTGCGCTCGACAAATGGTTTGCGCTTTTGTTTTTGGTCGCAGGACTTGCGCTGTTTGTGTTTACAAGAATATTCAGAGGCTCAATGAAAAAGCTCCATAAGACGGTGCAGGAAACTGACGGCTCTGTTCGCTCTTTTATGCAAGAGTCGATTGAGAGCGTGCTTGTTATTAAAATTTTCAACGTCGGCAAAAAAATTATGCGAAGGGCAGAGGGACTGCAAAAAAACAACCTTGACGCTAAAATTAAAAAGAACAGATGGTCGATTTTTGCGAATTTAGGCTTTTCGGCGGCTTTCTCGCTGGGATATTTGTTCGGACTTGTGTGGAGTGGTGTAAAGCTTTGCGCAGGCAGTATGTCGTTCGGTACACTTACGGCAATTATGCAGCTGATAAGTCAGGTTCAAGCTCCGTTTACCTCGCTTTCGGGCATTGTTCCGCAGTATTATTCGATGCTCGCCTCGGCGGAGAGAATTATTGAAATCGAAAAGCTGAACGCAAGCAAGAGCGTAAACGATAAAAGTGTTGATACAGAAAAGATTTATTCGGAAATGCAAGAAATCCGCTTTGAGAATGTCTGCTTCGGCTACGGCAGAGCTACGGTAATTGAAAATGCCGACTTTGCAATAAAGAAAAATGAGTTTTCGGTTATTTCGGGAATATCGGGCATAGGAAAAAGCACGCTGTTCAAGCTGTTAGTCGGCGTTGTTCCGCCCGACAGCGGCAGGATTTACATAAAATGCGGCGACAGGAAATACGGCATAGATAAGTATATGCGAGGTCTTTTTGCTTACGTTCCGCAGGGGAATATGCTTTTCAGCGGCACGATCAGAGATAATATCCGTTTTGTGAACAGCTCGGCGAGCGAGGCGGAAATTATGCGTGCAGCGGAAATAAGCTGTGCGGATAAATTTATAAACGAGCTTCCCGACGGTCTTGACACGGTGCTTTTGGAGAACGGACACGGTCTTTCCGAGGGACAGATACAAAGGCTTGCGATTGCCCGTGCGGTGCTGACCGACGCTCCGATACTTTTGCTTGACGAGGCGACGTCCGCACTTGACGAGAAAACGGAAAAGCAGGTGCTTTCAAATATTCGGGAGCTTAAAAACAAGACTTGTATCGTTATTTCGCATAAGGCGGCGGCATTTGAGATTTGCGACACCGAGCTTAGAATTGCGGATAAAAAAATCAGTATGCAGAAATTAAGGTAAATTTGTTTTTTATTGTTGTATAATTAAAATATATCTGTTATAATCATTTGGAATGATTTTATTGATAACTTTTCACAGAGGGAGAAAGCTATGAGGTATAGTTCGGACGAGAAAAAAGATTATGAGGACGGTATGAGCCTCGACACCGTGCTTATATATCTCAGAAAGATTTTGAATAAATGGTGGCTGATAGTTATTTCGGCTGTCGTTGTTGCTCTTTTGGGATTTATAATTGCAAAGGTTACTTACGTTGATAAATATTCTTCGCAGATTATGTTTATTGCAAGCAACAGAGACTCGGCTATTTCGGTTGCAGGTCAGTCTGCCTCCGATATTAACGCTTCGGTTTCGCTTGCGGAAAGCTTCAAGTATGTTTTCACAACAACAGAGCTTGCTACAAATGTTGCAAACGGTTGCGGATATCAGGTTACTCCGGAGCAGGTTAAGAGCTTCATATCCGTAAATTCGATTGAGGACACCTCGATAATTTACCTTACGGTTACAACCACCGACCCGAAGGTTTCTTACGGAATTGCAAAGGCTTATGTCGAGAATTATCCGGGCGCTATCGAAAAGGCGTTCCCGAACACAAGGCTTGCAGTTATCGACCCTCCGTTGCTTATGGAAAAGCCGAATGAAAACAACGACAAGGTAGTTTACACGGTTCTCGGATTTGTTATCGGTGCAATTCTTGCGTGCCTGTTGATTATAGCATCCGTTATCTTTAAGGATACCATTAAGAACGGCGAGGAAATCAGCAATAAGCTTGACGCCAAGACGCTCGGTACAATCAACAGAGCTAATTCCAAATCGAAAACCGATTCGAAGCAGGGTGTTCTCATTACGGACAAGAAAACAGGCTTCTCCTTTATCGAGTCTTATAAGCTTATCAGAACAAAGATTGAATACGCTGCAACAAAGCACGGCTACAAGACGATTGTTATTTCGAGTACGCTTGAGGGCGAAGGAAAGACCACAACGGCAACCAACATCGCTCTTTCCCTTGCTCAAAACGGAAAATCCGTTCTTCTTATCGACGCCGATTTGCGTAAGCCGTCGGTTGCAAAAACTTTGGGCTTCTCGGCTACGGATGATGAGGGAATTTGCGGAATAATCTCCGGCAATAAAACGCTCAAAGAGTCGATTAAGTATTCCGAAAAATATCAACTGTTCGTTCTTGTCTCGGGCAAGGCTGTCGATAACTCTTCGGAAATCCTTTCCTCGCCTAAGATGGAGGAAATCATTGAAACGGCAAAGAAGGAATTCGACTTTGTCATTGTTGATACCGCACCGTGCGGAATACTTGCCGACGCATCTATTCTTGCAGGCTATGCGGACACAAGCGTTCTTGTCATCAAGCAGGACTACGCTCCGGCAAGAAAAATCAGAAGAGCAATGGATAACATTGAAAACTCGGGAATTGAAATTCTCGGCTGTATTTACAACAATGCGGAAGTCGGCTTCGGCAAGCCCGTTTTCTACGGAAAGAAAAGCGGCTATGGCTATGGCTACGGCTACGGCTACAATTCAAAGCACAACAACGAAAAAAAATAACGCAAAATCAAACATTTTTAATCAAATTCAAACGCAGGCAGAAGCTTTTTGCCTGCGTTTTTTACGTTTAGGATAATTTGCATAAAGATATATAAAAAAATATATGAAATTTGTAAAAAATTTTATATATTTATTGACGAAAGGCATATTTAGTTGTACAATAAACTATAAATATGTGTATTATTGCGCCCATTTTATAAAAAACGGTGGGGGCAAGCATGAGTTTTACTAAAATTCAACTTAAAAAGTACAGCGTATCGGAGGGTGCTTTATGGATATGAATATGGACATCAAGGATGTCATAGCCAAATTCAAATCAGGCAAGGGCGGTAAAAAGGACACAAGGAAAAAGAATTCGTTTAACGCATTCTTTGAGAAAAATCCTAAAATGAAAATCATTTTGCCGCTTATATTTTTCATAATTGCGATTGTAGTTGCGGCGTTGATAATTATATCGGGCATCAAAACGGACTCAGGGCTTGACGAAACCGTTACCAATCCGGCGCAGTCGGTTGACGTTCTTCCGATGATTGAGAGAAGCGAGGGCGAAACCGTTGCGGAGGGTGTAGACCCGTTCTCCGAGGACGTTATCGCAAACGCAAAGATAAAGGGTATGGTGTATAACTCCGACGGTTACAGAACGGTAATCGTGGAAACGAAGCTTCGCTCGTATGTGCTTCAGGTCGGAGATTATGTGCCCGGCTCAGAGTGGCTCGTTGAATCCATAACAGACAGCTCGGTTACCTTCTCGCTCGGCGAAAAGAAGAGAACCGTCGAGATGAAGTAATTCGGTAAAATAATATCTTTTATATATAAATAATAGAGTTTCTTAGGGGGAACACACAATGTTCAACAGTTCAACAAAAAAATTGAAAGCTGTTTTGGTTGCGGTTTTGGCAATCGTATTGCTTGTTAATGCTGTGCTGCCTATGACGGTAATGGGTTCAAGCAAGAAGAATTCAGGCGATTACCAATATTATGTAATCAAGTCGGGGGACACCTTGACAAGAATAGCTAAAACTCACGGCGTTACAGTCAGCGACATTATGACCGCTAACAATCTTTCTGATGCCGACAGGATTATTTCGGGAAAGGTAATTAAAATACCGCTTACCGAGGAGTCCTCTGCTTCCGCATGGTCGTCCTCAAGACTTTCGCTTAATCTTGTTGACGCAAATGTTAAGGATGCGCTTTCGGCAATTGCAAGAAATGCGGGCTATACCATCATTTTTGTCGGTGACGCAACAACAACGCTTACCGTTAATCTTGAACAAATGTCGGCACTCAAGGCAATTGACTATGTTACAAGACTTGCAGGTCTTTCATACCTTAAAGACGGCAACACCTTAATGGTCGGCACTACCGCAGAGCTTAATGAGAAATTTATTGACAAGGTTGTAATGACCAAGTTCACCCTTAAATACATAACAGTAGGCGTTCTTCAGACGCAGGCAAGCGCACTTGGCTTGTCAAACGTTCAGTATGTTTCGACGGAGGCTGACGACAGCACCGTATTTGTCAGCGCAAGTCCTAAAGAGCTTGCTAAAATCCAAGAGCTTATAAATCTCATTGACGTAAGCAGTAACATCAACGCAGGTGCGGCTCTTGTTGCGGCTAATTTCAAGGAAATCAATCTTAATTACATTACAGCAGAAGAATTTAGCGGACTTCTTTCTAACCTTGGACTCGATCCGGGAATTGTCGTTGCTTCAAGACCTTATACCCTTTATACCTTTGTAACGGGTTCGGCTCTTGCAGATATAAAAACAATAAAAAATGTTATTGATAAACCGCTTTCGGGTGCAAACCTCGGTGCAACGAAGAAGGATGAAGCGGTAGGAAGTACTGCTCTGGGTACAAATACAGAGCCTACTACTAACGGCGGCTCGACTGCAACACCGAGTAATCCTCCTGCAACAACACAGGCAACCAAGATTCTTCGTGAGATTGAACTTGAATTCATTGATAGAGCTATGGCTGTTGAAATTATAAACAGCTTCCCCTATGAAGTTACGGTTTACGGTCCCGAAAAGATGACTAAGAAGTTCTGGCTTATGGGTACCGAATCGGAAGTAAACAATGCAGAGGGTAAGATCAGAGAGTTTGATACAGAAAGTTTTGCTAACAGTATGAAACTTGAAAACACATTCTTTATATATGATCTTCAGAATTGCACAGCTCAGGAAATGCTTGACAGACTTGCAAACATAAAACTTGAGAATGTTACATTCAAGACTAATGCGTATCCGACAATTTCAAAGGCACTTATTGTTTACTGCGATTTTGCAAAGCAGGAGCAGGTTAAGAGCTTGCTTGATGCAATGGATACGGCAAGCACCGAGGAGGTTCTGAACAGAGCGGTTGAGGTTACTGCCAACGAAGCGGTTGCAAGAAACAGAATTGCCGGATTGATGAGCGTTCATCCCGAAATTCCGACAATGGATCAATTTACATTTATAACAGCTGATTCAAAGACAGGAAGCGGTTCTGCATGTACCACTTATGTAAAGGCTACACCCGAAATGACAGATTACATTAAGGGCTTGCTCACAGAGCTGGATTCAGCGGCTTAATTGTTAAAATTGGGTGCAGGAATAATACTTTTTCTTGCACCCTATACGCATATTTTTAGTTAAATGTTCAAAGTTTAGGAGTTGTATTCAGTGGTTTTTACAGGCAAAGAAAGCTCTTATCCGTTCGTGATAGAGGATCTTTTAAGACATACGGCGGAGGTTGGAGGCTCCGACTTGCACTTGGTAGCGGGAATTGAGCCGTGTGTCAGAATAAACGGAGATCTTAAGCGTCAGACCGATTTCCCGAAGCTTGCACCGGAGGATATTGAGAAAATGCTTCTCGATATAATGTCGCCGTTGCAGAAAACGAAGCTTGAAGAGGATTGGGAATTGGACCTTGCGGTAGCAGTACCCGGCATTGCTCGTTTCAGAGGTAACGTTATTATCCAAAGAGGTACGCTCGCAGCGGTATTCAGAGCTATTCCGTTTGAAGTTCCTGAGCTTGACAAGTTAGGTCTTCCCTCGGACATTAAAAGACTTTGTAATCTCCCGAGAGGACTTGTTCTTGTTACAGGACCTACCGGCAGCGGTAAATCGACAACGCTTGCCGCTATGATTAAGTACATAAACGAAAGATACGAAACAAATATTGTTACTGTCGAAGATCCTATTGAGTTCTTGCACACGCATATTAAATCAACTGTACGTCAGAGAGAAATAGGAAACGACACACACAGCTTTGCCAATGCGCTTAAAACTGTTTTGAGACACGACCCCGATACAATTATGATCGGCGAGATGCGTGACCCCGAGAGTATTTCGATTGCGGTTACTGCGGCTGAAACGGGACACCTTGTTTTATCGACTCTCCATACGCAGACTGCACCTATGACGATTTCCCGTATTATCGACTCCTTCCCCGAGGGACAAAAGGGACAGATAAGACAGCAGCTTGCGAACTCCTTAAAGGCTGTTATTTCGCAGCAGCTTATTCCCACCATCAACGGCAAGGGAAGATGCGTTGCGGTTGAGTATATGATTGATACACCCTCTGTTAAAAACCTTATCCGTGAGGAAAAGGAGCATCAGCTCTATGCGGCTATGCAGACAGGACAGATGCAGGGAATGCAGACTATGGACCAGGCTCTTTTAAGACTTTATAAGGAGCAGAAGATTTCAAAGGAATCTGTAATTGAATTTTGCGTTGATGAAAAAGAGGTCAGACGACTTCTTATGACATCGGGTTACTAATATAAAAGGGGGCAAATGCTTTGGCATCCTTTACTTACGACGGTATGAACCGCCAGGGACAGAACGTTCACGGCGAGGTTGTTGCGGATAATTCCTCCGCAGCTATGGATAAGCTCCGTGAAGCCGGAATTATCGTTACCGACATCAAAGAAAAAGTTATCAGTGAAAGAAAAAAGTCGGGCGGTAAAAAGGTTTCTATACAGGACGTCGCTGTTTTTGCAAGACAGATGGCGGCTATGATTTCGGCAGGTGTTCCTGTTACAAGAGCGTTGGCGACGCTTGCAAAGCAGACAACCAACCCGACTCTTGCGGCCGCTATTGTAGATATTTCGGAAAATGTTGAAAGCGGTATGCCTCTTTCGGATGCATTTGCATTGTATCCTAAAATTTTCGACGACCTTTTCGTTGCAATGATTGCCACGGGTGAGGTCGGCGGTATTCTCGAGCAATCGCTTATCAGCCTTGCAAACCAGCTGCAGAAAAACAAGGCGCTGAAGGACAATATCAAATCGGCGGTATCATATCCTAAGAATATCGGTATTTTCGCTGTTATACTTCTTATTGCGATGCTTGCGTTCATGGTTCCGATTTTCCAGAAGATGATTCCTGCGAAAACGGAGCTGAACGGACTTACACAGTTCATATTTAATGCGTCAACCAGCTTGAGAACACAATGGTATTTGTGGATTTTGGTTGCGGTTATTTTAATTGTCGCATTAAGATTTATAATAAAGAGTAAGTTTGCGCACAACTTTTGGGAAAAGAACAAGCTTCACATGCCGTTGATCGGAGACTTTATTACAAAGATGGTTGTAGCTCGTTTTTGCCGAACTCTTGCAACGCTTCTTGCAGGCGGTGTTACCGCTGTTGAGGCATTACAGAGTGCAGGTCCTACATCGGGCAGCGATTTAATAAAGGATGCGGTTGACAACGCTATTTCCGACATTGAAGAGGGTAAATCCATTTCGGACTCTCTTGATAAGAGTGGATTGTTTCCTCCTATGGTTACAGGTATGATTGCAATCGGCGAGGAAGCAGGTACATTGCCGGAGCTTCTTGACAAGGTTGCCGAATTCTACGAGGAGGATGTTGAAACGACATCAAGAAACCTCGGTTCGATTATCGAGCCTATCGCTCTTATCGGTATAGGCGGACTTGTCGGCGCAATGCTTATTTCGTTGTACTTGCCTATATTCACGGCGTCTACTTCTATCGGCTCATAAACAGGGGGAGAAATTTATGGCTAAAGTTAAAAGTGTAATCGGCCTTGAGGTCGATTCGAGAGAAATAAGGGCGGTTGAAATTACCCGTTCAAGCGGCACGTATTCAATTTTAGCGTGCGGAAAGGCACCGTTGCCAGAGGGAACGATTGAAGAGGGATTTATCAGAGATCCCGATCGCTTTAACGTTGCATTGACAGAGCTGCTCCAAAGCGGCGGCTTCAAAAGCCTCGACGTTGTTGTCGGTATCAACAATGAAAACGTTATTATGAGATATGCGACCTTCCCCAAGGTTGATGACGATAAGCTTCGCAATATGGTTCTCTTGCAGGCTCAAGAGTTCATTCCCATCCCGATACAGGAAATGGAAATTGACTATGTAGTCGCAGGCGACGGCGTAAATGATGAGGATCAGCCCATAACGCACGTAATGCTTGTTGCGGCAAGAAGAAATATGATTGAGCAGTACATAAATATTCTTTCGGCTTCAAAGCTTCAGGTAACGGACGTTGACTCCTCGGTGCTTTCGCAGATAAGAGGACTTAAAGCAGGTCTTGTCGGCGACGAAAAGTTTGCGCTTTTGAATATGACCGACGATCTTCTTAACTTTATAGTTGTCAAGGGCGACGAAATTTCAATGGTACGTTCTATAACAACTCCGGACAGAGTTGCCGACAGCGTGAACAATATTTACAAGCTTGAGCCGAATGAGGAGACTCTCGCATTTGACGTTGAGGAAATCGGCGCAATGCTGGCATCCGAAACCGCTTCATCCGTAAGCTATTATGCCATGCAGAACGGCGACAGCCCGATTGAAAAGATTTTCTTCACAACAACAGCTGATCAAAGTGCTCGCTTGTGCGATATAATCAAGGATACAGTTATGGAAATGCCCGTAATTGTTCCCGATTTTTATTCAAACTATAATTTCGGACTTGACCGAAACGTATTAAACGAATTCGCAGGCTGTATCGGTCTTGGAATTCAGGCATTGGAGGTTTAAGCAGTGTTCAAAGTTAGTTTGTTACCGGACAGTTACAGACGCAGGCTTGAAAGCAGAAAGAAAATTGACTTGATTTCAAAAATTGCGCTTGTAATTCTTGTTTGCCTCTTCATTGTCTACGGAGGCGTTGCGGTTAAGGGTCAAATCCTTAAATCGAAGCTCAAAACAATTCAGCGTAAAAACAGCGCTATTGAGAGCGAATTCCCTGCACTTCAAGAATACCAAAACATATACAATGAGTTGGGCGAGGTCAGAAAAATGATTGAAAGCATCACTCCGCAGGACCCCGATGCTGTTGAATTTTTCACAATGATTTCAAATCAAACACCCGACTATGTTCAGATTACACAGATAAACCTTGAAAACTGGTTTAAGGAGGGTATTTGCACCCTTACCTGCACAGTTCAGGACAACCAGGACTACAAGGATTATGTCGATTTGTTCAAAACCGAGGAAATGCAAAAAATCGTTAAGACGGTTGAGACAACAAGCTACACAAGAACCTCGGGCGAGGACGGAAAAAGCGTTACCTTTACGCTTGTCTTGAGTATGTCAAACGGCGTTAATGTTACTGCCGGCGCTCCCGTTTATGAGACGGTTACCGACAAAAAGGGCGAGGCTGTAACAAATTCAAGCGGCGAGGTTCAGACAACACAGGTTACAACTACCGCAGCGGCAACAACGACCGAAACTACTACGGGGGAGGCTGAATAGTTATGGCTTTAAGCGATGTTATTAAAAAGAAGCAGGCTACCGGCGACGGCTCGGAAAAGGAAAAAGCCGCTAAGAAAAATTTCCTCGACGACGTCAGAGTGGTAATTGCCGTATTGATTGTCGCTTGCATAGGTCTTATCGTTCTTACCGTTTTCGGTGCGAAGGGTATCGACGAGACGGAAGCGAATATCGAAAAGGCAAAGGCACAATACAAGCAAAATCAGCTTGCTATCGCAAACCTCAAGGCTTTGCAGGCACGCAGCGGCGAATATAAGGAGCAGATAGCTCAATATGATATAATGATTTCAAAGGATCCGCTTGATCAAATGCAGATTATGATTGATCTTGAAAAGGACGTTGAGGCGCATAATTGCAGCCTTACAGAGCTTACCTTCGGCGAGCCTGAGAAAAATGAGCAGAATGTCAATCAAATAGCTGTTAATCTTACAATTACCGGCTCGTACAGGGATATTATAACCTTTTGCCATGACACGGTAAGCGATATGCATATAAAGCGTATAGATACTATAAATATTACGGGGACAGAAGAACAGAGAACGGCGCAGATCGTACTTGTAGAATTTTCAAGATAAGCAATATAATTCAATGGGCAGATTTTCGAATGGAGAGAGATTAAATAATGGCGAATAACAATCTGATAATTCCCGGAAGCATGGGCTCAAGGCTTGTTGCGGCCGGAATTATCACAGAGGAACAGCTTGCCGAGGCATTGGAGATACAAAAAACGAGCAAGGAGCTTATCGGCACAATCCTTACGCAGTTAGGCTACTGCACAGAGGACGATATAGCAAAAACACTTGCCAAAAAGACAGGCTACAAATATGTTTCAATCAATGAGATAGGCGTCAATGTTTCAGCGGCTAACCTTATTACACCCGAAATGGCGTTGAGGAATCATATTCTTCCGCTTTATCAGGATGAAAAGACCTTGTATGTCGCAATGAAAAATCCGAACGATATCATTACGATAGACAACCTCCATCTTATGACGGGACTTGAGATTTGCCCCCTTGTCGCTCCCGATATGGAGCTTACCGCCGCAATCGAAAACTTTGCAAATATGAACTCGTCGCTTGACAATTACGACGAGGACGAAGCAAGCGACGATCAAAATGTATCAGAGGAATTTTCCATTGATGATAAGCCGGCGGTTTTGCTTGTAAACCAAATTATAAACAACGCAATTAAAGCAGGCGCATCAGATATTCACGTTGAGGCTCTTGAAAAGCATATGAGAGTCCGTTTTAGAATCGACGGCGTTTTGCAGGAGGTAATGCAGAACCAAATCAAGCTTTTCCCCTCGGTTGTTTCACGTGTTAAGGTACTCGGCGGTATGGATATTGCCGAAAAGCGTATTCCGCAGGACGGTCGTGCTACCGTTAGATTTGAGGACAGAACACTCGATATTCGTATCGCAACAATGCCCACCGTTTACGGCGAGAAGATTGTTATGCGACTTCTTGAAAGATCGCAGGGCGTTGTAAAGCTTCACGACCTGCACTTCTCGGAAAGACAGTTTGACAGATTTGAAAAAGCAATTCATATGCCCTACGGCTTCCTGCTTGTTACGGGCCCCACAGGTAGCGGTAAATCTACAACTCTTTACGCTACTCTTGCCGAAATAAGCTCGGACGATAAAAATACAATTACACTTGAGGACCCGGTTGAGCGCCGTATGGCAGGTATCAATCAGGTTCAGATGAATAACAGAGCAGGTATGACCTTTGCGGCGGCTTTGCGTTCGGTATTGCGTTCCGACCCCGATATTGTCATGGTCGGCGAGATTCGTGACGGCGAGACTGCAAAGATTGCCGTCGAAGCAGCTCTTACGGGACATATGGTTCTTTCGACCCTGCATACAAACGACGCACCGGGTGCGGTAACCCGTCTTAACGAGATGGGCGTTGAACCGTTCCTTGTTACATCCTCACTTGTCGGCGTATTGGCTCAGCGTCTTGTCAGACGTCTTTGCCCCAAGTGCAAGGAGGCGTATCAGATAAAGAGGGATGACCTTCTCAAGATATTCCCCGATCTACCGCTTGACGAGTATCCCGACGAGGAGTTTACACTCTATAAGCCAAAGGGCTGTATTACCTGCAATAATACAGGCTATAAGGGACGAGAGGCTGTATTTGAATTCCTTACCGTTACCGAGGAAATGAAGGAGCTTATCCTTGACCGTGCAAACGCTGCGGCTATTAAAGAGCTTGCTATTAAGCAGGGAATGCACACGCTGAAGGATGAGGGTATTTACAAGGTAATGCACGGAAAAACATCAATAGAGGAAATTTTGAGAGTTATAGTTTAATTTATACGGAAAGGTGATTCGTATGAAATCAAGGCTTAAACAAAACAGCGGTTTTGCATTGACAGCGGTCATTGCGTTGCTGTTTATACTTTCGCTTATGGGCACGGCAATGTATGCGTATACAATGACCAGCCTTAGATCTGTGCGCTTTTTGTCTGACAGAAAGAAAGCGGAGTATCTTGCTCAAGCAGGAGCAGAGGCCTCGGCATACGCATATCAGCTTGCTGTTAACAACAGAGGCTCCGACGCTGATGTCAATGAGTTTATCGTTGAAACAAGCAGTAACGGAGATAAGATTCAAACAAATAAAATATACCTTATTTGGAACAGGGCGGCATCTCCGGCGGCATATCAGTATGTTACCGAGGCAGGCATGGCTGCTTGTACGGATAAGGAAATAATCGGATATTATCAGGTCGAAATAACGAATATCGTCGAAACCAAAAAGGGAAAATTCCTGAAAACAGAGACAAAGGCTGACGGCTCGGGCATTATAGCCGAGGAAGAGGTCGAAATGATCGACAAGCAGAGGCGTTTTGTCAGCAAAGGCTATGCGGTTAAGGGAAACGATATAAATGACGTTGTCCCTGCGACTGTGACGGCGAGAATTTCAGAGCCTATTCAGGGACTCGGCACATTTTACGATAACGACGGTGCCAATGCGGGAATTATCGACCCGATTTCAAATGACGAGTTTACCAAGCTCGGCACGGTAAAGCTTCCGTCAAACCTTTCGCTTAAAACAAAGCATTTCGGCACATTTACAATCAACATAGGCGAACGAAGCACACCTGCAAAGCTCGGTTATTCCTCAGGCAACCTTATTTTGAACGCTCCCACGACGGGAACAATCAAGATGAAAAAAAATCAGGATAACATTGTTTCGTTTGTCGGAATGAAAGATCTGTTTGTAAACACGGATATTGATGTTACACCCACTAAAAAGAACTATAATATTATGTTCTTAAAGGGCAACAACATTGTAATAAACGGCGATATAGAGATTTTTGCATACGGATTTTACAGAAATACCGCCCTGCAGATTTCAAGTAATATCGGAATGTTAGCCGACGCCATAAGGGGAAAGTACAGATTCAGTACGGTTGTATTGGGAACTCCGAACCCTGAAACTGCGGCAATTACCGACCCTATAAGCAATAGTATTTACAGCTTAGGTCGCTGCGGCAAGGTCTTTTTCGGCGGCGATGTGTATGTTAATATAGAAATGCCGAACGTAGGCGTTTACAGGTACAAGGCTTTTTCTGCCGGCGACGTTTATTACTTTGACGACAACGCACCGCAGAATACAGGCAGTGAAAACGAATACGGCGTCGATTTGCTCAAGTATTTCCTTGACTATTCGATTGCAACCAATAAATATTCAAAAAACGTCCTTAACAGATTTGCGGATTTGATTGAGATTTATTATCAGACAGCCGACGGAGATACACCTACGCAGTATGTTGTCGGCGACGGCAACGGCAATATTACCAAAAACCTGATGAGAAAAATCGATGTTAACAATAACGCAAAGGACACATACAGCTCAATTATTCCGCCCGATCCCACGGATTCATCATCTCTTATGTGGGAATAAGACTTTTTGAAAATAAGTTAGGAGGAGCATTATGAAAAGTATTTTTAAGAACATTAAAAGTACGGTAAAACAAAAGCAAGGTATGACGCTTGTGGAAACACTTGTTGCCATGGCTTTGATTATGCTGATAATTTTTACCTTTACACCGCTTTTCCTCCAAAATTTCAAGAATATCCGTACGGCGGGCGAGGTTACAAAATCCTCATACGAAAAGGCGAGCTTGTTGGAGAGGCTGATTGCAAATAAGGGCGAAAACGCACCCGGCTATGAAATCTCCGTAAGCGATGTTCCGCTTACAATGACAAAGGATGGGGATACCGATATGTCAGTGAGCTTCGGCTCGGACAGCTCTGCCGGTCAGGTTCACGGTACGATTATCGCAAGTAACCCCAATACGCCGAATTCATATTCGACCTTCTATGTCAGCGATAACACAAGCCGTATGCTCTGCTTCCCGAGCAATCTTACCGATGACTTTTTGACGACGGAAATTACACTTGTCCCAAAGGGCTTTGCGTTTAACCCGGCAGCTGAAAGCAAGAATGCGGATCAGGCGGGCTGGCACTTTAAGGTCAGCTATACCGACGAAAACGGGAACAAGCAAACTGTTGAGAAGCAGTTTTACGATATAGTTTTCAAAAAAGACGGAGCGACTAATATTGCGGTGTTCACGCTCAAGGGCGGTAACAACGTCATTTGCTTTGAACATTCTCCGTTGGTAATTGAATACGGACAGGGCGTAGGCGACCTTCAGTACAGCACTAAAATCGAGGTCGGCGCACCTGAGATTATACTTGTCGGCGAACAGGCTTCCAACGGCAAATACTATTATTATGCGACAAAAGGTGTTGACGAGTACGGACGTATGGACCTTATCGCAAAGGAAATGACAGGCGCTCCGCTTAAATCGGCAATGAACGACGTTGAGTGGGTCGATGTCGGCAGCGGCGATGACGGCAACGGCGGAGACAATAAGTACGGCTATTATGTTATGGGCGGCGACGCAGGACAGGTACGCCGTTTCTGGAGAAACGAAAAAACGGGTAACTACTATTGGGGCGGCGACACACTCTGGCAGTATGACCGTTATGCGCATATCACGTCAAAGGGAAGGCCCGAGGGCGACAGCTATGAAAACATAACCGCCGAGAATTCAACTCAGGCGGAGTTTAAGTCGATATTCCGTTCTCCGCAGACTGAAATTGATTGGAACGGCAGACAGATAAACTATCTTTTCAAATCACAAAAGACAAGTCTTTGGGACTATAAGTCCATCACATCAAACTACTTTACAGCGAACGTTACAGCCTCTGATTCGGGCAAGGCGTTTTTGACGCTCGGCGGTGTTGTTAAATGGCGTGACGGCACGGAGGCTTACGGCGGCAACTCAGGAAGAAAACAGTGGGAAAATGAAAGCATGCGTACGTGGCTTACATACGACGCAAGCAGCGAAAGAGCCAAAAAGCTTTCGAGCCTCGGCTACAAGGAGGCTGTAGATTATGAGTATGAAGATGATAATTCGCTCATAACCATTACCTCAGTAGGTGCGATTAAAATCGATAAAACGAACAGCAACTATATTGAAGTTCAGGATCAAACGCAGTGGAACAGCAAGGTTTATCCGAAGCAGTCCTATACGCTTTATTGCGGTCGAATTCCTGCCGTTATCGACATTTGGGGTTGGAAAACAGCTTCGTTTGGTTGGACAGGATACATTCCGCTTGCAACGGTGGGCGTTGCGTACAGCTCGAATAACACATATACTCCATCGGGAATCTTAACCCCGCGCGGAACGGGAGCTTGGTATCCGACAGGACTTTTCGGAGACTCAAAAGCATCGAGCACAAAGCTTGATGCTGAAATATTCAAATCCTTGAAGTATGAGGACCTTTTGAACTTCTTTACCTCGGAAAATGCGTATAAGGACATTGTTTATCCGAGGTCAACGACAAAAACGCCTGTATTCTACACGGCTATTAACGGAAGCGGCGGTCAGGCATTGGGCGAGCAGGGCAATAAGTATTACCTTACCGCAGGCAAGGAAATCGACATTACAATTGGTTATCTTTCGCATCCGTTTGCAATCGGACTTGAAAATCCGTCGACATGGCTGATTACGGGCGCGACGGGCTCTGACTACTATTTCTACAAGTTTAACGGAACAGCGGGCAAATACGACCACTCGTTCCAGTCGGCAGGACTTCGAGATAACGTAACAATGCTCGACATTGACAGCTATCACGACGATATTACGGGCAACAATATTTCTGTTGCGGTCGGCTACACATTGGGTTATCTTTTCTCCGACTACAGCTGGGCAACACGTGTAAACGACATTTCAAATATGGGCGTTGTATATATCAGAGGCTCGGGCGATGGCAGCGATAACGACACGATGGGCTCAATGGAGTCGGGTAAGGGCTGGTCGCTTAAAAAGGAAACCAACGTGTTCCATCAGTTCTACGGAACAGACCAATATCAGAACAAATCGGGTAATATGACGGCGTTGGGCTGGAACACCTCGTATCACAGGTCATTCTTCGGAATTTCAAACAGTGACTCTACGCCGCCGTCAGGCTTTACTGCTCCGAATATCATTCCGGGAACAAGGATATACGGTACAAACACGCACCCGATGAACCAGACTCAATGTACAACGGTACGTTGGGGACTTACATGGGATGCAAAGCCGCAGTTTATGTGGGGCACGGACAACGGCTCGCTGTTCAGCTGGGGCTATGACTATGAAAAACCGACAAATTCAAAGATAACTTCGGTTACAAAGGAATTTGAAAGCTATATGTGGGCTGACAGAATCGGTGCAGCAGGCGGACCTACGAACAGAAAGCTCAAGGATGATGGCGACCGTTTAGAATTCTATGATTATACAAGTAAAAAGAACTCGGCGTCGGACACATACGGCTTCGTATCTGTGTTAAACGGAATAACCGACGTAGAGTTTGCGGACGATTATTGGGTAGCGGTAGGCACGCAAAGCGGAAAAGCTCCTGAAACCTATTGCGCTTCGCAGTATTGCTATTCGGGCAACGGTAAGGCAGGCTCATATATCAACGTCAAATACTGCTACAATGAGGAAAATCATCTCTACGCTTGGAAAGCGATTAAGATTGCGGATGAAACCAACATAAACTTCATTTCGATTACTTATTCGCAAGGTATGTGGTATCTCACGGGCTACAAGGATGAAAACGGCAACGGCAAAAACGATGCAGATGAAAAGGCGTATATTTACTACGCTAAGGACCCGTCGGACGCAGGCGCATGGAAGCGTGTAAAAACAAAAACGAAGGGCACTGACGGTAAATATACGGGCGACACCACGGCGGTATACTTCGACGCAAGCGGTGTTATGCAGGATATTGACCTTACGGGCGTAAACGCAATTGCATCACAGGGATAAAACAGAGAAAGGGCGGCAAGGCTATGTTTAAGTTAATCAACAAAACAAAACATGACAGGCGAGGCTTTACCCTCGCAGAGCTTATTGTGGCTATCGCAATAATGGCGCTTGTTATGGGCTTGGTCGCTCAGCTCTTCGGCACGATATACAAGCGTTACGATATGGTCGAAAAACAGTTTAAGCTTCAAGCACAGGTTGAATATGTTGTTGCACAGTTTCAAGAGGATGCGACAAAGACCTCGCTTTCGACTGCGACAAAGGTTGACATTTTCTATGAGGACCCTGCAACGGTTGAGGCAAATCAGATATTAGCCTCCTGCCCCGAGCTTGGCACATTCACGGAAAATGCCGACGGTACGATTACCTTTCAGAAGCCGACAAATCAATATACCTACTATTTCACATACAAGGGATATTTCTATGGGCTTGCACCTATTCATCTGATTGATGAGGATAACAAGGTAACGATTAAGTCGAACAATATCGCATATAAATTCTATTATCAGTTTGACAATCCGTTGAAGCTTGACGTTAAGTTCAGCGTGGGCGTTGATGCGTTCCAATGGGACACGACCGAAAACAAGGAAATGGAAAACCCGACGGACGCTTCGGGCAATGCGCTCAAGCATAAATATCTTGACAGCGGTATTTCGGTAGCGGTTAAGAGCAACCGTGAATACTTGCCTGCGAAATATGACTTGAACTCGTCATTTTCGTTCGACAATATGAAAACCAACGGTCAGCTTGTCAACTGCAACAATGAAAGCGGCTACTATTTTACAAGCGAATACACGGCAGGTTGGGACTCGGGAACGGACACCGATGGCTACCCGTCGGATAGGCAGGAAGCGGATAAAACATATCCGAACTCCAAACGCTCGGGCAATGTTATAAGATTTATTTCCTATAATGACTCGATAGGCGGTGCGCTTGATGCCGATACGGGATCAACCGAAACGGCGTTCACCTGCGGTACAAGATGGCTTATGGCAGGTACGGATATGGAAAGCGGAGTTGTTAAAACGCTTCGTGATTTCAGGGACAACACGCTTAAAGGCACATATCTCGGCGATATTATCATTGACAAGTATTACAGCGAGTGGTCGCCTGCAATAATCAAAATCGGCTCAAGGAATGAGACGCTAAAGAATATCGGCAGGACGGTTGTTACCGATATGGCTATACTTATTGCAATGACAAAGTGATTGACAAAAAATAAAATATAGGATATACTTAAAACAGTCACGGAACATTCACGCACAATTCCCGAAATTATCACAAGACTGTATGGGGGTATGTCTTATGAAAAGCAAAAAGGGTTTTACACTTGTTGAGCTGATGATTGTCATTGTAATTATGGGCATTTTGGTCGCTGTGGCAATTCCTGTTTTCGGACTTGTTACAAAAAATGCTGAAAAAAAGACCTGCGGCGCAAATAGGGAAATTGTTCTTAAAGCGGTGCAGCAGTGCATAATAACTAACTCCGATGCGGGCGCAAGTATCATATTCAGGAACAACGGTACAACAACGGTTGACATTAAAACGCAGGCGGACGCAAGGCAGGCGTTTACGGACGCATATCTTGCTTGCTTTGAGGGCGGAAATTTTCCGCTTTGTCCCACGGAGGGCGGATATTACACCGTTTCGCTCTCAGATGAGGGCAAAAGTGTAATTGTTGAGTGTAAAAACAGCGGCTTAGGTGTGGCTCACGGTGCAAAATAATACAATTTTATAATTTATTGTAAAAATTTTATAAAAAACACTTTACAAACGCAAAAAATTAGTTTATAATACAGATAAAGGTTACGGAATTTTCCCGAAAGCCTTTTTGGTTCGGTATTCTGGGCAACCCACCCATTATATAATTATTATAGAAAAAGGGAGAAATTTATCATGAGAAAACTTATGAGTAAAAAAGGTTTCACACTCGTTGAATTGATGATCGTTATTGTTATCATGGGTATCCTTGTTGCAGTAGCTATCCCGGTTTACGGTGCTGTTACAAAGAACGCAGAGACAAAGACATGTAAGTCAAATATGAGCAGCATTAAGTCAACTGCTTCAACATGGCAGATGACAGGCGGAACTGACGGCGGTCAGATTTCTCTTGCTGATAACTCCTCAATTGACCTCGCCGCAGATGCAAGCTTTAAGAATCAGTTTGACGGCGGTAAGCTTCCGCAGTGCCCCGTTGCTAAAGATGACACTGGACTTTCAGGCACAGCAAAGGATTACACAGCTATAATGAAGAAGGATGCTAACGGTCAGATTAAGACAGAAGTTACATGCCCTGAAGTAGCTAAGGGTTACGACAAGCACGTAGCTGACTAATTGAAAAAATCAATTTAGCAAATTAACATTAAATAAGCAAAGGCGAAAGCCTTTGCTTATTTTTTTATCTTAGACACGCTTAAATTTCACGGCTTTCCTTGTAAACGGCTGTCGGTTAGTGTATAATTATAACTGTATATGACTTCACATTCTGGAAAGGAAGATTTCGTTGGGGATTTCTCATAACAAAAAGAATAAATTTATATTTCCTTTAATTTCTGCATTTGCCGCCGTGGCGCTTTTCTTGGTGTTCTGCGCCTTTTCGAAAATTGCACCGTTCGGCGATTATACCGTTCTTCGTAACGACGGCTTAGGACAGTATGCGCCGTTCCTTGCGGAATATATCGAAAGGCTTAAGGGCGGCGGCTCTCTGCTCTATTCGTGGAACACGGGACTCGGCTCAAATGAATTTGCAAGCATAAGCTACTATCTTTTAAGCCCGTTCAACCTGCTTGCACTGCCGTTTAACAGCTCAAATATCGACAGCGCAATGCTCTTGATAATCACGGTTAAGACTGCTTTGATTGCGGCATCGTTCTCGGTATTTCTCCAAAACAAGTTTGAAATTCAGAATATAACCGTAAGCGTATTTTCGCTCATTTACACCTTCAGCGGCTTTTATCTTGCTTACTATTACAACACAATGTGGCTTGACGCTTTAATTGCGTTACCGCTTATCGCCCTCGGCATTGAAAATATTGTAAAGGGTAAAAAGGCTACTCTCTATTTCTTCGCACTTGCATATACGATATTCGTGAACTTCTACATAGCGTATATGATTTGCATTTTCTGCGTGCTTTACTTCTTCCTGCTCGTCTTTTCGCAGGACGTCAGCAAAAACAAGGAAGAAAAACAGGACGAGCCGATTTTTCCCGTTATGCTGAAATTCGGCACGGCATCTCTTTTTGCAGGTCTTGTTTCTGCGGTTGTAATTATCCCCGTGCTCTACGCCCTTGAAAACACCGCCGCAAAGAGCGATTTTGACACGACAGGCTTTTTCTTTAACATTCTTGACTTCCTTTCCTATCATACAGACGGAATGAATATAGGCTTTATAGAAGAAACAGCGGACACAGCGCCGTATCTTATGAGCAGTATGCTTACAATGATACTTTTCCCGCTGTTCTTTACCTCAAAGAAAATAAAGCCCAACGAAAAGATTGCCACGGCTGTTGTTACCGTGCTTTTCTTCCTCTCAATGCAAATTCCGAAGCTCAATTATTTTTGGCACGGTCTCAACGCACCGGCTTTTCTTCCGTATCGATTTTCATTCCTCTATCTTTTCCTGATAATCACGGTTGCGTTCAAGACCCTTTTGAATATCGACAGCGTTCCGAAATGGGCGTTCATAATTCCCGTTGCCCTTGTCGGCGTTTCGGTGGGCTATGCTGAATTTTCGCAGTTCTCCGACCACTTTACAACCTACGGACTTGTTTTGAGTGCGGTTTCGGCTGTCGTGTACCTTGTAATTTTGCTTATCGCCAAAAACAAAGACGGCTTTAAGCGTGCGTTCCCGATTGTACTATGCGTTTTGATTGTCGCAGAGCTTTGCCTTTCAAACACGAAAACCATAAAGACCTCGGGAGATATTCATAATACACATTATTCAGACCGTGAAGCAGTTCAGCAAGCAAAGGAAATAATAGAAGCAAATACTGACGGCTTTTACCGTATGGAAATAAGCGACAACAAGAAAATCAATAATTTCCCCGCACTTTATAACTACAACGGAATTTCAACATTTTCCTCAATGACCGATACAAACCTTGCGCTTACGCAATACTGCCTCGGCGTTGACGCTAACAGGCAAAATGCGTACAAGTATTCGCCGCAGACGCCCATATATAACGCAATGCATTCGCTTGACTATGTGTTCGACAACGTGGGGCTTTTAACCGATGACAACCCGTATTATGAAAAAATCGGCGAGGTTGACGGCAAGGGTATATATAAGGTGAAATATGCGCTTCCGCTCGGCTATTGTGCAGACACAACAATTACCGAATGGGACCCGTACATATATCAGCCGTCATATTCGCAGACGGGCTTTTGGTATAACGCAACAGGTGTGGGAAATGTGTTTGATTATGCGAAGCTTGACTCGATTGAATACAGCGGCTGCGAGGCGGTTGACAGCGGAACTGTAAATAAATATTACAGCGAGTTGAACAAGGAAAATGAAAGCGAGCATACTCACGTTCACGAGGACGGCGAGGTTCACGAGGACGGCTACAACGCTCTCACGACCATTATTGAAACCGTCGGCGGCGTTTATCCTTTCAAGGCGACGGATAACGGTTTTTCAATCAAGTTTAACTATACCGTTCAAAAGGACGGAGAATTGTTTATGCTTGCCACAAGCGGCTGTTTGCAAAAAATGACTGTTAGCTTTGCAGGTGAAACAAACGAATATGATGTAAAGGACAGAAAGCTTTATGACATCGGATATTATCACGCAGGCGACGTCATTGAGGTAACGGTGCACGATGCCGACAGAGATATTTCGGAATTTGATGCGGATAAGCCGCTTACGGACTCCGTTCAGATGTCCGCAATGACCGTTGAAAACGAAGCGTTTATGAACGGCTACAAGCATATTCTTGAAAACGGTACGCTCAAAATCGAAACTTTCAAGGACTCATATATCAAGGGCACGGTCAACGCTTCAAAGGACGGCGTTATGGTCGCTTCAATGCCCTACGACGAGGGTTGGACGGTTACGGTTGACGGCGAGGCGGTCGAGCTTATCAAAAATGAAAGCCATATAATGATGTTCAACATTTTGCAGGGCGAGCACACCGTCGAAATGAAATATTTCCCACAGGGACTTAAAGAGGGTATTTTCGTTTCCGCCGCTTCGATTTTGGCTCTTGCTCTTGTGATGCTTCTCTCGAAAGTTCGCAAAATGAAAGCCGAGGTTTTGGCTCAGGAGGAAGCGGAAAAAGCACAGGAAACTCCCGAAAAGGATGATTGATTATGGATTACGATACTTTTTTACTTGTGATGAAAATATACTTTTCGGTGTGCGTGTTTATCGTCGGAATATGTATCGGCAGCTTTTTGAACGTGCTCATTTACCGTATTCCGCTCGGTATGGACTTCAAAAAAGGCTCGTCGATTTGCACCTCGTGCAAGCATCCGCTTAAATGGTATGATTTGTTTCCGCTTTTCAGTTGGATTTTCCTCGGCGGTAAATGCCGCTACTGCAAGGCGAAAATTTCCCCGATTTATCCGATTGTCGAAAGCGTTACGGGCATATTGTTCGTGATGTCGTTCGTGTTCGGCTGCGGCTGCGATTTCAAGCTTCGACTTTTAGGCTATTTTATGATTTGCGCCGCACTTGTCGTTGTGTTCTGCATTGACCTAAAGCATATGTTTATCCCCGACTCGATGTGGATTACCATTCTTTTAGGCGGTATTGTCATTTACATCGACTCGATTATCGAAAACGGGTTTGACAAAAATGAGCTTATCGGCAGGATTGTGGGATTTTTCCTCGTCAGCGGTCTGTTCCTGCTCGTTTCGTACATTAAACCCGATTCAATGGGCGGCGGCGATATTAAGCTTATGGCGGCGGCAGGCTTTGCTCTCGGCTGGAAAAATGTCTTGCTTGCATTGATGATTTCGGGCTTTACGGGTACTCTTTATCTGATTTTTTCAAACACTCTCAAAAAAGAGAATATGAAAAAAGAAGTGCCGTTCGGTCCGCATCTTGCCGTGGGAATTTTCGTTGCGCTGATGTTCGGAAATCAAATGATAAATTGGTACACGGGCTTGTGGAATTAAATTTTAAGGGCTGTAAATTTTACAGTCCTTTTTGTTTGCCTTATCGGGCGTTATATGTTAAAATTATCTGTGAATTGAGGTGGGGCTATGCCGAAAAATACAAACGCCTGCCCGCTTTACAAAAAGTGCGGCGGCTGTCAGTTGCAAAATATGCCGTACGGCGAGCAGTTGAGCTTTAAGCAGGCAAAGGTTATAAAATTGCTCGGCTCATTTTGTCATGTTGACGAGATTATCGGTATGGATAAGCCGTATAATTACAGAAACAAGGTGCAGGCGGCGTTTTCGACAGACCGCAGGGGGAATATAATTTCCGGTGTGTATCAATCGTCAAGCCACAAGGTCGTTGCGGTTGAAAGGTGTATGCTTGAGGACGAAAAAGCCGACGAGATAATCGGTACCGTTCGCAAGCTGCTCAAAAGCTTTAAGCTAAAGGCATACAACGAGGACACAAGGCAGGGATTTTTACGCCATGTGCTTGTAAAGCGAGGCTTCAAAAGCGGTCAAATAATGGTTGTGCTTGTAACGGGAACGCCCGAATTTCCTAAAAAGCGGTCATTCGTAAACGCACTTTTGTCAAGGTATCCCGAAATCACAACGGTCGTTTGGAATTACAATCCGAAAAAGACGAGTCTTGTTCTCGGCGAGCGTGAAGAAATATTGTTCGGCGACGGAAAAATCGAGGAACAGCTCGGAAAATACACCTTTAGAATATCGCCCAAGGCGTTTTATCAGATAAACCCCGTGCAGACGGAGATTTTGTATAACAAGGCGATTGAATTTGCCGAGCTTACGGGCAAGGAGACGGTTATCGACGCATATTGCGGTACGGGTACGATAGGAATTTTCGCATCCGACAGGGCAAAGCAGGTTATCGGCGTGGAATTGAACTCCGAGGCGGTCAAGGACGCCCGTGAAAATGCAAGGCTCAACAAGGTCGAAAATATCAGATTTTTCAATGCCGACGCAGGAAAGTTTATGGTCGAAGCGGCAAAAGAGGGCGAAACGGTTGATGTGGTAATTATGGATCCGCCGAGAAGCGGCTCGGACAGGGCATTTTTGTCAAGCGTGGTAACCCTTGCGCCGAAAAAAGTGGTGTATATCTCTTGCAACCCCGAAACGCAGAAAAGAGATTTGCTGTTCCTTGTCAAAAACGGCTATAAGGTGCGAAAAATCCAGCCCGTCGATATGTTCCCGCATACCTTGCATGTGGAGACGGTTGTGAAGTTGGAAAAAGTGAAAAAAGGAGAAATTTTATGTTAAAGCATATTGTAATGTGGAAATTTACCGACGG
>DAVZHW010000012.1:0-55297 GCA_052273625.1 Candidatus Fimenecus sp. | reverse complement strand
AAATTTTGAGATGGCAGAAATCACCATCACGCCTGTTCAGGCAACGCAGGTTGAACGGTGATCATTCAATAAACTATTTGTTGCCTGAAAGGCTATGGTGATTAGATGAGCGATTTTATCATTTCCTGCTGTTCAACAGCAGATCTTTCAAGAGAATTTTTGAAAGAAAACAATATCGAATACACATGCTTTCATTTCAATATTGACGGCAAGGATTATTTCGATGATTTAGGTGTGTCTATGCCTATTTCCGAGTTTTACAAAAAGATGAGTGATGGCGCAGAGCCTACAACCTCGCAGATTAGTGTTGGTCAGTATGTAGAATTTTTTGAGAAATTCATTAAAGAGGGAAAAGAGGTTCTCCACATTTCTCTTTCGTCGGGTATTTCCGGCTCTTACAATTCGGCTTTGATAGCCAAACAGGAAATTCTCGATAAATATCCCGACGCAAAGCTTACAATTGTCGATTCGATTTCCGCTTCTTCGGGCTACGGACTTTTGGTAACTCTTGCTGCCGATATGCGAGCAGAGGGCAAGTCTTATGAGGAAACCATCGAGTTTATCGAAAAATACAAGCACAATGTTCATCATTGGTTCTTCTCGACAGACCTTACAAGCTATATAAGAGGCGGTAGAATTTCTGCTGCAGCAGGTTGGTTCGGAACACTTCTTCACATTTGCCCGCTTTTGAGAGTTGATGATACAGGCAGACTTATTCCTGTTGAAAAATGCAGAGGCAAGAATAAGGTTATTACCGCTATTGTTGATAAAATGGAGAAATATGCCGAAAACGGAACTGATTATGACGGTAAGTGCTTTATTTCAAATTCTGCTTGTATGGATGATGTAAATGCTGTTATAGCGGAGATTGAAAAGAGATTTCCGAAACTCAAGGGCAAGGTTAGAGTCTTTGATATAGGAACGGTTATCGGTGCTCATACAGGCCCCGGAACAGTTGCTCTTTTCTTCTGCGGCGAACAGAGAGAAAAATAAAAATTTACGCACATACAAAACGACCCGAAAGTTTTTTCTTTCGGGTCGTTTTATGTGAAGGTCTATTACAGTATCAATTCATAGCTTCCGCTTTTCAGTATCCGTAAAAGCTCCGTATTAGATTTAATTTCCGTTATTGTGATAATTCCGCCGTGCGAGCGTGAAGCTTGGTTTTGAATTCTCCCATTTAATCACCTCGAATTTATTATAAGACAAAAAGCACCTTGTGCCGATATTTTTATAATAATATGCTTCTGAGATATTGAAATATTTTTGTTTTGTGGTAGAATTGTATGGTAATTTGTTTGCTTTATCGGGAAAGCGAACGTTACAACTGAAATTTGTTCTATGGTTTCGAGTGTGATTTTTCTGCTCGAATTAAAAGGGAATACGGTTAAAAGCCGTAACAGCCCCCGCTACTGTATGGAACAGCATTTACCGATATGCCACTGTGAAAACGGGAAGGCGGTAAATGCGTATGTCCGAGTCAGGAGACCTGCCACAGAACTGCAAATCTCTTTCGGTGGGAAAGTAGGATGTGCATATAAAGTTTAACCTTCTTTATTTGTACTTTGAGCGGACCACTATGTGCGTCCGCCTCTTTTTTGTTGAAAGAATATCATTGGAGGTAAAAATGAAAAAGAATTTTAACAAAGTACTTTCGTGTGTTCTTGTAGTTGCAATGGTATTTTGCTTGTTTGCAACTCAAGCTTCTGCTCAAAGCGTAGACAAAGAAATCAACGGACTTGCTTCGTGGCTTGCAAACGGCGAGAAAACAGGCTTTGATTTTGACGATACATCTGCGCTTGACACGGATATTTTGTGGACTGTTTTTGTACTTGCAAAGGCAGGAAACAAAACGGTATATCCCGAATTTGAAAATTATGTTAATACTATCGTTGAGGCACAATATGCGTCTTTGTACCCTGCAAATTTTGCTTTGATTTATCTTACCGAGCTTGCAAGGGGAAATGATACAACGAGTATCGGCGGTCATGATATGTTCGCTTTTCTTAAAGACGTTGATTACACTGAGCAAACCTATCTCAGCAGTCTTTATTTTCCGCTTATAGCTCTTGATTATAAAGATGCACCAGAATACAGCGGCGAAAGAAAAGCTATTGTTGACACGATACTTGCGGCACAGCAGTCTGACGGAGGCTTCCCATATTGCTCTGTAGATACAGGATACGGTATTACTTCGGATCCGGATACAACCTCGTTTGTTATTCAGGCACTTGCTGATTTTAAGTCTGTTCCTGAAGTGGCAACAGCTCTTGAAAATGCTCTTGCATACCTTGAAACTCAGAAGTTTGAGGACGGTGCCTATGGATATGTAGCGTGGTCGTCTAAATCAGCCGAGTCAACCGCACAGGCGATAATTGCAAAGAATTGCCTTGGAGAAGATTGCGATGACTCTGTCACTGCTCTTAAAGCCTTTATAAATCCCGAAACGGGTGCAGGAAAGGACTACACCGGTGCTGATAACACAATGACAACATATCAGACCTTGCTTGCTCTCCTTGACGTTAAGGATCGTGCAGTGGGCGGCAACGGTATTTATAAATATACTGCTCCCGTTCCCGTAGACACCACTACCGAGGTTGATACGACAGCTTCGGAGAGCTCAACCGAAGCAACAGCTGCACCGACAACGGCAAAGACTAATAAGGTTGATATTCCGAGAACAGGAGGTAATACCGCAGTATCGGTATTTGTAGGTCTTGCGCTTGCAACAGGTGCAGCTTCACTTGTTCTCAGAAAAAAAGATGAAGACTAAAATTATTGCACTTTTGCTTTCGATACTTCTTGTTTTAACCGCTTGCGGAAAAGGTAACGCTTCCGAAGATATGGCAAATCAAGAGGTATCGGCAAAAAGTGAATATTCAACCGAAGCACCGTCTGATATGAAAGCAGCTTCTGAAGACACTTTAGGCGGAAGCGTCTCCAAAATATCGGAAAACAAACAGAGCGAAACACAGGCTTTACCGTCCCCCGAAACGAAAAAAGCCATAGAAGGCTCTGCGAAGGCTTCCGAGGGCGCCGTAATAACGGCGGCACCGACTTCGCCGACACAGGTAAACGGTAATGAAAGTGAAAAAATAACCGTTACATTTTCGGTTGATTGCCGTAATGCGATAAACTACGGAATTTTATCGCAAGGCTCATTTGCACGGGTTTTACCTGCTGATGGGATTATACTTTCAACCTCTGCAATAACCGTAAAAAACGGCGAAAGAGTTATGTCTGCACTTAAAAGAGTTCTTAAAGAAAACCGTATAAATTTCAGCATATCTTCAAGCGGATATGTAAGAATGATTGGCGGTCTTTCCGAATTTGACTGCGGAGATTTAAGTGGCTGGATGTATAAGGTAAACGGTGTGTTGCCTTCGGTTTCAACAAAGAGCTATCCTTTGAAGGACGGAGACAAGGTTGAATTTGTCTATACCTGTAATTTGGGTGGCGATGTATAATTTATTTTTAAGGCGGTACAGCTTCTGTACCGCCTTAATTTGTAAACAATATGTAAAGATTGCGCTTATTAACATATCAAATATTGTTTTTTTAGGACGGTTTGTGGTATTATATACTGTATTAAAAAAGTCGATTTTCTTTGCGAGGTGCAAATATGTTTATAAATGAAATATTGGGAAACGGAGAAATAACAACATCTTTTGAGGTTTTCCCTCCGAAAAATAACGCTCCGTTTGAGCCTGTTTTGAAATCAGTAGAAAAGCTTTCGCTTTTGAAGCCTGATTTTATAAGCGTAACCTACGGCGCAGGCGGCGGAACCTCGCAAAACACGCCTAAAATCGCTTCGTATATACAACACGAGCTTCACACTCCGTCAATGGCGCATCTTACCTGCGCTTCTTCCACAAAGGAGGAAATTGACGCTATTCTTTCTCAGCTTAGAGACATAGGCGTTGACAACATTCTCGCTTTAAGAGGCGATTTGCCTGAGGATTACAATCCTGACGACAGTAATTATTACAGATATGCTTCTCAGCTTATTGAGAGGATTTTGGATTTCGGCGGATTTTCGGTCGGTGCGGCTTGCTATCCCGAGGGGCACGTTGAGTCTAAAAATGCACACGAGGATTTAATTCATCTTAAAGAAAAGGTTGACTGCGGTGCGCAATATCTTGTAACGCAGATGTTCTTTGACAATTCCGCTTTGTACAGCTTTTTGTACAGAGCGTTAAAGGTCGGTATTGACGTGCCTGTTATTGCGGGTGTTATGCCTGTAATGAATCCGAATCAGATTAAAAGAAGCTGTGCGCTTTCGGGTGCAACTCTTCCGTCAAGATTCAAGATTATGCTTGATAAGTTTTCCGATGATCCCGTTTCGCTCCGGCAGGCAGGAATTGCTTATGCCACTGAGCAGATAATTGATTTGATTGCGAACGGCGTAAACGGAATTCATATTTACACCATGAACAAGCCCGAGGTTGCAGGGGCTATAATGAACAACCTTTCTTCAATTCTTTAAGAGGTGATTTCTTGTTTGGCTATGTAAAGCCTGATAAGCCTGAGCTTAAAATAAAGGACTACGAAACATATAAGGCAATTTATTGCTCTCTTTGCAAAACCTTGGGCAAGGAATACGGCTTGCTTGCAAGGTTCTTATTAACCTATGACGCAGCCTTTTATGCTCTGTTGAAAAAAACTGTGCTTCAATCAAAGCCCGATTGCGCATATAAGGGCGTGTGCAGATTTAACCCTCTTAAAAAGTGTAATTATATAGATACAGACAGCTTTCTAAATGACGCCGCCGCATTGACGGTGATTATGTTTTATTATAAGATTCTTGATAATATAAACGATGGGAAGCCTTTGAAAAAATTGGCAGCACGGCTTGTTTACCCTTATATTAAAATAAAGTTTAACAAAGCCGTAAAAAAATATTCAAAATATAATGATATAATAAAAGCGTCAACTGATGAGCAGACAAGGATAGAAAACGAAAAAACCGACAGTATAGATATAGCGGCTCATCCGACGGCTGTTTCGTTGCAAAAGATATTTTCCGACGCAATTGAAGACGAAACACAGAAACGTATTGTTGAGAGAATAGGCTATTGTCTCGGACGGTGGGTATATCTTATGGATGCGTTTGACGACCTTGAAAACGATATTAAAGCAGGGGCTTACAACCCGTTTGTTCTGAAATATAAGCTTGATAAATCATTTTTAACAGGCGATAATAAGGTGATTGAGGACGATATAATCAAATCTATCCGTCTTACCGCAAACGAAACGGGGCTTGCGCTTGAATTACTTGACAAAAACTGCTATAAACCGTTAATTGAAAATATTATTTTTGACGGTATGGAAGCAGAGCTTATGAAAATAATAAAGAAAAAGAGAGGTGATTTGATTGAATAACCCGTATGATATTTTGGGCGTAAACGAAAATGCAAGTGATGATGAAATTAAAAATGCTTACAGAAGTCTTGCAAGGAAATATCAGTCCGACAACTATGCCGACAGTCCGCTTTCCGATGTTGCAGTTAAAAAAATGCAGGAGTTTGATATGGCATATGACGAGATAATGGCGCAGAGAAGCGGCGGTTATTCTTCAAATCGTTCATATTCGCAGCGGAATAGCGGAGCATATTACGGAAATTCGCAGTTCGCAGATGTCAGAGAGAAGATAAATTGCGGCAGAATCGATGATGCGGAAATGATACTTGACGGTATTCCTAAGGATATGAGAAATGCCGAATGGTACTATTGCAAGGGTCAAATCCAGCAGAGAAGAGGCTGGTTTGACGAGGCTTACAGGAATTATTCAACGGCTTGCAGAATGGAGCCTGATAATGTTGAGTATTCAAACGCCTTTAATGCGCTTAACAACAATTCAAACGGAGGATACAGGCAGACACATCAAGGCTCGGCAAGCGGCTGCTCGTCGTGTGATATTTGCTCGGGCTTGATTTGCGCAGATTGCTGTTGCGAATCATTGGGCGGAGACTTGATTCCCTGTTGCTGATATGACACAAAATTCAAAAAAATCATCAAAGACCGCTGTCGGCGGCGTAATAACCGCACTTTCGATAGTTCTTATGTTTCTAACCTCGGTAATACCGACCTTAACTTATGCTCTTCCTGCGGCGGCAGGCTTTTTGCTAACCTTGATTGTAATTGAAATTGATAAAAAAAGGGCTCTCGGTGTTTATGTCGCCGTAAGTCTATTATCTGTTTTGCTTATTGCCGATAAAGAAGCGGCGGTTATGTATATAATGTTTTTCGGTTACTATCCGATTGTAAAAGCGATTTTTGAAAAGTATTTTCATTCGGTGCTGTTGTGGGTGCTTAAATTTGCAGTGTTTAACGTCGGTGCCGTGGCGGCGTTCTTTATTTCAACCTATGTTTTTTTAGTACCCTTTGAGGAAATGGAAAAATACGGAGCTATTGCGGCATGGGGCTTGCTTGCGGCAGGAAACGTAATATTTTTACTTTACGATTTTGCAATGACCAACCTTATAAGACTGTATTTGATTAAATGGAGAAAGACATTTAGAAGAATATTTAAGTTTTGACAGACGCTAAATGCGTCTGTTCTCTTTTCAAAACGTAATTTTTGTGATAAAATAAAAAATGTATTTGATTTTTTTGGGTGAAAGGAGACTTTTGTTGTGGAGGAGACAAGGACAGAACATTTACATTCGGGACATAGGAGCAGAGTAAAGGAGCAGTTTGCTAAAAGCGGTATGCGTGATTTTCAGGACCATCAGGTGCTTGAAATGCTTTTATTTTATGCAATACCTCAACGTGATACAAATGATTTAGCTCATATGCTTATCAATGAATTCGGCTCGCTTGCAGGTGTGTTTGACGCACTGTTGGAGTCGCTTGAGGCGGTAAAGGGTATGGGCAAAAACTCGGCGACGCTTATCAAAATGGTGCCGGAGATTTATTCAAAGTATCTCGACAGTAAAAACATTAACAGAAAGCTTGTGCTAAGTGGGCCTGAGGCGGTTACAAAATATTTTGCTTCAAAATTCATAGGCTATCAGCATGAGGTTATGATGGCGGCTTTTGTCGATAATCAGTGCCGACATAAGAAAACAATTATCGTTTCAGAGGGCGGTCAGAGCAGTACGGACGTCAACATAAGAAAAATCGCAGCAACCGCAATGAATCTTAATGCAACCTCGGTTATTATTGCACATAATCATCCGCAGGGTGTTGCCGCACCGTCAGGAGCTGATATTGAAGCGGTCAGAGTTATCAAAAAAATATTCAAGCCGCTTGATTTAACGCTTTTGGATAGCGTGATTATTTCTGATGACAGTGCATATTCAATGGCAAATCACAGCAAATTTGCATACTTATTTGATTATTGATAACAGATTAAATATTAAATAAAGCGGAGGAAAAACTATGTTTGATGCAATGAAAACAAAAAATGAATGTGTTGAGTGGATACGTGATTTTTTTGACAAGAACGGTAAAGACTGTAATGCGGTAATTGGCATTTCCGGCGGCAAGGACAGCTCTATTGTTGCGGCTCTTTGTGTTGAAGCTTTAGGCAAGGACAGGGTTATCGGTGTGCTTATGCCTTGCGGAGTTCAGCACGATATTGATATGGCTGAGCTGCTTGTAAAGCACCTTGACATTAAGCATTACGTTGTAAATGTTAAAGCTGCCGTTGACGGTGTGAAGTCGAGCATACCGCTTGAATTATCTGTTCAGTCAACAACAAATATCCCTCCGAGAGTAAGAATGACGGTTTTGTATGCGGTTGCGCAAAGCTGTAACGGACGAGTTGCGAACACCTGTAATTTGTCGGAGGATTGGGTCGGTTATGCAACAAGATACGGCGATGCGGCAGGAGATTTCAGCCCCTGTGCAAATATTACCGTTACAGAGATGAAGCAGATAGGAAAAATTCTCGGCCTTCCCGATGTGCTTGTCAACAAGGTTCCGATTGACGGACTTTGCGGCAAGACGGACGAGGAAAACCTCGGCTTTACATACGCTGAACTTGATAAATACATCAGAACGGGCGAAATTGCCGACATTGAGAAAAAGGCGATAATTGACGATAAGCACGTTAAAAATCTGTTCAAGCTTAAATATATGGACACCTTTGTTCCGAGTGAAGGCTAACATTAAATTTTTATATAGACAGAAAGGGGGATATTATGGATAAGTTTGTTTTACATTCCGAATATAAGCCGACGGGCGACCAGCCTGCTGCAATAGAAAAACTTGTTGACGGAATTAACAAGGGTTATAACGAACAAACATTACTCGGCGTTACAGGCTCGGGCAAGACATTTACAATGGCAAATGTTATTGCAAAGCTCAACCGTCCTACGCTTGTGCTTGCCCATAATAAAACCCTTGCAGCGCAGCTGTGCTCGGAATTTAAGGAGTTTTTCCCTGAAAATGCGGTTGAATATTTTGTTTCATATTACGACTATTATCAGCCCGAGGCATATATTCCGACAACCGATACTTATATTGAAAAGGATTCGGCAATAAACGATGAAATCGATAAGTTGAGACACTCGGCAACCTCCGCTTTGTCCGAAAGGCGCGATGTGATAATTGTTTCGAGTGTTTCTTGTATTTATACCCTCGGCGACCCGATTGATTATCGAAATATGGTTATTTCTTTAAGGCAGGGTATGCAAAAAAGCAGGGATGATTTAATAAAAAAGCTTGTCAGTATTCAATATGAGCGAAATGATGTTAATTTTATAAGAAATAAATTCAGAGTTCGTGGCGATACGGTGGAGATTTTCCCTGTTTATTCGAGCGAAAATGCTGTAAGAGTTGAGTTTTTCGGCGATGAAATAGACAGAATTTCCGAAATAAACGCACTTACGGGACAGGTTAAAAATGTATTGTCTCACGTGGCAATTTATCCTGCTTCGCACTATGTCGTTGCACCTGAAAAACTTGAAAGAGCGATAACCGAAATTCTTGCCGAAATGGAAGAGCAAGTTAAAAAGTTTGAAAAAGAAGGAAAACTTCTTGAGGCTCAAAGAATAAGGCAGCGTACCGAATACGATATGGAAATGCTTAGGGAAACGGGCTTTTGTAAAGGCATTGAGAACTATTCAAGAGTTATGTCGGGAAGAGAAGCAGGCACTGCACCGTTTACCTTGCTCGATTATTTTCCCGATGATTTTGCGCTGTTTGTCGATGAATCGCATGTTACCTTGCCACAGGTAAGAGGAATGTACGGCGGAGACCGTTCAAGAAAGGAATCCCTTGTAAATTACGGCTTCAGACTTCCGTCTGCATTTGATAACAGACCGCTTACCTTTGACGAATTTTATAAAAAAATAGGACAAAAGGTGTTTGTGAGTGCGACACCGGGCGAGCTTGAAAAGGGAAAAAGCTCACAAATTGTTGAACAGCTGATAAGACCCACGGGACTTCTGGACCCTGAAATATCGGTAAGGCCTACGGACGGACAGATTGAGGATCTTATTTCTGAAATAAATACAAGAACCGAACGCAATGAGCGTGTTTTGGTTACTACGCTTACAAAGAAAATGGCGGAGAGCCTTACGGAATTTCTTGATACGCACGGCATAAAGGTCAAGTATATGCACTATGATATTGATACTATCGAGCGTATGGAGCTTATCCGTGATTTGCGCTTGGGCGAGTATGATGTTCTTGTCGGAATAAACCTTTTGCGTGAGGGACTTGATATACCCGAGGTGTCGCTTGTGGCTATTCTTGACGCCGATAAGGAAGGCTTTTTGCGTTCCGAAACAGCTCTTATCCAGACAATAGGCAGAGCTGCCCGAAATGCCGACGGTCAGGTTATTATGTATGCGGATTGTGTTACACCGTCAATGGAAAAAGCAATAAGCGAGACCTACCGACGCCGAGAAATACAGATGGAATACAATAAGGAGCATAGTATTGTTCCGAAAACCATTAAAAAAGGCGTTAGGGATATTCTTGAAATCTCCGCTGCTCATAAGGACGAAAGCGGTAAGCGCTTGAGCAGGGCGGAGAGAGAAAAGCTTATCGTTGAGCTTACAAATGAAATGAAAGCGGCGGCAAAGATACTTGAATTTGAGCACGCGGCTATGTTAAGGGATAAAATCGCAAAATTAAAGGAAGGTAAATAAGCCTTGCAGAACAAAAAAATCATTGTAAAAGGCGCAAAAGCCAACAATCTTAAAAATATAGACCTTGAAATTCCCCGTGATAAGCTTGTTGTTTTTACGGGGCTTTCAGGCTCGGGAAAATCCTCGCTTGCGTTTGATACGATTTATGCAGAGGGACAAAGAAGATATATCGAATCGCTTTCTTCGTATGCAAGACAATTTTTAGGTCAGATGGATAAACCCGATGTTGAATATATTGAGGGACTTTCACCGGCGATTTCCATTGACCAAAAAACGACCTCAAAAAATCCACGTTCAACGGTAGGTACCGTTACGGAAATTTACGATTATCTTCGTCTTATTTATGCGAGGATAGGCACTCCGCATTGTCCTGTTTGCGGCAGAGAAATTTCAATGGAAACCGTTGACGGAATTGTTGATAAGGTGTTAAAGCTTCCGGAGGGCGAAAAAATACAGATTTTAGCACCGCTTGTCAGAGGCAAAAAGGGCGAACACGTCAAGGTGCTCGACTCTGTCAGAAAGTCGGGCTACGTAAGAGTAAGAGTTGACGGAAGCATTTATGACCTTTCCGAAGAAATCAAGCTTGATAAGAATATTAAGCACAGTATTGAGGTCGTAGTTGACCGACTTGTTATAAATGACGGTATCAGAAGCAGACTTGCCGATTCGGTAGATACCGCCTGCAATCTTTCCGACGGTGCGGTAATCGTTGATGTTGTCGGAAAGGATGAGCTTTTATTTTCACAGAAATTTGCGTGTCCCGAACACGGCACCTGCATTGAAGAGATGGCACCGAGATCGTTTTCTTTTAACAATCCTTACGGCTCTTGCCCGAGGTGTATGGGACTCGGTACTTTTATGAGAATTAACCCCGATCTTGTTATACCGAATAAAAATCTTTCGATAAATCAGGGTGCGATTTTAGCTTCGGGCTGGTCAAATGCAGACAGCGGAACAATAGCGCAAATGTATTATTCCGCACTTGCCGAGGAATACGGCTTTTCTCTTGATACGCCGATTAAGGATTTGTCCGAGGAACAGCTTAACGTCCTGCTTTACGGAACAAACGGCAAGAAAATCAAGATGACAAGGGTAAACGCTTACGGCTCGGGAACTTACCTTACTGAGTTCGAGGGCGTAATAAATAACCTGCAAAGACGGTATAACGAAACCACAAGTGAATATTCAAGAGCAGAGATTACCAAAGTGATGGACGAGTGTAATTGCCCTGAATGTAACGGTAAAAGGCTTAACAAATCGGCTCTTGCGGTTACAATCGGCGGTAAGAATATTATTGAATTTACCGAGCTTTCAATAAGCAAGGCGATAGAATTTATCGACTCGCTTGAGCTTACCGAAAAGCAGCATATGATAGCAGATATGATAATTAAGGAGATTAGGCAAAGGCTTTCTTTCCTTGCAAGCGTCGGTCTTGATTATTTGACATTATCCCGTTCGGCAGGCACGCTTTCGGGCGGCGAAAGTCAGCGAATCAGACTTGCGACACAGATAGGCTCGTCGCTTATGGGTGTGCTTTATATCCTTGATGAGCCGAGTATAGGCTTGCACCAAAGAGATAATGATAAGCTTTTAGGCACGCTGCGTGAGCTTCGTGATATCGGAAATACACTTATCGTTGTTGAGCACGACGAGGACACCATCAGAGCAGCAGATTATGTTGTGGATATAGGACCGGGCGCAGGCGTTCACGGCGGTGAGGTTGTTTACAGCGGCAATGTTGACGGCTTGCTCAAATGTAAAAAATCAATTACAGGGCAGTACCTTTCGGGTAAGAAAAAAATTGACGTTCCCGAAGAAAGAAGAAAAGGTAACGGAAACAGTCTTGTAATCAAAAACGCTTCCGAAAATAACCTTAAAAATATTGACGTTGAAATTCCGCTTGGCGAATTTGTCTGCGTAACAGGCGCTTCCGGCTCGGGTAAATCCTCGCTCATCAATGAAATTCTCTATAAAAAGCTCGCAAATGAGCTTAACAATGCTAAAAAGGCGGTCGGCAAGGTTGACAGCATTGACGGAATTGAAAATCTTGATAAGGTAATAAATATCGACCAATCTCCGATAGGCAGAACACCACGCTCAAACCCTGCAACTTACACGGGAGTTTTCAATGATATTAGAGAGCTGTTTGCTTCGACGCAGGACGCTAAAATCAGAGGCTATTCTGCTTCAAGATTTTCCTTTAATGTCAAAGGCGGACGCTGTGAGGCGTGTCAGGGCGACGGTATAATCAAGATTGAAATGAACTTTTTCCCCGATGTTTATGTGCCTTGCGATGTCTGTAAGGGCGCTAAATATAACAGGGAAACGCTTGAGGTTCATTATAAAGGTAAAACCATTTCCGATGTTCTTGAAATGACCGTTGAAGAGGGAATGGAGTTTTTCAAAAATCAATCGAAGATTTACAGGAAGCTCAAAACTCTTTATGATGTCGGCTTGGGATATATAAAAATCGGTCAGCCTGCAACTACACTTTCGGGCGGTGAAGCTCAGAGGGTTAAGCTCTCGACAGAGCTTTCAAAAATTGCCACGGGCAGAACGATTTATATTCTTGACGAGCCAACAACGGGCTTGCATACGGCGGATGTTCACGGACTTATCAATGTTTTGCAAAGACTTGTTGATAAGGGAAACACCGTTGTTGTAATCGAGCACAATTTGGATGTAATTAAAGTGTCTGACCACATAATTGACTTGGGTCCCGAGGGCGGAGACAAGGGCGGTAATATCGTCGTTTGCGGTACACCCGAAGAGGTTGCAAAATGCAAGAAATCCTATACGGGTCAATATCTTAAAAAGATGCTTAAATAATAAAAAGCACTTTGTATCGTTTAGTTAAGATACAAAGTGCTTTTTTGTGGCTTTTATTTATTGCTCATTGTCATTTTGATTTTCAGCGGTCTGCGGTTCGTCCTTGACTTCATCGGCGTTAAGCTGCTCCTTGATACTGTCAAAGTCAATTTCAAAGGTGTCGCTTTCATTGGGAACGGAGACTGATACAGGTGCTTCGTTTAACATAAGCCATTTATCGATCTTTTGTTTTTTCTTCTTCCTTTTGCGATTGACAATTATTGATATTGTTGCAATAAGAATGGTAACAATTGAAACAAATGAGCCTGCCAAAAGACCTGACGAAACATATGAGAAAACTACCGTATGTTCGCCGGCTTCAATGTCAAAGCCTAACAAGCCGTTTGAAATCTTATAAATTTCGTCGCTTTTAAGCCGTCTTCCGTCAATATAAACATTCCAATTTATATCATAGGGGATCGATGTGAAAACAGCTGAATTTTCACTTGCCGTTATCGTTCCTGTAAGCTTTGTGTCCGAATATTCCGTAATGTTATAATCGCCTTTTTTGAGCTTCTCATAGCCTGCCTTAAACGCTTCCTCGTTAAGACCGTAAGCGTAAAAATTGAGTGTTCCTCTGTTTGAGGTGTCTTTAATGGCAATGTCAACGTTTACGGTTTCGCCTGCATTGATTATTCCGAGGTCGATTATATAAGCCTCATCAAGCGAAGTGTAGGTTTCGTTGAATATGCTGCCTGAAACGGTGGCGCTGTCAACGGCGTTTGATTTTATATAAATGTAAACATTTTGTGTTTCTTGCGGTGTAACCTCAAAGCTTACGCTGCCCATTTCGTCATTGACCGACTTTGAAAACTTAAACTCTCCGCTTGCAAATTCATTTGGATAGAAATAATTTATATTAGAATATGCTGCGTCGTCAATAGTAAGCTTCGTAAACACATTGTCAACGCCCGTTGCCATATTAAACAGCTCTTGCTGCGCTTCAAAGGGATTACCGTATATCGAAGAGTCGTAATATTTTACAATGCTGTCTGCGGCAAATGCAACAGACAAGTCATATTTGTTCTTATATGCCGTAAATTTGTCGTTTGCAAACAGGTCCTCGTAAAGATTAGGGTTTATCTCCATTTTTTGATTGTCGGCGATATATTTTATACCGAACATTGCATTGTAAACGGGTGTTTGCGGATTGTAGGTGTAGCTGTTAATATAGTTGCCGTACAAGCCGAGATTTTGTTGAAGATTTGCAACTGTTTCATACGCCATAGAGGAGAATACCGAAACACCGTTGTAGTCAAGCCAGCAAGGGTCCATTCTTGTTTTTAATTTTGTAAGCTCCATACGATAGAAGCCGTTGTTGTCATATTCGTCAATTTTTGCTTTTATGTCTTGGAATTGGTCGTACTCGGCAACGTAATTAGTTTTGGATTGATTCATTGAATAATTGTCCGTATTACCCAAAGCGACCTCTGAAACAACACAGCACAAAAGGAGCAGCGAGAGCGACGAGCTTTGGAAACGCTTATCCTTGAAGAAGTGAAGAATTACAACATATCCGACAGCGAATACAAGGCTTATTATAAGCGAAACGTCGTCGATATTCTTTGACGTTGTTTTTTCAACAAGGATAATAAACGCTGTAAGACCAACGCCGACGCCGAGTAATTGCCTGCCTGTGTACTCTTTGATGTTTATAAATGCCTTGAAAGCAAGTATGAGCAAGACAAAGGAGTACATAAATGAAAATCTGTACGGCAAATCATTAGGGAAATGAAGTCCGTGCCAAACGAAGTTGAGATAATTGATGTTAAAGCTGAAATAGAGAACCGCAAGCAGGCTGACATACGAGATTTTTTCTCTTGTAGATATTTTCTTTGAGAAAAGGTACAGCGGAACAAGCAAAAGCGTCAAAATTCCGCAATATACATTTGGAAGAACATCATTTCCGCTGCTTCTGATTGTAGCGTCGGTGCTTGCGAGATGATTTGCAAGGAAATCAAAGGCTGTAAAGTATTTTGTAAAGCCTGTGGGGGATGAGCCCGAGGTCGCAGAGCTTTGGGAGAGCATTGCTATAAGCGGGAAAACAGCCGCCGAAGCGAGAAGCACCGCAACGATTGAGGAAAAAGCAAATTTGAGTCCGCTTGAAATAAAGAGCGAATTTTTAATTCTGCCTAATGGAGTATCATAGTATATTTCGCTGAATTTTTTTGAAAACGTATAGTTTGCAGCATAGTAGGTCAGGAAATAGAGGACGGAGAAAATGCAAACCATATACGCCATATAATAGTTAGCAAAAATCATAAGAGCAAGGCTCAAGCAGTAAAGGATGGGCTTACCCTTATTGATAATACGCTCAATTCCGAGAATGATAATCGGAAAAATTACCATTGCGTCAAGCCACATAAGGTTCCAATAATATGCTACGAAATATCCGCAGAAAGCATATAATACGCCGAAAGCCGCAGTTGTATAGCTGTGCTGCTTTTGTGAAGCCTTGAGATAATAGGTAAATGAGGCTGCGGAAAGCACTGCCTTGAGCATTATCAGGCAGGAAATGGCTTCTGTAATGTTTTTATGACCGAAAAGTAATATTATAATTGTCAATGGGCTTGAAAGATAGTTAAAGAAATTGCCGAGAAATGAAGAGCCAAGTCCTGAATTCCACGAATAGATCAACGATTCTCCGCTTGTGAGTCTGTCATAAAGCTCCGCAAACAACGGGCCGTATTGATGATATAAATCCATTCTCAAAATGGTCATATCGCCGAACGGTACGAGGTCATAGCAGAAGGCTATGAGCAGGAAAATCAGCAGCGACACGAGTGCCGAAAGAAATACAAATTTATTATTTTGATAAAACGCCGACAGCCTTGTCGGTGCTTTTTCTTTTTTTGCTTTTAACATTGATTGACTCCTAACAAAAAAATATATAAAAGATTTTACCATATTTGAGATAATCTTTCAATATCACACACGGTTAAAATTGTAAATAATATGTGTTCATATTTCAGGACAAGTCGCATATATATTATCGAGGTGAAAAAATGAATTACTTAAATAACAAAGGAATTAACGATATTCTGTTTAATTTGCCGTTGAGAATTAAGGATGCGGTGTACAAATTAAGCGACACGAATAAGTATTCGATAAAAGAAATAAGACTGCGTGCGGATAAGCCTGTGGTTATCGTGACCGAGAGGGGAAGCTCATTTTTAACAGGCAACGGGAAGCTGTCATATATTATTTCCGATTCACTTGTTAAAATTACCTGTGACGAGCTTTCGGAAACGGTAAAAAGGGTGTGCGAATATTCGGTTTATTCTCATCAAGAGGAGATAAATCAGAGCTTTATAACTCTTTCGGGCGGTCACAGAGTCGGCTTGTGCGGAAATGCGGTTACAGAACACGGAAAAATCATAAGCGTTCGGGACATTAACTGCATAAATTTCAGGGTTGCAAGCGAAAGAATAGGCTGTGCCAATGAGATAATGACCTCGCTTTTCAACTCACGGCTCTCAAATGTAATAATAGCAGGTCCGCCCATGTCGGGAAAAACAACGGTTTTAAGGGATTTGGTAAGGCAAATTTCCGACGGCAACGCAGGCGAATATTATAAATGTGCGCTTATTGACGAACGGCAGGAGATTGCCGGTACGAGCTCCCTTAAAACGCAATGTAACGTAGGAATCAATACGGATGTTTTTACCTCTTATCCCAAAAGGACAGGGATTGAGCTTGCGGTGCGTTCTTTTTCTCCCGATATTATTTTCTGTGATGAAATTGCGAGCGAGGAGGAGGCGGAAATCATCTTAAACGCAATTATGTGCGGTGTGAAATTTGCCGTCAGTATGCATTGCTCCTGCCGTGAAGAGCTGAATAGACGAAAAGTGTCTAAAACACTTTTAGAGAGTGGCTTGTTTGATGCGGCAGTCATTCTTGACAGGGGAGAAAACGTCGGAAAGGTGCGTGAGATTATAAGAACGGGCGGTGAAAAAAATGAGAATGTCGGGAATAGCTTTGATTGCGATTGTAATTTGCATTACGGGTAATTATTTTTCGTCGCTCAAGGTTAAAAGAGTAAAAATACTTGAATGTTTTTTAACGTTTATAGGTTATTTACGCACTCAAATCGAGTTCTCACAGCAGCCGCTTGAAAGAATATTTGAGCAAGCTGTTGAGTCGAACGAATTTAATGATTGCGGATTTTTGAAGATGTGCCTTGTTAATATCAAAAACGGTTTGGAGCTTTCAAACGCTTGGAAAAGCTCCGTTGACACGTTTTCGAGAGCTTCTCCGCTGACAAATCAAGATTGCAGAACGATAAAGGATTTTTCAAATTCACTCGGCTCGAGCGATATAGGCGGACAAATCAGAAATTGTGAGGCGTATTCGGAAATATTAAAGCAAAGCATTTGCAATCTGAAAAAATCAACTGATAAAGCTGTAAAAATTATAAATACATTAAGCCTGTTTTTGGCGGCGTTTGTAATCATTTTCTTTATTTAGGAGTAATTATGGAAATAGGATTTATTTTGAAAATTGCGGGAATCGGAATAATTGTAGCCGTTCTTAATCAAGTCCTTGTAAAAACAGGGCGTGACGATTATGCAATGCTCACGGTTATCGCAGGGATAATTGTTGCAATACTGATGCTTATTCCTCAAATGACGTCGCTTGTATCAACTGTGAAATCGGTGTTTGATTTTTGATATGCTGAAAATCTTTGCTTTGGTAATATGCTGCTTGGCTTTGCTTATCTATTTCAGACAGATTAAGCCTGAATTTTCATATCTGTTAAGACTTTGCGTGATTGCTTTGGTTTTCGGTTTTTTAATAAGCGGCATTTCCGTACTGTCCGAAAATCTCAGTTACCGTTTTTCTCAATTTGCCTCTTTGAGCGAATATGTGAAAATCTGCCTGAAAATTTTAGGGATAAGCCTTGCTACGCAAACGGTATCGGATATTTGTAAGGATTGCGGAGAAAGCACTTTGTCCACACTTACGGAAACAGTCGGAAGAATAGCTGTGATTATTCTTGTTTTTCCGATTGCGGAAAAGCTGCTTGAATTGAGCGTAGGAATGTTGAGATGAATACTAAAAGGATTTTTGCCGTGCTTCTGTGTATGATGTCGTTACTGTTTTTGATGACGGTGGACAGCTTTGCGGCACAAGAGGAAGACTACAAGCAAATTTACAACAAAATAAACGAGGACGGGCAGGCGCTTTTGAAGGAATCGGGGATAAGCGACATTGATTTTGAAGAGCTTTTGAGCTTGTCTCCCAAAAAGGTCTTTACTGCGATTATCGGTATTGCAAAGGGTAGTTATAAGCAGCCTCTGACTGCTTTTGTAACTCTAATGGGCTTATTTATTGTTGCGTCTTTAGTGAAAAATATGAGCGAAAGCCTAAGCGAAAAAAATGATATATTTTCTCTGTTTGAAACAGCGTTTACTCTTTCTGTAATATCCGTTCCCTTGAGCAAAGCAATTTCTTCAGCAGTATCCGCCGTTAAAACCGTTGCTGATTTTATGCTGGCTTACATACCTGTTTTTACGGGAATTATTTCCGCAAGCGGTCAGCCTATAACCTCATTTGCATACAGCTCTGTTGTGCTTGCATTTGCCGAAATATTGGTAAAGGGGACGGATGTTTTTATCATTCCGCTGATTTCCGTAATGACTTGCCTGAATGTTTATTCTTCCTTGAATGGCAGGCTTGACCTTTCTAAAATAACATCAGCCGTTAAGAAAACGATAACGGTTGCATTATCAGTAGCGGCAACTGTTTTTGTGGGGCTGATAAACATAAAGGGCAATCTCGCCACCTCTGCCGACAGCCTTGCCATAAAAGGCGTTAAGGCTGCTTCGGGAAGCGTTATACCTGTAATCGGCGGCGTGCTGGGCGATGCTCTCGGTGCGGTGCTCGGGTCGTTTTCATTGATAAAAAGTGTTTTTGGAGTCTTTGGAATTATCGCTGTTGCGGTAACTGTTTTGCCGAGCATTACTGAGCTTTTGCTGTGGTTTTTCTTTTTGAGCTTTTCATCGGCTGTTTGCTCATCATTTGATAACGGTGTATGCGCAAGAGTGCTTGATACTGTGTGCTCAATGATTTCGATTATCAACACTTTTTTGATTTTTGTAGCTACCGTGTTTATTCTGACAACGGGTACTGTGTTGAGCTTGAGGAGTTAAAATGAACGATATTAAAGCTTGGGCTGTAAATCTGTGCGCAATTCTTTTGGTAACAGCGGTTATAAATTATCTTGTACCAAAGGGCAAGGTGAAGAAAATATGCGAAACTGCTTTTTCGCTCATAATTCTTGCCGTGTTTTGCTTTCCTCTTTTTGAAATGAAAAATATTGATACTTCTATATTAAGCAATAAATTTGACAGCTTGTCTTCCGAAAAAATCGATTATGCGCTTGCTTATGACGAGTCAATAAAAAGTGCCGTTATGACTATTCTTGATGAAAATAAAATCGGCTATACCCGAGTTGAAATAAAAGCAAGGACGGAAAATGACGAGTACATACTTGAAAATGTGATTGTCTATTTTGAAAGCAACGAGGACGAACAGCAGGCGACAGCGCTTTTATCGGAAGAGCTGAAAATAGACAGCGGCATTATTTTGGCAGGTGATTAAATGAAACTATCTAAATTAAAAGAGACGATAAAAAATGATAAAAAGCTTGCCGTTCTTCTTGTAATCGGTGTAATAGGCGTTATGCTGTTAGTAATTTCAGAAATTGAAGCGAAGCCGGAAAACGATGAAAGCAGTAAGGCTGATATAAAGACGGTTACGCAGGAGGCTTATGAAAAGGAGCTTGAAAAGCGTATTGAAAAAATAGTTTCCTCGGTTGACGGCGCAGGCAGGGCGCAGGTTATGATCACTCTGAAATCAAGTGAGGAAAGCAAGTACGCCGTTAATTCTTCTTCGGAAAATCAAATTTCCGACGGTAAGTCAAATTCGAAAAGCAGCAATGATTATGTTGTTATCGACAGCTCAAGCGGAGACTCGTGCGTTGTTTTAAGAACGGAGTCGCCGAAAATTCAGGGCGTTGTAGTTGTTTGCGACGGAGGTGATAACAGTAAGGTCAAAAATGATGTGACAAATGCCGTCAGCGCTTTACTCGGCATAAATGTAAATCATATTTCTGTATTGAAAATGAAAAATTCGGAGGGTTAATATGAGCTTAACAATAAAGAGAAAACAAATAGTTGCAGCTTCGCTTGCCGTTGCGCTTGCGGCGGCAATGTTTGTTAATTGGTACTATACAAGACCGGTAGCATCGGCGGAAAACGAGCCGGAGCTTACCTCAAGCACGCAGCATTCCGCTAATTTGGGCGATGCTCATTATGTCAATGCTTCGGGGGTTACCGATGAGTATTTTTCGCAGGCACAGTTAAACAGGGCAAAGGCACAGGAGGAGTCAAAGCAGACGCTTATGACGGTTATCGAAAGCTCGCAGGCAGATGAGGAAAGCAAGAAAACTGCCAATGAAGCGCTTGAGAAGCTTAGCCAAAGCATAGCTCTTGAAAGCGAAATCGAGAGCCTTATAAAAGCCAAAACAGGCGGCAATGTTTTTGTGTCGCTCGGCGAGTCCGCAGAGATTGTTTTGCAAAAGGGAACGCTCAACAGCGAGGTGTGCGTGCAAATAAAGGATATAATAAATAACAAAACGGAAATTCCTTTAGAAAAAATTACGATTATAGAGGCAAAATAGTTGTTTATTTTTCAATTTGTGGTATAATAAGCGATGAAAGGTGGTTATTTGATGAGACTATTTAACCGAACATCGCAGAGCGAGCTTGTTATTTCCGATGATGTAATCGCAAAAATTGCCGCAAGTGCAGTTGAAGAGGTTGACGGCTTCGGCTCGTTTTCACACAAAGCACCTGATCTCAAAAGTCATCCCGTACCGCAGAAAGCGGTTAAGGTTTTGAGCCTTGATAACGATATAAGAATTCAAGTTTATATAAACGTCAAAGACGGATATAACGTTCAAACCGTTTCCGCCGCAATTCAGCGTGCGATAAAGAACTCTGTTCAGAGTATGACCGGCAAGGTTGTCGGTAAGGTCAATGTTTGCATTCAAGGCATTGATTTTTAGAACCTGGATAATTAAATTTTGTTTTACAGGCTTTTTGAAAGGTTAATATTTTCTTTCGGAAAGCCTTATTTTTCTATGTGAGGTATCAGTGTGAAAAATCACACTGTACTATCGTATTTATATTACCGTCACGCCTGTTAGGCAACGCAGGTAAAATCGGTGATTATTTAATAAAATATTTGTTTCCTGAAAGGCTATACGGTGATTATTATGACAAGAACTGAAGAACGTGAGCAGGCGTTTATTTTTGTTTTTGAAAAACAGTTTAATGATGATGTTGATACGGACGAGCTTATGTCATATGCTTATGAGACGGAGTGTTTTGAAAAATCTCTGTTTTCAGAAAGCTTGACAAAGACTGTATATGAAAATCTTGACTCTATTGATGAAGTTATTGAAAAGTATTCGATAGGCTGGAAAAAGGAGAGACTCCCAAAGGTAACGCTTGCGATACTTCGCCTTGCGATTGCTGAAATTATGTATCTCGACTCTGTTCCGTCAAGCGTTTCGGCAAATGAAGCTGTTGAGCTTGCAAAGAAATACGGTGCTTCCTCCGATGCTTCGTTTATTAACGGAATTTTAGGCTCATACATAAGAGGAACGGAAAATGAGTAATTTTCTCGGCATTGACACGAGTAATTACACGACCTCCGCTGCAATTTATGATGATATTACGGGGCAGGCGATAAGCGAAAAAATGCTTTTGCCCGTTAAAGAGGGTGCTATCGGACTTCGTCAGAGTGATGCGGTGTTTCACCATACCGTTCAGCTGCCCGAGGTTATAGAAAAGCTGTTTTCGCAGTTTAACGGGAAAATCTCGGCTATCGGTGTTTCCGCTTCTCCGAGAAGCGAAGAGGGCTCTTATATGCCTTGCTTTTTATCGGGTGTTGCGGTTGCTCGCTCTTTAAGTGCCGTGAAGAAGCTTCCGTTGTACGAGTTTTCACATCAGCAGGGGCATATAGCCGCAGTTGCATTTTCAAGCGGAAACGATGAATTGCTAAAAAAGGAATTTATAGCGTTTCATCTTTCGGGCGGCACAACCGAGGCTGTAATTGTAAGACCTGACTGCGAAAACATAATTTTAACCGAAATAATCGCAAAATCTCTTGACCTCAAAGCGGGACAGGCGATTGACAGAACGGGCGTTATGCTTTCGCTTAAATTCCCGTGCGGAGCTGAGCTTGACAGGCTTTCGCTTGAAAGCGATAAGGATTATACGGTTAAGGCTTCGGTAAAAAATACCGATTGCTCGCTTTCGGGTATTGAAAATAAGACGAAAGCAATGTTCGCAAAAGGCGAAAAGGCTGAGGATATTGCAAGGTTTTGTTTGCAGAGTATTATTGTTTCCGTTGATAAAATGCTCGAAAATATAATTGAAAAATACGGAAGTATGCCCGTGCTTTTTTCAGGCGGTGTTTCCTCAAACACTCTTTTAAGAGAATATATGACAGATAAGTATAACGCTGTTTTCTCCTTGCCCGTTTATTCAGCGGACAACGCTTGCGGAACAGCTTATCTTACAAGCTTAAAATATAGGTAAGGCTATGATCGATGCACGTCCTACCGTTTTGACGGTTACACAACTTAATAAATATGTCAAACGGCTTCTTGACGGCGATTACTCCTTGAACTGCGTCTTTATGGTCGGAGAGATTTCAAATTTCAATAACCATTACAAAACAGGGCATATGTATTTTACTCTAAAGGACGAAAACAGTGCGATAAAAGCCGTTATGTTCAAGCCAAACGCCCAAAGGCTTCGCTTTATGCCCGAGGATGGAATGAGCGTTATTGTAAGAGGCAGAGTGTCGCTTTTTGAGGCGGCAGGGGCTTATCAAATCTACATTGACGATATGCAACCGGACGGCGTTGGTGCGTTAACGCTTCAGTTCGAGCAATTAAAGCGCAAGCTTGCCGATGAGGGATTGTTCGATATTTCTCACAAAAAGAGCTTGCCGCCATTCCCCGAAAAAGTCGGAATTATAACCTCTCCGACGGGTGCGGCGGTTCAAGATATTAAAAATATACTTTCAAGGCGTTTTCCGTGTGCCGAGGCGATTTTATATCCTGTATCCGTTCAAGGCGAAAACTCGGAAAATCAGCTTGTTAAGGCTGTAAATTATTTCAGTAACACAGGCTCTGTTGATGTTGTGATTATCGGCAGAGGCGGCGGCTCGATTGAGGATTTGTGGAGCTTTAACAGCGAAAAGCTTGCCCGTGCAATTTATGATTGCAAGGTTCCGATTATTTCTGCGGTTGGGCACGAAACTGATTTTACGATTTCCGATTTTGTCGCTGACAGACGTGCAGAAACTCCGTCTGCGGCTGCTGAAATGGCGGTTCCCGATATGGCAGAGCTTAAAAGGCAGCTTAATTCTATGAGCTATGAAATAATGAGCATTGTACGCAGTATGATTTCCGAAAGCAGGGAGTCGTTAAATGCCATTAAGAACAATAATTGTCTTAAAGACCCGTTTAACACAATAAATATTAAGCGTATGATGTTGGACGGCACGGAAATTAAGCTCAATTCATTTGCTAAAACCGAAATTCAGAAATACAGGCACGATTTTTCAAGCACGGTTGCGAAGCTTAACGCTTTAAGTCCGTTAAATGTGCTTGCAAGGGGATACAGCGTGGCGTATTCTGATGGCAAAATTATAAATTCAACCAAGTCTTTAAAAGTTGGAAATGACTTGAAAGTCGATTTTTACAACGGAAGTGCCGTTTGTGAAATAAAGGAGTTAAAATGAAGGAATTAACTTATGAGCAGGCGTATAAACGCCTCGAGGAGATAGTTGAAAAGCTGGAAAACGGCAGCGTTCCGCTTGAAGAGTCTATGAGGCTTTTTGAGGAGGGTACGAAGCTTGCAAATTTCTGCAATTCGAAGCTTAATGCCGCAGAGCAGAAGTTCACACAGCTTATTACCGAGAATTCGGAGAGTGATAATAATGAGTAATTATACTGTAAATGAATATGCAGAGCTCATTGAAAAGGAGCTTTCAAAACGTCTTTATAACGTTAAAGACGGTCAGGATTATGTAAGAGAAGCTATGAATTATTCGCTGTCTAACGGCGGAAAGCGTATAAGACCTATTCTTACACTTGAGTTTTGCAAGCTTTGCGGCGGAAGTATTGAGGACGCTATGAATTTTGCGTGTGCGGTTGAAATGATACACACATATTCGCTTATTCACGACGATTTGCCCTGTATGGATAATGACGATTTCAGACGAGGCAAGCCCTCTTGTCATAAGGCTTACGGCGAGGAATATGCGCTTCTTGCCGGCGACGGACTTTTGACGCTTGCATTTGAAACCGCTTTGCTTGACGGCAATAATGTTTTGCCCGAGAATAAAATTCTTGCTGCTCGCACACTTGCTTCGCTTGCGGGTATTGCAGGTATGGTAGGCGGTCAGGTGCTTGACTTACAGGCTGAAAAGACAACGCCCGATTATGACAAAATCAAAACCATTGACGCGCTTAAAACAGGCGCACTTATAAAGTCGGCTGTGCTTTTGGGTTGCTATGCGGCTAACGCTACGGACAAAACAAAGCTTGAAGCAGCGGAAAGGTACGCAGAGTGTATCGGCTTCGCATTCCAAATTGTTGACGATATTCTTGACGTTACAAGCGATACCGAAACGCTCGGAAAGCCTGTCGGAAGCGACGAAAAGAACGAAAAAACCACTTATGTTTCATTGCTCGGAATTGAAAAGTCAAAGCAAGCCGTTGAGCAGCTTACAAATGAGGCTTTGAAGGCTCTCGACGTGTTTGATAACGGCAAATCCGAGTTTTTGAGAAATTTTGCAATCAGTCTTGCTGACAGAAAAAAATAATTCTGTCGGAGGTTTTATTATGTATTTGGAGAATATTACATCGCCTGCCGATGTTAAAAAAATTGATAAAGACGATTTGCCGAAGCTCGCAGAGGAATGCCGTGAGGTGCTTATTGACACCGTTTCCGAAAACGGCGGTCATCTTGCGTCAAATCTCGGTGTCGTTGAGCTTACAATCGCTTTACACAGGGTGTTTAATTCGCCTAAGGATAAGATTATTTGGGACGTAGGTCATCAATGCTACACACATAAGCTCTTGACGGGCAGATACTCGGAATTTTCCACCTTGCGCACGCAGGACGGCTTGTCAGGCTTTTCTAATCCCAACGAGAGTGAGCACGATATATTTTTCAGCGGCCACTCGAGCGTGTCGATTTCACAGGCACTCGGAGTTGCAACCGCAAATAGTATTAACAATGACAAGCACTCTACAATAGCGGTTATAGGCGACGGAGCACTTACGGGCGGACTTGCTTACGAGGCACTTAACAACGCAGGGCGAACAGGCAAAAACCTTATTGTTATTTTGAATGACAATGAGATGTCTATATCCAAAAATGTCGGCTCTGTGGCACGCTATCTCGCGGTAATTCGTTCAACTCCGAGATATTATAAGCTCAAGGCTCATACCGAAACCGCAATTAACAAAATCCCTTTAATCGGTAAAAAGCTTTCGGCACGAATTTATGCATTAAAAACAAGAATTAAAAACTACATTTACAAAAGTACCTTCTTTGAGGACTTCGGCTTTAGATATATGGGACCTATCGACGGTCATAACATAGATCAGCTTTGTGAGGCTCTTGAAACCGCAAAAATGGTCAAGGATGTTCCCGTTCTTTTGCACATATCCACGACAAAGGGTAAGGGCTACGATTTTGCCGAGGAAAATCCGAGCGAATTTCACGGCGTATCAAAATTCAACATAAACACGGGCGAGCCTATATATTCGGGCAAGAATTTTTCTTCGGAATTCGGAGAGCTTATGTGCGCTCTTGCTTCAAAGGATAAGCGAATTTGTACCGTTACAGCTGCAATGAGTCTCGGTACGGGACTTGAACCCTTCAAAAAGGAATATCCGAAGAGATTTTTTGATGTCGGAATTGCCGAGGAACACGCAGTAACTTTTTGCGCAGGGCTTGCAAGGGGCGGTATGGTTCCTGTGTTTGCTGTTTACTCTTCATTCTTACAACGCTGCTTTGATCAGCTCGTTCACGACGGAACAATGCAAAATCTTCATATGATAATTGCCGTTGACAGAGCAGGCTTTGTCGGAGAGGACGGAATATCGCATCAGGGCATTCTTGACGCTTCCTTGCTCAATTCAGTTCCGAATATTACGGTGTTTTCGCCAAGCAATTATGACGAATTGAAAAATTCGTTTATCAACGCCATATATCATACAGAGGGTGTTGTTGTTATCCGCTATCCGAGAGGACAGGAAAAGGCAATCAACGAAGAAAACTATACTCTTATTGATAAGAATTACAGTATCTATTCAAGCGAAAAGGCAGAAAACTGTATTGTTACTTACGGAAAAATCAGCTCACACGCTTGCCTTGCCTGCGACAGATTAAATTTTGAGGGTAAGAGCTTTTTTGTTATAAAGCTTAACAGGATTAAACCTATTGACGGGGAAGCTGTGAAATTGGCGCTTAACTGTAAAAATGTGTATTTCTTCGAGGAAGGCACGAAAAACGGTGGTATTGCCGAAACCTTTGGCTGTATGCTCGAAGAGAGAGGCTTTAGCGGAGCTTACAAGGCAACGGCGATAACCGACAGCTTTGTCGAACACGCTCCCGTGTCGGAGCTTTATAAAAAATACAGGCTTGATACTGACGGTATATATAATATTTGTACGGAGTAATTATGGCACAGAATAAAAGACTTGATGTTGCGCTTTTTGAACAGAATTTTACCGATTCACGGGCAAAAGCAGGCGCATTGATTATGGCAGGACAGGTTTATGTCAACGGTCAAAAGATAACAAAGGCAGGCTATGCTCTTAAAGACACCGATAAAATCGAGGTCAGGGGAGAAAAGCTGCCGTTTGTCAGCCGTGGCGGATTAAAGCTTGATAAGGCAATGAAAGCCTTTGATATTTCACTTGACGGACTTGTTTGTATGGATATCGGCGCTTCGACGGGCGGCTTTACCGACTGTATGCTTCAAAACAATGCAGTAAAGGTTTATTCCGTTGATGTCGGCTACGGTCAGCTTGCGTGGAAGCTTCGCACGGATGAACGTGTTGTCAATATGGAGCGAACAAATTTCAGATATTTGACCATTGACGATATCGGCGAAAAGCTCGATTTTGCAAGCTGTGACGTGTCGTTTATATCACTTAAAAAGATACTTCCCGTGCTTTTACCGCTTCTTAACGACGGGGCTTGCAGCGTTTGTCTTATCAAGCCTCAGTTTGAGGCAGGACGTGAAAAGGTCGGTAAAAAAGGCGTAGTCAGAGATCTTTCAACTCATAAAGAGGTTGTAAAGGATATATTGAATTTTGCATATAAAACAGGCTTTTCGGTGCTTGGGCTTGACTTTTCGCCCGTTAAAGGACCGGAGGGTAATATTGAGTACCTTATGTATTTGAAAAAGGAAAAAGAGCCACAGTTTAACAGCTTTGACATTGATGCGATTGTTGATGCTTCACACAACACGCTCAATTCGGGAGAATAAAATGAGAATTGCTATTGTTCCTAATTTAACAAGAAAGCATGCCTACGAGGTTACAAAAAACGTTTGTGATTTTCTTTCGGAAAACGGAGTCGAATACTTTTTTGAGGATAACCTTGAGGGGCAAATCGGTTTTGATTGCCGATTTATGAGCTCGGACGAGCTACTCGGCACCTGCGACATTGTAATTGCTGTCGGCGGAGACGGCTCTATTATCCACGCCGCAAAAAAAGCGTGTAAATACAACAAGCCGATTTTAGGTGTGAATGCAGGAAATCTTGCTTTCATGGCGGGTCTTGAAAAGAACGAAATACCGCTTATTAAAAATCTTATCAGCGGAAATTATGTTACCGACAACAGAATGCTGCTTGAGGTGTCTGTTTTCGATAAGGACGGAAATTCAATAGTCCGTGAGGATTTTTGTGTAAACGATATTGCAATTGCAAGAGGCGAGCCGATAAAAATGGTTAAGCTCAATGTTGCTTGTGATGGGAACAGAATAAACGAATATTATGCCGACGGTATAATAATTTCAACGCCGACAGGCTCTACCGCTTATTCGCTTTCGGCAGGGGGACCTGTCGTTGACCCGAGAATTGAGAGTATTTTGCTTACGCCGATTTGCACACATTCTCTTTTTGCACGCTCCATTGTTTTTGATTCTAATTCGGAGATTTGCGTAACTGTTCCCGAAAACGAAAAAGAGGTTATTTGCATTTCCTGCGACGGAGACGACTCAATTGTTATTCCGGCAGGAAGCAAGCTGATAATTAAAAAATCAAAGGTCTATGCTGACTTTATAAGAATAAAGAATGATTCGTTTATAGACATATTGAACAGTAAGCTGTCGCAACGGAGGGTATAGTATACTATCTATAGCCCGAAAAATTTGCCTTTGGCAAAATTTTAAGATGGCAGAAATCACCATCACGCCTGTTCAGGCAACGCAGGTAAAATCGGTGATTATTTAATAAATTATTTGTTCCTGAAAGGCTATGGTGATTATGAAGAAAAAAAGGCATGAAATGATATTAAAACTTATAAAAGAAAATGAGGTTGCTACTCAGGATGAGCTTCTTTCAATGCTTATCGGTAACGGCTTTTCAGTAACTCAGGCTACCGTATCGAGAGATATTAACGAGCTGCATTTGATTAAGATTCAGGGTAAAAACGGTCAAAAATACGCAAAGAGCGAGCAGCACTCTCACAACTTTAATAAGTTCCATTTGATTTTTTCTCAATCGGTTATTTCGGTTGAATGTGCCGGAAATATCTGCTGTATAAAATGCTTTGCAGGCACGGCAAATGCTGCTGCGGCTACGGTTGACGCACTTAATTATAAAGAGGTTGTCGGAACGCTTGCGGGCGACGATACACTTTTTGTTCTCCTCAAGACTCCCGAGATCGCAGAGGATTTTAAGAATAAGATAGAAGAGCTTTTAGGTTAGGAGTTAAACAATGCTTTCAAATCTTAAAATTGAGAACATAGCAGTTATAAAAAAAGCTGTCATTGATTTTAAGGACGGTTTTAATGTTATGACGGGCGAGACAGGCGCAGGAAAGTCGATTATAATTGACTCGTTAAATGCTGTTCTCGGCGAGCGAACCTCAAGAGAGCTTATCAGGACAGGTTGTGACTTTGCAGAGGTTACAGCTTTGTTTTATGACGCTTCCGATGAGGTAAATTCCATTCTCAATGAGCTTGATATACCTAAAGAGGACGACGGAGCAATACTTGTTGTCAGAAAAATGTCCCCCGACGGCAAAAATATTTGTAAGGTTAATTCCGTTTCCGTTACGGTTTCAATGCTTAAAAGACTTGGAAAGCAGCTTGTTAATATTCACGGTCAGGCTGATAATCAAACCTTGTTAAATGAAGAAAACCATTGTTCATATATAGACAGAATTGCAGAAAATGAAGCGATTTTTGACCGCTTTTCAGATAGCTATAAAGAGTATGTTGCTTTGAAAAATCAGCTGGCTTCGCTCAATATTGACGAGGAGCAGAAGCTTCGCAGAATGGATATGCTTGATTATCAAATCGCTGAAATTGAGGCGGCAAATGTTAAAATCGGCGAGTGGGACGAGCTTCGTGAAAAGCAGATTTTGTTTAGAAATATAGAAAAACTCTCGAGCGTTCTCAATATGGCTTACGCTTATCTTGAGGGCGACGATGAAGCACAGGGAGCTGTGCCCTTGAGTTTTAGCGCTTTGAATAAATTAAATTCAGTTTCCGATATTTCAAAGGATATTTCAAAGCTTTCATCGACACTTGAGGAAAAGGCTTATGATTTATCGGCAATCGGAGAGCAAATAAAGGATTTGCTCGACAGTCTTGATTTTGACGAAAATTCTGTTGCACTTGTTGAGGAAAGGCTTGATGTTTTATATGAGCTTTCCAAGAAATACGGCAAAACAGAAGAGGATATACTTAATTTTTATAGCAATGCGGTTGAAGAGAGAAATTCAATTGAGAATTCAGACGAAATTAAACGCAAGCTGACCGCAGAGGTAAACATTGCATACGAAAAAGCTCTTGAAAATGCAAAGGAGCTTTCAAAGACAAGAATGTATGCCGGAAATCTTTTCTCAAAAAATGTTTGCGAGGAGCTGCGTTTCCTTGATATGCCGTCGGTTAGGTTTGCGGTGGATATAAAAGACTGTCCGCTTTGCGAAAACGGAATTGATAAGGTTGAGTTTTTGCTTTCGGCAAATGTCGGCGAGGATTTGAAACCGCTTTCAAAAATCGCTTCGGGCGGCGAGCTTTCAAGAATTATGCTTGCGGTAAAGAGTGTGCTTTCTGAAAAAGACGGCATTTCAACACTTATTTTTGATGAAATCGACACGGGTGTAAGCGGTAGTGCGGCGCAGAAAATTGCCGTTAAATTAAAGCAGGTTTCACGCTCGCATCAGGTTATTTGCGTAACGCATCTTGCACAAATTGCTTCTTATGCAGACGAGCACTTGTTCATTTCAAAATCAGAACGTGACGGACAGACCTATACAGAACTTAAATCCCTTTCTTTTGATGAAAGAAAAAGCGAGCTTGCACGCATTATGGGCGGCTTTGAGGTTACAAGTGCAATGCTTGAAAGTGCCGAGCAAATGCTTTTAAGTGCAAACAAGGTTGACAAATAATTTTTAATGTGTATAATTGTGTAATATCAATAAAGACATTGAAGCGAAGAAGTAACAAAAAGTACCGTTTCAGAGAGTTGCCGTTCGGTGCGAGGCAATATCGGAGTTTTGTGAAATACATCGCTGAGTCGTTGCCTTGAACTTTATTTGTAGGGGCAAACGGGTGTTCCCGTTACAGAACGGAGTAATTTTTACTCACAGAGGTCGGCTTTGTGAAAAGTCGGCAAACTGAGGTGGTAACACGAAATTTTCGTCCTCTGCTTTTTGCAGAGGACTTTTTATTTTTTAGGAGGTATAATTATGGGAATTTATGAAGAGCTTGAGCAGAGAGGACTTATCGCACAGGTAACGGACGAGCCTGAAATAAAGGAGCTTGTCAATAACGGCAAGGCGGTTTTCTATATCGGCTTTGATCCGACGGCAGACAGCTTGCACGTTGGTCACTTTATGGCACTTTGCCTTATGAAAAGATTACAGATGGCAGGCAACAGACCTGTTGTTTTGATAGGCGGCGGTACGGGCTATGTCGGAGACCCCTCAGGCAGAACAGATATGCGTTCTATGATGACTCCCGAGACTATTCAGCACAACTGCGATTGCTTCAGAAAGCAGATGGAGAGATTTATCGAGTTCGGAGAGGACAAGGCAATTATGGTAAACAATGCCGATTGGCTTCTCAAGCTCAATTACATTGACCTTTTGCGTGATGTCGGCGCTTGTTTTTCCGTAAATAATATGCTTCGTGCGGAATGTTACAAGCAGAGAATGGAAAAGGGCCTTTCTTTCCTTGAGTTCAACTATATGATAATGCAGAGCTATGACTTCTATCATCTTTTCGAGCACTATGGCTGTAATATGCAGTTCGGCGGAGATGACCAGTGGAGCAATATGCTCGGCGGTACGGAGCTTATCAGAAAGAAGCTCGGTAAGAACGCTTACGCTATGACAATTACTCTTTTGCTCAACAGCGAGGGTAAAAAGATGGGTAAGACCGCAAACGGCGCTGTTTGGCTTGACCCGAATAAGACAAGCCCGTTTGATTTCTATCAGTATTGGAGAAATGTCAGCGACGACGACGTTCTTAAATTTATTCGTATGCTTACATTCCTTCCGCTTGAAGAAATCGATAAAATGGACTCTTGGCAGGGCAGTCAGCTCAACACGGCTAAGGAAATTTTGGCTTATGAGCTTACAAAGCTTGTTCACGGTGAGGAAGAGGCTCAAAAGGCACAGGAGGGTGCAAGAGCATTGTTCTCGGGCGCAGGAAATACCGAAAATATGCCGACCTTCGCACTTACCGATGATGACTTTACGGATGATGAAATCCTTGTAAGCGAAATTATGATAAAAGCAGGGCTTATTTCCTCGAAGGGAGAGGGCAGACGCCTTATCGAGCAGGGCGGTGTATCCGTTGATGACGTCAAGGTTGCATCTCCGTTTGAAACCGTTAAAAAATCAGACTTCAAGGACGGTCAAATCATAATCAAAAAGGGTAAAAAGGTATTCTACAAAATTACCTATTGATAATCACTTTAACTAAAGGGCAGGCTTCAGCTTGCCCATTTTTTATATTTTTGTAATATATGAAAGCTGTTCGCATATAATCTATCAGGGGTGTTTTTATGAATTGCTGTGTAATCGATTTGTGCGAAAAAGAAGTAATAAATCTAAAGGACGGCGCTCGGCTCGGCTGCGTAAATGATGTTGAAATCGATACCTGTTCGGGCAGAGTGGTCGCAATAATTGTAAAATGCCGTTCAAAGCTGTTGAATTTCGGCAATAAGCAGGAAGATATTAAAATCTGTTGGGAGCAAATTGAGGTAATAGGCGACGAAACAATACTTGTGAACATAGATTGTGTTCCCGGCTGCTGTAAAGCGCAAAAATCAAGCGGATTTATAAATAATCTGTTCCGTGAGGGATAGCTGTAACCACCGTTTCAGTCGGTGGTTTTTTGCTTTTTTGCAAGTATTTTTTGCATTTGCAGATAAAGTATGCTATACTGTATTTGTTAATCGAAAGGGTGATGTAAATGTCAAAATGGGACAGAGATTATCTCGATTTATGCAGGAAAATACTTTCGCATGGAACGGAAGTCGAAAATAGAACAGGTATCAATACGATAAAGGTTCCGTCGCACCATTTTCATTTTGATTTGTCTCAGGAATTTCCTGTGCTTACCACAAAGCAGCTTTTTATCAGACAGGCTGTTTTGGAAATGCTTTGGATTTATCAGGCACAGTCTAATGATGTGCGTTGGCTTAAAGAACGCAACGTCAATATTTGGAATGAGTGGGAAATCGACGAAAACGGCTTTTGGAATGCAACTCAAATGCTTCCCGATAAGGCCGGAAAGCTCGTTAAGACGGAAGTCCATAAAGAGTTCGGCAAGGAATATGCCCATACAATAGGCACGGCTTACGGCTATATCGTAAATAAATTTCAGATGACACAAGAGCTTATTGATAAGATAAAAAATCATCCTGAAGACAGGCGTATGATTATGACGCTTTGGCAAAACGATTATCTTGATACGGCAGTTCTTCCGTCATGCGTCTGGTCGAGCGAATGGGATGTTACAAACGGTAAGCTCAATGCTTGGGTTCATCAGCGTTCTTGCGATGTTCCGCTTGGATTACCTTTTAATGTTACACAATATGCAACCCTTTTGTGTATGCTCGCTCAGGTTTGCGGCTTGCAGCCCGGCACGCTTGATTGGAGCATTAAGGATGCACATATATACGTTAATCAGGTTGATGGCATTAAAGAACAAATACGCCGTCAGGATGAAAACGAGGATATTCCTGCACCGAAGCTTTGGCTTAATCCCGAGGTTGACGATTTCTTCAAATTTGACAACTCGGCAGAGTGCAAGGATATTAAACTTATAGACTATAAGCATATGGGAAAAATCGCTTTCCCGATAGCACAATAAGAGGTAAATATGGCAATTTCAATTATAGCCGCAATCGGCAAAAACAATGAGCTTGGTAAGAATAATGATCTTATTTGGCGTTTCAAGGAGGATATGAAATTTTTCCGTGAAACCACAACGGGAAATACCGTGCTTATGGGCAGAAAAACCTTTGAGTCCTTGCCGCATGCTCTTCCAAACAGACGAAACGTTGTTGTTACGAAGGATGAAAACTATACAGCGGAGGGCACAGAGGTATTTCACAGCGTTGAAGAAGCGTTGAAAAGCACTGAAAATGACAACGTATTCGTTATCGGCGGAGCTATGATATATAACGAGCTTTTACCGCTTTGCGACAAGCTCTACTTAACCGAAATTGACGACGAGTGCCCCGATGCCGACGTTTACTTCCCGAAGTTTAACAAGAGTGAGTTTACAGCTGAAAAATTAACCGATTATACGGTTAACGGCGTACATTTTTCACATATTATATACAGTAAATGATTTATTAAAACAAAAGGAGAAGATAGTATGGAAATCGTTAAGGTTAACGTTAGCAACTTTGCTCAAGAGGTTACAAAGTCGGATAAACCCGTGCTTTTGGATATTTATGCCGATTGGTGCGGACCCTGTAAAATGCTCGCTCCCGAGCTTGAAGCGTTTGCAAGTGAAACTGACAGTGTAAAGGTATGCAAGCTCAACGCCGATGAAAGCACAGACCTTGCAATGATTTATGGCGTAATGTCAATTCCTACGCTTTTGCTTTTCAAGGACGGCAAGGAAATCGCCCGTCACGTCGGCGGCTGCGAAAAGCAGGATATAGCGGATTTTTGCAAAGCTAATCTTGAATAAAACGGATAGATATAAATATTATTTTCCAAAACAGCCATCTCGTAATTGAGATGGCTGTTGATTGCATAAATTAAACCACGCGATAGTGAAGTGAACCCCAAAGTTTAGACAAAATTAAATATTAAATTGCAAGTGAATGAGTTCGGTATTGTACCGAGCTCATTCCTTTTAGTTTAGCCTATATGCATTTTGTTTTAAGATGCGTATAGGTTTATATTTTTTGATAAAAAATTACACATTTTTGCATCTTCCTTGACAAAAAGAAAAATATAATGTTTAATGTATATGGAAATATCTTGTAATATAAATCCATTTTAGAGTTGTTGTATATTATATGGGAAACAGACTAAAGGGAGGCGTTTTTATGAAAAAGTTAATTTGTATTCTTCTGTCCTTAGTGACGGGCATGTCATTGTTTACGATTTCATTTACGGCTTTAGCGGCTGATAAGCAAGAAATGGATGATATCGACGGCTTTATCAGTGGGATTACAGAGCTGGCACGGGAATATGATGCGGACAAAGAATTTATTGTGCCTGAAAATGATGAGTCCAAGCAAATTCAGTCGTTTTCTGCTGAAAATACGACAGATAAAACCGATAATAACGCCAAGCAGGAATATACCTTGCAGGATTTCCAAACTGCCAGATTGATTGTTCGGGCTAGCGGTATATTCGATAAGTTCGGCGCTTTAGAGGATGTCAGCGGCTTTGAGGACTTTCATATTTTTCAATATGATAGTCCCGAAGCGGCTATGGAAGCCTGCACAAATCTGCAGGCAGAGAAAAATGTAACAAATGTTGCTCCCGATGTAGTTATAGACGGCTTGCAGGGAGATATTTCCGAAATCCTTTCAGAATCTGAGTTAAACAACAAAAAACATTTATGTGACTGGAGCTGTGACAGAACACAATCAGATCGGCTTTTAGATTATCTTGAAACACAAGATATTCCTGAACGAGAAATTGTTGTAGCGTTGATTGATTCCGGACTCGATTATAATCACGAGTTCTTCGAGGGTAGATTTGTCCGTTCTTATTTTAATTCTTCTGTTGACGGTAATTCTGATGATGAATTGGACGGTGCTCAAAAAAGTCATGGAACAGCCGTAGCCAGCGTGGTTTTAGATAATACGCCAAAGAATGTAAAAGTGTCAGCATATAAGGTTTTCAATGACGATTTAACGACTACGATTTCTCAAGTTTCCGCCGGATATGCCGCAGCAATTAAAAACAATCCTGATATTATTAATGTAAGCATTACACATCTAAGCGATGATTCCGGATTAATCCGAGCTTGCTTGCAGCAGGCGTATTCTAAAAACATTCCTGTGTTTGCGTGTGTGGGAAATACTGGAAGATTTGACACCGTGCAGTTGCCGGCAAATTTATCGGAAAGTATTGCTGTATCTGCCACAGACAGAGATAACACAACGCCCACTTGGAATACATTAACTTTAAACTCGGATGTTTCCGCGCCCGGTCAAGATGTTATAGTTGCCATTTCCGATAATCAGTATATATATTGGAAAGGTACTTCCTTTTCTTCTCCCTGTGCCGCCGCACTCGGAGCAATTCTTAAATGGGTTGAACCGAATATAACAGTTGATGAAATAAAGGAACGCCTGAAAAACACCTCGTTTGATGTGAAAAGATTTAACGAATCTGCATCTTCTCAAGGTGATAATTTGGATAATTTCCATTCTCTTTGGGACGGTGCAGGAATTATTCAGTTTTGCAATGCATTAGGCTTGTCGGAGCTTGCTGCTCCTGAATTCAATTTGGAAAATACGCTGTATGTAGGTGAACAAAACTGTTCCATACAGTGTGCGGACGAAAATGCTACGATTTTATATACCACAGACGGTACATATCCTGCACTTGAAAATGCTTTCGTCTATGAAAAACCTTTTTCTGTGACACAAAGAACAAGAATTCGCGCGGTAGCTTACTATGAAAACGGTGGATATTACAGCCGTGAAACAGAGATTACACCGCGTATTCAATACATAGACGATGACGAAAAATTCACCATTAGCGATGACGGTATAATAACAGCATATAACGGTACAGTTGCTGATTTATTTATTCCCGATATGATAAACGGAATAACCGTAACCGGCATAGAGGCGGGAGCGTTTGATACATCCACACTTATGGGTTTAACCTTGCCTAAAGGCGTAACAGAGATTCCCCAGCTTGCATTTTATAAAAATCAGTCATTAGAGTTTATCAGCGGAGAAGGAGTTGCAGAAATCGGGGAGAGTGCATTTGATCATTCTCGTATTATGTATGCCGAATTTCCAAATGCAAAAATACTTCGCGTAGCTGCTTTTTCCTGCACACATTATTTTTGCTGCGGGGACTTTACGAATGTTGAAGAAATAGAGTCTTATGTATTCGGAGAATCCGGTATCATTTCATTTGACGGACCGGCAGTTACAACAATATATGATGGCGCATTTATATACAACGACAGGCTTGAAACAATTTATCTTCCCCAATGCACAGAGTTTTTACCTTCGACTTCGGAGATGTTTTACGACTGCAATCGTCTTATAAGTATTAAAATGCAGGCAATTAGAGATTTGAGTTATACAAGTTTTGAAGATACCGGGATCGTCGAAGCTAACTTTCCGTCATTAGAAATAATAGGTTCCGATACATTTGCCAATTGTTCCTATTTAACGACAATTGATTTGCCATCGATAGTTTCGATACCACATAGTGCTTTTGCCGGCGGCTATAATGTAAATTCAAAGCCGCGTATTTATCGTTTTGACCAAACAAAAAATATCGGTAAAAACGCTTTTGGAAAATACCGCACATCTCGTATAGAATTCTCACATCTGGAATCAGCAAAAAGCCTGCCGCAGACAGAAGGCTGTATCATTGCTATGCCTTCAACCTTCAAAGAATGTACGGAAGACACTGTCGGCAGAAATTACAAAGTCTACGGCACAAGCGGTACGGACGCTGAAAAATGGGCAATTAAAAATGGACACGAATTCATCGAGATTTCGCAGGAAACCGCAATTTTGCAGGATGTTCCAATGGAATATACCAATAAAACACAAATCCTTTCTCCCGATGTTATCGGTTTCAACCGTACCTATCAGTGGTACGGCAGTCTTACGGCGGATAACACCGCAGGTACGCTCATTGAGGGTGCAACAGCCAGGGAATTTAATCCTGCCGAATATCCTGCTTATCCCTACTATTATTGCGTAGTTACCAGCACTGATGTAGGCTATGACCCCATTGAAATCCGCACAGGTGTGACGGCAAACAAGGCGGTTTCCGCCGATTACACCGCATACAACAAAGCGGTCGCACAGGCAAAAGCGATAGACCGCAGTTTATATCAAGACTTAACTGCTCTTGACGAAGCATTGAGCGTAGATGTCAGCAATTTGTCTGTAAAAGACCAAGCACTTGTTGATGCTCAAACAGATGCAATTATCAACGCAATAAATTCACTTGTGTACAAATCAGCAGATTACGCAGAGTACAACAAAGCTGTTGAACAAGCAAAAGCAATAGACCGCAGTTTATATCAAGATTTAACTGCTCTTGACGAAGCTTTGGCAGTTGATATGTCAAATAAAAACATCACCGAGCAAGCAGAGGTAGATGCACAAACACAAGCAATTACAGATGCAATAAATGGTTTAGAATTAAAACCTGTCGCACCGCCTGAAACTAATCCGACAGAGCCGTGCGACTCGGTAAAACCGACTGAGCCTACAGTCGCTGAAAATTCGTCCGTTCCCGCAGATACACAGAGCCCCGAGATTCCGAAAACTGCAGGCGATAAACTCGTCTGTATCAACGCAGCGAGCCTTATTCCTTTTGCAGTATGCGCTCTTGCGCTGCTATGCAACAAAAAGAAACATCAAGACTTAGAAAAATGACAAAGGGCTTAGATGTAACTGAAAACCATATCAAAAGACGCCAAAGCTTTTGCTTTGGCGGTCAAGATTTGTGTTGCTATAAACAAAGAAAAGGGAAAATATGATAGAAACACACGATGCTGATTGATGCTATGTTGATGATGTAGCGGACGGATTGCGTGGACAGTGTGGCACAAAGTGAACAAAAAACGGGACAAAAATGAAAAATCGGCGTACGGAAAAGACCGTGCGCCGTCGTTTTATCTATATGGGAAAAGCAAGTAAAATCGCCGTAAAACAAAAACGATAGTTATACCCACAAGATTAACGATGATATACAAACGGACTTGAAGTTGCTTCGCAACCCCTCTTGCGGTGCCTCGGAATCTAAATCATATTACTCAATGCCAAAACAAAAACGGTCACCTTGTAGCACCCTCCGTAAGGAAGGTGCCCCAAGGTGGCTTTTGTATCTCAATTAAATTTGTTTCTTTGAAACGGTGTAACCCCTGTGGTTACGCCGTTTTCTCTTTATTACAGCAATTCAGACGGGGTAAGTGTGGGATCGAAGGCTTCTTCGATTGTATAAATCGGTTGGAGTTCCGGCATATAGTCAGGAGGAAGCTCTCTTGGGGACATTCCGGTAATGTTTTTGAATACCCGGTTAAAATGACGAATTGTATCAAAACCGCATCTGGAAGCAATTTCGGTTATGGATAAGCGGTCTGTATTATTCTTTAACAATATAATTGCTTTTTCCAGCTTGACGGTATTGAGATACTGTGAGAAGGTCATTCCCGATATTTTCCGAAAAAACTTTGAAAAATAAGGCTCAGAAAGACCCATAAATGCAGCGGCATCCGAAAAAGTGATGTGGCTGTATTTTTTATCAATCTCTTTCAGCAGCTGTTTATAATTTGAAATGGAAGAGTGTTCGTTCAAAAGCCGGGATTCAGCCAGCTCTTCACCCCGAAAAATCCGGATCATCAGGTCAGTTACAAGCTGACGTATCTTCAGCTCGTAAAAAGGCAGCCGGTTTTTCAGTTCAAGATGGATCAGCCGGTGATATTCCGCAATCGGATAGGTATGCTGAAGCTGCGCCGTATTCAGAGAGTACGAGGCAGATAAATCCTGAATAAGGGCGGGATCAAACATCAGGATTGACACAACGCTGCCTTCTTCACTTTTAATATAATGAACTTCGCCGCTGTTCAGAAAGATGGCATCCGCTGCTTTGAGCAGATAATTATGGTTATTGTGCGAGACGGTGATTTCACCCTGTTCTACATAAATAAGCTCACATTCCAGATGCCAGTGAGGGAGGTTCCGGAGATAGCGGTAGCGTCCTGACCATACCCGTTCTTTTCCGTTGTATTTTCGCTTTTCAAAATTAGCAAGCATTAAGAAATGCTCCTCCTCTTAATTGATTTCAAGTCTGATATACTTATTTTACTATTTAGGATAATAAATGTCCAGAATAGGATAAAATTTATCTTTATTATTTTGCCGATTTGAGCTATAATTTTCTTAAAAGAGCAGAATGAAAAAAGTGTCAGGAAAAACTGCAGGCTCCGGGCATGAAAATAAAGTAAAAGGAGGATATGTTTTGGATAATACAAAAATCGCAGAATCAATTAAAAATGCAAAAACAACACTCGGTATTGAGTTCGGCTCCACCAGAATCAAAGCAGTGCTGATTGATGAGGAATATCATACCATTGCTTCAGGAAGTCATGACTGGGAGAACCGCTATGTAGATCATGTATGGACCTACACAATGGACGATATCAGAACAGGACTTCAGGAGTGTTACGCGGACCTGAAAAGAGATGTGAGGGAAAAATATGGTATTACACTAACCACATTTAATGCCATCGGATTCAGTGGCATGATGCACGGCTACCTTCCGTTTGACAAGGACGGGAAGCAGCTTGCGGAATTCCGCACATGGAGAAATACAATTACAGAAGAGGCGTCGGAAAAATTGTCCGAAGTATTTCAGTTCCACATTCCTCAGCGCTGGAGTGTGGCACATCTGTATCAGTCCATTTTGAACGGAGAAGAGCATGTAAAAGATGTAAGCTTTTTTACAACACTTGCAGGCTACATTCACTGGCAGCTGACAGGCAGAAAGGTGATGGGAGTCGGAGAGGCAGCGGGAATGTTCCCGATTGATTCCGATAGCTGTACATGGGATGAAAAAATGCTGGCGCAGTTCGATGAACTTGTGGCTGACAAAGGATTTTCATGGAAATTGAAAGACATTCTTCCGGAGGTCATGGCGGCGGGACAGGAGGCAGGTGCCCTTACAGAAGAAGGTGCAAAGCTTCTGGACAGAGACGGTGATCTTCAGGCAGGAGTTCCTATGTGTCCGCCGGAAGGTGATGCGGGAACAGGTATGGTAGCGACCAACAGCGTGGCTGTCCGTACAGGTAATGTATCAGCCGGAACGAGTGTATTTGCAATGGCGATACTGGAACATCCGCTGACTAAGCCTTATGAAGAAATCGATATGGTGACGACTCCGGCAGGTGATCCGGTTGCGATGGTACACTGCAATAACTGTACATCAGACCTGAATGCTTGGGTGGGATTGTTTAAAGAATGTCTGGAGGCATTCGGCGCAAAGGCAGATATGAATACCTTATACGAAACGCTGTATAATAAAGCGCTGGAAGGAGATACAGACTGCGGAGGACTTCTTGCTTATAATTATTTTTCAGGAGAACATATCACCGGATTTGAAGAAGGAAGACCGTTGTTTGTACGCAAGGCTGACAGTAATTTCAATCTGGCAAACTTTATGCGCGTACACCTTTGTACATCCCTCGGTGCTCTGAAGAAAGGAATGGATATTCTGACAAAACAGGAAAAAGTGGCGTTGGACAAGATGCTGGGACACGGAGGTCTGTTCAAGACAAAAGGCGTGGGACAGAGAATCCTTGCGGCAGCAATTGACACACCGGTATATGTAATGAAAACAGCAGGAGAAGGCGGTGCATGGGGAATTGCATTGCTTGCAGCTTATATGAAAGAACGGGCTGTAGATGAAAGCCTGACAGATTATCTGGCTCAGAAGGTATTCGGCGGTGAAGAGGGAGAGAGAATGGAGCCGGTAGCAGAAGATACAGAAGGTTTTGAAAAATTTATGGAGCTTTATACAGCCGGTCTCACGATTGAAAGAGCAGCTGTTGAGTCAATGTAATAGGAGGAGGCAGGAAATGTTAGAAGAACTGAAAAAACAGGTATATGAGGCAAATATGCTTTTACCAAAGCACGGACTGGTAACTTTTACATGGGGAAACGTCAGTGGGATTGACAGAGAGAAAGGACTGTTTGTTATCAAGCCAAGCGGTGTGGATTATGACAAGCTGACACCGGAAAGCATGGTTGTTGTAGATTTGGAAGGAAATAAAGTAGAAGGCGATTACAATCCTTCATCGGATACGGCGACTCATGTTGTTTTATATAACCGGTTCCCTAAGATTGGAGGAATCGTACATACCCACTCTGCCTGGGCAACAAGCTGGGCACAGGCGGGCAGAAACATTCCATGCTATGGAACAACTCATGCGGATTACATTTACGGGGATGTACCCTGCGTGCGTAATCTGACAAAAGAGGAAATTGATGAAGCGTACGAGCGGAACACCGGCGTCTTAATCGCTGATGAGTTTGAACGTATGGAAAAGGATTACATTGCAGTTCCGGCTGTGCTGTGCAAGAACCACGGACCGTTTACATGGGGAAAAGATGCAGACGAAGCGGTTCACAACGCAGTGGTGCTGGAAGAGGTGGCAAAGATGGCGGCACGCTGTGAGATGATCAATCCACAGAATCAGCCTGCTCCACAGGAGCTTCAGGATAAACATTATTACAGAAAACATGGCGCAAATGCATATTACGGTCAGGGAGGTAAATAGTCATGCAGCAGAAAGCATACAAATTTTGGTTTTGTACAGGTTCACAGGATTTATACGGAGATGAGTGTCTCGCACATGTAGCAGAACATTCACAGATTATTGTTGAGGCGTTGAATAAGTCAGGAAAGCTTCCTTATGAGGTTGTCTGGAAGCCGACATTGATCACAAATGAACTGATCCGCAAGACATTTAATGAGGCAAATACAGATGACAGCTGTGCAGGCGTGATTACATGGATGCATACATTCTCACCTGCAAAGTCATGGATTCTGGGACTGCAGGAGTTCCGCAAACCGCTGCTTCATCTGCACACACAGTTCAATCAGGAAATCCCGTACGACACCATTGATATGGACTTTATGAACGAGAATCAGTCCGCTCACGGCGACAGAGAATTCGGACACATTTTCAGCCGACTTAACATGGAACGTAAAGTGGTTGCAGGATACTGGGCAGATGAAAAAGTTCAGGAGCGTATCGGCTCATGGATGAGAACAGCTGTAGGCGTGATTGAGAGCAGCCACATCCGTGTTATGAGAATTGCCGACAACATGAGAAATGTAGCCGTTACAGAAGGCGACAAGGTTGAAGCTCAGCTGAAATTCGGTTGGGAGATAGATGCTTATCCGGTCAATGAAATTGTGGAGGCTGTAAGTGCTGTTTCTGCTGCAGACATCAATACACTTGTGGAAGAGTACTACAGCAAATACAACATTCTTCCGGAAGGAAGAGATGAGAAGGAATTCCGTGAGCATGTGGCAGTTCAGGCCGGTATTGAGATTGGTTTTGAACGTTTCCTTAAGGAGAAAAATTATCAGGCAATCGTAACGCACTTCGGAGATCTGGGCGGACTGAAGCAGCTTCCGGGACTTGCAATTCAGCGCCTGATGGAAAAAGGCTACGGCTTTGGAGCCGAAGGTGACTGGAAGACAGCAGCCATGGTTCGTGTTATGAAGATCATGACACAGGGAATGAAGGATGCAAAGGGAACATCCTTTATGGAGGACTATACATATAATCTGGTTCCGGGAAAAGAAGGAATTCTTCAGGCACATATGCTTGAGGTATGCCCGAGTATTGCAGACGGTCCGATCAGCATTAAGGAACAGCCGTTGTCCATGGGTAACAGAGAAGATCCGGCAAGACTTGTATTTACCGCAAAGGAGGGACCGGCAATCGCGACTTCCCTGATCGATCTGGGAGACCGTTTCCGTCTGATCATCAATGATGTGAACTGCAAGAAGACAGAGAAGCCGATGCCGAAGCTTCCGGTAGCAACTGCGTTCTGGACACCGGAGCCGAGTTTGCAGACAGGTGCGGAAGCATGGATCCTGGCAGGGGGCGCACACCATACAGCATTTTCTTATGACCTGACTGCCGAGCAGATGGGAGACTGGGCAGCAGCCATGGGAATCGAAGCAGTTTATATTGATAAGGATACAACAATCCGTAATTTCAAAAATGAGTTGATGTGGAACTCAGTCGTATATCGCAGATAAAAACGCAAATGAGCTTTACTTTGCTTTTGGTCTTTATAATTGCCACCGCAGCGACAGGGATTTCCAATCCGTCTGAAGAGATGGTTGAGATTGTCGAAGATTTTAAGAGCCGCTACAAGTAATGCCGACGGCATTCTTGAAGTGATTGTAAAATAAAGGGGCTGTAAAAAAACAGCCAAAATAAAATCCGGGATTCACTTTTTTGTGAGTCCCGGTGTTTTTTGTGGAAAACAATACAAATATTTTAGATTTTGTGAAAAAATGTTGTTTTTGGATGGCAATGGACAGGCAGACGCAAACAAGTACAGCTAGGTATGGAAGAAAAGCGGCATTAAGCATAGACAAAATACCTTCAACAAGATTACTGCGTTGCTTAAAGAAATCAATTCTTCTCCAATGTATCAAGATATTGAATTTGAAATTCGCACAGAATATCCAATAGAGTATATGGAATTGATAATTGACAAATATATTGAGCTTTTCCGGCACAACAAAAGCCGAAGTCAACAAGAAAATGACTGACTACATATCCAAATTTGAAGAAGAAATCATTGACGCCATTGAGGGTAACAAGACAGTAAGTGACAGCCTATTAAATTACCTGCAAGTGTTTAAGTACCCGAATGTTGAACGAGTAACCTATGACCGCAACGAGCAGATTTACAAAAATCAAATCGTTCCTTACATGGGCGAACTCATTGTATCTAACATAACAGGTGCAGACATTAAGCGGTTAATTAGCACGCTGACCGACAAAGGATATTCATTCTCAACCGTCAAGCAAACATACAATCTGCTCAACGAATACTTTGATTATCTTATGCGTGAGGAGTTCATAAAAAAGAATCCGATGAACGCTGTGCCGACAATAAAGAAGTCAAATTATCTTGCAAAGCAGAACAAGGAAGTGCTTCCTGTATGCGAAACAATAACCGTATTTACCGATGAGGAAATTGAAAAATTCAAAGAGGAAGCATACAAGAAGTACCCCTCAGGCAAGCCGAAACACAATCAAGCTTCCGCATATATTCTTATGCTGAACACGGGATTGAGAACTGCAGAAGTGTTGGGTTTAATCAACAGTGATATCGACCTTGAAGCGAAAGTGATGCACATTCAAAGAGGCGTTAAAGAAGCTCAAAAGCGTGACGGAACAGAGCGAAAAAGTGGACGGGAAATTGTGGTAGGAAAACTGAAAACCGCTTCAAGCAAGCGTATTGTACCCTTAAACGAAACGGCTATACAAGCGATTATCGAATTACGAAACGAGCGATATTTCGGTGAGGACGCACCATTGATACCCGATGCAGACGGCAACTTCACAAGACCGTTGAATTTAAGAAAACGGTTTTATTCCATACTCGATGCGGCAGGAATCGAGAAAAAAGGCTTACACAGTCTGCGACACACCTTCGCAACAAAACTTGTAACAGGAGTACGAGCAGATGACGGAACGGTAAAAGCATTAACACCAAGGCAGGTGGCAGACCTACTCGGACACACAACTTCGGAAATAACCGAAATGTATTATGTCAAAAGAAACACGGATATGCTAATGGGTATTACGAACGAATTTGAATTGTGATTGATGCTTTTTTGATGATGTACCAAACGGAATGCGTGGACTGTGTGGCACAAAATGAACAAAAAACTGTGACAAAACGAAAAATCGGCGTACGGAAAAGACCGTGCGCCGTAGTTTTATCTATATGGGAAATACAAGCAAAATTGCCGTAAAACAGCGTAAATAAAGGAAAAAAGCACCGAAAATTCGGTGCTTTTTTTGTAATAGGACTATAAAATAGATTTTTTCGCCTTTTTTGGGGTAGTATTTGTTCCCTTACGAAAAATCTTGAGCTTTCAAGGTTGGGAGCGGAGGTGAGCCGCTGTCATTCGGTCAGCGGCTGCACCGATTTAAGACCGCCTTTGAATATGACGGTGATTCGTTCTTTTGAGTCCACCACTATGCATTCAAGCAGTTGGCGGATGATTTGGTCATCGTATTCCATCGGGCGGTTCTTTATGCCGTCCAGTATCGTGTAGATGTCATCGAGTCGGGATTTTGCGTTTTCTCGCCGCTGTTCATCGTCGGCTATGCTACCAAGCTGCTGTTGAAGACGGCTTTTTTCATTCATGAGCCGAGTTGCGGTTTCCTCATCAAAGGCTTCGATGGTGTCGGTGGATACCCGGTCGAGCATTTTTCGGAATTCTGCGTCGATCTCGGCTATCCGCACCTGAAGGTCAATGCTGTTATCCTCGTTTTTCTCGCCCTCCAAGCCCATGCCGATATGCAGTTTTAGTGTTCGCAGCACCTCGGCGTTTTGGTTGGAGGTTTCCATGATCGCCGCCATCACAGCCCTTTGCAGAACGCTTTCCTCTACGGTGGGTGAGTTTCTGCAGTATTTCTTTCCGAAGTCAAGGCGGTTGATGCATCGCCATACGATTTTCTTTTTACCGCTTGCCGTCCATGTGCATCGGCGATAGGCGGACTTGCATTCACCGCAGACGAGCAGTTCTGTCAGAGCATATTTGCTTGAGTATTTGCCTTGCTCGGTCTTGGCTTTTCGGCTGATCTTTCGTTTGCCGGAGCGCCTTGCGAGTTCCTCCTGAACTCTGCCGAAGGTAGCCGAGTCGATGATGGCAGGGTGGCTGTTCTCTACATAGTATTTCGGGCGTTCGCCGTTGTTGACTTTGACCTTTTTGCTGATGCAGTCGGTAATGTAGGTTTTGTTGATGATGGCATCGCCTTTGTATCTCTCATTGGAGAGAATGGACTGTATCGTTGAAAACTGCCACTCTGCTTTTCCCGTCGGGCTTTTGATACCCTTTTCTTCAAGTAGTTCGGCAATTCCCTTTAAGCTGTCGCCTGCGAGGAAGCGGTCATATATAAGGCGGATCGTTTCTGCTTCTTCGGGGACGATTTCAGGTTGTCCGTCGTCTCCCTTGCGGTAGCCGAGGAAGTTCTTGTATCTGAATACTACCTTGCCTTCACGGGCGGCCTGCGCCTTGCCCCATTTAATGTTGGCGCTGATATTTTCCGATTCGCTTTGGGCGATGCTGCCGTAGATCGTAATGTAAAACTCGGCACCGGGCTGATTGCTGTGGATGCCCTGTTCCTCGAAGTACACATCGACGCCAAGGTCATTGAGCAGGCGGACATATTTCAAGCAGTCGACGGTATTCCTCGCAAACCGGGCGATGGATTTCGTAATGATCATGTCGATTTTCCCTTGCTTGCATCGACGAATCATGCGGTTGAATTCATCTCGGTTTTTCACGCTTGTGCCCGAGATGCCCTTGTCGGCGTAGATACCTTCAAGCGTCCATCCGTTTTCGGAATTGATGCGTTCGGTGTAGTGTTCCACCTGATTTTCATAACTGTTGAGCTGTTCCTCCTGCTTAGTGGAAACGCGGCAGTATGCCGCCACCCGCAGGACTCGGTAATGAGTTTTCACGCTCTCTCTGACCGATATTGTCGGTTCGATTATCCGCACCACTCTCTGAGGGGCGACCGTTGACTGTTGCATGACCTTGCTCCTTTCGTATGATTTGTCCGTTCAGCAGTATGATGTCTGCCGTTTTATCGGTGTACAGGCGTATTTCGCTGACCGCGCGGTTCAGCCGCTCGGCGATGTCTGCCGTACTGCCAGCTTCGGCCTTCAGCCTTTGTACGGCGCAGCACCCGTTGCCGAGTTCTTTATATTTCTGCCGGAAGCATTCCATCATCTTGCTTCGCAACACAGCCTTGTCTGTTTCCGCCATGTCAAGCATACGGCCGATCTCGTTGTTCAGCCGTATTACCTCGGTGCTCGGCTCGTAGGGTGTTTCGGCAGGCAATGTGATGCTGTCGGCGGTTACCGTGCCGAGAAGGTCGGCGAGTGCGGTCAGCAGTTCGGCATCGGATATCTCGATTCGCAGACGGCAGGCCGTGTTTTCACAAGTCCAACGCTCTTGGCATTTGCATCGGCTGTCGTGTCGGCGGCGCATTCGGTCACCGCAGCTTGGGCATCGGACGGGGACGGTCAGCTTGAATATGTCCTGTGTTTTGTCCGTGTTCTTTTGTGTGTTGCGCCCATGCTTCGTTTTCTGTATTTTCTCATAGGTTGCTTGGTCGATGATCGGCGGATACACCTCTGTGCCGAGATATTTTGCGTTGTCAATGAGATGCTTGAGCCGCCCCTTGTTCCAGTCGGTAACGCCGTCCCTGTATTCGATTTTCTCTCTGTTCAGCTGCTCGGCTATGGTCAGCATAGAGGAGCCGTCAAGGTATGCAGCAAAGATTCGTTTCAGTACCTTGCTTTCCTGCGGTTCTGTGACGATAACGCCGTCTTTACAGCAGTAGCCGTAAGGCAGGGTTCTGTTTTTCATTCGGTTCTCACCGTCCTTTCTTGGGGATTTGCTCGGTCAGTGCAATGCCGCCGATGAGCTTGAAGGCAAGCTGTTCGCTGCTGTCCACCGTGATGCTCTCGACGATTTCGTCAAACAGCCCGTTGTCAAACTCGGCGGTCGGCTCGTATTCATCGAGGATAGCATTTAAGTCTTTGAGGGTGGCGAGCAGTTGGTCGTCCTCATCCTCGGTGAGCTTTTGCCGTCGTTCGATGCGCAGCTCGGTGAGGCGGTTGCCGATCTCCGAAGTCTGCATGGCGTAATCGGCGGCGTTCATAGCGCCGCTTGTGTGCAGCCTTGCAATGACATGGTTCTTCGCACCGAGGTCGGCAATTTCTTTATCTATCTGCCGTATACGCTCCTGATTGCGGCTTGTGCGATCCTGCATGGTTTCCATTTGGTGAATCAGCGTACCGAGCAGTTCGGCTCGGTAGGTTTTCAGCTTGATAGCCATATCGGTGAATATCTCATATACGATATCCTCACGCACATGGCGGTGCTGGCATTCGGTCGCGCCGGACGAACGGCAGGAGCATATCCAATGTGCCTTGCCGTTTACGACCTGATGTCGGAAGACTCTGCCGCATTCGGGACAGCGCAGCTTTCCGGTCAGCGGATAGGACTTTCTTTTGCATCTTTCCGTTTTCCGTGAGCGCAGCAGGTTCTGCGCCGCCTGAAAGGTTTCTCGGCTGACGATGGCAGGGTTGCTGTTCTCCACATAGTATTGCGGCAGCCGTCCGTCGTTTTTCATTTTCCGAAACGGCAGGGTTTCGGTAGTGTAGCTCTTTTGCAGGAGCGCATCTCCCATATAGCGTTCATTGTTCAACACATAGTTGATGGAACTCGGCAGCCATTTTTCGTAGCCGTGCTTCCGCGGTATGCCGTCCTCATTCAGCATTTTTGCAATGGCAAGCGTTCCGTATCCTTGGAGATATAGGTCGAATATGCGCCGAATGACCGCCGCCTCCGTTTCGTTGATTACGAGCTCGCCGTCCTTGAGGTCGAAGCCGTAAGCCGGACAGGTGCAGTTGAAGTCGCCGGACTGCATCCGCTTTTGATAGCTCCAACGCAAATTCCCCGATATGTTCACACTTTCTTGCTGTGCGGCCATACCGGGGAATGTTACGATCATTTCCATATTCAGTTTTTCGGTGTCGATGCCCTGTTCCTCGAAATACACGCTTACGCCGATCTCTTTGCACGTCCGCAGCAGTACGAGCAGTTCTTCGGTGTTCCGTGCCAGACGGGAGACCGATTTGACGATGATGCGGTCGACCTTGCCTTTTCTGCAGTCGGTAATGAGGCGGTTCAGCTCGTCCCGCTTTTTCATCTCGGTGCCGGTCAGACCTTCATCGGCGTAGATGTCCACCAGCGTATATTCGGGATGCTTCTTGGCATAGTCGCTGTAGTAGCGGATCTGTGCGGCGAAGGAATGGAGCTGGTCGGTTGAATCGCTCGATACGCGGCAGTAGGGCGCCAGTCGGAGTCGTTCGGCTGTCTGCTCCTTTGTGCTTGTGATTTCAGTAATGTTCATGTCTTTCTCCTTTCCGCAAGGGTTCACCTTGCTGTTATTTGCCTTTTGGCACGACACACCATACCACAATAGTTCGAATACTTCCAGCGGTTTTTCGCAAATACTTGAGAATTAAGATTTCAGACATAAATCAGATCAGCGCCGTAGTGTTCGGCACTGATCTGAGCGATTTTTTCGTATTCGTCCTCGGTTATCAGATTCATATCAAGCAGCATTCGTAAAAGACTCACGCTGTAAGCGAATGATGCATTGTTGATGTCGGTTCTTTTATCCATTGAGCAGCCCCTCCAAATATTTAATGCCGAGGCTCACTACAATGGCACGGTCAACGGCGTCGAGGGTCTTGCTGTCGAGCCTGCCGATATACTCGCCGAGCCTCGCTTTGTCTATCGTTCGGATCTGTTCGAGCAGGACGGTGGATTCGGTTTTGAGACCGCTTGTCATTATCGCTACATGGGTGGGCAGAGCCGCTTTTGTCTTTCTGCCTGTGATCGCCGCCACAATGGTGGTGGGGCTGTGCTTGTTGCCAGTATTATTCTGCAAAATCAAAACCGGACGAACGCCGCCTTGCTCACTGCCGAAGCCTGCGCCGAAGTCGGCGGAATAGATTTCACCTCGTTTAATCTCTTTCATAGTTAGCCTCCGTTTAAGTAAAAGGCGGCCGAGTGCTTTTGGGCAAACGACCGCCTTGGTATTTGTATCAATCGTTCTTGGTTCTGTCCGTATTTGTCCACGACGCCCCGAACAAGGGAACACATCCTCCGGTCATGCATTTGACCTCATTGGAATCCCACCACTCCCAGGATCTCTGCGAGGCGCCCTCATTGGCTGCGACGGCTCACGGCACTTTGTTCATACCGCTTCAACGCTCGGTCTGTGACTGGACGCAAGTATCATTATTGCTTCTGCTTTTCATGGCCTTCGGTGCGGATGCGCCGCACCGTCCGACTCAAAAGGTCGTGTGGCTTATCGGCTTCGCCGACGGCAGAAGGAAGGTAAAGGATGCGCTGTACTATTCGGTTTTCAAAGAACGGGCGGAGGCTATAGAGAAAGCCCCCTCACTTTCCATGCCGAAAAGTTGAGGGGGCTACAACCAAGTTTTTTAATTTTCTAAAAGATTTTTGAGCTTTGCTCTGATTTTGGCGATCCGCTTGCTGATTGCCTGTTGTGATACGCCGTAAATTTCGGCAAGGTCGGTGCCTGAAATGCCAGCGTAATAATGGCGGTAGATGAGGAGCTGTTCCTCATCAGTCAGCTTGAGGATGGCTTTCCTGAGCTTGTCCGTCATAATGCTTTCCACTACGGCGTCGCATACATCCGGCTGATCGGCGATGAGGATGTCCTCGCCGCTGAATTCATCGGTGGTCAGCATATCGTAAGAGAAGTCGCCGTTGTCCGCAGAGCGTTCGTCCAGATATTTCTGTCGACGCTTTGCTCGGTAGAATTCTGCGTAATCCTCTTTGGATACCTCCATAAGCCTGCCGTATAAGGGCAGGAATAGCTTGTCCGCATATAACGGGCAGATTTGCTCACGGCGACGGAATTCCTCATAGGACAGTTCCGTGTACCCGCCGTTTTCTATGATATAAACCGCTTTGGGTTGTTTTTTCAAGTTTATGTACCTCCGTTCAATCGTTTTTTGTTAGGTCAAAAACGATTGATACGGAGGGCTTCGACAGCCTGCCGCAAAATTTGACAGTACGCTGCCGTTTATACAAACGCAGAAAGCCAAGCCAATTTGAAATTCCGAAATAACAGATTTATTGTTGGTTTTTTGCAGATATCGTATGGAATTCTGTTGACCGCAGAGGTCAAAAAAATATAGGTGTCTGTGTGTCTGCGCAAAGACAGCCTTTGCTATTTCAACACCTGTTTCTTTCCTGTATTCTTTTTCATTCATTCACCTTGTCGCTTGAAAACGGCAGGGCACCGCTTTTTATGGCACTGCGTTGTGTTGAGCTTCGTCGATTGATTCTGCAAGGCTAAACATCATGGTCACCTCCTGTTACGGTATTCGGGGAAACAAAAAAGCGACTGCGCTATGCTTTAAGGCATAGTACAGCCGCATGAGGGCGTGCATATAAAAACCGTTTTGTTAAGACGGTCTTAAGTGTTGCGTTTCGCTTATGTACATGATTGTTAGGGGCTTCTCCTTGTTTTCATAATTACCTCGCTGTATTTGGTATCTGTTGATATCCGTGTATCCGCTTGCCGGGGTAAATAATGAAAAGTGCATAAGTGTGATATACACAGTATACATGGAATCCGGCAAAAAATTGTTGGGTTATGCCCGAGAAATTGCTTATTTCTCAAAAACAGTCGCCAAGGAAAGAAATACGGCACAGCGGTTTTTATGCCCTCTGTGCCGTAATTGTGATGTTTCCGTGATGGATCGTTAATTATTACTTATCTTTGATTATTTGACGGAATGTCTTTTCCTTTTATCAAATACCGTTACACCTGTCAGAACACCGCCGCTGATGAACAGCAATGCGATCCAGAGGATCATATTACTGTTGTCGCCGGTCTGCGGTGAGTTTCCGCCCGGCGGCGTATCTTTTACGGCAGCTGTTAAAACAATTAGCCTTCCGTCGCTGATCACCTTTGGGAGCGTTAGCCTTCCGCCAACCAGCTGATTTGTAACATCCTCGCCGTTAAGCGTTACAGAGGTAATTTTACGTCCGCTGTCAGCACGAATCAGAAGCTGCGGTGTAGATTGCCTTTCCGGAGAAACCGTATCGTTCACAGCAATTCCGTTAAAGAACACCTGCGCGCCGTCGGACACAACCGTCAGCGTATGTGAGGACGGAACAGCGGCGGATATTACAGCGCTCCCGGATTGATTATTTTCATCAAGTGTTTGCGCAAATACCGTCAACGGCATGGTTAAAAGCAAACCGGTAATCAGAAGAACAAAGGCGCATTTAATTTTTTTCATATATTGCACTTCCTTTCCGGTGACAATGCCGTTTAGCCGGTGGTTTTATCAACATAGGCTACGGTAAATGTCACAACATCGGAATAGCTTCCGGCATATGCGGCAGACCAAGCCTCAGCTGTAATGTCAATTTTCAGCGCCGCGCTGTCGCCGGTAGCAAACAAATCTACAGAATTGAATGCATTACCGCCGGAAGTGATGGTATAGGGGATGGTTTTCGTATTATCATCTTCGTTTTTCATAGTTAAAGCAGCGCTAACCGAAACTACAATCTTTTTCAGCGGATTCAGACGTACATTATCAGCTTTGATTGTTCCGAAATCTGTGGAAGTCGCCTTGTTGTCATCATAAGTAACAGTCGTGTCGCCGGGAATGGTAACAGTGTAGGTCGGGGCAATGCTGGTACTAACCGTGACATTTTCATCTTTGGGATTCTCAGCGCTTTGATCAACGGTTGCCGCAAAAGCGGTGACGGATATAGATGCTGTCATAACGAGTGCAAGCGCTAATGTTATAAGTTTTTTCATGATAAATATCTCCTTTAAATTGGTGTTTAATTTTTTTAATTGCCCATAACTGTTTTAACGGTAAAAGTCAGCGTATCGGTGTAGACACCGGCATAGGTCGGATTTTCCGCACTGTAATTGAGAGTTACACTTTGCGGCATTGTACTTGTAACGAAGGTTGCAACATCATCTCCCGAAACAACGGCAGATGCAGAATTGCCGATTGTCATTGTATAAGGAAGCTCAGCCTGTTCTTTAGAGGTCATTTTAAAATCGCCCGTAACGGTAACCAGAATTTCTTGATACTGATGCAGGCGGACTGCGCCTGTTGTGATGGCTCCGCTGCCCTTGTAAGAGCTGCTTGTATCGTCATAGGCAAGCGTAACTTCTCCGGGAATGGTCACGGTGTAGGTGGGGTCAACGGAAAACTTCACTGTGGTGTTTCCTGTTTTCGGGTCGCTGGCCTGATGAATGGTTGTGTCTGCTGCAAAAGCGGTGACGGACATAATTGTTGCCATAGCGAGTGTGAGTACGAATGCAATAAGCTTTTTCATAATAAATTCTCCTTAAAATTATTTTTTTAATTATTTTTTTTATTTAACAGAAACCGTAAAGGTTACCGTGCCGCTGTAATCGCCGGCATAAACGATTGTGTTTGTCGGGTCGCTGAAATGAAGTGTTGCACTGCCTGCCGACGCTGTTGTCGGGTTGACCGTAAGCACTGTACCGCCGACTGAAATCGGTGTTCCTCCGACTTTTACCTCATATGTAAGCTCTCCGGTTTTGCCGTTTGATACGGTAAAGGCGTTGCCTGCACCGCTTGTAGCGGTAAGCGCTACTTCAAGCTGCTTGCCTTGCTCAAGAACAACATTTTCGGCTTTGATTTCAAACGAATTGCCGAGCGATACCTCTGACGGAATGGTTACCGTATAGGTGGGAGCGACCGTGTAATTAACATTTGTACCGCGGTTATCTTTCTCCCAACTTTGAACAGGATAGCCACCGCGATAAACGAAGCCGGCACCACCTGCGTTGAGCAGATTGACAAACTCCTGCGTTTTCATTTCAGCTTCGGTTTTAGACGTACCTAATCCGGCAGCGCCGCAAGTATCAAGGTAATAGCAATTGGTTACTGTAGTAGTCATATTTATTGCGGAGCAAAGTCAAAGCAAATTCCGCCTTTCTTCTCGCTATTGCCGGAAACCGTGCCGGTATTAATGCAGTTTTCAATTAAGCCGCCGTAAGAACATCCGACAACGCCACCGGATCTTCCGACGGAAGCGGCGCCGATCAGATTCCCGGAATTAAAACAGTTTTTGACAGTTGCACCGTTTGAAATGTTGCCGCAAACGCCGCCGATTTCATCAGTATAGGGCTGTGCGAATATAAGACCGGTGTTGCTGCAGTTTTGAACAGAGCCATTATTATTATCTCCGCATATACCGCCCAATCCCATGCTGTTGCTGACTGTACCTGCAATCGTGGCGCTGCTGTGACAATTGATTATAGAGCCCTTATAATTATAGCCACAGATTCCGGCGGCGCTATTTCGGCTAGCAATATAGCTGTCTGTCAGAATGATATTTTGAACAGTTCCACCACTTACATACCCGAATAATGCGAAACAATCCGTATTGGCACTGAATGCGTACATGCCGCTTATAGTATGTTTTTGACCATCAAAGTTACCTGAATACGAATTATCTTCGTCCGTTCCAATCGGTGTCCATGGTTGAAACGCACTGCCGTCACCATTCAGGGTTCCGTCGTCTTTTAAGACATTAGCATTCAGCGTAATGTCCGCAGTGAGAACGGCGCATGCGCCGAGATTCTGCGTTTGTCCGCCCTCTCCGTTTACGATATTGGCAAACAGCTTTAGCTCGCCCGCCGTTCCGATTTTGTACGGGTTCCCGGCTGTGCCATTGCCGCCGCCTGAAAAGGCGGTTGCCGCACTGCCGTCCCACGGTGTTTCAGCCGCCGAGGCGGTTATGCCCGTGAACACGCACATAGTGGCAAGCAAAGCGAGAGTCAGCGCAAGAGATAAAATTTTCTTCATGATTTGATCCTCCTTGTTTTCATAGCATTTGCTATTCAATTTTTATTGAGAATGTCAGGCTGCCTTTGTATTCGCCTGCGTATACGGGATTTTCGGGCT
>DAVZHW010000011.1:0-57692 GCA_052273625.1 Candidatus Fimenecus sp. | reverse complement strand
TATGCCCTTACACAACCTGTATACTATCTTATTACACTATACACTGTGTTCGCCTATTTTGGTTTGCCAGATGAAATTGACAGGCGCACGCAGGTCGCCCCTACGGGTTGTGCGTGGATTTTAATACCATTTTAGCCATAAATTATCATATAACAGCAACAATCAACGGCGGGAGCAAGCCACCCGCCCTACGCTACCAAATCAAATTTGCCGTTACATAACGGTTAACGGCTGCTAGCAAATTTGAAAAATATTGAACCTTAGGAACAACCCTTGGGATTGTCCGTAACAAACGTTTTTTAACATTCTACGATTCATAGGTTTACTTATTTGACTTGTTATGTTATTCTTTAATCAAAAGAAAGGTCGGTGCTTTTATGGATGCAACAAAGTGCGGTGCTTTTATATCAGAATTGCGTAGCGAAAGAGAAATGACACAAAAAGAATTGTCCGAGGTATTAAATGTTTCTAACAAAGCGGTTTCTCGTTGGGAAACAGGTAAAGGTTATCCTGATGTGTCATCACTAATGGCTTTAAGTGAGTTCTTTTCGGTTAGCGTAAACGAATTACTTTCGGGGAAAAGAATTGATATTGAAATTTTACCAACAACCGCAGATGAAAATGTGCTTGAAGTTATCCAAAAAAATGAACGAATTAACAAAAAGCATAAAAAGCAGGTTGCGATTTATACGCTGTTACTTATAACTGCAATATCACCGGTTTTAATTATTCTTGGAAAAAGCCTTTTTGAAGCCTTTATAAATGAAATTAAAGTTGAAAACATTTTAACATCAGTTATTTCGTTTGTGGTTGCAGTAACGGTTTTGATTGTTGGCTTAATAATAAAAGGCGGAAATTTATCTGTGCTACATTCATATCACTACAAAAATGTAACCGACATTGAAAACTATTCGAGAGAAATGGGCGCAGCGTTAGCAGGAATGAGCGTTCCTATTATTATTCACTCGTTTTTAAGCCTATTTTATCAAGTCAAGGTTATATCGGTTGTAGGTGCTACAATATTGATTATCGGCTTAATAGTCAGTACAATACGCCTATTTATAATTCAAGTTGAATATAACGGAGGTTTGTTCTGAATTATGCTGTTGTTTTCGCATTGTTCATTAAATCTTTTTAATCGCTTTTAATATTTAATAAATTTCACTAAGTTATTGATTTTATTTACAAATACTCTTGACAACATAAAATAATGATATTATAATTAGTCTCATACTTTAGCGATTGAAAGCGCTAAAAACAATTTGATGAGAAGGGAATATTATTATGAAAAAGACATTTAAGGCAATTATCAGCGTCTTGCTTGTTGCAACTATTGTTGTAGCTTGCTTTACAGCTTGCTCAAACAACGCAGGCAATGACAAAAAAGTTTATAAGGTCGGTATTTGCCAGCTTACACAGCATGAGGCTCTTGACGCTGCGACAAAGGGTTTTAGAGATGCTCTTACAGAAAAGCTCGGCGACAAGGTTGTTTTTGATGAGCAGAACGCTTCAGGTGAGTCAACTAACTGCACAACAATCGTTTCAAAGTTTGTTTCCGATAACGTTGACCTTATTCTTGCAAACGCAACACCTGCTCTCACTGCTGCTACGGAAACTACAAGCACTATTCCGATTGTCGGCACATCAATCACAGACTATGCAACAGCATTGTCAATCAGCGATTGGAACGGAAAAACAGGCATCAATGTAACAGGTACTGCTGACCTCGCACCCCTTAAAGAGCAAGCTTCAATGTTTAAAGAGCTTGTACCAAACGCAAAAACAGTAGGTATTATCTATTGCTCGGCAGAGCCTAACTCAAAGTATCAGTCTGACATTGTTAAGTCTGAACTTGAAGCACTCGGCTATGAGGTTAAGGTTTATACATTCGTTGACACAAATGATGCTACAAGCGTTATGAACGAAGCAGTTTCAAACTGTCAGGCTATTTATGTACCCACCGACAACACAGTTGCTTCAAACGCAGCTCTTTTGAATTCTATTGCAGAGCCTGCTAAAGTTCCGATTATCGCAGGCGAAGAAGGTATTTGCAAGAAGTGTGGTGTGGCAACCCTTTCAATCAGCTACTATGACATCGGCTACAAAGCAGGTCTTATGGCTTACGAAATCCTTGTAAACGGTGCTAATCCCGCTGAAATGGAAATCGCTTATGCTGATACCACAACAAAGAAATATGTAGCTGATCGTGCAACTGCAATGGGCTTGACAGTTCCTGACGGCTATGAAGCTGTCAAGGCTTCAGAATAATAATTTAACATCTTACATTTGCAAAAGCGGTAAGAAAATCCTTATCGCTTTTGTGTTTTGTTATAACAGGAGTAAATCAATTATATGACACAGGTTTTACAGTTTATTCAATCTCTCCCCTCGCCGATTGCTCAAGGCTTCATTTGGGGCATTATGGCTATCGGAGTTTATATTACATACAAAATACTTGACCTTGCAGACCTTACCGTTGACGGTTCATTTGCAACAGGCGGTGCAGTTCTTGTTGTATTGACAACAAAAGGTGTTAATATCTATCTTGCACTTCTTATTGCATTTGTTGCGGGCTGTCTTGCAGGATTTGTTACAGGTATTTTCCATACAAAGTTCGGTATTCCGGCAATCTTGGCAGGTATTCTTACGCAACTTGCTCTTTACTCAATAAATCTTAGAATAATGGACGGTAAAGCAAATACTCCGATAAGCAAAAGAAACTTTAATCTTATCGTAACATCAAGTGCTGATGAGCTTGGAAGAACAATTCTTATCTGTGCCATATTTGTTGCCGTTCTTATCGGCGTGCTTTATTGGTTCTTCGGCACAGAACTCGGCAACTCAATCAGAGCAACAGGCTGTAATCAAGCTATGGCAAGAGCAAACGGAATAAACACCGATTCAAGAAAAATTATCGGTCTTATTCTTTCAAACGGTATCGTTGCTGTATCGGGTGCATTACTCGCTCAGTTTAATGGCTGTGCTGATATCAATATGGGCAGAGGCGCAATCGTTATCGGACTTGCGGCTGTTATTATCGGTGAGGTTATCTTCGGTAAAATCTTTAAGAACTTCGCATTAAGACTTCTTTCGGCAGTTATCGGCGGTGTTATTTACTACATAGTTATTGCACTTGTTCTCAAACTCGGATTGAATGCAAATGACTTGAAGCTTCTCTCCGCTTGCGTCGTTGCAATATTCCTCGGTCTTCCTCATTGGAAAGCAAAGGTTGCGGCAAAGCATGTAAAGAACAATGAAAAGGCAGGTACTGAAAATGCTTGAAATCAAAGGCGTACATAAAACATTTAACCCCGGTACTATAAATGAAAAGAAAGCCCTTACAGGTATTGATTTAACTCTCAATGAAGGTGATTTTGTAACTGTAATCGGCGGTAACGGTGCAGGTAAATCCACTCTGTTTAATATGATAGCGGGTGTTTATCCTGTTGACTGCGGTACAATCAAGGTTGACGGCGAAGACATTACAAAGCTTCCCGAATACAAGCGTGCAAAGTATATAAGCCGTGTATTCCAGGATCCAATGACAGGCACGGCTGCCGATATGCAGATAGACGAAAATCTTTCAATTGCTTCGAGAAGAGGTAAAAAGAGAACTCTTAAAATCGGCGTTACAAAAAAAGAGCGTGAGGAATACAGAGAAATACTCAAAAAACTTGATTTAGGTCTTGAGGACAGACTTTCCTCAAAGGTCGGACTTCTTTCGGGCGGTCAAAGACAGGCTATTACACTTATTATGGCTTCGCTTAAGCATCCGAAACTTTTACTCCTCGACGAGCACACAGCGGCACTTGATCCTGCTACTGCGGCAAAGGTGCTTAAAATCACAAATGAAATCGTCACAGAAAACAATATCACAACCGTTATGGTTACTCATAATATGAAAGATGCAATAAGACTCGGAAACAGGCTTATTATGATGTATGACGGCAAGATTATTTATGATGTTTCCGGCGAGGAAAAGAAAAACCTTAAAGTTCAAGATCTTCTCGATTTGTTTGCAAAAGCAAGTAACGGCGAATTTGCAAATGACAGAATGATGCTTTCATAAAACTAAATATATAATCTATTATCCCCGTTCTCATTGTGAGAGTGGGGATAATTTTTACAAAAAACAACCTCCGAAGTACTCGGAGGTTAAAATTATAGTTATTTAATTAAAGCTTTGAAACAACATCATTTATTGTTTTGTCCCCTGCCGCCTTGCCGTATTTCTCAACAAGCGACTTGTTTTTCTCGTCGCCGTGAGTAAGACAGCCTGCACCGTTTATACAGCCGCCTACGCAAGCCATACCTTCGATAAAGTTTGCGTCAAGAACACCCTTACTCTTTTTAAGCAAGGCAATCTTACACTGCTCAATTCCGTCGCAGACAACAGGTTTGATTTGGAAGTCTGTATTACCCTGTTCCTTTAACGCTTCGCTTGCAGCTGCTGTAAGTCCGCCGCTGTGAGCAAATATTCTGCCGAAATAAGATGCGTCGTCAAGCTCACTCTCAGGGAGCTCAACAATATCAATATCACGGCTGTCAAGCAATGCCTGTAACTCCTCAAAAGTAAGAACGCTGTCAACATAATCTTTTACCGTATCAAGCTGAAGCTCTTTTTTCTTTGAGGTACACGGTCCGATAAACACAATCTTCGACTCGGGGTCCTTTTCCTTGATATATTTGGATACAGCCGCCATAGGCGATAAATTGTGAGAAACAAGCGGAACCAAGTCCGGATAATTAGACTTGATAAACGAAACGAAGGCGGGACAGCAAGAGCTTGTTAAGAAGCCCTTTTCCGCAAGCTCTTGAGCTTCGGCTTTTGCAACAATATCAGCGCCTAAAGCCGCCTCAACGACCTTTGTGAAGCCAAGATTTTTAATGCCCGTAACAACCTGTCCGGTCTTTGCGTAAGTAAATTGGCTTGCTATTGACGGAGCAACGACTGCATAAAGATTACCCTTAAACGCACCGCTGATTTTTTCCTTGAGCATATCGACAACATTGATGATATATGATTTGTCGCTTATTGCACCAAACGGGCACTGATAAACGCATGCGCCGCAAGATATGCATTTTTCATTCTCAATCGAAGCTGCATTTTTCTCGTTAATTGTAAGAGCCTTAACCTTGCAAGCGTTCTGACAAGGTCTTTTACGGTTTACAATGGCAAAATACGGGCAAACCTTTGCACACTGACCGCAGTTTACACATTTTGACTTGTCAATATGTGCAACATGATTATGGTCAAAGGAAATAGCACCTTTTTTACATACATCTTCGCACCTGTGAGCAAGACAACCACGGCAAGAATCCGTAACCTCATAGCCTGCCGACGGACATTCGTCACAAGCTATATCAATAACCTCAATTACATTCGGGTTATTCTTGTTGCCACCCATTGCAAGTTTAATACGCTCTGTCAAAATCGCTCGTTCTTTATATATACAGCAACGCATTGTAGGCTCATCACCCGGTACGACTATTGCAGGTATATCAAGCAAATTTTGCTGAAGAGTTCCATGCCACTCTTGTTTTGCGACCTCACGCAGTACCTTATATTTAAGGTACTGCACTTTTGTGTCAAATTTTCTTAGCTTTTCCATTCACAAACCACACTTATTAAATCAATTGTACTCTACAACATCAGTCCAGCCCAAAAGGAACTGCCTTTCGTCCTCGTTACCCTTTACGGACTGTGATGCGGCTACTATCGGTAACCATTTTTCAACGTACTGTTTAGCAGTATCGCTCTTTTTGCAGAAAATGTCAAGATATTTTTTAGCTGTTTCTTCATTTTCTTTGAGACAGAAAAGAAGATAGGTTCTTGCAGCATCTGCTGAAGCGTTACCTTGAGTAGCGTGTGACCAGTCAATTATATAGTACTTGCCATCTTCTGTAACAATGATATTTGAAGGGTTAAGGTCACCATGGCAAACCTTTTTATGCTTAGGCATACCCTCAAGGCGTGTATGGAGCTCATATCTTGTTGTAGCATCAAGGTCAGCCTCGGAAATTTTCCTGTTCATCTTATCCTTTAACTTGTTAAGCAAAGGACAAGTCTTTGACTGAATTTCAAGTTGAATATCAACAAGAACATTGAGATATTCGTCATACTTGTCGGGATTTTTCTCCATGAGTTCAGCCAAGGTAACACCCTCGATAAACTCGGAAACAATAGCCCATTTTCCGTCAATCGTTGTAACTTCAAGGATTTTCGGAATGTTAAGTCCTGTTTCCTCAATTCTTGCCTGATTGAGAGCCTCGTTAAGAACATCTGCCTTTGAATAATCCTTATCAAAGACTTTTATGCACTTATCTCCGTCTCTGTAAACCTTTTTTGCCTTTCTTACAGCAATAACATTGTCAAATTTCATAAAACAAACCTCCTTAATATATCAAAGTTTATTTTTTGCCTTTTAACTGTTTTTCGTCGGGCTTATCAGTCTCAACAAAGGTCTTTCCATAATATGCGTTGAGATACATCTGCTTGATTTCACTGATAAGCGGGTATCTCGGGTTAGCGCCTGTGCACTGGTCGTCGAATGCCTGTTCGCACATTGCGTCAAGTCTGTCAAGGAAGTCCTTTTCGTCCGGAACATAATCCTTGATTGTAGGCTTAATACCAACCCTTGCCTTGAGTTCGTCAATAGCCTTTATAAGATTGTCAACCTTCTCCTGATCGTTCTTGCCCTTAATTCCGAGATATTCGGCAACTTCAGCGTATCTTCTGAGAGTATGCGGATGGTCATACTGTGAGAATGTACCCATCTTTGTAGGAACTTCGGAAGAGTTGAAGCGAAGAACCTCATCTATCATAAGAGCGTTTGCAATACCGTGAGGAATATGGTGGAACGCACCGAGTTTATGAGCCATTGAGTGACATACACCGAGGAATGCGTTTGCGAAAGCCATACCTGCCATAGTAGCTGCGTTTGCCATCTTCTCACGAGCTTCGGGGTCATTAGGACCGTTATCATAAGCCTTGGGAAGATACTCAAATATAGTTTTGAGTGCTTTAAGAGCAAGACCGTCTGTGTAATCGGTTGCCATAATTGAAGCATAAGCCTCAAGAGCGTGTGTTACAGCGTCGATACCCGATGCAGAAGTAAGTCCCTTAGGTGCGCTCATATGGAAATCAGCGTCGATAATAGCCATTTTGGGAAGAAGCTCATAGTCAGCAAGCGGATATTTAACGCCTGTTTTCTCATCTGTAATAACTGCGAAAGGAGTAACCTCAGAGCCTGTACCTGCTGATGTGGGGATAGCTATGAAATAAGCCTTTTCGCCCATCTTCGGGAATGTGTAAATACGCTTACGGATATCCTGGAAACGCATTGCCATATCCATAAAGTCAGCCTCGGGATGCTCATAAAGAACCCACATAATCTTGCCTGCGTCCATTGCTGAACCGCCGCCGAGTGCGATAATAACATCGGGTCGGAACGCTCTCATCTGCTCTGCGCCCTTCATTGCACAGTCGAGAGTCGGGTCGGGTGCAACCTCGAAGAATGTGGTGTGCTGAATACCCATTTCGTCGAGTTTATCGGTAATCGGCTTTGTATAGCCGTTATTGTAAAGGAAACTATCGGTTACGATAAATGCCTTTTTCTTGCCCATAACCGTTTTAAGTTCATCAAGGGCAACAGGAAGACAACCTTTTTTGATATATACTTTTTCAGGAGCTCTGAACCAAAGCATATTTTCCCTTCTTTCTGCAACAGTTTTGATATTGATGAGATGCTTAACTCCGACATTTTCACTTACGGAGTTACCGCCCCAAGAACCACAACCGAGTGTGAGCGAGGGAGCAAGTTTAAAGTTATACAAATCACCGATACCACCCTGTGAAGAAGGTGTGTTTACAAGAATACGACAAGTTTTCATACGAGAAGCAAATTCATCAAGTTTTGCTGTTTCGGTAACAGGGTCAAGATAAATTGAAGATGTGTGACCGTAACCGCCGTCTGCAACAAGTGTTTCAGCCTTTTGGAAAGCGTCTTCGATATTCTTTGCTCTGTACATTGCAAGAACGGGAGAAAGCTTCTCGTGAGCAAATTCTTCGGAAAGGTCAACGCTGTCAACCTCACCGATAAGAATTTTTGTTCCTTCGGGAACTGTAACGCCTGCAAGCTCTGCAATCTTTACAGCTTTCTGACCAACAATCTTAGCATTAAGAGCGCCGTTTATAAGGATTGTCTTTCTAACCTTTTCGGTTTCAGTATCATTGAGGAAATAGCAACCTCTTGTCGCAAATTCCTTTTTAACTTGATCGTATACCTTATCGAGAACGATAACGGACTGCTCAGAAGCACAAATCATACCGTTATCAAAGGTCTTTGAGTGAATAATTGAGTTAACCGCAAGAAGAATATCGGCTGTATCGTCGATAATTGCGGGTGTGTTACCTGCACCAACGCCAAGTGCGGGCTTACCCGACGAATAAGCAGCCTTAACCATTCCGGGACCGCCTGTTGCAAGGATAATGTCAGCCTCTTTCATAATAAGGTTCGTCATTTCAAGGCTCGGAACATCAATCCAAGAAATAATACCCTCGGGAGCGCCTGCTTTTACAGCTGCTTCAAGAACAACCTTTGCAGCGGCGATTGTCGAGTTCTTTGCTCTCGGATGGGGGCTTATAATAATACCGTTTCTGGTTTTAAGCGAAATAAGTGTTTTGAAAATTGCGGTTGAAGTCGGGTTTGTTGTGGGAATTACCGCAGCAACAAGACCGATAGGCTCTGCAATTTTTTTAATGCCGTAAGCCTTATCCTCTTCAAGAACACCGCAAGTCTTTGTTTCTTTATAAGCATTATAGATGTACTCGGAAGCGTAATGGTTTTTAATAACCTTGTCTTCTACAACGCCCATTCCCGTTTCTTCAACAGCCAACTTAGCAAGCGGGATTCTCTGCCGGTTAGCAGCAGAAGCGGCAGCAAGGAATATTTTATCAACCTGCTCCTGAGTGTAGGTGGAAAACTCCTTTTGTGCCTCTCTGACACGGGCAATAGCTTCTTCAAGAGTTTCTACCGAATCAACGATTTTGTATTCTTTAGTACTCATATTCAGACCTCCAAAATTTCATTGTTAATATTTTAACAATTAGTTAAGGCGTTGTGAATAATTAAATTAGTATACCGTTATATCAATTTTGATATATGTTGATACATTCCGATGTTGACGCTCGTACTTCATCAATAAATTTACGGTCAAGCTCGGTTAGTTTATAATCCTTATGATAAATAAGCATATCCTTATATTTCTTATTGTTATCGGGACAAATTTTTTGCACAAGAGAATAGCGTTTTAATATATCTTCGGGCAAAGGAGACACCCACATAAATGTCTGTTCATTCTTTGAAAGCACAGTAAACTGACTTGCTCTTTCAAAAACAAAAATCCGCCTCTCCCCATCATCGGGCAATTCTTCTTTTTTCACCTCTGCAAGCGAAAGTGACGGAACATACGGGTCTGCGTGTCCGATTTCAATAAACGAATGTAAATCCTCAAAATGTATTACCTCTTTTTGTGCAAGAGGACAGTTTTCACTCATTACAAGCACATAACCGAAACTTACAATATCTTCATATTCAAGATTTTTTTCCTCAAATAAAGCGGTAAAGTATTTTTCATAGTTTTCCGCAAAACGAACAATACCGAGTTTGTAATTGTCAGAAACAACATTAGTTATTGTCCTTGATGAGTTGGTTTCCTTATAGAAAACCTCAACAGGCTTTTCTCCGAGCATTTTAGAAAACTGTGCAAAAGCGTCGGATATATAAGTTGCTCTCGGAACAGAAACGGAAAAAGACTTACGCTCAACGCCTGCATTTTCTTTATATATTTTTTCAACATTGTCAATCTGCTTTAATATATTTTTAGCGTAGCCGATAAAACGCTGTCCCTCGAGAGTAAGCATCATACCCTTTGTGCTTCTGTCAAAAATCGTAATACCAAGCTCTGCCTCAAGCTCTTTTATCGAACGGCTCAAATTCGGTTGAGCAATAAGCAGTTTTTCACTTGCCTTGTTTATAGAGCCGTATTTTGCGACCTCAACCGCATATCTCATATGGAGAATATTCATTATTTCACCTCAACACCCTATGCCTTTGATGAAAGCAAATCAATATTCTTGTCCATAAGGTCAAAGAAATCGTTTACTATTTTTTCGTCCTGCTCATTACCGCGAACACACATTGAAAGCGTCAGCTCAGAGTTTATGGACGTAGCCGAAAGAAGAACATACGGCTTATATTTTACTGCACCTGTCATAAAGCCGTCCGTCGGCTCATGTCCGTCAAGCGAAAGCTTATCGGTTTCAAGCACTCCGATATTACTCATGGCAATAAGCGGATTGGAGTAGCCTATTTTAATAACCTCCTCCGAAGCCATCTGAGGCATAATGCTGTATCCGAGCTTCAAAAGCGGTAAGCCGTAAAGTCCCATAAATTTATCTTTTTTGAATTTAGCAACGCTCTGCTTGGTATATTCAAGCGTTTGGAAAATATTCTCGCCGAGCTCGGGAATATTGCACTGCATAAAAGCCGTTTGGTTTGTAATTCCCGTATCGCTTGTGTCCTTCATATGACGTCTTAAATCGATAGCGCAGGAAATTGTTACACTCTCATCTCTGCCAAAGCCGGCAAGCTCATAAAGGCTGTAAAAATAAGCTGTAACAAGCATATCGTTTACGGTTGCGCCGAGCTTTTTGCCGGAAGCTCGCAAGCGTGCAAATCTTTCCTTGTCAATTTTTCTTCTCGCTATAAACGAACGGTCTTTTATGTTGTCCTCTGTAAGCGGAAATTTGTGATTGTCTTTCGCACACACGTTTTTGTAAAGATTTTGCGCCATTTTCTTTTCGGTCTTTGAAAAATCGTCATAAACCTCTTCAAAAGAACGTGAGCCTGATTTTAATTCTATCGGGCTTATTCCCTTTTCAACGTAATCGTTATAATTCTTGCAAAGAGCCTTCAAAAAATACTTGAAATCTCCGCCGTCCATACACATATGGTTTTCTACAATGCAAAGCACGGATTTTCCGTCGTGAAAGAACACGGCAGCTTGAATTTGCAGGTCGTTTTCAGGCGGAATATACTGCGTCAGGAAATCGTTAATTGCCTCGTCAAGATTGTCGGGAGTCGAAACGTGAAGCACATCGTCTATGTTGTAATCTTTTACTTTCCAATAGGTTTTGAATTTATTATCGACAAACGAAGAATGCAAAACAGGAGCTTTTTCAAGGAAGCAGATAAGCACCGTTTTCAACGCTTCGATATCAATTTCAAAATCGTAATGAAGCTCAACGTGAACCATTCTGTCGTTAAAATCACGAAAAAGGTAGTGCATTTTATCCCAAAGCTCAGCATTTAACTTTTTCACCATCATTCTTCCTCCTCCGGATTATACGCAAGCTTTTTATTCCTGATTGCAAGCTGTATTATAACGCCGATATCAAGAACAAAGCCGATTATAATAAGTATTCTTCCCACACTCCAAAGATCCGTTATCAAACCGAAAATAACAAACGCAAAAATGAAAACAAGCGGAATTGTTATAAGGTAATTCACAAAAACAAGCCTTTGCTTTGCCACGGTGGCAAGAACAAGGTCGCCGATAAACATCATAGCGAGCGCAAACAAGAAAATGAGGTATGCTTGCTCGTTGTCAAACAGAATTCTGATAAACAGAAACAGGAATTGCGTTCCGACCATAACAGAGCCTGCAACGAGTGCTCTCATAATCGCATAAAACTTCTTATGTCGCCTTAAAATTGTAACTGCCGTAAGCATAATCGCCATAACTCCTGCGGTAACCGTTCCCTCAATTATAAGCCATGTGGGATGCCATACGTCCGTAACAAAGCCAATAATCAAAAACACAAGCACAGACAAAAGTATGCAAGCAACAGCAGCGATAGGCGTATATTTAATCTTTTTCTTTTCTTTTATATCTTCAAGGTACTCGTAATAATCTTTGACAATTCTCTGCGGATTATATTCGTCCATAATCAAGTCATGGGCAACCTTCTTATCGCCGAGTCCCCTTTTTATAACCTCTTTTGTACGAAGCTCCATCTCGTCAAGAACTTTTCTTTTGAACACAAAATTAGTTTTCTCATTTGAGAATGAGCTCATAGCTTTTTCAATATGATCGCTGTAATCGTAATATTTCTCCATCGCTTTCTCCTTTATCAATTTATAATGTCATTATATCAAAGTGCATTATACGCCGTCAATAAAATTCAATAAAAAAGAGATGATTTTCATCATCTCTAAAGGGTTACTTTTCTATCAGGCAAACGCAATGAGCCGCAATGCCCTGCTTTGCTCCCGTAAAGCCCAAGCCCTCTTCGGTAGTGGCTTTAACGCTGACAAAATCCACATCCAAATCAAGTACTTCAGCAATGTTCTCACGCATTTTTACAATATGCGGTGCAAGCTTAGGCACCTGTGCCAAAACGGTTGCGTCAAGATTGACAATATGATAACCGTTTTCCTTCAAAAGCCCATATACGCATTTCAACAATTTAAGGCTGTCGGCATTCTTATATTTTTCGTCCGTATCGGGAAAGTGCTTTCCGATATCGCCGTATGCCGCAGCACCCAAAAGCGCATCGGAAACAGCGTGTAAAAGCACATCGGCGTCCGAATGTCCCAAAAGACCTATCCCGTTATTTTCAATTTCGACTCCGCCCAAAATGAGCCTTCTGCCCTCAATCAGCTTATGAACGTCATAGCCGTGCCCTATTCTAATCATAGCTGTTCCCTCCTATATAAAATTGCCTGTGCAATATCGGTGTCCTCGGGCGTTGTAATTTTAATATTCTCATAACTGCCCTCGACCATTTTAACCTCTGCTCCGTATTCCTCCAAAAGCTTACAATCATCCGTAAACGACTCGGAATTTAACACATTGTCAATCGCAGACAGATAAAGACGTCGCTCAAACACCTGCGGAGTATGTACCGCCCAAAGGTAATTCCTGTCCGGCGTTGCTGTTATAAATCCGTTTTCGTTTACAACCTTAACCGTGTCCTTTACCCTGACGCCCGTTGCAGCGGCACCTGTCGAAAACGCCTCACAAACGGTATCCTCAATTATTTTTTCAGTTACAAGCGGCCTTGCGCCGTCATGAATAGCAAAGTATTCCGAAAGCGGAGAGCAGCGCCGTATCGCATTAAAAACGCTTTCCTGACGTGTTTTTCCGCCCTTAACTATATCGGTTACCTTTAAGACCTTGTACTCCTTTATCATAGCGAACATTTTAGGAATATCCTCCTCCCTCGCCGCAACTATGATTTCGTCAACCATATCGCTTTGAGAGAATGCCAAAAGAGTCCTTATAAGCACAGGGACGCCGTCAATAAGCAAAAACTGTTTATTGACGCCGCCCATTCTTGTTGAGTTACCTGCCGCAACAATAACCGCTGTTACAAACGGCTTTGCTTTGGCAAATTCTTTGTTCTGTTCTAAAAAGCTCATATTATCACCGTTAAAAAATTATATGAATAATTTTCCCCTGTGATAACAGTTTACATCATTTTTTCAATTGTTGCAAGCTTTATGCAAAGACAAAGCACTTCTGCCGCCTTGCCGATGTCCGTAACGCTCGGGAATGTCGGTGCGATACGGATGTTTTTATCCTCGGGGTCTTTGCCGTAGGGATATGTTGCGCCAACGCTTGTAAGCACAACGCCGAGCGACTTGCAAAGCTCGCCGACTCTCCTTGCGCTGCACTGCTGAGTGTCAAGGCTGATGAAATATCCGCCGTTAGGCTTTGTCCAGGAAGCAAGACCCGTACCTGCAAGCTCTTTTTCAAATGTGTCAATTACAACATTGAATTTAGGCTCAATAAGAGCTGCGTGCTTTTTCATATGAGCCTTAATTCCGTCGAGGTTTTTGAAATATTTAGCGTGTCTTAACTGATTAAGCTTATCGTGACCAATCATCTGAGAGTTAAATCTCTTTTTAATCATCTGAATATTCTTATCGGAAGCCGCAAGACAGGATACACCTGCGCCGGGGAAGCTTATTTTTGATGTAGAAGTGAATTCAACAAAATAATCCTCTGTGCCGAATTCCTTACAAGCCTCAAAGATATTGAGAACCTTGTCGGGGTTTTCCAAGAAATCGTGAACGATATATGCGTTATCCCAAATAACTCTGAAATCCTTTGCGGCAGGCTTCAAAGCAGCCAACGCACGAACCTTTTCATCAGAATATGTTACACCTGTCGGGTTTGAATACTTCGGTACGCAGAACATACCTTTAACGCTTCTGTCCTTAACAAGCTCTGCTATCTTCTCAACGTCGGGACCGTCTGAAAGCATGGGAACGTTTATCATTTTAATTCCGTAATATTCGCAAATTCCGAAGTGCCTGTCATAACCGGGAACATTGCAAATGAACTTAATGTCGCCCTGCTGACTCCACGGCTTGTCGCCTGCGCCTGTGAGCATACACTGTGTAATATAATCAAACATAAGAGTAAGCGAAGATGTACCGCCGAGAATAATATTATCGCTGTCAACCTCAAGCATCTCCGCAAAAAGTCTCTTGCACTCAGGAATACCGTCGAGAACACCGTAGTTTCTGCAATCCAAGCCACTTTCGCTCTTACAATCGCATACGCCGATAACCTCTTTAAGCATATCCATTGATAAATCAAGCTGTTCACCGGCAGGCTTACCTCTTGACATATCAAGGTTCAAATTCTGAGCTTTAAGCTCCTCGTACTGCTTTTTCAATTCGTTAAATTCATTAGCCAATTCCGGCTTGCTCATTTGAGAATATTGCATAAAATCACACCTCAAAATTTATTTCTATATTAAATCAAATAGTATTTTAATACATTATACTGAATTTTGCAATATTGTTTTTGATTTCTTGCAAAAATTCTCAAAAAAAGACAAGCAACCATAAAAGTCGCTTGTCTTTTAGTACAATTTACCTAATAAAATTACTTTTCTACAGTAGCAGACTCACTTACTGTGTTCGCTCTCATTCTGCGGAATTCAAGCTCTTTCTGAATTTTCTCTTTCTTTTCACCTGTGTAATCATTGAAGAACATCGGAATCATTGTAAGAGCAAATCCGATTGCGGGCAAAATCGTAATCATAAAGAAAAGACCTGTTTTTGTCTTTTCGGACTGTGCCTGAATAATACCGTCGATAGGAGCCTGGAACTCGCTGACTTTAAGAACAACGCTGACAGCATAGGTTGCAAGACCTGCCGAGACCTTGCTCAAAAGTGTTTGGAAGGCGAAGCAAACGCCGTCTGCTCTCTCGCCTGTTTTCCATTCGATATAGTCAACACTGTCTGCGATGAGTGCATAAGTAATAACATTATAAATACCAAGCGGTACTCCCATAAGCACAAGGCAAAGAAGTACAAGATAAATATTATTGTAGCCTATAAACCAGAAAGCAACATGAGAAATTATACCGAATATTGATGAACCGATATAAATTGCTTTAAGTGAGAAACGCTTTCTCAATGCGGGCATAATTATCATTGCGGGAACCATTCCTATACCGACTGCAACGGTGAGCGAAGTCATTTTGAAACCGTTGGGGATAATTCCGTAATTGTCAACGCCGATAAGATAATAGTGGATATATGTAGCGCAAACATTTGCCATTACCATTGTCGAGCCGAGAACAGCCGAGAGGATAACGATAATAAGCACCTTGTTTTTACCGATAAGACGGAAGTTTTCCTTAAATGTTCTTGTGTCCTGTCTCTCCTCGTGTACTCTTTCCTTCGCCGTAAAGAAAGGAATGATTGAAAGCACAGCTGCAATTGTTCCGAAGATAATTGCCGATACAAAATAGCCTTTTCTCAAGCCAAGTGCATTTTCAGCGACGAGAATCGGGATAAGCACGGTGGGAAGAATACCGCCTGCGGTGCTGCCGAGTCTGCCGTTTGACAAAAATCTTGTTCTCTCGCCCTCGTTCGGTGTGATAACCGAGCTCAAGCCCCAGAACGGTACATCCTGTATTGTGAAAGCGATACCCCAAAGGATATATGTTACAGCCGCATAAGCTACCTTTGCAGAGTAGGATGAAAACTGCGGTGCAAAGAACAAAAGAATGGTTGTAACAGCAATCGGAACGGGAGAGAAAAGAAGATAAGGTCTCATTTTTCCCCATTTTGAATGTGTGCGGTCAACAATCATACCCATAAGCGGATCGTTGAGTGCGTCGAAGATACGTCCTGCAAGAATGATATTTCCTGCGTGAATCGGGTCAAGTCCTGCCGCATCCGTATAGAATATAAGCAAGAACATTGACATAATCGTATAAACGCCGCTACGGCCGAAAGCCGCAAGCGGGAACGTTATTTTTTCCTTTAGCGTCAAATAAGTCTTTTCCATTACAGTCTCCTAAATACCTTTTTATTTTTTACGGGTAAAGACAGCCGGCAAAATTTTAGGTTCTTTCTCCCCTGCCGAAGTCATTTCCCTAATGAGCATTTCTTTGAGTTTCTTCCTCTCGGAAGCATATTTCGGGTCTTTTATAAGATTATGCTTTTCAATCGGGTCTTTTTCAAGGTCATAAAGATAATCTTCAAAATATACCGACGACTCATGCTTCAAATATCCTGTCGGTGCAAGAGTTCGTATAGCGTATTTGAACTTTTTAGTTCTGATAGCACGACCGCACTGACTTTCGCTGATCTGCATAAATACGCAATCACGCTCTTCGCCGGTTTCAAGCTCTTTCAAAAGCGATTTACCCATATAGCTGTCGGGTATATCTATTCCCGCCATATCGAGCAATGTAGGCGGTAAATCTATAAGGCTTACAAGCCTTGAATCAACCTTACCGCCCTTAAATGCACCGCCCTTGATAATCAACGGTGTATGCGTTGCACTATCATGACAAGAACGCTTATATTCGAGGTTTCTCGTCTTAAAATGAGAGCCGTGATCACTTGTATAAATAATAATCGTATTGTCATAAAGACCTTTTTCTTTAAGTTTTTCGACTAATTTGCCGACATTACTGTCAAGGCTGTTTATCGCCGCCATATAGTCGGGATACATTTCTTTATAGTCACCCTTCAAGAAAGTCAAGTCATCGGGCAAAGGATAATCCTTAAACTTAGGAACAACATCCTTAGGGCCTTCGTAGCAATGATGGTCATTCTGATGATGAGGCTCAATTTGAGAAACAAACATAAAGAACGGCTTATCGGAAGTCTTTTGGTCAAGGTATTCCAATGCAAAATCATTTATGCAATCAGCTCTGTAGCCCTTAAAGTCAAGCTTATTACCCTCTGCGTCAAAGACATATCCGTCATAACCGTGCGAAGTAAATTCAAGGACATCGGCAGCACGCCACCAATCCTTATATCCGCCCTGAAGCTCTTTCGGAATAGCGGTCTTTTCACAGTGAAAGCCGATATTCGGAAGTCTGTCAGAAGCCAAATGCCATTTTCCGACATAAGCGGTTTCATAACCTGCCTCATTAAAATACTCCGCAAGCGGTTTAATATCCTGCGGAAGAGGTATTCCGTTCCAATAGCACTTGTTCTGCGTTGCATAAACGCCTGTTTGCAAACAAGCTCTTGCAGGACCGCAAACAGGCTGACAGGTATAGGAGTTTTCAAACTTTATACCGTCCTCGGCAAGCTTCATCAAATTAGGAGTTGCCGTTTCATTTACGGTATCCCAGCGCTGTTGGTCGCTGAAATAAAAAATTATGTTCGGTCTCAAAATCTAACCCTCGTTTCCTTATTTTATAAATGCGGTAACGGCATTATAAAGACTCAAAGCCGCCACAGCACAAACTGAAACCGTAAACACGGTTCTTATTGTTTTTTCATTACACTTTCTATTGAGCTTTGCTCCGAAAAATCCGCCTAAAATCGCCGCCGGAATTATGACAAGCAAATATTTTACATCAAAGCCCTCAAAATGCGTATTCACAAAACTCGTTATTAAATTTGACAACTGCGAGAAGAAAATTATCGCTACCGAGTAAACTGCGGCGTCTCTCATTGTAAAAGAAAAAAGAATAGTCAGCACCGCAACATTGATAGGTCCTCCGCCTATTCCTAAAAAAGCGGCAGTCATACCGAGCAGAAATCCCGTCAAAGATATAAGAGCAGGATTTTTTATGCTGAACTTCTTAATATTTATATTTACGGAAACAATAACCAATATCATAAGAGCACAGAGCAAAGACGACTGTATTCCTTTTACAATATCGGGAGAAGAGCTGTTTGCAAGTGCGAGCGAAAACAATTTGTTACCTGTAAATCCGCCCAAAATCGAACCTAATGCAAAAAGCAAGACAAATTTCATATTTATAGGTGTTTTGTTTTTAAGATGCTTTGCCGTTGATGTTATCGACATTGAAAAAACGGCGCAAGATGAAAAAAATGCGACCTGCACCAAAGGATGAAAATTTATAACATCCAAAACAGGCTTTATTACAACTCCTCCGCCAAGTCCGACGAACGCGCCAAGCAAAGTCGCTATAAAAATTACAGCGCCGTAAATAACAAAAATCATTAAAAATCACCAAAAAATATTTTATCATAAATTACAATTTTATACAACTGTTTTTTTATACCCCTTGAACTTAACAATTAAATTTGGTAGTATATTTAATACTTGTTAAAGGAGCTGGTCTGATTGATTAAGTTAAAGCCTGTACTCAAAGACTATCTTTGGGGAGGAACAAAATTAAAAACTGACTTCGGCTTTCAAAGCGATACCGATAAAATCGCTGAGGGCTGGATGTTATCCTGTCACAAAGACGGCGAAAGCATTGTAGAAAACGGTAAATATAAAGGTAAGACTCTTTCTGAAGTTATAAATCTTTGCGGTAAAGATATTCTCGGCAAAAACTGTGATAAATTTGACTTTTTCCCAATTCTCATAAAGCTGATTGACGCAAAAAAAGACCTTTCCGTTCAAGTGCATCCCGACAACGAATATGCAATGCGTGTTGAGGGCGAATACGGTAAAACAGAGTGTTGGTATATTCTCGATTGCGATGAGGGAGCAGAGCTTATATACGGCTTTAACCGTGAAATCAGCTCCGAAGAATTCAAAAAGCGAATTGAAAATAATACATTTCTCGATGTAGTAAATAAAGTTAAAGTCCACAAGGGCGATATGTTTTTCATCGAGGCGGGAACACTTCACGCAATAGGCGCCGGAATTTTACTTGCGGAAATTCAGCAAAACTCCAATACGACCTATCGTGTTTACGACTATCAGCGTAAGGATAAAGACGGAAATCTTCGACCGCTTCACATTGAAAAGGCGATTGATGTAACAAAATGCGAAAAACCGAAATATGACATTAAGCCTGTCGGAGAAAAAGTAAAAACGCCGTGCGGAACAAAGCAGTTACTTACAAAATGCGACTTATTTACCGTCGAAGAGTATAAAATAGACGGAACTCAAAATCTGTTTGCAAGTGACAATTCATTCGTTTCATTGCTTGTAACAGACGGCTGCGGAACGATTGAAAATTCAGGAGAAAAGCTCGAAGCACATAAAGGCGACAGCTTTTTTGTCTTTGCAGGCTCGGGCAACATTGAAATCAACGGCAAATTAAACATAATATCAACTGAGGTATAGAATAAGTGGCAAAAAGAACATTTAAGAGTACAAAAATAGCCTGTTATACGGGCTATTTCGTGCAGGCGATTATAAATAACTTAGCTCCCCTCCTGTTTGTAATCTTTTCGGATAAGTATAAAATTGACCTTGCGACAATCGGAAGTTTGATAATGTTAAACTTCGCAACGCAAATGGCAACTGATATTTTATCGGTTAAAATAATCGACAAAATCGGGTTTAAGAAAATAACCGTATGCTCGCATTTTCTTGCGTTTTTAGGACTTGTAATGCTCGGCGTTTTACCCGAAATCACCTCGCACCATTTCCTCGCAATAGCCGTATCGCTTATGGTTTCGGCTGTCGGAAGCGGTATGATTGAGGTTACAATAAGTCCGATTGTAGAGTCCTTACCGAGTGATAAAAAAGCGGCGGATATGAGCCTGCTACACTCATTCTACTGTTGGGGACAGATGCTTGTGGTTGCACTTTCAACCGTATTCATAAAACTTGCAGGCGGTGAAAATTGGAGCATTTTACCGATAATTTGGTCGGTTATTCCGCTTGTAAATATGTTTAACTTTATGAGCGTACCGTTTATGCCTCCGATAGAAGATGAAGAAATTATCCCTGTTAAGAGTCTTTTGAAATCAAAGGCTTTTATCGTGGCAATGATAATTATGCTCTGTGCAGGTGCGAGCGAAATTGCAATGTCGCAGTGGTCGTCTTTCTTTGCGGAAGAAGGCTTGCACGTTTCAAAGTTTATGGGCGATTTACTCGGGCCTTGTCTGTTTGCGGTACTTATGGGTGCAGGCAGATTGTTCTACGGTCTTTACGGTGACAAAATCGACCTTATTAAAATTATGTCGGCACTTTCCGTTTTGTGTATCGCCTGCTATCTTACCGCATCGTTATCAAACAACAGTATCGTTTCATTGTTGGCTTGCGCCGTTACGGGATTTTCGATAAGCCTTTTCTGGCCGGGTACATTTTCACTTGCGGCAAAGAGATTTCCGAACGGCTCGGGCGGACTTTTCGGAATACTCGCCCTGCTCGGCGATATAGGCTGCGGAACAGGTCCGTGGCTTATCAGCTTCATAAGCTCGGCTTACAAATCGGCTAATCCCGCTTTGACTGAGGGCGAAGCATTGAAAAGCGGCCTTGCATACGGCTGTATCTTCCCGATAATTCTTATAATCGGCTTGATAGTGCTGAAAAAGGACGCTGACAAAGCCAAAACCGATAAATAAAAAATCAGCTCCGACGAAAGCAAGTGCCAAGCGTCGGAGCTTTTGTTTTATACTTAAATTTTATTCATTTGTTTCGTCGGATGATTTCGGTTCTTCCTCTTTATCCGATTTCTCCGTGCTGTCAGGAGATAATTTTTCTTTAATGTCATCAAGCTCCATACGAAGAAGCTCATACAAAGCACGCACCTCTGCCAAAACCTGCTTCAATGCCAAAAACAGGCATATAATCGCAATACTGAGAAATATAGGTGCAAGAGTAAAAACTTCTGTAAAAATCATTCCGAAAAAGGTGTAAATGATTAAAGATATAACGGCTATAACCAAAAAAGCTGTCATAATATTACCTCCGTAAAATTATTTTGCTAATTCGTCCGTGTTCTACGGCCGATATGTTATAGGAGAGCTATTGCAAATTTGGCATTGAGTATAAATAAGTTTCGGCGAAACAGAAACACTTGCTCCATTAAACGAAACCGACACTCCTGCAGAACCCAATCCGACTTTTTGATGGAAGTAATTCGCATAAACATTAAACACGCAATCGAAACATCATATAAAAAACGTTTTTTACACCTCAATATTATCAAATTTATTCAATAGTGTCAATATTATTTATAAAAAAGAATTATTTATATTTATTTTGCACAAACGATTAAAATAAACAATACACACTAAAAATGTACATTATTCTGCAATTTTCAAATCTATTTGCCAACAGAAATCTACCCAAGCTTCGCATTATTACATATTGCTGTTGACAACCTTGATATACAGTCATATAATAATATAAAAGTTGTCTTCAGGGCGGGGCGAAATTCCCCACCGGCAGTAAAGTCTGCGAGCCTTTCGGCTGATTCGGTGAAATTCCGAAACCGACGGTATAGTCCGGATGGAAGAAGATGTATTACGCTACATTTTTTGCCCCGAGGTCTGTCCTTGGGGCATTTTTTGATGACAACTTAAAAATTTTTAGGAGGTCATCTTATGACAAAAGTAAAAAAATCCGACTTGAGAAAAATCACAGTAACCGCAATTATGAGCGCAATAGCGGCAATTCTCCAATTTATCGAGTTTTCAATACCGATAATTCCGAGCTTTGTCAAGCTTGATTTCAGCGATTTGCCTGCTCTTATTACCTCGTTTGCAATCGGTCCGTGGTACGGCGTGACGGTTGAGCTTATTAAAAATCTTCTCCACCTCCCCTTTGGCTCATCGGCAAGCGTGGGCGAAATTTGCAACTTCCTTTTAGGCTCTGTTTTCTGCATCACGGCAGGCTTTATCTATAAAAAGCACAAAACCCGTAAGGGTGCGGTTATCGGCGTTTTCCTCGGCGCATTGTTTATGGCACTCGCTTCACTTCCTATGAACTATTTTATCGTTTATCCTGCTTATGTTGTTCTCTATCATATGCCGATGGACGCTATTATCGGTATGTATTCGGAAATTTTACCCGGTACAGACTCGCTCGTAAAAGCGCTTACAATTTTCAATCTTCCCTTTACCTTCCTCAAGGGAATTGCAAACGCAATTATTTGCTTCTTGATTTATAAGCCTCTTTCTCCCGTAATTAAGGGCAAGAATGTGTAAACAATATTTGAACTCTTGTTTATTACTGTTGACAAAGAGCCTATACAGTAGTAAAATAATGCACGACAAGAAAATAATCATCTCCTTATAGAGAGTGGCGGAGGGACAGGCCCTGTGAAGCCACGGCAACCTGCTTATGCAAGGTGCTAATTCCTACGGTTTATCCGAAAGATAAGGTGTTTTTAAGCACCTTTCGAGGTGCTTATTTTTATGTTAATAAATTTTTAGGAGTACAAGAAATGGCAAAGTATCTCTTCACATCAGAATCAGTAACCGAGGGTCATCCCGACAAAATCTGCGACAACATTTCAGACGCAGTTCTCGATGAAATTCTCAAGCAAGACCCCCACGGCAGAGTTGCTTGCGAAACAACCTGCATTACAAACCAAATTACGGTAATGGGCGAAATCACAACCACAGCCGACATTGACATTGAAAAAATCGCAAGAGATGTCGTATGCGAAATCGGCTACGACAGCGACGAAAAGGGCTTTAACGCTCACACCTGCAATGTTTCCACATTCATCGACAAGCAGTCAAGCGATATTGCTTTGGGCGTTGACAAATCTTATGAGCTTAAAGAGGGACAGCAGGAGGATTACAATCTTCACGGCGCAGGCGATCAGGGTATGATGTTCGGCTATGCCTGCGACGAAACACCCGAGCTTATGCCCCTTGCGATTTCTCTTGCTCACAAGCTTGCAAAGCAGCTTACAAAGGTTAGAAAAGACGGCGTTCTCCCCTATCTTCGTGCTGACGGCAAAACACAGGTTACAATTGAATATAACGAAGACGGCACACCCGTAAGAGTTGACACAATCGTTATTTCTTCACAGCACAGCGCCGACGTTGAGCTTGAAACTATCAGACGTGATATTCTCGAAAATGTTATCAAGCCCATCATTCCTCAGGAACTTTTCGATGACGATACAATTATCTATGTAAACCCCACAGGCAGATTTGTTACAGGCGGACCCACAGGCGACTGCGGTCTTACAGGCAGAAAGATAATAGTTGATACATACGGCGGCGTAGGCAGACACGGCGGCGGCTGCTTCTCGGGAAAGGACCCGACAAAGGTTGACCGTTCGGCAGCTTATGCGGCAAGATATGTTGCAAAGAACATTGTAGCGGCAAAGCTTGCTAAAAAATGTGAAGTTCAGCTTGCTTATGCTATCGGTGTTGCTCATCCCGTATCAGTTATGGTTGACACATTCGGTACAGGCGTTCTCTCTGATGATGTTCTTGAAGAAATCGTTTCCGAAACCTTTGACCTTCGTCCCGCTGCTATCATTGACTATCTTGATTTGAGAAAGCCGATTTACAGAGAGCTTGCGGCTTACGGTCATATGGGCAGAGAAGAATTGGGCGTTAAGTGGGAGATTACCGACAAGAAAGATATTCTCCGCCAAAAAGCAGGCTTATAATAATATCGAACACACAAAAACCGCTGATGAATTGTATCAGCGGTTTTTTTATTTATATATTCATTTGTCAGAACAAGCCTTTAATGTTTCCGTCCGTGTCAACATCAATGCTGTATGCCGCAGGTTGCTTTGAAAGACCGGGCATTGTCATTATATCGCCTGTCAAAGCGACTATAAAGCCTGCGCCCGCCGAAAGTCTGACATCTCGAACGGTAATTGTAAAGTTTTCGGGTTTGCCGAGCTTCGTTTGGTCGTCAGAGAGAGAATACTGTGTTTTTGCTACACACACGGGAAGCTTATCCTTTCCGAGAGCCTCAATTTCGGCAATTGCCTTTTCAGCAACCTTTGTATAAGCAACCCCATCTGCTCTGTATATTTCACGGGCGATAATATCAAGCTTTTCTTTAATCGGAAGCTCCGCATCGTAAAGCGGCTTGAAATCTGACGGCTTTTCCTCAATCGTCTTAACAACTTTTTTGGCAAGGTCAACGCCGCCGTTTCCGCCGTTTGCAAACACCTCTGTAAGAGATACAAGTACATCGTTCTTTTCACAGAAATCCTCAATAAACTTAATTTCTTCGTCTGTATCGGTCATAAAGCGGTTTATTGCAACAACGACAGGTACACCGTATTTTTTCATATTTTCAATATGAGTTTGCAAGTTAACAATACCTTTTTCAAGAGCCGAAACATTTTCATATTTCAAATCGCTCTTTGCGACACCGCCGTTATATTTAAGCGCACGAATTGTAGCGACAATAACTATGCACGAGGGTTTAAGACCTGCATATCTGCATTTAATATCAAGGAACTTTTCAGCACCGAGATCAGCACCAAATCCCGCTTCGGTTATACAGTAATCCGCAAGCTTCAATCCAAGTTTTGTAGCCGTAACAGAGTTACAGCCGTGTGCAATATTTGCGAAAGGTCCGCCGTGCATAAGCGCAGGGGTGTTTTCAAGTGTCTGAACAAGGTTCGGTTTAATAGCGTCCTTCAAAAGAGCCGCCATTGCGCCTACAACTTGCAAATCTTTTGCGTAAACAGGCTTTCCGTCATAAGTGTACGCAACAAGAATTCTGCCCAAACGGAGTTTAAGGTCGTCTATATCACTTGCAAGGCAAAGTATAGCCATAACCTCGGAAGCAACGGTAATCATAAAGCCGTCCTCCCTCGGAACACCGTTGAGCTTACCGCCAAGACCGACAATTACATTCCTCAACGCTCTGTCGTTCATATCGAGGCAACGCTTAAAAAGTATTCTTCTCGGGTCAATCGACAGCTCGTTACCCTGCTGAATATGGTTGTCTATAATCGCACAAAGCAAATTGTTAGCGGCTGTGATAGCGTGCATATCGCCTGTAAAATGCAGGTTAATATCCTCCATAGGAATAACCTGTGCGTATCCGCCGCCTGCCGCACCGCCTTTAATTCCGAAAACAGGTCCCATTGACGGTTCACGCAATGCGATAACTGCATTTTTACCGATTTTGCTCATAGCCTCTCCCAAGCCGACAGTAACGGTTGTTTTGCCCTCTCCGGCAGGCGTGGGGTTTATTGCGGTTACAAGTATAAGCTTTCCGTCGGGTCTGTCAGAATATTTATCGACTATCGAAAGCGGAAGCTTTGCCTTATATTTTCCGTAAAGCTCAAGGTCGTCCTCTTCAATGGAAAGACTCTTAGCTATTTCCTTAATCGGTAAGCATTTTGCTTTTTGAGCAATTTCAATATCAGATAACACTTTTAATTCCTCCCGAGTAAATTATCAATATGCTGCTTAGTCTGCTTCGCCCAAGCGTAGCCGTTCATATATTCGTTTTGATATTCCTTGATTGCTTCGGGGTCATCCCTGAAAAGCTTATAGCTGTCGCAATCAAATTTTGACGTGTCAATGCTTCGTTGATTTCTTGCGTCAATAAGAATATCGAGCACTCCTGCGTCCGAAAGTGCAGTTCTCAGGCTTTTCAGCACCTTTCTGAAAAGGCTTTGAACAGATTCGTCATAAGCTCTGTCAGGCCAGAGTGCGGATACGGCATTTTCGGTGCTGACGGAACCGCCTCGCCTATCAACGAGAAGCGCCAACAGCTCCTTTGACTTTGACGATGAAAAATGCATTGGCTTACCGTCTACAAACACATCGAAATATCCAAAGGTTTTTACAAACACCTTGGGTCCGTATCTGTGCGGAATGTCGGGTCTTATTTTATTGAGCTGTTCGAGTATCATATCATCGGAAAAGGGCTTGAGAATATATCCTATCGCATTAACTCCAAAAGCGTCATACGCATACTCCTTAAATCCCGTAACAAAGATAATTTTAATATCGGGTCTTATTCTGTTAAAGCGTTTTGCAAGCTCAATTCCCGACATTATGGGCATTTCAATATCCAAAAACGCAACGTCAGCAGTATTGAGCACCGTGTATTCAAGTGCGTCGGCAGGATTTGAAAAGGTATTTATACTTGTTACAAAATCAAAGCCCTCACAAATATCCTTTATATCCTCGAGAACGAGGCTTTCGTCGTCTACTGCTATTATATTCATATATTCATCTCCTCGAAAATTTCTTTATCGCTTTGTAATTCAAGGCGCTCTTTAAGAGTTTCAACATTTTTGTCCTTGGGAAGCGTTACGGTAACCCGTGTGCCCACTCCCTCTTTGCTTTCTATAGAAACGGTGCCGCCCATTATATCTGAAAAGCGTTGCTTTATATTGGAAATTCCGATATGCGACCTACCGTCGTTTTGCTCCGTGTTGAGCGTGCTTACATCAAAGCCCTTGCCGTCATCCTCGACCTTGATATAGAAGTTTTTATCGTCCTCATAGGTTGAAACAGTTACCGTTCCACCCTCGGGCTTCTTTGTAACTCCGTGCTTTATTGCATTTTCGACTATCGGCTGAAGACTTAAGGTCGGTACAAAGAAGGAATCGTGTCCTATTTCATAGTAAATATCAAGCTTATCCTGAAAACGAAGCTTCTCGATATTACAATAATATTTAACGTGCTCTAATTCTTCCCTGAACGGTATCGGCTCCTTTTGAGTAAGGCTGTCCATATTACCTCTTAGATAAAGTGAAAAATCGATAACTGCCTTTTCCGCCTTTTTGGGATCTCTTTTAATCAATGATTTAATAGTGTTTAACGCATTGTACAGAAAATGCGGTTGAATTTGAGAAATCATTACCGCAGTGTTGGCTCTTTCAAGTTCCGCCTCAAGACTTCTCGCTTTAATCGCATAATTGTAAAATCTTCTTATTTTAAGCGCATGGATAACAAGCGTTACAAGCGAAAAAGCAAATACGCACACGGGCATTACCGACGAGCAGTTAAGTCCTATTTTGCCGTTTGTATATATGACGTCTATGGTTAAGCCGAACACCAGGAACAAATACGAAAACAGATATAAAAAAGCATATTGCGTCTTTTTGACAATCTCAATGCACAATCTGTTTATCGTGTATAAATCAATTACAAGCGAAAGCAGCTGCAAGCTCAAATAATAGTACGAGTCAAAAATCGAGTTCGGCAAAAAATTTATCGAAACGGCAAGAGCAAGCACCGTGGCACTCATTGAAATCAGCGTGCTGTCGTGGATTTTAATATTAAGGCTTTTAACAATATAAATAAGCGCAACAAGCTTTATAATAAAGGTTGAAATGAAAATGAAAACATTCATCTCCTCATATCCGATATTAAACATATACGGCTGTACAACGCTATAGCTCTCAGTTGTAATTATCATCCTCAAAAGCAAGAAAAATGCAAGCAGCGGAAGCCAATACGTATATTGCTCCTTGCTGACAAATTTTCGAAGAATTACCGACAGAAAGCCGCACAGGAAAACAATGCCGCAAAGCACAAACCGTAAGGCTATTTTTGAATTCAGGGCGTTGTTGTCGTGCGTGTAGCCCGTCATATAAACAGGCATATAAATACCCGAAAAATGGTCGGCCGATATTTCAACGACAACCTCATATTCCTTCCCCTCTTCGAGCTTAAACGGAAGAGAGTAATGACCTGCCGAGGTCACGGTTTCGTTGTAAATCTTTGAGGGTGCGCCGCTTACGGTAACAACCTCTCCGTTTACAAACACCTTATAAGAACAGGCGATATTAGGAATATACATAGTAAGATAAGTATCGGACTTGACGTTTGAAATATAGCATCTGTAAGAAGCGTATCCGCCTGCGGAATATTTACGAATTCCGAGCACGCTCGACCAAGACGACGGGACGTCAATCATTTCCCGAGCAGGCACAGCGGTCATTTTATCGCTTTTCAAAAAAGCGCCGTGATAAAACTCCCATTCTCCCGTAAGATAAATACTTCCTTTATTGGAAAAATCAACGCTTGACAAATCAAAATGAGCGTTTCCTTTATTACAGGGCTGCGTTTGCTTTTTTGAGTAAAAATTGCACACAAAGACAGTACCTATCAAAACAATCGCCATCAAAAGCATCGTTACAATAAGCAGGATATTTGATTTTAGCTGTTGTTTTTCGTTTGTCAATCGCAAAATTTCATCACTATCCCCTTAACAGAGTAATTATACTATACCGCATAAAATAAAACAAGCATTAAAAACAAGCATTTTTATTCATTCTCGGTTGACAATAAATGATTATAAATGTATAATTTTTAAGATTATAAAGGAAAAGTGTTTTCAAACGCTTTTCACAAGGAGATATTACAATGGAATGGACATCACTTAATGATTTAAGAGAAAAGTATCTTGAATTTTTCGAGTCAAAGGGACATTTGAGACTTGAAAGCTTTTCACTTATTCCGAACAACGACAAGAGCTTGCTTCTTATCAACTCGGGAATGGCGCCGATGAAAAAATATTTCACGGGCGAAATCACTCCTCCGAGAAAAAGAGTTACAACCTGTCAGAAATGTATTCGTACACCGGATATTGAAAATGTCGGCAAGACGGCAAGACACGGCACCTTCTTTGAAATGCTCGGCAACTTCTCTTTCGGCGATTATTTCAAAAAAGAGGTTATTCCGTGGGCGTGGGAATTCTGTACAAAGGTTATGGAAATGGACCCGGAAAAGCTTTATATAAGCGTTTACGAAGAAGACGACGAGGCTTACGATATTTGGACTAAGGTAATCGGCGTTAAACCCGACCATATGGTTCGCTTCGGCAAAGAGGATAACTTCTGGGAGCACGGCGCAGGTCCTTGCGGTCCTTGCTCAGAGATTTACTATGACCGTGGCGAGAAATACGGCTGCGGTAAGCCCGATTGTAAGGTCGGATGCGAATGCGACAGATATATTGAGTTCTGGAACCTTGTTTTCACTCAGTTTGAAAACGACGGCAACAACAATTACACAAGACTTGCTCATCCCAACATTGATACAGGTATGGGTCTTGAGAGACTTGCTTGCATTTCGCAGGACGTTGACAATCTCTTTGAGGTTGACACCGTTCAGAATATAATGAAGCACATTATGAGAATTGCGAACATTGAATATCATAAAGATCCCAAAAAGGATGTTTCACTTCGTGTTATCACAGACCATATCAGAAGCACGACCATGATGATAGGCGACGGCGTTATGCCCTCAAATGAAGGCAGAGGCTATGTTCTTCGCCGTCTTTTAAGACGTGCCGCAAGACATGGCAGATTGCTCGGAATTAAGGGTACGTTCCTTTCAGAGGTAGCGGAAACCGTTATCAACGAAAACAAGACTGCATATCCCAATCTTCTTGAAAAGCATGACTTTATTATAAACGTTATCAAAGCCGAGGAAGAAAGCTTTGCTAAAACGATTGATACAGGTCTTATGATTTTTAATCAGATGATTGAAAATCTTGACGGCAACGTTTTAAGCGGCGAGGACGCATTCAAGCTTTCCGACACATACGGCTTCCCGATCGACCTCACAAAGGAGCTCCTTGAAGAAAAAGGTCTGACCGTTGACGAGGATAAGTGGACAGAGCTTGTAAAGGAGCAGAAGCTTCGTGCAAGAGCAGCTCATAAGGGCGCGGGCGCAGAGGCTTGGGAAGGCAGCGGTACTGCTACAAAGGATATTGAAAAGACTGAATTTGTCGGTTATACGGCTCTTGAAGCAGAAGCTGAAATCAAGGCGATTATCATTGACGGCGAAAGAAAAGAATATGCAACCGAGGATGATAATATAACACTTGTGCTTGACACTACCTCCTTCTATGCGGAAAGCGGCGGACAGGTCGGCGACAGCGGCGTTATCAAGGGTAACGGATTTACTTTTGAAGTTACATCAACCACAAAGACTCACGAGGGAGTTATTCTCCATCACGGCTCAATTACCGACGGCGAATCATTAAAGCTCGGCGATAAGGTTCAGGCTGTTGTTGATAAGCAGACAAGAGAAGCTACAATGCGTAACCACACCGCTGCTCACTTGCTTCAGGCGGCTTTGAGAAAGGTGCTCGGAAGTCATGTTGAGCAGGCAGGTCAGCTTGTAACTCCCGACGAGGTCCGTTTTGACTTTACGCACTTCTCTGCTCTTACCTCGGACGAGCTTAAGGCTGTTGAAAATGAAGTAAACACCGCAATTATGTCCGCAGTAGAGGTTGTTACAAAGGAAATGCCCATTGATGAGGCTAAAAAGCTCGGTGCAATGGCTCTTTTCGGCGAAAAATACGGCGATATAGTAAGAGTTGTAAAAGCAGGTGATTTTTCAACGGAGCTTTGCGGCGGTACACACGCAAGCAACACCGGTAATCTCGGACTTTTCAAAATTGTTTCCGAAGCGTCGGTAGCGTCGGGTGTCAGAAGAATTGTCGGCGTTACAGGCTTCAACGTTATGAAATATATCGATAACGCAAACAAGGAAATTTGTGATACAGCGGCAGCTCTTAAAATTACAAATGTTTCCGATATTGTTTCAAAGGCACAGTCAACCGTCGCAGAGCTTAAAGCGGCACAGAAGGAGCTTGCAGAGCTTAATTCACAGATGGCGGCTTCAAAGGCTTCCGACCTTATGAAAAACGCAAAGGAAATCGGTGCGGTTAAGGTAATTACCGCCGATTTGGGCGAGGCAGGAGCAAACGAGCTTCGTTCTATGTGCGATAAGGCTAAAGAACAGGGCGACAATATCATTGCCGTATTCGCAGGCGTAAGCAAGGAAAAAGGCACAGGCTCATTCGCTTGCTGTGTAGGTAAGGATGCACTTTCTCACGGTGCTCACGCAGGCAACATTGTCCGTCAGGTAGCGGCAGTTGCAGGCGGTTCAGGCGGAGGAAAGCCCGACAGCGCAATGGCAGGCGCAAAGGATATTTCTAAAATCTCCGAGGCCCTTGAAAAGACCGCTTCGATAGTTGAAGAAATGCTTAAATGAGGTGAAAAATATGAGTGATTGTATTTTCTGCAAAATTATTTCAGGCGAAATCCCGTCAAAGAAGCTTTATGAGGATGATTTGTGCTATGCGTTTTATGACATAGCGCCTCAGTCGGACGTTCATTTCCTTGTTGTTCCCAAAGAGCATATTTCTTGTGCAAAGGATATTAACGGCAGTAATTCCTCTGTTATCTCTCATATATTTGAGGTTATCGCAAGGCTCGCAAGCGAATTAAACCTCGACAGCTACAGAATTATCAACAACTGCGGTGAGGGTGCGGGTCAAACGGTAATGCATCTCCATTTTCACGTGCTCAGCGGTAAAAACTTAGGCGAAAGACTTGTATAAGCTATGAAACGCCCACTTGCCGTTACAGGATTTTCAATGCTTCTTGCATTGACTCTGTTGTGCAAAGCCAATAATTACAATCCGGCAAGCGTTACCCTTATGGTTTCGCTTGCTTTATTGTTTGTATCTCTTTTGATAAAGCCGCTTCGTCAAAAAATGACCGTACCCACCGCATTACTGTCTGTTTGCGTAGCGTTATGCCTGTTTGTAACGTCAAATGCACAATATGAAATAATTTCAAAGCGATACAGTGATAATACAGTTACGGTAAAGGGAAGCCTGATTGCCCTCCCGACCGCCAACGGCTCGCAAAAGTATTACATAATAAGGACAAGCGAAGTAAACGGTATAAAAGAAGCGGTAAATATCAAGCTCTCTTTGCCCTACCCTATTGATTTTGAGCCGACCGACACCATTACCGCTACATTGAATACATTTATGCTCGGAAATGAGGACGACGAGTTTCTCGAATACTACCGAGCAAAGAATATTGTTGTCGGCGCAAGCTATAAGGATGACGACATCAAAATAACAAAAGGCGACAATAAAAGCTTACGAAGTATCATACTCAATGTGAGATATAAGCTTTATAATGAGATTAAAAGTGTTTTGCCGAACGACTGCGGCTCTGTTGTGTGCGGTCTTGTTCTCGGCGAAAAATCAGATTTAAGCAAGCGTGTAAACAATTCCTTTCAGCTTTGCGGAGTTTCGCATCTGTTTGCCGTATCAGGCTTACACGTCAGCATTTGGTCGTCGCTTGTATACAGCAGGCTGCGTAAGCTCGGCGTAAAAAGCAAAAGAGCGTCAATTAACGCCATAATTTTCTGCATTTTCTTCATATTGCTCACAGGCGCTAATCCTCCTGTTGTAAGAGCAGGATTTATGATGATTTTAGTTTACCTTGCGAATATCGTTCAAAAGGAAGCAGAGCCCATAAATTCAATCGGCTTTTCGCTTATAGTAATGCTGTTTCAAAATCCGTATTGTGCTTTGAGTATCAGCTTATGGTTGAGCTTGCTTGCGACACTCGGCATATTGATTATGTATGACGGCGTTGATAAAATTTTGCAAAAGCCTTTCCGTAAGGTCAAATCCAAACGGATAAAACACTTAATTGAGTATATCAACTCACTTATCGCTGTTTGCGTAAGCGTAAATATATTTACCCTCCCCGTTTATTTTTTCAAATTCAAAAACATATCGCTTGTTTTGCTTTTGGCAAATCTTCTGATGGTTTTCTTCGGGAAGCTGTGCATGGAAATTGCAGGAATAGGCTCTTTAGTTTCGATTATCGGACTTAAATTTGTCGGAACACCGCTTATTATGATTTCGGGAGAAATAGCAAAGCTTCTTATCTTCGTCGCAACAAGGCTGTCGTCAATCAGATATTTACTCTTACCCGTTGACTCGCCGATAATTATATCTGTTTTTGTTGCTTCTATGACCGTGCTTGCTTTTATGAAGCATATTTTGAATAAAAAGGGTAAAATTTTGGAAGTAACCGCCCTGTGCTTGGCTTTTGTGTTCACGCTCTGCTGTACCTATGTGTATGCAGAAGCATTTACGACACCTAAGGTTATCATAAACCAAAGCGAAAAAGGTGCTTCTGCGGTTATAAAATATCACGGCTGCTGTGCTGTTATATTTGCGGATAACGAAGACTATGCGGCGAGCGAGGTTTGTGATATAATAGATAACAACGCTATAAGCCGTGTTGATGTGTTAGCTGTTTATACCTCGCCCGAAAGAGCGAAGGAGCTTATTTCGACCTATAAAATCGATGAGATTTTGACGAATGACAACAGGCTCAAAAACGACGTTTATTTCGACGGCAAAATATCATCGCTTGAACGTCATAAGGACAGTCTCTTCGATTTGACCGTTGCAACACAAAACGGATTTTGTCAGATAATGTTTCACGAAAAGACGGCTCTTATCTGTCTTAATGCGGATTACATACCCGAAAATTACAGCTGCGATTTGCTTATTTGCGACGAAAAATATGCAAAGGAAATCAACACCGATAATTTCGGACAGGTTATATACACAAAGCCAAATGAAAAGGCTGTCGAAGTCAAGCTCTCATAAGCGGAAAGGATATTAAAATGTCTCAAATTGATGAAGCTACTCTTAAAAATCAAATAAAAGAGCGTAAGTTTTCAAATGCGTATTTGATTTACGGCAACGAGCCTTATTTGAAGCAACACTATGCAAATCTAATTGCAAAAAAATGTGTAAATGCCGATATGGAGGGCTTTAATCTTCGTAAATTCGACGCAGAGAACAACACTCCTATTGATGAACTGATTGATTCAACAGACACTCTCCCCGCCTTTTCCGAATACACTTGCACATTTATGAAAGACTTTCCGCTTGACAGCTTTTATTCTGCCGATAAGGAGCGTTTTGAAAGCTGGATTAAGGATATGCCCGAAACCACCGTCGCTGTTTTTTGGCAGGATACAACCGACATAAATCCCAAAAAGAACGCAAAGTGGAAAAATGTAATTTCAATTTTCACGAAATACGGCGAAAGCGTGTGCCTTGACAAAATGGACAGGACCTCACTTGCAAAAACGGTTGCAAGCGGACTTAAAAAGCGTGGTATTACCGTTGATAAGCAGGTTGCATTTTATCTTATCGACACCGTGGGCGACGACCTTAACATTCTCCTGAACGAAGTTGAAAAGCTTGCGGATTACAAAAAAAGCGGAGAGCTTACCTATTCCGATATAGATGCTGTTTGCATAAAATCACTTGAGGCAAATGTTTTCGACCTATCAAAGGCTCTGCTTTCAAAAAACCTTGCAAAAAGCCTTACAATTCTTAACAAGCTGTTTCAGGACAAGGAAAAGCCCGAGCTGATACTCGGAGCACTTTCAAGCAATTTCGTCGATATGTACAGGGTTAAGGCGTCTATTCTCGCAGGAAAGAACGCAGACTTTTTCAAAGATTATTACAACTATAAAAATGTGGAATTTCGGCTTCGCAACGCACAAAGAGATTGCAGAAGCCTTGATATGACGCAGCTGAAGCGGTGCATTGAGCTGCTTGAGAGTGCCGACGAAAAAATCAAGCTTCGAACAAGCGATGAAAAAACGGTACTTGAAAAGCTTTTGGTTGAGCTTAGCTGTGCAATGAACTGACGGAGAAAACTATGATAAAAATTGACCAAGCGGTTATAGTCGAGGGAAAATATGACAAAATAAAGCTGTCGTCTATCCTCGACGCAGTAATTATAGAAACGGACGGCTTCGGCGTTTTCAAGGACAAGGAAAAACAAAAATTCATAAGAATGATAGCCGATAAAAAAGGAATTGTCGTTTTAACAGACTCCGACTCGGCAGGCTTTGTTATACGCTCGTTCTTATCGGGAATTGTTTCGCCCGAAAAAATCACGCACGTTTATATCCCCGATATTTTCGGAAAGGAACGCCGTAAAGATACGCCGTCAAAAGAGGGCAAATTAGGCGTTGAGGGTGTTAAAAGTGAAATTATACTTGAGGCGTTAAAAAAAGCCGGTATTGACGGAAAAAGCGTAGCTTCAAGTGAAAATGAACGCAGACTCGTTACAAAGACCGACCTTTTTGAGGACGGTATATGCGGAAAGGACAATTCGCAAGAAAAAAGGAAGCGGCTTTTGAAAGAGCTTTCCCTCCCCGAGCATATGAGTGCAAACGCTATGCTTAAAATTATAAATTCTTATCTTACATATGACGACTATAAAAAAGCCGTAAAAGAAATAGGTGATTAAATGAAAATTCTTGTTTTACACACGGGCGGCACAATTGCAAGTGAGAAAAACGGCAATGTTATCAACCCTGCAAACGCACCCGTAATCGAAAGGTTTTTGAAGGAGCATAAGGACACCGAGCTTGAAAACGTAAAGGTGTGCGAAATACTCTCGGAAAATGCCGACAATTCGTTTTATGAAATGCTTATAAACACTATTCTTTCCATCGACCTTTTAAGCTACGGCGGAATTATAATTATGCACGGCACGGACACGCTTCCCTTTACCTCAAGTCTCGTTGCTATGGCACTTAGGCACATTGATTTGCCCGTTTGCTTTGTAAGTGCAAATTTTGTTATCACGGACCCCCGTTCAAATGCTTTAGATAACCTTGAGCTTGCTGTAAATTACATTGAAAACGGCGGAAAAGGCTTTGTTGTTCCGTATAAAAATCCCAACGGACGAAATTTTATACATCTTGCCACAAGGCTTTATGAAGCGGATTTTGTATCGGCTGAGTTCAATTCGATAAACAACACTTTTCTTGCCGAGGCGGATGACAACGGATATATCGCATTCAACAGAAAATCGGGTATATCTTATGACGCAATTTCAAATCCGTTGCCGAGAATAGTCGGCGATAAAATAAGCTTAGATAAAAGAGTGCTTTTAATAAGAGCATTTCCCGATATTGACTACTCTGTTTTTGACATTGAAAAGACAAAGCCGTCGGCGATAATACACACCACCTATCATTCGGGTACTGCCGACGGAAACAAATTGCCTGAATTCATTGAAAAATGCAAGAAAAACGGAATAAGCTTCTATCTCTGCCCTGTCAGAAGAAACGAAGCGTTTTACGGCTCTACGGACAGCATTATCGCAAGCGGAGCGATACCGCTTTACAATATAACTCCCGAAAGCGCACTTTCTAAAATCAAACTTATAAAAAACATTGACGGTTTAAGCGAAAAAGACAGCTTATACTATGAGGAATTTTGAGGGACGGTGATTTTATGAAGAAAACAATTAAATGCCTGTTCGCACTTGTATCGTTCTTTCTTACGGCACTGTCAGTAAGCGAAGCGTTAAAGAAAAAGCAGGAGCTTGAAAAAGAAAACAAACAAAACTGACAAAAAGGTTGTTGAAATTATCGTTTCAACAACCTTTTATTTTATATCTTATTCTATTGTTCCGCCGCCGACAACCGTGTCGCCGTCATACAAAACTGCCGCTTGACCTTTCGTTATAGCTCTTTGCGGTTCATCAAAAACAATCTTAAAGTGATTTTTGTCCGTCTGCGTTACCGTTGCGGGCTGTTCCTTTTGATTGTATCTGATTTTAGCGCACAAGCGTTCAGGCTTATCAAGTCCGTCACAAGCGGTAAAGCTAATATTTTTAACATTAACTTCCTTTTTGAAAAGGTCGTCATTGAAGCCGAGTATAACCTTGTTATTATCGACGTCCTTTTCAACCACATACATAGAAGCAGGCAAGGCAAGTCCGAGCCCTCTCCTCTGCCCTATCGTATAACGGATAATTCCCTTGTGCTCTCCGAGCCTTTTGCCGTTCATATCGACAAAATCACCGCACGGATAAGTTTTGCCCGTGTAATATTCGATAAATTTGCTGTAATCTCCGTCGGGAACAAAGCAAATATCTTGGCTTTCGTGCTTTCGTGCGTTAACAAAGCCGTTTTCCTCGGCAATTTCACGCACCTGCTGTTTTGTGTAATTACCAAGCGGAAATTTAGTTACCTTTAACTGTTCTTGCGTGAGCGAATAGAGAACATAGCTTTGATCCTTTGACAAATCAACGGCTTTTTTTAAGAGATACCTGTCGCCCTGCTTTTCAATTCTTGCATAGTGACCTGTCGCAACATAATCTATATTAAGCTCCTGCGCCTTATGAAGCATTTTCGAGAATTTCATATAACGGTTGCAGTCAATACACGGGTTTGGTGTAAATCCGTTTTGATATGCCGAAATAAAGCGTTCGATAACCTCTTTTTTGAAGTCGTCCGTCATATTAAGCGTATAATGACGAATACCGAGCCTTGCACAAACGCTCTTTGCGTCTAAAACATCATCAAGCGAACAACAAGTCTTTTCGGAAACAAAATCAATATCCTCGTTGTTATAGAGCTTCATTGTAGCTCCGATAACCTCAAGTGACTCTTTTTGTAAAAGGAAAGCGGCAACCGAAGAGTCAACGCCGCCGCTCATACCTATCATAACCTTTTTATTTTCTGCCAATTAAAACACCTCAGCCGCCGAGCCTTATCATCTCGTCGATACACTTGCGAGCCTTTGCTATTGTGTCGGCGTCAAGCTCAATTTCCTCTCCCGAACGACCGAGAACAGCATTGTAAACATCATAGAGCGTTGACATTTTCATATTCTTGCAAATAAGCTTCTGTGAAAGATAATAGAACATCTTATCCGGACACTCATACTGCAAATGCTCTGCAATAGAAATTTCAGTACCGATAATAAACTCTTTGTTATCGCTCTTTTTAGCAAATTCCATAATACCCGAAGTTGAGCCGACATAATCGGCATGCTTTGTAACCTCTGCGGTACATTCGGGATGAACAAGCAAAAGTGCGTTGGGATGCTTCTGCTTTGCTTTAATAACCTCTGCTTCGTTTACGGAAGCGTGAACAGGACAACCGCCCTGCAAAAGCTTAAAGTTCTTTTCGGGAACCTGCTCTGCCACATAAGCGCCAAGGTTACAGTCGGGAATGAAAAGAATATTTTTATCGGGAAGCTGACTTACAATTTTAACAGCCGACGACGAAGTAACGCACACATCACAAACTGTTTTAAGCTCTGCGGTGGTGTTTATATATGCCACAACCTTATAGTCGGGATACTGCTTCTTGACAGCTGAAATCATATCCTTATCCATCTGCTCCGCCATAGGACAGCCTGCTTCGTCATGAGCGAGGATAACAGTCTTTTCGGGGGAGAGAGTTTTTACAGTCTCAGCCATAAAACGAACGCCGACCATAATCACGGTCTTTTGCGGTGCAGTAGCGGCTTTCACAGAGAGTGCATAGCTGTCTCCCGTAAAGTCGGCAATTTCAAGTATTTCGTGAGCGACATAAGAATGGGCAAGAATACAAATATCTTTTTCCTTTTTAAGTCGCATTATTTCTTTCTGAACATCACTAATCATAGCTTTCACCTGCAAACAATTAAAAATTACAAATATAATAATACTCAATTATTCCCATAAAATCAACATAAATTTGCGATTTACACTCAAAAAAGCTTATGTGTTAACATTCGTGCGTTCGGATTTTATCGAGTAGAGCTTTTTATCCGCTTCGGCAAATATTTCATCATTGCTTTTGGACGTATCAAACTTTGCACTGCCCACGCTTAAAGACAGCGTATACGGAAGCGTTCCCTCGTCGTTCAATTTGAAAACGGCGCTTAAAATCTCCTGCTTCAAGGCTTCAACCTCCGCTTCGCTATGCCGTCTGCACACAATAACAAACTCGTCTCCACCGTAGCGTGCAACGAAATCGTTTTTTATTTCGCACAGAGAATTTAACAGCGACGCAATTTTAATAAGTGCGTTATCGCCCTCAAGATGTCCGTAGGTATCGTTGATTGATTTGAACTTATCAACATCCATAATGAGATAATAAAGCTCGCCCTTTTTAGATAAAGCACTAAGCTCCGAAGCTATATAAAGAGCTAACTGCCGTCTGTTGTTAATGCCCGTGAGGGTGTCTATTGAAATCTGCTTGTTTTGTACATTTATGAATACCAATAAAACCGAAAGAGAAATTCCGACAGCCGTAAACGGCAAATACAGATAAAACAGCTGCATAAATATACCGATAAGCGGGAAAAAGGTAAACTGCAAAAGTGCACGCATTTCATCCTTTTTCTGCTTTGTTTTTTGCCGTTTTATTCCGACAAGAGTAAGCACCGCCGCCCACAAAACGTAAAGAATCATAACGCATATTCTTATCCACATAAGCTTACCTCTGCGGTAACAGTTGTTCTCGTCAATATAGAACAAAATATGCGTTTTGGGAGAAGTGAGCGTTAAGACCAACAAAACCAACATCGGAATTGAAAACATGGCAACCCTTTTATAATGTGAGCTGTCAAGTTTGCGACGAACCTTAAAATCAACGTATATAATCCACAAAAAGCCGATAAAGCCCGTCAAGACCATATAAACTAAGTTTATCATAATATTGATAAGTCTGAAGCCCGGAAGCGTAACACCGTTTACAAGCGGCCAAATTATATCGGATATAAGCAGAATTGCCGTTGCAAGAGACATTTCGAGAAAGTATCTCTCCGCAAGAAGTATCTTAGTATGCCGTCTTGATGCGTTACTTATGGAAAGAAGCATTATAAGACAGATTACATCACCGAAAATGTATGCAAACTCTTTTGTACCCATAGCAATCACCTCTAAAAGCACTAAACTGTTTACAAATCAAATCACGATTATAAGAGCTTTTCGATTTCCTCAATCGGCTCTCTGAAGCATTTTTTAACCTTAAGCGTGTTTGTTTTTCCGTCAACATATGCGCCGAACATTGCAGGTTTTATGTTGTTATTAAGCTGATATTTTGAAACAAGCTCAATAAGGGCTTCTCGCCTTTCAACATTTTTAAGGACTTTTACATTCGAAAGCGTAATTTTGACACAATCCTCGGGATATATTTCTTTTAATTCAATGCGTATATATCCGCTGTCTTTTAATATTTCGCACTCTTTTTCAACACCGTTTACCGTAGCAATTACATTTGCATCAACAATATCTCTGAACGAAAGAGTATAAGCTCTCACATTCGGAATAACCGTCTTGTCCCCTCTTACAGGCTTTATATAGAACTCAACAGTATCATCTTTTTCCGAAACCTCAAAATCAATAAACACAAATTTGCCGTTTTCAAATTCCCTTGTTTCTCCGTCATCCTCATACATTGAGAAGCTGTTGCTTCCTCTGTAAATGAGAATTTCCAAGCTGTCGGGATTTTCACAAGAATTATCCTCGCCGTTCATTCCGAGCGGAATTATAGCGCCCTCTTTCGCAAGCACAGGTATTGTACTGTCATCACGGAACAGTTTAACGCTCATTGGTCCTTTGTATATACGATTGTTGAAAATATCCGTATATCTGCCCTCGGGTATCCATGCCTTTGCGCCTGCAAGCAGGGTGTTCTTGTTTTTCGGCTCGGTAATCGGTGCGACAATCATTTCAGAGCCAAAATGATACTCGTTCTTGCAGTCATACGCCTCGTCGCAATCGGGATATTCATAGTACATCGGTTCGCAAATTGCCCTGCCGTCCGTATGCGTTCTGTAATTCATCGTGTAGAGGTACGGAAGCATCCTATGTCGAAGCCTCATAAAGTCGCTGACAATCGTTTCAACGCTCTTTGAATACTTCCAAGGCTCTTTGCCCATAAACTCGTTAGAAGTAGAATGAAGCCTCATTATCGGCGAAAATACACCGAGTTGAACCCAACGAAGATACAATTCATCATCTTTCTTGCCCATATGATGACCGCCAATGTCGTGACTCCACCAAGTATAACCGATATTTGCGGCTGTCGAGGTAAAATACGGTTGAAAATCAAGCACCTTCCAATTTTGGAAAGTATCGCCCGAAAATCCAAGCGGATAACGGTGTGAGCCTGCGCCCGCAAACCTTGAAAGAGTAAGCGGTCGCCTCTTGCCGTCTCTTGCAATGTCAAGTGAATGATAGTGATTTAACGCCCAAAGCGGATCAAGTCCGGGTATGTTTGTTTTATCGCCCTGTTGCCAATCAATCCACCAAAAATCGACACCCATATCCTGAAGCGGTTTATGAACAATACTGAAATATGCCTCTATGAACTTTTTATCGGTTATATCAAATTGATAATGCTTTTTCTCTTTCGGGTCGTCGCCCATAAATTTTGCAAAATCGTTATAACAATCCTCAAAAAAGCGTATTCCTGTTGCAGGATGAAGATTAAGCGTAACCTTAAAACCGTTATCGTGAAGATTTTTGAGAAATTCCTGCGGATTAGGAAACAGCTCTGTGTTCCAACTGTAACCCGTCCAACCGCCGTTGAACATTTTGTCATAATATTTTTCTATTGCGGAATTACAATGTGAATTTTCCGCCGCTTCTTTTCCAAATCTTTTTTTAACATCAACCCAATGCCAATCCATATCGACAGTCGCAACCGTAATCGGTATTTTGCTGTCAATAAATCTTTGCATAAGAGTAAGATATTCCTCTTGGGTATATGCCTTATACCTTGACCACCAATTTCCCAAAGCAAATCTCGGAATAAGCGGTGCGAAACCTGTCAACTTGAAATAATCTCGCACAGCGTTTATGTAATCGTTTCCGTAAGCAAAAAAGTAATCGTCAGTCTGTTTATATTCTCTCGGTTTAGGCAAGCCATCTTCCCCGATAATAAGCGCTTTGCCGTCTTTAAGTATTGCAACACCGTTTCGAGAGATAATTCCGTTCTCAAGCGTTTCTTTTCCGAAAGAGCCGTCGAGAGTTCTGCAAGTACCTTTCAAATTACCCGAATTAAAATCGGTTATATGGCGAGAATCTGCAAGATTTATGTATAACATTTTATGCTTTGCCGTATCATAGCAGAATTCGACAAGCTTAGTTTTAACAACAATGCGATTTTTAATAACGCTTTGAGTGAATTTCGGATTATCAAAATCTCTAAACCACACAGCTTGCGTAGGCTCGTCGCAAAAGTGTACGCCATCAGACACCTCAACACGAACAAGGCACGGTGTTAAAACAGTTAATCTTGTATCCCCGGCAGTGATTGTGCACTCTTTTTTTGAAACAGGTGAACAATTTATCTTGAAGCAATCAAAATAATCAGACATATTTTCCCTCCATATATTTATATTTTTATTCTAATATATTAAAGGTAAAAAGACAAGTGAAAAACCTCTTACAACACATTTTTAATGAAAATTTTGAAAAAAAGCGAAAAAAATCAAAAAATCACTTGCAAAACAATTAAATATGTGATAATATACTCGGGCAGTAAAGAATATGATCTGTGTTTTACGACATAAAGCATATCCCCCATTTAATTTACTGTTATATATTTCGGGGTGTAGCGCAGTTGGTAGCGCACTAGACTGGGGGTCTAGGGGCCGCAAGTTCAAGTCTTGTCACTCCGACCAAATAAGGTTGATAGTTTTGATATGAGAGTATCTGAAACTATCAACCTTTTTCTTTTTGTAAAAATGCTTGCGGCACAAGGCTTTTTAGTACTTTGGTCTTATGGAATAGTTGTGTTTTTCACAGAAATATGCTATTATATTTTTGACAGCCAAGACCGGCTGTTCCTGTTTTCCGAGTAAATTCTGTTTGAATCGAGGCTGACGGTATGAATATTAGCTATAAAAAGCTCTGGAAATTGCTGATTGACAGGGATATGAAAAAGAAGGAACCGGAAAAGGCTGCGGGCATCAGCAACTATGTCATTTCCAAAATGACACGGAATGAAAACATCACGGTTGAAACCGTGGGAAAGATCTGCAAAGCCCTTAACTGTACGCCGAATGACATGTTGGAATTCGTGTCCGACAGTGAGTAAGAGGTTTGAATTATGAACAGTGTTTTGAAAAAAATCAGGCAAAGCGATGCCTTTAATGAGGAAAATCGAATCCCCTACACAAAGGCGATCGTGTTGATGAGCTTATTTACCTTTGTGTTTCTGGGCGCGGAATTTCTGTTTGTCAATATGATCTCCCGCACGGTTTCGGGGAATCAATCGGTAAATGCCCAAAACTATGCGCTTGGTATCAGCGTCATCGGTTTCGTTCTGTATCCTGTTTTCTCTCGATTTTGTAAAGGAAAATGGCAAACCGCACTTGCAATGTGTGCAGCGATTTTGTCGGTTATTTGTCTTTTTATGATATGCCGCCATGCCTCTTATGCACTTACACTCGGCATGGGACTCTTGCTGTTTCTGATTCTCGGCGCGTTTGGAAGCGCCGTATTCTACAAAACACTATCTCTGTTAGAGGACAACACCTATATTGCGCGATTGACAGGCGTTTCCTATATGCTTGGAATCTTGCTTCAAATCGCAAACAACAATTTGGTTCATATAGATTACATAGAAGCCGGTATACTTTCTGCATTTATACTATTGCTGGCATTTATGCTGATAAAAGCAGAGAAAAACAGCGTTGTCCCCGCCTTCTCCAAAAGCAAAACCGAAGAGGAAAACGACGAAAGCGGAAAGGACAGCCTGAAAATCATTTTGCTCCTCGTCCTTTTTGTCGCACTTATGACCTGTATTTTCGGCACCATGGACAATGCGGTCACCGTATACCACGCAAACGGAACGGTAAATATTGGTCAGTGGCCGAGAATACTTCTCGCACTCAGCGGTCTTATGGCAGGTTTTTTGTTTGATATTGCAGGCAGAAAATATATGAGTGTGATCATGTACTGCGTAATGCTTCTGTCTACGACCTGCCTTGTCATTATTCAGTTTGCCGGACCGTTCACGGTGGGTCTGGTCATATTCTATCTGTCCGCCGGCTTCTTTGCTGTTTTCTTCACCTCTTCCTTTATGGAGATCGCCCGATATACGGACACCCCCGAGTTGTGGTCAGGGTTTGGCAGAACCGTCAATAATCTTGTTGCCGCTGTAATCTCGGGAGGCTCCCTTGCACTTTTGCATTCCAAAAACAATATTGTCATGATCACCATAGAGCTGATTTTATTCGTTGCCACCAGCATTGTCGCACTTTTCTATACCAACAAAAGAAAAGCGTTTTTCGACAGGCTTGCCGAAGCGGACAGCACCGAACTAAGCAACAGTGAAAAACTGCAAAGGCTGGCAGAGCAGTTTTCGCTGACACAGAGAGAAACCGAGGTTTTCGGACTGCTTGTCAATACCGAAGACGGATTGCAGACGATAGCCGACGGTTTGTATGTGTCCAGACGAACCTTGGAGAGATATGTCTCCGCTATATATGAAAAAACAGGTGCAAAATCCCGAATCGGGCTTATTACTCTTTATAACAACGCATAATAAAACCAATTCCTTATGAGCTTGCCTTTTTACAGGGCGACGCTATGCAGGATAATCTTCACGATATGGAATTTATGCAGCGATTTGCAGAGCTTAACCGAACAATAATTAAAGAAGTAATACTTGATGGTATGAAGCTACACAAGGAAATGGACTTTAGCTTAACTGATATTTACATCTTTCAGAAAAATATATAAAAGCATCAGACAAAAAATTACGGCGCATATCGATTACTCGATACACGCCGTTTTGTTTTTTGAATGTTAAAGCGATTTGATACTTATTCTTTGTTTTCGTCTGTTACAAGCTCCTTGAGGCTTGTTGCAAGCCCTGCGATGCCTTGAATTTCCGACGGAATGATAATCTTTGTAGCCTGACCGTCGGCAGCCTTTGCGAATGCCTCAAGGCTCTTGAGAGTGAGCACTGCTTGATTGGGGTTAGCCTGATTTATAAGCTCGATTGCCTTTGCGTTTGCTCTTTGTACGGCAAGGATAGCCTCCGCCTCGCCTTCTGCCTCACGGATTTTAGCTTCTTTTACAGCCTCGGCACGAAGAATAGCCGCCTGCTTTTGAGCCTCTGCGTCAAGAATTTGCGACTCCTTATGACCTTCGGCAACAAGTATTTTACTTGCCTTTTCGCCCTCTGCGGTAAGGATTGCCTCACGGCGATGACGCTCTGCCTTCATCTGCTTCTCCATTGCGTCCTGAATTTCACGGGGAGGAATGATGTTTTTAAGCTCAACACGGTTTACCTTAATGCCCCACGGGTCTGTTGCCTCGTCAAGAATTACTCTGATTTTAGCGTTGATTGTATCACGGGAGGTAAGAGTTGCGTCAAGCTCAAGCTCGCCGATAATATTACGAAGCGTTGTAGCGGTAAGATTTTCGATAGCCGAAATCGGTCTTTCAACACCGTAGGTATAAAGCTTCGGGTCGGTTATCTGGAAGAATACTACCGTATCAATCTGCATTGTTACGTTATCCTTTGTGATAACGGGCTGCGGTGCAAAGTCAACAACCTGTTCTTTAAGAGAAACAATTTTTGCAACTCTCTCAAAAAACGGAACTTTTACATGAAAGCCTGTCTGCCAGGTTGTGCTGTACGCACCCAAGCGTTCGATTACGTATGCTTTTGATTGCGGAACAATCTTAATATTTGCCGCAACAATCGCAAGAACAACAACTAAGATACCTAAAAATACATAGCCCATAATTCATTTACTCCTTTATTTCCTCAACTATAACTTTCACGCCCTCGATTTTCAAAACTTTGACGAGCGTGTTTTCGGGAATTATTTTATCATCTATGCTTCTTGCCGACCAAATATTCCCGTTGACCTTTACCTGACCCTTTGCATTCAGGTTGTCGATTTGTTCAACAACCACGGCAGTTTCATTAAGACACCTGTCTGCGTTCGTTGACTGAAGCTTGGTTTTGGTAAACTTTTTAACAAGCGGCCTTGTGGCAACGAGGCTCAATATCGACAGGGCAATAAAAACTATTACCTGCACCTTGAAATCCGTATGTGCAAACGACGACACGAGTGCGCCTAAGGCACCTACCGCAAACCAAACAGACACAAGCTGCACGGTTGCCGCTTCAATTATCGTGAATGCGGCGAGAAGTATCAGCCAAAATGCCGTAGTGTTTTCTATTATTATCTCGTACAATACCATTCCTCCTTTGTGCAATACACAAATCGATTGTGTATCTGTATTGTATTACTAAAAATTTTACTTGTCAAAATTTATAAAAGCGTTCAATTATCAACGTTTTTGAAGTGCATTGTTATTTCCAAAGGCTAAAAAGTTCAAATATTCTCAAAATGAGTTCACAGCATTAAATCGAAAGCTTATTTTAAGTTCATTTGTTGTTTTTAAGCGTATACTTTTATAAATTTGTTGAAAATAATGTTCATTTGACCGTTAAAATATTTTTTGTGAGCTTTTAATTTTGTCTCAATTAAGACACTTACAGTGAAAAAGCATTCGGTAAAAGCTCCGAAAGAGTAAATTCCTTGTATGTTCTTTGACCCGTTACAACCAAAATTGTAAACTCGGGCTTGCAAAATTCAGCCATAACCTGACGGCAAATTCCGCACGGCAAAAACTTATCACTCAATTCGTTTTCCTTACCGCCTGCTACGGCAAGCATTGAAAAATCACGTTCTCCGTCACTTACCGCCTTAAAAATCGCAGTCCTTTCGGCGCAAACGGTAGCACCGTAGGACGAATTTTCCACATTACAGCCCGTGAAAACCTTACCGTTATCGCAAAGCAACGCCGCACCGACCTTATAACCCGAATAAGGCGAATAGGCATTGTTCATACTTTCAATTGCCAAAGTGCAAAGCTCTTGTTTAGTCATAAGATACCTCATTTCTTAATTGTTTATACTTTTACCAACATGCATTAAATCGGCGACCATCAAAACGATAGCCGCCTCAATAGTCTGAATTGTTGGTTATCAATTATAATTTTGTTTTTGACTTATTTTATTTTACAAAGTTTTTGTTATTTATGCAAGTGAAAGTATCGGTTTTCTGCTATCAAGAAGTTATATGCTGCCGCTCAACTATAGCAGCGTTAATTTGAGAATAAAAATCTTCTTTAGATTGATTGTTAATGTTAATGTTAGAGCCTGAATTATGCATTTTCACTTGATTGTCACACACATTCAAAGAATAAACCGCATCATTAACAATTGCAAACCTTCCTTGCGGTCCACTTAGAATTGTGTATGTACCATCTTCATTAGCTTTCGCAAACACAAAGAATTTATCTCCGGGTTTCATTAGAGGGTCATCGGCAATTTCATATATTATCTTTTCTTTCTCGTCAATTTTACCTGTCATTACTATACGAACCGTTCCCTCCTTTTTTCCAAACAAAGAATCCTGTATTTCAGCCGTGAAAACAGTCAGGTCAACCCCATAATCTTTATACTTATGATTGGATTCCCACCCTGTAACTGATATATACGCCGCCAAATCGCAGTTTTCTGTAAGCTCTGAAACATCTTCATAATTGTATGCCCAGCTTGCATTGAGATATACTTTTTTATATTTGCTATAATCCTCTGTATCTGAAGCTTTTCTCAAGCCGAGAGTTGAAATAAAAACAATCACAATTGTAAAAACAGCAATAGTAGCTATCTGTAATTTTTTCATATAGCTCACCTCATTTATAATATGAGCAAGTTTTAATACTTTGCATTAACGCCATTAACATCATCAGTTTGCGGAACGGTTAATCCATATGCTCCATAACGGCTATTTGCACCAAAAGTATAACCATTCATAATTGTTCTGTTGTTTCCATAATCAGCTAACCCAAAAACATGTCCCATTTCATGGACAACAACCGATTGTAATGCACCGTCATTGTTCCAAGTGCTTGTGTAGGCTCTGTTTATGGTAACCGTTTTATGCGCTCAGTATGTAGAAAATTAAACACCTACTTATTTTTGATTTAATTTTGCCTATCTTAATAGCATACAATCAAATCTCACTAAAGCAAAGAAAATTCAACTTCATTATCCATAACCCCCAAAGAAAAAATGTGCAAATCACTCCGCACAGAGTAACTTGCACATTATAAATTTATCCACTCTTTTAACATAATGGTTTGTTGTAAATTATTGCAAGCCATCTGTCTATTTTTATAATATCATAAAAGACTGTATCCAGTCAATAAAATAAAAAGTTTTCAATATTTTTTATATTTACACAAAACAGATATCATTTACATTAACTGTAACGTTTTGAGAGAAAGCTCTCCCCTGCGCCGCTGTAATCAATTCCGAAATACTCGGCGATGCTTGCAGAAATATCGGCATAGGTCTTTCGAATACCGAGATTTTCAGGCTTGATTTTTTTACCGTAAACCACAAGCGGAATATACTCCCTTGTATGATCTGTGCTGTTGTCGCCGGGGTCGCAGCCGTGGTCTGCCGTAATGATAAGAATGTCGTCATCTCGCATTTTCTCCGTAAAAGACGGAAGCCATTTATCAAACTCCGAGAAAGCACGGGCATAGCCGTCAATATCCTGCCTGTGACCGTAAAGCATATCGAAATCAACAAGATTTGTAAAGCAAAGCCCCTCAAAATCCATTGAAACAGCTTCCAAAGTCCTTTCCATTCCCTCTTTATTGGAATGTGTGAACACGTAATCAGTTATGCCGCGGGAAGCAAAAATATCATATATTTTACCTATCGCATAAACCGTTTTACCATTGCCTGAAAGCATATCCAACAATGTAGACTTCGGCGGCTCAAGTGAAAAATCGTGTCGGTTTGCCGTTCTTATAAACTCGCCGTCTTTTTTTACAAACGGTCTTGCAATTACCCTGCCCACAGCGTTTTTACCGCATAAAATTTTGCGTGCGATTTTGCAGTATTCATAGAGCGCTTCAAGAGGTACAACTTCTTCGTCCGCCGCAATTTGAAACACGCTGTCTGCCGAAGTATAGACAATTAGCTTGCCCGTTTTTATGTGCTCGTCGCCGTAATCCTTGACAACCTGCGTTCCCGAATACGGCTTATTGCAGAGAACTCCCCTGCCCGTTTTTTCGGAAAACTCATCGATAATATCTTTCGGAAAGCCATCGGGATAGGTCGGCATAGGCTTTTTTGATATAACGCCCGCGATTTCCCAATGTCCCGTTGTAGTGTCCTTTCCACGGGATAACTCGGCACATTTTCCGACCGCCGCCAACGGTGCTTCGGTCTGTTCGAGATAATCGCAGCCTGCGATATTACCGATACCCATTTTCAGCATATTTTCAGCCGAAAACTCGGGCGACGCCGATATTCTTTTTAACGTGTTGCAATCGTAATCGCCAAATTCCGAAGCGTCGGGAAGCATACCCACGCCGCAGGAATCAAGCACAATTAAAAACACTCTTTTTGACATAAAATCATTTCCTTATAAAAGATTTCCCTGCTTGACCGCTTTAACAATTCGGCTTGTTCCGAGCCTCGAGGCACCGAGCTTTATAAATTCTTCCGCATCCGCAACGGAAGATATTCCGCCTGCCGCCTTAATTTTTGTATCGCCCGTAACATTATCCTTGAAAAGCTCAATATCGTGTTTTGTAGCACCCGAGGTCGAAAAGCCCGTTGAGGTCTTAATGTAATCGGCATCGGATTTCGAAACGATCTGACACATCTTGATTTTTTCGTCGTCGGTCAAAAGGCAGGTTTCGATAATAACCTTTAACAGCTTTCCGTTACATGCTTTTTTGACCTCGTTTATTTCCGCTAATATATCGTCATATTTTTTATCTTTAAGCCAGCCGATATTTATTACCATATCAATTTCATCAGCGCCGTTTTCGACCGCATCACTCGCTTCAAAGCATTTTGCCGCCGTCGTGGAATATCCGTTCGGGAATCCGATTACCGTGCAAACTGCCGTTTTGTCGCCGACAAACTCCTTTGCTTCTTTGACATAACAAGCAGGTATGCAAACCGATGCAGTACCGTATTTAATCGCATCAGTGCAGGTTTCTTTAATTTCGTCAAGCGTTGCCGTCTGTGACAAAAGTGTGTGGTCGCATTTTGAAAGTATATCCTTGATATTCATAGTATTCTCCTATATAAAGAAAAAGCCCTTGCCTTTTCAGATTTTATATATTCATTGTAGCATAATTTTGTGAAATTTACAATTTAATTGTGATGTGAGCAAGCAGGTTGCGACCTATGATAAATTATATGAAATGGTATTAGAATTTTCGCTCCCTCTCCGGGCAACATATGCGACCGCCGCCTGTGGCGGATAAAGGGAGCATCTGTTGGCGCAGCGGTCGATTTTGTGCGGAGCTCCAAGCCGCATAAACAAAACCGGGATACTGCAAGAGGGCAATAGCTGTTGAGCGAAGCGAAACGCAGAAAGTAAAGAAAATCATATCAAGTTTGAAATAACTCCCTCAGTCATTTTTTGTTTTCAAAAAAATGACAGCCCCCTCTGAGATGGGGCAAAAGCACGAATTGAATTTGATATGAAATGCGGACAGGAACAAGCGTATAGTGTAATAAGATAGTATACGGCTTGCTGCCACCGTTAGATTGTCGCTGATTTATGACAATTTTTGGCTGATATGATATTAAAATATTCGCACATACGTAGGGACAACCCTTGCGGTTGTCCGTGAATTTGATTTATATGAATTTTTTTGCGGACAGGGGCAAGCCCTGTCCCTACGGTTTAATGTATTTTTCAAATTTGATAACAGCCGAAAGCAGTAATATATTTGCTAATTCGTTCGGCGGCAGCAAGCCACCGCCCTACACTGTTGGATGTTAATTTCACATTAACAGGCAACAGTATTTTCATTTTTTTAGTGATATACCTCGCTTCGCTCGGCGTTCGTTTGCTTCGCAAACCTCCGATTTATATACTTGTGGTTCTCATCCACCCTTTTTTAATAAAAAACAACCAACCGCAAAAGCGATTGGTTGTTTTTGGCGCACCCGACTGGAGTCGAACCAGCGGCCTTCAGAGTCGGAGTCTGACGCTCTATCCAACTGAGCTACGGGCGCATATTTAGAATTGTTGCAGGGGGACGGTAGAAAACCGCCGCCCCGCAAAATAGCAATCAAACGTTAAATCGGAATAGTACAATATCGCCGTCTTGCATAATATAATCCTTACCCTCGGAACGAATTTTGCCGTTTTCCTTTGCCGCCTGCATTGAGCCGAGAGCCATAAGGTCGTCAAACGAAACAACCTCGGCACGAATAAAGCCTCTCTCAATATCGGAGTGAATTTTTCCTGCCGCCTTAGGTGCTTTCGTGCCTTTCTTTATAGTCCACGCTCTAACCTCGGGCTTGCCTGCCGTGAGGAAAGACATAAGACCGAGTAAATCGTAAGAACGCTGAATTAAGAGGTCAAGCCCGCCCTTATCTACGCCGATATCCGAGAGAAACATTTCCTTTTCTTCCTTATCGAGTGAAGAAATTTCAGCCTCAAGCTCTGCGCAAATCGGAAGCACCTCCGCTCCCTCTTTTGCCGCAAGCTCTCTGACTGCGTTATAGCGAGCATTAGTTTCAATATTGTTCTTAAAATCGTCCTCACTCATATTACAAGCGTAGATAACAGGCTTTGCCGAAAGCAAGCCGATACCCGAAAGTATTTCAGCCTCTTCCTCGTCAGCCTCAACAGCTCTTGCATTTACACCGCTGTCAAGTTCAGATTTAAGTCTGTGAAGAAAATCAACTTCTTTTTGAAGTGATTTATCGCCTTTAAGCTCTTTTTCAGCCTTTGCAATTCTTCTGTCAAGAATTTCAGCGTCCGACAAAAGCAATTCAAGGTTTATGGTTTCAATGTCTCTTGTAGGGTCTATCGAGCCCTCAACGTGAATTATATCGTCGTTTTCAAAGCATCTTACAACGTGAACGATTGCGTCGACCTCACGGATATGCGAAAGGAACTTATTTCCGAGTCCCTCGCCCTTTGACGCACCCTTTACAAGTCCTGCAATATCAACAAATTCAATTGAAGCGGGAGTTACCTTGTCGGGAGAATACATCTCAGCCAATTTATCAAGTCTGTAATCCGGAACATCAACAACGCCGACATTGGGCTCAATTGTGCAGAAAGCATAGTTTGCCGACTGCGCACCTGCGTTTGTTATAGCGTTAAAAAGTGTGCTTTTACCGACATTCGGCAAGCCTACTATTCCTAATTTCATTTATTTCATTCCTTTATTTTGTTTTTAGCTCAAAGTATTATACACTATACCGATTATTTTTTCAATGCAATTCGTGAATAAATAAACCGCTTAACAATTTCGGCTCAAACCAAGTCGATTTAGGAGGCATAATAAGCCCTGCGTCCGCAATCGCCATAAGCTCGTCAAGTGTGGTCGGATACATTGAAAAGGCAAGCTTCATATCGCTGTCGGCACGTCTTTCAAGCTCGCCAAGCCCTCTTATTCCGCCGACAAAGTCAATTCGCTTATCGGTTCTCGGGTCGTCAATTCCAAGAATGGGAGATATTAGATTATTCTGCAAAATCGAAACATCAAGGCTCTTTACAGGATCTTTTTCGTCAAATGTTCCGTCCTTCGCTTTAAGGCAATACCACTCATTTTCAAGGTACATACCGAAGGTGTGGCGTTTTTCGGGCTTGTAAGCAGAATTACCGACCTTCTCGACCTCAAACTTATCGGAAATTTTATTTATAAACTCGTCTTTTGTATTACCGTTGAGGTCTGCAATTACCCTGTTGTAATCCATAATCGCAAGGTCGTCCGCACAGAACACAACGCAGAGGAAGAAATTAAATTCTTCATCGCCTGTGTAATTTGGATTTGCTTCACGTCTTTTAAGTCCGACCTTAACGGCGGAAGCGGCTCTGTGGTGTCCGTCTGCAATATACAAAGACGGAATATTGGAAAATTCTTCGGTTATTCTGTTGATAACATTATCGTCGTCAATTACCCATATCTCTTGACGAACTCCGTCAGAAACAAAATCATATTCCGCTTCGTGATACTCTTTCCAAGCGGCAATGATTTCCTTGAGTATATCATTTTTGCGATGAGCCAAGAAAATGGGACCTGTATTTGCGTCAAGAGTGTCAACGTGGTGAATTCTGTCCGCCTCTTTATCGGCTCTTGTAAGCTCATGCTTTTTGATTACGTTGTTCATATAATCATCAATAGAAGCACAGCCGACAATACCCGTTTGCACCTTACCTTCTCTTGTCTGCTCATAGATGTAAATGCAAGGCTTTTCGTCCTGCTGAAGAACGCCGTCCGATACGAGCGAAGAAAGGTTTTCTTTAGCTTTGTTATAAACTTCTTCGCTGTAAATATAGGTGTCTTTCGGCAAGTCTATCTCCGCCTTATCGACATGGAGAAAGGAATAAGGATTTCCCTTAACCATCTCCCGAGCCTCTTCGGAATTCATAACGTCGTAAGGCAAAGCGGCTACCCTGCTTGCGTACTCTTTTTTCGGCCTGATTGCTTTGAAAGGTCTTAAAACTGACATACTTTTCCTCTTTTTCCACAGTGTTTTTTATATATTAAATAAACGATTGACAAAACAATAATGCACACGGCAGCACCGCCCGAGTCAATAAGGACGTCCTTAAACATACATGCTCTGCCGTCAACGAAAATCTGATGAATTTCATCTGACACAGCATATATAACGGTCAATATAAAGGATATAAGCGGCTTAAATTTCAAGGTCGTTGCGCCAAAGGCTAAATTGAACAGCAGACACAGACCGCAAAATTCCAATGCGTGCGCCGTTTTCCGTATAAAGTGCGAGCTTACTCTTATTCCGAACAGGTCGTATAACCATTTTATGCAGGAATCGGACGACTCCGAAGATTTCACGGCAGGTTGAGCCGATAGCATAAAGATAGTTATCATACAAGCGACAACCAATATCCACGAAAGCACTATAAGAAATTTTCTTTTATTACTCATTTTACTTCTTCACCGCATTGATAAAATACATTATATCCCCTGTCGGATAGAAATATATTCCGCTGACGCCCTTACTTTGAATAAAATAACTGTATTCATATATAACGGGAAGCATAACCGCTTCGTCGATTAAAACGCTTTCTGCATTTTTGCAGCTTGCCAAAAGCTGAGAATTATCCCCTGAGGAAGCTCTGACCTGCTGTAAAGCGGCTTCAAAGCGATCCGATTTATAATTCAGCTTTGAGTTGTTGCTGAAGCTCTCAAGGAATTCGTTTGCATTAACGGTGTTTGCGGTAAACGGATAAAAAACAGCAGAATAATTTCCCGAAGCAACCGTTGAATCAAGCTCGTCGCCTGCTGCCACGCTTACGGTAACGGCGAATTTTACACCCAAAGTTTTTTGCCAAACCTGAACGATTTGCTTAACAAAGGTTTCGTATTCCTCGGTGCATTTAATTTCAAGCTCAACGCTTGATGAGTCTATTTCAAGCAAGCCCTGCTCAAAATACTGCTTCGCCTTTGTCGAATTAAAGGTATATACAGAGCCCGTCGCATCCGACGGTGTATATTGCGTTGTGCCGACCTTGCAATACGGGGGAACAAAGCTTACGGCAGGCTTAATATCCTCGGAAATTGTGCCTGCAAGCGACAAATCGGCAGAATATGCGAGGGCAAGTCTGATGTTTTTATTTCCGAGATATTTGTCGGACTGATTTAATATAAACGAATAAACCGTGTTTTCAACGCTCTGTGTATTAAAGCTCGATTTATCCGTAATGCGTGAATAGTTGAGATTGTTTAGATACGCAACGTCATAAATACCATTGTTCATTTTATCCGCAACGGCATCACGGCTTGTGTTCACATAGAAGGTTACAGACGAGGGCATTACCTTGTTTTCGCCGCTGTATTCATTGTTGCGGTCAATTCTGATAGATGTGCCGTCAATCCATTTACCTACATTGAAAGGACCGTTACAAAGCGAATACTTGGCATCAAGTCCGTATTTTCCACCCGTAAGCTCATAAAATTCCCTATCGCACGGAACAGCACCTGCACAAGCAAGATTGTAAAGCAGATTATCGTCCTTTGAATTAAGAGTAATTGAAAACGTGTATTTATCGTCTGCGCTGTAAGAGGCTATGGACGAAAAGAGTGCGGAATAGGGCGAATTTATGGAAGGGTCAAAAATTCTGTCAAAAGCAAACGAAAAATCCTCGGCATAAACGTTTATATCAAATGTATCGGCGTAATTCTCCCCCAAAACGTTTTTGTGCCCCGAGAAAAGTGCCCATTGTGCGTCCTGTCGAAGCTTAAAAGTGTAACGCAAGCCGTCGTCGGACACGGTATAGCTCTCGCAAACGCCGTTTTCGATTGCTCCGTCCTTATTTATTCTGAAAAGTCCCTCATAGCAGTTGAGGACTATCATTTTTTCGCTGTCGGTCTTTGCAATTTGCGGATCAAGGCTTGTGGGCTCGCCGATAATCGGCACAGCAAACGATTTGTTCGCCTTTCCCCTGCCGAAGCAACCGCAGAACGACAGCATTATTAAAATCAAAGAAATGATAACACAAACAGATTTCTTAAACATATTAACTCCGATATTTTAAGCACAAACTATTAAATCTACACTTGTTTTTAGATATTATACAACAAAAAATTATTCATTGCAATTCACACTTGATTTTTTTCGAACAATCGTATATAATATCACAGGTAACACGGAGAGTTGTCCGAGCTGGTCGAAGGAGCACGATTGGAAATCGTGTAAACCGCCAAAACGGTTTCGAGGGTTCGAATCCCTTGCTCTCCGCCAAGAAATAACGGTATGGTGTGTAACACTGTACCGTTATTTTTTTGTGAATTGCCAATAGGATTCGAACCCTTACAATCTTTTGCAAGACAAAGTCTTGTCAAAAGAAGTCTATAATAGGATTGTTTGCGAAGCAAACTTTTCGGCGAACGAAGTGAGCCGAGTCCCTTGCTCTCCGCCAAGAATATAGGGTATAGCGTTTGCTGTACCCTATATTCTTTTGTTGATAAGACAGCAAGGGATTCGAACAAGGACGGTCGGCTTTGCCGATGAAAACAGTCCGGTGGACTGTTTGAAAGTCCGTGGTTAAAGAGCGAAGCGATGCGAAGGCGTACGGCAGTACGCCGAAAAATTCAGAAGAAAAACTCTTTATTGTGTTATGATTAAATATATAGCACCTGCTATGATGTTCATTCTTTTCTTGCAGTCAACAGGTATTCTTTCTAAAATAATAAAGGCGTTTCATTAAATAAATCTATCCTTCAATTTAGGGGGATTATAAAAGAAGCTCTTGTCTTATGAAAGACGAGAGCTTCTTGCTGTATTATTCTATTTGATACCGTGATAACCGTCGTCGTATTTAACAGCAGCAAAGTATTTGCCGTCAATACGCACAATATAAACATTCGTGTTCGGTTGAGGCTTATATTCAAACATTGAAAATTCAGTTTCATTTTCGGTAAGCTTATAATATTGCTCCCCGTCATATTCTAAATATGAAACAAAATTCCCGACAAGGTCAGCGGTCAATTTCGCAGGTAAACCGCAGCTTTGCAAAATTTCCGCCTCGCCATCGTCTCCGCAAATGACGTATTGCGTGTTTCTGATTAACACGGTCGGTGCATAACCCGTTGATTTTTTGTTATGGTTTTGCAAGCCAACAACTGCCACCGACACAATTAAAATTAAGCACAATGCCGGAATTATAATCTTGAAAACACGCTTTTGCACTCTTTTTTTGTGCATTGCTTCACCCCCTTTCACTTATATACTATAAATTGAGGCGAAAGCACTACAAAAGTTTGGTTGCTCAATACTTTATACAATGATATAATATGTAAACGAGCGAAAAATCAAATTCAATCCCCAACTCAACCGTTAGTTTGTAGACTTTATATTATAATTCGGCTAAAATGCAAATAAGCAATGAGAGGTGGCAACAAAATGGAGCAAGTCAAAATCGGAAAATTTATTGCAAACAAAAGAAAAGAACAGGGTTTAACCCAACTTCAATTAGCAGAAAAGCTCGGCATAACCGACCGTGCTGTTTCAAAATGGGAAACAGGAAAATCATTGCCCGACGCCTCTTTAATGCCCGAATTATGCAAATTACTGAAAATCACAATCAATGATTTGCTTTGCGGGGAGGTTGTATCCGTGGAAAACTACAACGAAAAAGCAGAAAAGGCTTTACTCGAAATGGTAAAGAATGAGGAAATTCAAAACAAAAAGTTGTTAATGTATGAAAAAGTAATCGGCTTCGGCTCGACAATATCTTATTTGATACTGCTTTTTGTAACCTCGTTTTTAGTAAAAAACACTACCGCACAGATATTGTTGTTTATTTTGGCATTTGTTCTTTTGATAATCGGCGTTTCGTTTGCATTGAAGATTGAAACGGAAACAGGCTATTATGAATGTCAAAATTGCCACAATAAATATGTACCGAAGTACAGTTCAGTATATTTTGCAATGCATTTTGGCACAACCCGTTATATGAAATGTCCGAAATGCGGTAAAAAATCTTGGCAGAAAAAAGTAATAAGTAAAGATTGAAAAACAGCCCTCAATTTTTTGAGGGTTATTTTTACGTGCAACCGCATTTTCAGCCTCCCTTGTGTAAAGGGAGGTGCCGAACGAACGTGAGGCGGAGGAATTGTAAGGCTGATTTTATAAACTCCCTCAGTCATTTTTTGTTATGCAAAAAATGACTGAGGGAGAGAAAGCAATAAAAATCAAATTTTCGTTATCTCTCCCTCCGAGTTGCCTTTCGGCAACCCACCTCCCTCGTCAGAGGGAGGCTGAACGCACGAATTAAAATTTGATATCCAACGGTGTATGGCGGTGGCTTGCTGCCGCCGTTGATTGTTGATGATATATGATAACTAACGGCTG
>DAVZHW010000010.1:0-58597 GCA_052273625.1 Candidatus Fimenecus sp. | reverse complement strand
CTACGGCAACCCACCTCCCTCGTCAGAGGGAGGCTGAACGCACGAATTGAATTTGATATTCCACCCGCCCTACCGTGTTTGATACAAAAAATCGCCGCAAGCGATATGTAACTTGTGGCGGAGTAAAGGCTTTGTGTGATATATGATAATTTACGGTTGAAATGGCGTTAAAAAATTACAACAACCGTAGGGACAGGGCTTGCCCCTGTCCGCAACAAATTTGATATATAATCACATTCACGGACAACCGCAAGGGTTGTCCCTACGGTTCAATATATTTTTAATTTTGATAACAGCCGTTAACCGTTATGTAACGGCAAATTTTATTTGGTAGCGTAGGGCGGGTGGCTTGCTCCCGCCGTTAGATTGTTGTTTATTTGTGATAATCCACGGCTGAAATGATATTAAAATCCACGCACAACTCGTAGGGGCGACCTGCGGTCGCCTGTCAATTTCATCTGACAAACCAAAATAGGCTCACTTCGTTCGCCCCTTTGTTTGCTTCGCAACCTCTCCGATTATAGACTTCTTTTGTCAAGGCTTCGCCTTGCAAAAGATTTTGGGGGTTCGAATCCCTTTTTTATTTTCTTGTAGAATAAAAAAAGAAGCACGGACGAAAATCTGTACTTCTTCTTGGCGCGCTGCAAGGGATTCGAACCCCTGACCTTTTGGTTCGTAGCCAAACACTCTATCCAGCTGAGCTAGCAGCGCATATTTTTTTGTGCCCGATTATATTATCACTATTTCAACAAAAAGTCAACCGAATTTTGAAAATATTATGTGATAAAAATAATTTCTTTTTTTCATCTTTTATGGTATATTATATACAGTTAAAATTATAGCTGACAATACAGCTAAAAATGATAAGTGTAAAAGAGATGTTTTTACTTATGGAAAAGAGATATGATGTTCTTATCGTAGGCAGCGGAGTCGGCGGTCTTTATACCGCACTTTCGCTCCCCGAAGATGTTTCGGTGCTTGTCCTTTCTAAAAAATCGGACACGCTCTCAAACAGTAACTTGGCGCAGGGCGGTGTCGCTGCCGTTTTGAGCTTTGAAAATGACAGCTTTGACCTTCATTACGAGGATACTATGATTGCAGGCAGCCGTGAAAACGACCCCGACGCAGTCAATGTGCTTGTTCACGAAGGTCCCGATGATGTTCGCAAAATTATGCAATACGGCGTTGATTTCGACAAGAATCCCGACGGCACGGTGCAGAAAACTCTTGAGGGCGGTCATTGCCGCAGGAGAATTGTGCATCACAGGGACACAACAGGCGCCGAAATTGTCAAAAAGTTGCTTGAAGAGGTACGCAGAAGAAAAAATATTACGCAAGTTCCGAATTCGCTTGTTTACAAACTTGAAAAAGTTAAAAGCGGTTTTTGTGCGGATATTCTCGACGAAAACGGAAAGCCTTTGAGCGTATTTGCAGATTACTGTGTGCTTGCTACGGGCGGTATAGGCAGAGTTTACAAGTACACCACCAACCCTGCGGTTGCAACCGGTGACGGAATACGCCTTGCGTATGAATTGGGCGCTGCGATAAAGCACTTGAGCTATGTCCAGTTCCACCCGACAGCATTTAACGGCCCCGACAGAGAGCAATTTCTCATAAGTGAGGCTGTCAGAGGCGAGGGCGCATATCTTCTCAACTGCAACAAAGAGAGATTTATGCACCGTTACGACGAGCGTCTTGAATTAGCACCGAGAGATGTCGTTTCAAGGGCAATTATCCTTGAAAGCAGAAAAACGGGAAGCAACAACTTCTATCTTGATATAACATACAAGGACAGCGATTTTGTCAGAAACCGTTTCCCCGGGATTTACGCAGGCTGTCTTGAACACGGCGTTGACATTACAAAAGATTTAATTCCGATATTCCCCTGCCAGCACTATCTTATGGGCGGTATTGATGTTTCACTTGAAGCGAAAACTTCTGTTTCAAGGCTCTATGCCGTAGGCGAGTGTTCTCATACGGGTGTTCACGGCAAAAACAGACTTGCAAGCAACTCCTTGCTTGAGGCTTTGGTTTTCGGCAGGCGTGCCGCAGAGGATATTACAAAATGTATCAGCGCAGGTTTTTCTCATGTTACGGTTGAGGAGAAAGAGCTTGACATTTCGGGAGCGCCGATGCCAAAAGGACTTCGTACCGAAATTCGCTCAATCATGCAGAGGGCATATTTTGTTATTCCCGATATGGACGCTGTTCACACGGGACTTAAAAAGGTTGACAAAATTCTTGCCCGTCTTAAAAACGGCAAGTTTGCAATTACCCCCGACTACTGTGAGGCATTGAGCCTTGCAAGCGTGGCTCACATAATATTAAAGGAGGTTGACGAGGGATGAACATTCCGCAGTTTTACATTGACGAAATAATCCTTTCGGCTCTTAAAGAGGATATTAACTACATTGATGTTGCGACGGATTATCTTATTGACGAAAATCAGCGCAATGACGCATATTTTGTTTCAAAGGCTGACGGTGTGCTTTGCGGTCTTGATGTTGCAATGAGAGTTTTTGAACTTCTTGACAGCACTTTCGAGTGCAAAACCTATTTCAAAGACGGCGACGAAATCAAAAAGGGCGATTTAATCGCAGAGTTTTCGGGCAAAACCGTTCTTTTGTTAAAGGGTGAACGCACGGCATTAAATCTTCTTCAGCATATGTCGGGAATTGCAAGTGCGACAAACAGACTTGTTAAGCTCTGCGAGGGTACAAACGCTCAAATCACCGACACGAGAAAAACCTTGCCGTCATTGAGAGCGATCCAAAAATACGCAGTTACCTGTGGCGGAGGCAAAAATCACCGCTTCAATCTTTCGGACTGCGCTATGCTTAAAGACAATCACATTGACGCAGGCGGTGGAATTATAAACGCCGTTAACACGCTCAGGAGTAAAATCGGTCACACCACAAAGATTGAGGTTGAAACGAGAAATCTTGACGAGGTTCGTCAGGCGGTTGAGGTCGGTGCGGATATTATTATGCTCGACAATATGACAAACGATATGATGCGTGAGGCTGTCAAGATTATCGACGGCAGAGCGAAAACCGAGGCTTCGGGCGGAATTACAGATGATACTATCAGAGGCGTTGCCGAAACAGGTGTTGATATTATCTCCGTCGGTGCAATCACTCACTCGGTCAAAGCATTTGATATTTCAATGAAAATGAAATAATTAAAAAGCAAAAAATTTGAGCCTTTCGGAATTTCCGAAAGGCTCTTTTAGTTTGTTAAACTATATTATTTTTTAGATGCTTTTTCAGATGCTTTTTTTGCTGCTTTTTTAGCTTTCTTTTCAGCTTTAAGCTTAGTTGTCAAAGCGTCCTCTTCTGCTTTAAGGCGCTCCAGCTCTGCCTTATCGTTAGCAAGCTTAGCCTTATGACGAGCCTTTGCTTCGTCATAAACAGCCTCAATTTCCTCAAAGTGAGTGTAATTTTCCTGCTGTGTGAGAAGCTTCTCGGCATAGAGATAGGGTTTCGCAGCTTTGCCGTAGCGAGCGTGCATATCCATTTCAACCTTTTCTCTCTTGAGAACGTCTTTTTTCTCAGCCGCAACAGCCTTGATTTCAGCCTTAATTCTCTTAACCTCGTCTTTATCCTTGTTCTTCTTAGCCTCTGTGAGCATACCGTTAAGCTCACGGAATTTCATCTCACAAGCATCTTCCCTGTCGAACAATTCATCAAGAGCTGTGAAGTCGGGTTCCTCAAGAACTTCGCCGTTTGAATAATATTCCTTGATTGCTCTGCAAGAGTCAATTTTCTTCTTTGCAATTTCAATAGCGAACTTACGGTACTCTTTCTCTTCGTGAGTGCTCTTGGGCATTGCCTTAGCCTGACGGAGCTCTTTCATTACACTGTTGATGTCCTGCTCAAGCAATGCTGAAAGTCCTGCGTCAAGAACAGCCCTATTTGCCTTGAGCTGCATCTGATAGAACGGAGTGTTGAACTTATCAAGCTCTGCACAAACGAGCTTTGAAATCTCAATTTCCTCGTTGCGGTCAACATCGTCTTTATATGCCTTTTTAGCAAGTTTTTTCTGTTCTTTATCATTAATCAACTTGTAATCACGAGTCACCTTAACAGGTGTTTCGTATGCAAGCTTCTTGGCATCTCTGATAATATCAACAGCTTCAACAAGGTTGCCGTCGTCAAGGACGCCGTTTGCATAGTCCTCAAACAATGCTCTGATTTTAAGAATACGAACAATAGCCTTCTGATGTCTTTCGTCAAGGTCATAGAAGAAATAAGGTACAACATTCATGAATGCGCCGACAGCAGCCATGATAATCATAACCTTCATCAAATCATAGAGAAGACCGGTCTGTCCTGTGTCAACATCAAGAATGTCAAACGGCTTTGCATAACCGTTGTTGTCGTGAACACCGTAAGCCTTCTGAATGAACGGAACTACCGAAGAAGTGAGAAGTGTTACGATATTACCGATTGTGGTAACGGCAGCGAACATACCGTCGATTCTCTCGCCCGAACGATACTGCTGATAGTCACGAATATCCGCCTGAATAGCGGGAGTTGTAATCTGCTCGAATGCGCTGACAAGCCAGTTGAGGTAAACGCAGGCGAACAACCACCAAATGTTGTGCATACCCATAAGCATTGCTATAATGAACAATACGTTGAACATGTTCACACCGATAAGAACCTTTTTCTTACCCCATTTTCTGATACAAATCGGAGCAAGCAACATTCCCCAAAGGGCAGCGTTACCGGTAAGGGTACTGATGAGTGCATAAGTAGTACCGTTACAGGTATGACCGTATGTGTATGACCACTGAAGGATTGCACCGTAAGCGCTCTCCAAGAAGCCGAGCCAACCTGCGCAAGCGATAATCCAGAAATACTTGTTCTTCGCAACCTCACGGAGTGAGTCCATGAAGCTGATCTGAATTGTATGTGTTTTAGCCTGAACGATTTTTTCCTCGGTATTTGCATAAACGATAATTGTAAGTGCAATACCGATAAGTGCGAATACAGGATAAGAATATCTGTAAACTCTGATGTCGTAAAGGTCGTCGTTTGAAACGAACTGTGCAATAATCGGAAGTACGATATTAACGATTGACGGAGCAAGCGAATAAACAACCGACTTGATTGCAAGTACGTCCGTTCTCTCCTGCGTGTTCGGAGAAAGAACATGAATAAGGTTTGTATATGCGTCGTTGAAGAAGTTGAAGAAGAACTGCAACAGCAAACTGAACAGCAATACCATTGCGCACTTAATTACATAACCTGCTTCTTTTCCGAAAAGCATATTCGGGAAAAGGGTGTACATAGCTTCGTACGGGAACCAGACATAAGCAATAGCAATCAATGCCGTGGGAATACCCATCGAAAGAATGTACGGTCTATACTTACCGCCCTTACCTCTTGTGTTGTCGATAATATTCGCTCTGATACCTGTCAAAGGAATATTGGCAAGAGTAGAAATCAAATAAAGTATGTACATATCCGTAGGAGATACGCCGATAGCGCCGCCGACAACCATGTTCTGAGTTGTAACGAGAAGTGTTGAACCGAGTGTGATAATGAAATACGCACCGATACCACCGCCTGCGTAAGCGGCAATTTCCTTGTAGGTCATATATCGACCTAATTTCGGGACTTTCCAGTATGTCTTAACATCACTGACTGCTCCCTTTACTTTCTGAGACAAATTCATTTTTTAATATTAGCCCCCTATACTATATTAAAGTCTTGCGTTTTTGCCTTGCTTTTGCAACAAGTCGTTAACTATAATATTATATCATAAGCAGTCAAAATTTACAATAAAACATATTTTACATATTTTAGGTTAAATATATGTTTGAATTGCACAGTAAAATCGGTTATACTGTTGTTTAATGAACAGCTTGTCCCGAGCTTGAGGGCAACACATTTGAGGCAAAGCACGACAAGGGAATTTCTCTTAAAGGGGCGGAAAATGTTACAATCAAAAACAACAAAATCGTTTCTTCCAAAAAGAAAAATCATTTTGTAAAAGCCGTAAATTGCAAAAATCTTGTTATTGAGCAATAAAATTTACAAAAAAACTGTTTATTTCTTCATTTCAAAGTATTATAATAAACTGATTTTTTAGGAGAGGAGTTTTTATATGCCTAAAAAACAACAGATGAAAAAGACAAGCACGACCCATTTCGGAATTCAGCGTAAAATCGTGGCGAATATGACGGCGGAGAGCTGGGAGACAATACCGCACGTAACCTATAACTATGAGCCCGACGTGACGGAGTTTATGATTGAGTATCAAAGACTCAACGAAAACTGCGCTCCCGAGGACAAGATAACGCTCAATACTCTTATGCTCAAAATCATAGTCGAGGGCTTAAAAGCCGACCCCGCCATGAATGCGCATATTGACTTTGACCGCAAGCTTGTCAGGGGCGAAATCCACACCTTTGAGGATATAAATATTTCAATGCCGATGGTGCTTCCGAACGGCGAAATGATGACGATAAATCTCCACAACTTTGAAAATAAGAATTTGAATCAGATGGCGGACTACATCAAGGACGTCAACCGCCGTGTCGCAAACACAAATCTTAACGAGGTTATGTTCGACGTTTCGCTCGACAACACCCTCACGGCATTGAAGCACGGAAAAATCAAGCAGACTATCTACCGTCTTATCGGCTCAAAGACGGGTAAGCACAAGGTCAAAACTCTTTCAGGCAAGGCTAAAAAGGAATATGAGGCTATCCCCGAAAAGGACAGACTTACAAAGAGAGACATTGAACAGGGCACAATTACCGTTTCAAATATCGGCTCGACCTACCGTCAGCAGAGAGGCGAAACGTGCTTGCTCGAAATCGTACCGCCGCAGGTCTGCGCCATTGCTCTCGGTGCTGTTCAGGATAAGCCTGTTGTTATCGTAAACGAAAAAGGCGAAAAGGAAATCGCTATACGTCAGGTTATGCCGCTTTGCATTGCCTTTGACCACAGAGCACTTGACTTCGGAGAGATCGTTCCGTTCATAAAGCGACTTGACGAAATATTTGAAGCGCCCGAAATCATCCACACCTGGAGAGACGGCGGAACAGACGATATTGATATGGAAGAAATCAAGGTTGAGCGTGAAAAGCGTGAGGCTAAATACGAGCAGTCCAAGGAGCGTGAAAAGGCTCGCAAGGAGGCAGAGGACAAGGCGAGAAAGGCTCAGCGTGAGGCTGAAAAGGCGGAGCGTGATGCCGAGAGAGCACAAAAAGAGGCTGCCGAAAAGGCACTCAAGGCTCAAAAGGATGCCGAGGAAAAGGCACGAAAGGAAGCAGAACGCCTTGAAAAAGAAAAGAAGGACGCCGAGGAAAGGGCGAAAAGAGAAGCGGAGAGAGCCGAAAAGGACAAGAAGGATGCCGAGGAAAAGGCCCTCAAGGAGCAGCTCAAGGCGGAAAAGGCTAAAAAGGATGCCGAGGAAAAAGCAAAGAGAGAAGCCGAAAAGGCAGCACAAAAAGAGGCGGAGAAGGCTCGCAAGGAAGCCGAAAAGGCTCAGAAAGAGGCTGAAAAAGCCGAAGAAAAGGCTCGCAAAGAAGCAGAGAAAGCTCAAAAGGATGCCGAAAAGGAAGCTAAAATACAGCTCGAAATCGAAAAGGCAAAAAAGGATGCCGAGGAAGCCGTCAAAAGAGCCGAGGAAGCTAAAAAAAAGGCTCTTGAAGCGAAAAAGGACGCCGAAAATATCAACTGATAAAACACACATAAAAACAGCCACTCATTTTATATAATGCGAGTGGCTGCTTTCATTTTATTTAACAATATTTTTTATTCCGCCGTTCTTTCGTGACGGTTATTATATACGAACATTAAAACGGCTGCAAGGATTATCACGGCATAGCCGACGAAGCTTAACAAATCGGGCACCTGATTGAACACGAAATAGCCGATAGCCGAGGTAAAAAGTATCTGCGAATAATCGTAAACCGATATTTCCCTTGCAGGCGCATAAGAGTATGCCGCAGTTATGGTAAACTGTCCGCCTGCCGCACCGGCACCGGCAAGGATAAGATAAATCCACTGCCTAACGCTCATAGGCTCGTATTCCGCAATAAAAAACGGGAATAAAGCAACAACCGAAAACGCAGAAAAGAAGAAAACTATAAACGGACCTTTTGCGCCCGTTTCACTTGCTTTTCTGACAAAGGCGTATGCAGCTCCCGCACCTATTCCGCCCAAAAGTCCCATAAGAGCCGGAAAAAGCTCGGCGTTTGGCATTGTGGGTTTGACTATCAGCATACTGCCCAAAAACGCTGTGGTTATAGCGCCTAACTGAAACGGTGTCGCCTTTTCTTTCAACACAAAAATACTGAATACAATCGCAAAAAACGGCGACATTTTATTGAGTATCGAAGCGTCGGCAAGCACAAGTCGGTCTATCGCATAGAAGTTGCACACAAGCCCGAGAGTTCCTGCAACAGAGCGAAGCAGCAAATATTTATATGATCGCTTCGGTGCTTTGAACATACTCGGGTCTTTCAATAAGACAGCGAGTGCAAACAGCATTGCGACGGCGTTCCTGAAAAATGCTTTTTGAAATGTGGGCAAATCCCCTGCAAGATGCACAAAGGTCATCATAAGCGCAAACGAAAATGCCGATGTTATCATAAGTAAAATACCCTTATGCTTATTTTCCAAAATATCACCGCCTTTATCAAAAATTTTTAAGAGGGCTGTCCCCTGCCGTTTTATATATCCAAAAGAAGCTCAACGGGACAATGGTCGCTTCCGAAAATTTCCTGATGAATAGAAGCGCCGACAAGATTTTTTTCAAGCTTTTTCGAAGCTATGAAATAGTCGATACGCCACCCTACGTTCTTATCTCTTGCGTGAAAACGGTATGACCACCAAGAGTATTCGTTCTCCGCATCGGGATAAAAATATCTGAATGTGTCGATAAATCCGCAGTCGAGCATTGTTGTCATTTTTTCTCTTTCCTCGGGGGTAAAGCCGGGGTTTTTTGTGTTTGTTTTCGGATTTTTAAGGTCGATTTCCTTATGCGCTACATTCAAATCTCCGCAGAAAACAACAGGCTTTTTCTGTTCGAGTTCCAGCACATATTCCCTGAATTTATCCTCCCAGGACATACGGTATTCAAGCCTTTTGAGTCCGTCCTGCGAGTTCGGAGTGTAGCAGGTTATAAAATAAAATTTTTCAAATTCAAGCGTAATAACTCTGCCCTCGTTATCGTAAAAAGGTTGCTTTATTCCGTACTCAACGCCGATAGGCTCGTCCTTTGAAAATATCGCCGTTCCCGAATAGCCTTTCTTCTCGGCATAGCTCCAATAGCAATGATAGCCCTCGGGTGAAAAATCTATTTGTCCCTGCTGAACCTTTGTTTCCTGCAAGCAAAATATATCTGCGTCAAGGCTGTTAAAAGCTGTCATAAAATCCTTGTTCATAACCGCCCTTATTCCGTTTACATTCCAAGAAATAAATTTTTTCATATTGTTTTTCTCTCCTGATTTTTTCTGCTTAAAAGTATATCACATTATCGGACAAGGCTCAATAAAATATATTGTTATTTTATTGACATTGTATTGTAAAGAGGGTAAAATACAAAATGTTCGCAAATAAACAAGTTGATTTATGAAAAGAGTTTTATTATGAACGATAAAATAAACACCACAGCAAATGTTGAAACCGACAGGTCTTTATTCAGCGTTTTCGTAAGGATTGTCGGTTTATTTATGGGTGTGGCGATAGCGTATATCGTGCTTTATATGGCGTATAAAGACGGCACAACATATTATCAAACCCCCTCATATACAAATCCGAGTATGGACTCATTTTCTCCGATGCTCGTTCCCTCGGCATCCCAAAATTGTCAGAACGGTATCGTCCCGAAGCTTGATGGAAATATACCCGCTGATTTTGTAAAAATGCCTCAAGCAAAAGAGGAGGTTATAGAATATTATAAAAACGCAAACAGCAAGGTTAAATCACAGGCTAAAAGCGTTACAAGGACATATAATAAAGTTACAAACTACAACAATGTTCTTGAAACGGGCAGTAATCCCATTCTTTCAAAGATAGGCAAGGCTGTAATGGGAAAATTCCTTACCGAAAACCTTGAGCCTGAAACCTTTACGGGACAAAATGAAATAGCGGGCGCTTTCCCTCCGCCGAATGCCGTGTGCGGACTTTCGGTTGAAGATGTTGAGTCTGCGATATGCAGGGATAAGGGCGAGTCATTTGAATTAGAAATACATATATGTCCCGAAACCAATCCCGAGCTTGGCAAAGGCACGGGTGCGGTAAGCACGATAATTACAAAAAAGGAAATTACAGACGCAGTTGACGGATATGTCGAAATTTCAAATATCCGCTGCGATTACGAAAATGTATATTTGATTGCGACCGTTGATAAAAAGACGGGCGATATTACAGAGCTTTATGTCAATATGCCGTTGTATCTTAACCTGACGGCTCTCGGTATGGACTGCAAGGTCGGTTTGTGCTTTGAGGACAGATACACGGTAGAATGGTAAAAGAGAGGATTTGAAAAATGAGTAAAAGCCCCTTATTTGATAAAATCAAATATTTTATTATAGATATGGACGGCACATTTTATCTTGACGGCAACCTTATTGACGGCTCGCTTGATTTTCTTGAAAAAGTAAAGAGCGTCGGAAAAGATTTTTGCTTTTTCACAAACAATTCATCAAACAACGTCGAGGTCTGTAAGGCAAAGCTTCACAATATGGGCTGCGAGGTCACAGACGATAAAATCGTAATTTCCTCACACGTTACAATTTCTCACCTTAAAAAGAATTATCCGAACGCTTCGGTTTATCTTTTGGGAAATGAAAGACTTACCGCCGATTTTGTAAACGCAGGTATTAAGCTTGATGATGAAAACCCCGACATTGTGGTTTTGGGCTTTGATACAACGCTCACTTATGAGAAAATAAGAAAAGCCTGCAAGTTTATTGCAGAGGGCAAAAAGTACATTGCGACGCACCCCGATTTCAACTGCCCGACAGCAGACGGGTTTATGCCCGACACAGGCTCTATGATGGCTATGTTCAAGGCTTCGACGGGAAAAGACCCCGAGGTTATGGGCAAGCCTCACGCTCACACGGTTGAATATCTTACCGAGAAGCTCGGCTGTGAAAAAGAGGAGCTTTGCTTTATCGGTGACAGGCTTGAAACCGACATTGCAATCGGTATGAACAACGGTGTAACCTCGGTGCTTGTACTCACGGGCGTTACCGATTTGGACTTATACGAAAAGAGCGATATTAAAGCCTCGTTCGTTGCAAAATCATTAAAGGCATTATCGGAAGAATTATAAAATTTGCGGAGATACTCGTTTTAGCCGAGCATCTCCGTTTTTATTTTATTCAAGAGGAATTTTTTTAATTTCCGTGCCTTTGTAATAGTGCGTTAAAATCGTCTTGTAATCACTGCCGTTTCGTGCCATATAATCCGCACCGTATTGGCTCATTCCGATAAGATGTCCGTAGCCCGAAACATTGAATGTGAAATTGCCGTTTGAGTATTCAACCGAAAAAGCAGGGCTTCTCAATGAAAACAGCTTGCGAGCTTTTGCACCTGTCAGCGTTTTCGAGCCTATTGTAATATTTTTTACCGCACCCGCTTCGGTTTTTTCGATATTTCCTATCCAAGAGGACGCATCCTCGCCTAATTGAATATCATTTTCACCCGAAAGAGCCTGTCGAAGCTGCTCAGCGGTTAAAACAACGGTTGACGAATAATCGGGCGACAGCTTATCCCCCGAGGACACAACCGACACAAGATACGGCAACTCCCCTCCCCATATATCCGAAGCATTTTCGGTCTTTCCCGTGCTTATCGCACAATACGCCGCAACAATCGGCTCGGAATTATATGTCACCGCCTCGCCTGCCACCTCACTTACGGCAGAGAGGATTTTTTCGTGGTATCGCTCGTATTTATCGCCCCACTTCTCCTTTTGCTGTTCTTCGCTCAAATATCCCTGATGCTTTTTCGGGTCGTCCGAAATATCAGCGCCGCCGAGCGAAGAATCGGGATTTTTGCGAAGTCTTACAAGGTTCGTATACGCCGCAACCGCCTGTGCTTTGAGCGCTTCCTCGTGATATGCGGCAGGCATTTCGCTCGCAACACAGCCGACAAGATATTCCGTTACGGAGGTTGTCATAATATTTCCGTTCGCCTTTGCCATAACCTTTACCGTGTCGGAATTTTCAGAGCCTGCGTCTTTGTTCCTCTCGAAAATCGGCGCTGAAAATGTGCTCTTAACATTCCCCGGTGAAAACTCCGACAAATCGAGTGCCGTCACAGGAATAACTATCATTGCAAGCAGTAAAACAAATACAAAAATTACAGGTCTTTTCATTTTATTTCCTCCGCTTATAATTCTTTGGTTTTCGTTGACTTTACGCCTGTTTTGATATACAATATAATATCAATTAAAATGAATAATTTTGTCTTGATATATATTTAATCAACAAGGAGGCTCGGAAATGTCCGAATTTATCTCATCTATCTCCGACAGTACCATTCACAGTTTATGCGATGAATTGCTAAAAAATAACAGCATACGGTCCGAAGATTATAAAAGATTTGATGTTAAAAAAGGCTTGAGAAATTCTGACGGTACAGGCGTTATGGCAGGTCTTACCCGAATTTGTTCGGTTGAAGGCTATTACATAGATGACGGCGAAAGAGTACCGAGAGAGGGCAGGCTTTTTTACCGTGGAATAAATATGAGCGATATTGTCAAAAACTGCAAGCAGGAAAACCGCTTCGGTTTTGAAGAAGTTGTTTGGCTTTTGCTCTTCGGCGATTTGCCGACAAAAGAACAGCTTGACGCTTTCACCTCCGTTCTCGCTCAGGCAAGAGAGTTGCCCGATGAGTTTATCGAGGATATTATTATGAAAGCGCCGTCAAGGGATATTATGAACAAGGTTGCAAGCTCCGTTCTCGGTCTTTACACCTTTGACGAAAATCCCGATGACACCTCGCTTGAAAATGTGCTTCGTCAGTCAATTCAGCTCATAGCTCAAATTCCTATGCTTATGTCTTATGCATATCAGGCAAAGCGTAGAGCGTTTGACCACAAGAGTATGTACATTCACCAAAACAAGCTCGATTACACTATGGCAGAGTCAATTTTAGGCTCTATCCGTTCAGACAGGAAATTTACCGACGCCGAAGCAAAGCTTCTTGATACCTGTATGATAATTCACGCAGACCACGGCGGAGGAAACAACTCGGCATTTACAACTCGTTGCATAACCTCCACGGGTACAGACACATATTCCGCCATTGCGGCAGGTATCGGCTCGCTTAAAGGTCCCAAGCACGGCGGCGCAAACATTCGTGTCCACAAAATGCTTGAGGACATCAAGGCAAATGTCAAAAACACCGCAGACGAGAGTCAAATAGCGGATTACCTTACAAAGATTATCAAAAAAGAAGCGGGTGACGGTTCGGGACTTATTTACGGTATGGGGCACGCTGTTTATACCATTTCCGACCCGAGAGCAAAGCTCTTGAAACAAGATGCGGCTAAATATTCAAAAGAGTTCGGATACGAAGAAGATTTCCATATACTCGACACAATCGAGAGAGTCACACCCGAGCTTTTCTGCAAATACAAGGGCATTAAGAAAAAGATTTGTGCGAATGTCGATTTGTATTCGGGACTTATATATTCAATGCTCAACATTCCCGAAGAGCTTTTCACACCGCTATTTATGGCTTCAAGGTCAGCAGGCTGGTGCGCTCACAGAATGGAAGAAATTTATTCGGGCGGAAAGATAATGCGTCCTGCATATAAGAGTGTTTCCCTGCCGAGAGATTTCGTTCCGCTTACAGACAGAACAAGCGACCACACTGTTCAAAACGAATACATACCCAGCGAAGAAAGATAATTACGAAAGAGGCTTAAAAATGAGTTCAAAATCACAAAAAAAGAACATTAGCTTTAGAGCGATATACGCTGTTCTCGGCGTTGCACTCGCATTGTTGATACCGTTAAGAATTTATCAGCTTGTCTGCCTTAACGAGAGAGATTCAAGCGGATTTTTCTCAACGATAAATGCAAGCGTTTATATTTTCTATGCACTCGCAGTTATCTTTGCTGTGGCATTGTTCGTACTTGTAACGCTTTCAAACAAGGTTACGGCTTCAAAGTCCGTAAGAGGCAAGTCAAAGGCGCTTTTCATAAGCTCAGCGCTTTTCGCACTCGGTCTTATGTATGATACGGGCATTTGCATCGGCTCGTTTATAAAAGCCGTCGCAACCTACGGTGCAAATTCAAATATGGTCACATATCTGTTCTCAAACGGTATGTTTGCAATGTTCTTTGAGGCGCTTTTCGGCTTATGCGCTTCTATTTATTTCATACTCTTTGCCCTCTTTTACAATGACGGTAAGGGTAATTTTTCCGATTACAAATTTCTCGCTTTAACTCCCCTTTTCTGGGCGATGTTCAAAACCGTTTACAGATTTATGACAAAAATCAGCTTCACCGTATTGGCTGACCTTATGCTCGAATTGGCAATGCTTGTATTTATGATGCTTTTCTTTATGTCATTTGCAAGAATAAGCTCACAGGTTTGCCAAAAGTACGAAATGCGTAAGGCTATGCGCTACGGCTTAATCGGTGCAATGTTTGCGCTTATTATCGGAGTTTCAAGACTTGCGGTTACGGTTTGCGGTCTTTCCTCAACCCTCCCGACAGGCTTCCCGTTCTCTCTTACCGATTTGACCTTCGGTATTTTTGCGATTATCTATGTTTCCGCTTGCTCAAAATCTGGCAGAAGCGCAAGTGAAGACGACTTGATTTCAGACGCAGACGGTGAACCGTCAAAAGACGCTGTTGACGACGGTTTCCTTGACAACTGACGGCAGGTATAAATATGTTTTTACAAAATGTTGCGGTTGCGGCAAAGCAGGTGGCAATTCTTTATATAATAGTTGCCGTCGGCTTTATCTGTGACAGAACAAAGCTCTTTACCGAAAAGGCTTCAAGGCTTACAAATGACCTGCTTTTCTATATAGTTGCCCCTGCGATTATCATTACCTCCTTTACGGCAATGGAATTGACAGATGAGAATTGGCATAATCTTCTTATGTCTTTTTTATGCGGAACAATTTTTCACATTATTGCAATCATTATCTCTCTGCCGTTTTTCAGGCACGGCGTTGAGGATACGATAAGGGTGTATAAATTCGCCTGCGTTTACGGTAATGTCGGATATATGGTGCTTCCGCTTGCATCGGCGGTGCTCGGCAACGAGGGTGTGTTTTTCTGCTCGGGTGTGCTTATCCCGTTTAATATTTTTTCATTTACGCACGGTGTATATCTTATGAAAAAGTGTGAAAACGGAAAGCCGCCGATAAGCTTAAAATCACTTATATTTAATCCCGGTATTATCTCGGTCATAATCGGACTTCCGATTTATCTTTTGGAGCTTCGCCTCCCCGACGTAATACTCGCACCCGTCGAATACATAGCAAGCCTCAATACACCGCTTGCAATGCTTATGTTCGGCACATATCTTTCAAATACCGACCTTAAAAAGATGTTCTTCCGCCGTGAAGCATATCTTGTGGCGTTGCTGAAATTGATAGTAATGCCTCTTATTTCCTTTGGCGTATTCAGACTTATGGGCATCTCGGGCACATTGCTTACGGCTCTTATTCTTTCAGCCTCTGCGCCGACTGCCAACAATACGGTTATGTTTTCCACAAAGTACGGCAGGGATAACGGTGCGGCTTCGCAGACAGTTGCAATCGTGAGCTTCATCTCGATTATCACAATGCCGATTATGATAGCGCTTTCGCAGAATTTTTAACGAAAGATTTTGATTTTATGAGAGTAGATGATTTTAATCTAAACCGCCGTGAGAGTGATGCTCTGCGGTCTTATGCAAAGAACAACACATTTCCGCAGACCTTTCTTGTCGAGGGCGGAACGCTTGACGAAAGGGTAAAATTTGCCCGTTTCCTTGCAAATATGATCGTCTGCAACGGCGAGGACGAAAAGCCCTGCGGTATTTGCCCCGCCTGTGTGAAATGCAGAGCGAACGCAAATCCCGATATTAAGCAATACGGCGAAGAAAAAGAGAATTATACCTTTAAGGTCGAGCTTTCAAGGCAGATAAAGCAGGACGCCTTTGTTATCCCGAATGACTCCGACAAAAAGATTTATATAATAACCGAGGCGCAGAATATGAACGATTCCTCGGAGAATGCGTTGCTCAAAATTCTTGAAGAGCCGCCGCATTTCGATTATTTCATATTAACCTGTACCTCAAAGAGCGCAATGCTCGACACGATAATTTCAAGAGCTTCGCTGATAAGTCTCTCGCAGGCGGACGAGGTTTATTCCGAAAAATGCGTTGAGCTTGCAAAGGCTGTTGCGATTGCTGTCTGTGCCGACACGGAATTGGAGCTTTTGAAGGAGCTCTCTCCCCTTGCATGCGACAAAAACAGCTTTCTTGAAACGCTGTCGGTGCTTACAAGGATATTTACAGATGCGCTCATATTTAAGCAAACGGGCATAAACAATTCGGAGTTTTCCGACGCAACGAACGCCCTTTGCGGAAAGCTCTCGGCAGGCAAGCTTTACGCTCTGACGGCGGTTACGGGCGAGCTTGTCAGATTATTCAGGCAAAATGCAAATTATAATTTACTCATAACCGCAATGAGCGAACGCTTACGCTCGGCGGTAGGCAAATAAAGGAGAAATATATGGCAGAGATAGTCGGTATAAAATTTAAGGACGTAGGAAAGGTTTACTACTTCGGTCCGAACGGTATGACCTTTCAAAAAGGAGATAAGGCGATAGTCGAAACCGCCAGAGGTCTTGAATGCGGCGAGGTTGCAAAGGAAAACAGCGATGTTCCCGACGAAAGCATCGTAGCACCCTTGAAGCCTGTTATCAGACACGCAACAAAAGAGGATTTGGCGGCAGTTGAGCAGAATAAGGAAAAGGAAAAAAAGGCTTTCCAAATCTGCGAAGAAAAAATTGCCCGTCACGGTCTTGATATGAAGCTTGTGGACGTCGAATACACCTTTGACTCAAGCAAAATTCTTTTCTATTTCACCGCAGACGGCAGAGTTGACTTCCGTGAGCTTGTAAAGGACCTTGCAGGCATTTTCAGAACAAGAATTGAATTGAGGCAAATCGGCGTCAGAGACGGTGCGAAGAAGCTCGGCGGCTTCGGAATATGCGGCAGACCCTTCTGCTGCAACACGTTCCTCGGCGAATTTCAGCCCGTTTCGATTAAGATGGCAAAGGAACAGGGTATGTCATTAAACCCCGTTAAAATCAGCGGCACCTGCGGCAGACTTATGTGCTGTCTTAAATATGAACAGGACACTTATGAGCACCTTTTACGCCACACCCCCAAAGTCGGCGCTATTGTGGAGACTGTCGAGGGCAGAGGCACGGTAATCGATAACAACCTTATTACAGGTATGCTCAAGGTTCGTCTTGACAGGAGAAGCGACGCCGCACCCATGCTCGTTGAACGCCACAGCGTCAAGCTTATCAAGGACGCTCAGATAAGACTTGACAAAAAAGAAATCGAGGCTCTCAAGGGTATCGAATAAAATTCATAAAATACCTCTTGATATTTTGAAAAATTATGTTACAATGTAAATCAATAAACAACAAGGGAGGTAAGAACTATGGCATACAAAATCAGTGATGATTGCATTTCATGCGGTGCTTGCGCTGCAGAATGCCCCGTTGAAGCTATTTCTGACGGCGGCGATAAGTACGTAATCGATGCAGATACTTGCATTGACTGCGGCAACTGCGCAGAGGTTTGCCCCGTAGGAGCTCCCGCTCAGGACTAATCCGTTTTGGGAAGTTTATAAAGGCTCGTTCTTCGAGCCTTTATTTTTTTGCCTTGACACAGAGCCGTAAAGGGTATATAATTACAAAATGAAATTCGTTTTCATTTTCATTTCGGAGGCGAAATATGGGGTATACAACAAAGCAGAGTACGGAAATACTCGATTTTTTGAGGAATAATAAAGATAAGCATCTCACGGCGGAGGAGGTCTATTATTCGCTTCGTCAGGGCGGCAGTAACATCGGCAGAACAACCGTTTACCGCCATCTTGAAAGACTGCACGACGACGGAATAATCAGGAAATACCTGCTCGGCGACGGTGCGTCCGCTTGCTATCAATATTTTGAGGGCTCCGACGATTGCCGTAAGCATTATCATTTGAAATGCCTTAAATGCGGAAAGCTCCTACACGCCGAATGTGATTTTTTGAACGGTCTGTCGGAGCATATCGAAAAGGAGCACGATTTTGTCATTGACGGCGAAAGGACTGTGCTTTACGGTGTTTGCGGCGACTGTCGCAGAAAGGATTGATTTTACTTGCTTGATATATTAAAGGACGTTACGCTTGACACGGCGCTTGATTGCTTAAAAATGTTGCCGTTTTTGTTCTTTGCGTTTCTTTTGCTTGAAGCGGTTGAGCATCACACCTCTAAAAAGACCGATAAAATCCTTGCAAGCTCGGGTAAGCTCGGGCCGCTTGTAGGTTCGTTGCTCGGTTGTGTTCCGCAGTGCGGATTTTCTGTCTTTGCGGCAAATCTCTATTCGGGCGGTTTGATAGGACTCGGCACGCTTGTTGCGGTGTTTTTGTCCACATCCGACGAGGCGGTTATAATTATGCTCTCCCACCCCGAAAGCAAGAGTGAAATTTTGAAGCTTATTGCCGTTAAGGTTGTTATTGCGATAATTTTCGGCTATATAATTATGCTTCTTGAAAAGAAAAATCCCGAACCGAAAAAACATGTCGAGGACTTGTGCAGGGATGAGCATTGCGGTTGTCACGAAGAGCACGGCGGAATATTAAAGCCCGCGCTTCATCACACCGTAAAAATTTTCGGCTTCCTTGTCTTAACCGTATTCGTGCTAAACTTGGCGGTTTCTCTTTTGGGCATTGACAGAATTTCAAAGCTCTTGCTCTCCGACACTGTATTTCAGCCGTTTTTGTCGGCGGTAATCGGCATTATCCCCAACTGTGCTTCTTCGATCGTTCTCACAGAGCTTTACCTAAAGGGCGCTATCAGCTTCGCTTCGGTTATTTCGGGACTTTGTATGGGTGCGGGCGCAGGACTTATTGTAATTTTCCGTGAAAATAAAAATGTAAAAGAAAATATAAAAATCGTTGCAATTATGTACGCTTGCTCGGTGCTTTCGGGTATTATCGTATCATTTTTGCCGATATGATTTATAAAAAATACACTCAAGGCTGAAAATATTTGTCAGCCTTGTTTTTTATTGCCCGTCCGCTTCGCTTTTCGTTGACATAACGGGCATAGTATTATATAATATTTGCGTATGGTTTGAACTAAAAATATGAAACCTTTAAGGAGGAAACAACAATGGTAAAAGCAATTGTCGGCGCTAACTGGGGCGATGAGGGCAAGGGTAAAATTACCGATATGTTTGCCGAAAAGGCGGACATTGTCATTCGTTTTCAGGGCGGTGCAAATGCGGGACACACCATTATCAACGATAAGGGACGTTTTGCGTTCCACTTAATGCCCAGCGGTGTGTGCTATGACCACACTACCTGCATTATCGGAAACGGCGTTGCGCTTGATATCAACAAGTTTTTGAGCGAGCTTGAGGATGTTCGCAAGGCAGGTCTTAATCCGAAGCTTCTTGTTTCGGACAGAGTGCAGATTTTGATGCCCTATCACATTCTTTTGGACACATACGAGGAGGAGCGTCTCGGCAAGAACGCTTTCGGCTCTACAAAAAGCGGTATTGCTCCCTTTTTCTCAGACAAGTATGCTAAAATCGGTATTCAGTTGAACGAGCTTTTCGACGAGGAAACTCTCAGAGCAAAGCTTAAGAATATATGCACATTGAAAAACCTTACTCTTGAGCACGTTTATCACAAGCCGTTGCTCGACGAGGAGGAGCTTTACAATACCTGTATGGAGTATAAGGAGAAAATTGCTCCCTATGTTTGTGACACTCACGCTTATCTTCAGCAGGCTATCAAGGACGGCAAGGAAATTCTCCTTGAGGGTCAGCTCGGTACTCTTAAAGACCCCGATTTCGGTATCTATCCGATGGTTACTTCGTCCTCTACTCTTGCAGGCTACGGTGCGGTAGGCGCAGGTATTCCGCCTCATATGATTAAAGAGGTTATCACGGTTACTAAGGCTTATTCTTCTGCTGTCGGCGCAGGCGAATTCGTTTCTGAAATTTTGGACGAGGACGAGGCGCAGGAGCTGCGTATCCACGGCGGCGACAAGGGCGAATTCGGCGCTACAACGGGCAGACCGAGAAGAGTCGGCTGGTTTGACTGCGTTGCTACTCGCTACGGCATTGAGTGTCAGGGTGCAACAAAGGTTGTTATGACGGCTATCGACTGCCTTTCATATCTCGACGAAATCAAGGTTTGCACAGCTTACGAGGCTGACGGCGAAATCATCAACGACTTCCCCACAACCGCTATACTTAAAAAATGCAAGCCCGTTTTTACAACTCTCAAGGGCTGGCACAGCGACATAAGAGGTATTAAAAACTATGACGAGCTTCCCGACGAGGCAAAGGCTTATGTTGAGTTTATCGAAAAACAGCTCGGTCATAAAATTGATATGGTATCAAACGGCCCCGAGCGTGAGGCTATAATCTACAGATAATCAGGTGCAATAATATATGGAGAAAATTCTTGTTTTGGACTTCGGCGGTCAGTACAACCAACTGATTGCACGCAGAGTCCGTGATAATAATGTTTACGCTGAAATACTCCCCTATACGACCCCGATTGAGGTCATCAAGGCTAACAATTACAAGGGTATTATTTTCACAGGCGGACCGAACAGCGTTTACGATATGAAATCTCCGCACTACACAAAGGAAATATTGGAGCTTGGCATTCCCGTTCTCGGTATTTGCTACGGCTGTCAGCTTATTGCGTGGATGTGCGACGGCATTGTTAAAACTGCGCCTGTTTCGGAATACGGCAAAATCGAGGTTACGGTTAAGGACAGTATGCTTTTCAAGGGCATACCCGAAAAAAGCGTCGTTTGGATGAGCCACACCGACTACATAGCACAGCCGCCCGAGCATTTCGAGGTTATCGGCTGCTCAAAGGATTGTCCCTGTGCGGCAATGCAATATCCCGAAAAAGGAATTTACGCCATACAGTTTCATCCCGAGGTTACTCACAGCGAGTACGGATTTAAAATGCTCCACAATTTCCTCTATCTCGTCTGCAAATGCTCAGGCGATTGGGTAATGGACAATTTCATAGAAAAAACAGTCAGCGAATTGCGTGAAAAAATCGGCGACAAGCGAGTTATACTCGGTCTTTCGGGCGGAGTTGACTCCTCGGTTGCGGCAGGACTTTTGAGCCGTGCCGTCGGCGATCAGCTCACCTGCGTATTTGTCGATCAAGGTCTTATGCGTAAGGATGAAGGCGATTTCGTAGAAAAAACCTTTACATCGCTTTTCGATATGAAGTTTATCCGAGTAAATTGCCAAGAGCATTTTTTGAAGGCTCTCAAGGGCGTTACAGACCCCGAGGAGAAGCGTAAAATCATCGGCACGGAGTTTTACAAGGTATTTTGGGAGGAAATCCGTAAGCAGGATGAAAAAGGCTATTTCGCACAGGGCACGATTTATCCCGACTGTATCGAATCAGGCAAGGGCAATGCCGATAAGATAAAGACGCATCACAACAAGGTTAAAATGCCCGACGACATTGAGTTTTTGGACATTATCGAACCGCTTTCAAGTCTTTTCAAGGACGAGGTAAGGCGTGTCGGCGAGAAGCTCGGTATTCCGCATGAGCTCGTTTGGCGTCAACCCTTCCCCGGCCCCGGTCTCGGTGTCAGGATAATCGGCGAAATCACAGCCGAAAAGGTTGAAATTTTGCAGCAGGCGGATGCGATTTTCCGTGAGGAAATGGCTAATTCCGAATACGAGAGCGAGCTTGCACAGTTCTTCGCCGTGCTCCCCGGCGTTAAGTCCGTCGGAGTTATGGGCGACCACAGAACTTATGAACAGCTGATAATTTTAAGAGCCGTTACAACAGATGACTTTATGACAGCCGATTGGGCGAGAATTCCTTATGAATTGCTTGCAAGGGTGTCTAACAGGATTACCAACGAAGTAAACGGTATCAATAGGGTGGTTTATGATATAACCTCAAAGCCCCCTGCTACGGTTGAATACGAATAATATAAAACGGAGGCTTTTATGAACACTAATATACGTCCCGAGACAATGACTCGAATTACAACAAAAGAATTAGCAGATAAATTTATCGCTGAGCAAATCGAAGAGGTTCGTGCTCAGGTTGGCGACAAAAAGGTGCTTTTGGCTCTTTCAGGCGGTGTTGACTCCTCGGTTGTAGCCGCACTTCTTGTAAAGGCTATCGGCAAGCAGCTTGTTTGCGTACATGTAAACCACGGACTTCTCCGTAAGGGCGAGCCCGAAGAGGTTGTCAGAGTATTCAAGGATGAGATGGATGCAAACCTCGTTTATGTTGATGCTGTTGACCGCTTCCTTGATAAGCTTGCAGGCGTTGAGGACCCCGAAGCAAAGAGAAAAATTATCGGCAATGAGTTTATAAACGTTTTCGTTGAAGAGGCAAGAAAGCTCGACGGCGTTGACTTCCTTGCACAGGGTACGATTTATCCCGATATTCTCGAAAGCGACGGCGTAAAGGCTCATCACAACGTCGGCGGTCTCCCCGAGGATCTCAAATTTGAGCTTGTTGAGCCCGTTAAGCTTCTCTTTAAGGATGAAGTCAGAGTTGTAGGCAAGGCTCTCGGTCTCCCCGAAACAATGGTTGAGCGTCAGCCGTTCCCCGGCCCCGGTCTTGGTGTTCGCTGCACAGGCGCTATCACAAGAGACAGACTTGAGGCTGTTCGTGAATCGGACGCTATTCTTCGTGAGGAGTTCGAAAAGGCAGGCTTTAGGGGTAAGGTTTGGCAGTATTTCACGGTTGTTCCGGATTTCAAATCAACAGGCGTTAAGGACGGCAAGAGACTTTGGGATTGGCCCGTAATTCTCCGTGCGGTTAACACAGTTGACGCTATGTCGGCTACAGTTGAGGAAATCCCCTATGATATTCTTTTCAAAATCCGTGACAGAATCCTTGAGGAAGTCCCCGGCGTAAACCGTGTCCTCTATGACATCTCCCCGAAACCTATCGCTACGATCGAGTGGGAATAATTTTGTAGGTCAAAGAAAGCCCGTATTTATGCAGTTTTCTAAGCCTTAATGCCCTTTGTGGCAACAAAATGGCAACATTATTTGAATTATCATAAGAATAAGCAAAGAGCTATCAGATTTTTGAAGTCTGATAGCTCTTTTTTTGTTGCGTTGTTTATATATCTTTTAGTTTGTCTTTGAACGCTTCGACCATTGCATCGCTGAGTTCCTGCGATGGTACTTTCGCCCAAGTTTGTGTTGTATCGAATTTAGGATATGTATAACGCCACTCGTCATACTGTTCTTTTGTAATTTCTCCGTTTCTGTATTTCTCGGCTTGCTCTGCCCAAGCGGCGAGCATTGCAAAGACAAACTTGCTTGCTGTCGGCTTGTTTTCATTAACGCATAAATGTACTTCGCCGTTTACATTCTCGGCTCTCATACCGTAGAGGTCTTCAAGCGTAAACAATGTATGCATAAGCCCAAGGTCGCTGTCAATATCTGGAACAGTAAGAGCCTGCGCTGATATTCCGAATACTTCTGCAAGATTGTTGGTTAAATCAGCTTTGGGTGTCCTTGAACCTGACTCATACTGTGCCATACGAATGTCGGCGGTCTTTTCAGGAAATCCAACCTGCATACCGAGATATTTTTGAGTCATACCTCTTAAATTTCTAAAAAAGCGTATTCTTTCACCGATTGCCATAAAAATCTTCTCCAATCTATGATGATAAATTTATCATAGCATATACAGTTAGTGATTGTCAAGATAAATAAAGCAAAAAAGTTTAAGATTTTCTCGAAAACCACTTGACAATAGCAAATATGCTTAGTATAATATGAATTACAGACTTAAACAAATTCCGTTTGGTTGGTGAAACAGAATAACCGTCGTGCATCACGGTAATGGTGTATCCGCTCGGGCAAATCGGAATGCGGTCAGAAAGTTCTCCGACACTAAATAAACAAAACATTTCAAAAAATTAAATTGAAAGGAGGGATTGCTATGAGTACAACTTTTATGAAAGTACAGGATGTAGCGGATGAGTTGGGAGTTTCCAAATCTTACGCTTATAAAATAGTCCAAAAGCTAAATGACGAGCTGAAAGTGCAGGGATTTATAACGATTTCAGGTCGAGTAAACAAACAGTATTTTTTAGAAAGAGTTTGTTACGGTACAGCCGAAAAAAGAAAGGATGTGATATAAATGGCTGTTTATAAAGAAGAAAAAACAAATACTTGGCGAGTAATTTACCGCTATACCGATTGGACTGGTGAACGAAAGCAATCCCAAAAGCGTGGATTTAAGACAAAGCGAGAAGCGCAGGCTTGGGAGCGAGAACAGCTAAATAAAATAAGCGCTGACCTCGATATGACCTTTAAGAGCTTTGTGGAGCATTATAAGGAAGATATGCAGGTTCGTATTAAGGAAAACACTTGGGAAACGAAAGAGCATATCATTCGTACAAAGTTAATTCCATATTTCGGAAAACTTAAAATGTGCAATATTACCGCACAGCAGATTATCACTTGGCAAAACGAGCTTATCAATTATAAGGACGAAAATGGAAAGCCATACTCTCCTGTTTACCTTAAAACAATTCACAATCAGCTCAGCGCAATTTTTAATCACGCAGCTAAGTATTATAATCTGCGTGAAAATCCGTGTAAAAAGGCAGGCAGTATGGGTAAAAAGAAAAATCGTGAAATGCTGTTTTGGACGAAAGAGGAATATCTCAAGTTTGCCGAAGCAATGATGGACAAGCCCATATCCTATTACGCTTTTGAAATGCTCTATTGGACAGGTATTCGTGAGGGAGAGTTGTTGGCGCTTACGCCTGCTGATTTTGATTTTGAAAAAAGGACAGTAACCATTAATAAATCATATCAGCGCTTAAACGGCAGAGATTTAATTACCACGCCGAAAACAGAAAAGAGCAATAGGACAATTACTATCCCTAAGTTTCTCTCCGAAGAAATACAGGATTATTTAAAAATGCTCTATGACGTGGGTGAAAATGACAGAATGTTTATCATAACAAAAAGTTATCTTCACAACGAGATGAATCGAGGCGCAAAGGAAGCGGGCGTAAAGCGTATCAGAATTCACGATATTCGACACAGCCACGTCAGCCACCTTATTGACTTAGGTTTTTCAGCGACAGCAATAGCAGACCGTGTAGGACACGAAAGCATTGATATAACCTATAACTACGCTCACTTGTTCCCGTCAAAGCAGACGGAAATGGCAGATAAATTAGATTTAGAAAGAGGGAATTAAAATGTCAGCAAAAAATGTAGATAGGCACAACCGTTTCAGAAACATCACGGTGGGGTTCAGGGTATCACCCGAAGAAAATGAAGAAATTAACAGAGCAGTTGCTCTTTCAGGTTTATCAAAGCAGGAATACTGTTACCGTCGCTGTATGGAGCGTGATGTGGTTGTGCAAGGAAATCCGAGAGTGTATAAGGCTCTCAAAAATCAAATGGCAGATATTTTAACCGAGCTTCAGCGTATAGGCAATGGCGAAAGTGTTCCCGATGAGTTGCTCTACACTACCCAGCTAATCGCCGCAACGCTCGAAGGATTGAAAGGAGAAGATGACAATGGCGAATAAAATAGAAATGACCGCCCCTTGTGTATCTGTTGGCGCAGATACGGAGCAGTCATCACAAAAACATACTACAAATATTATACCCGATGTTTCCGCAGAAATCAATGAAAAATTTTTGAAAGGGGGCGTAGCGGATGGCAGAACTTAAAATCATCAATATGGACGAGGTTCCCGTTGAGGAAGTGAAATGGTTGTGGTATCCCTATATCCCTTTCGGAAAGCTGACTATTGTTCACGGTGACGGCGGCGAAGGTAAAACAACTTTAATATTACAATTAGCAGCGTTGTTATCGAGGGGCGAAAGACTCCCCTGCGACGACACCGAGCGTGAGCCGATAAAAATTATCTACCAAACGGCAGAGGACGGACTCGGCGATACGATTAAGCCCCGTTTGCTTTCCGGCAATGCCGATTGCTCTCAAATCAAAGTAATTGACGAATCGGAAGCTGCACTTACAATGCTTGACGAGCGTGTGGAACAAGCCATTGCCGAAACGGGTGCAAGAGTTATTATCTTAGATCCTATGCAGGCATATATCGGTGCGAAGGTCGATATGAACAGAGCGAATGAGGTTAGAAACATTCTCGCTCACCTTGGCAGAATAGCAGAAAAATATTGCTGTGCAATCATCTTGGTCGGACACTTGAACAAAGCGCAAGGCAACAAGTCAACTTACCGAGGACTCGGCTCTATTGACTTTCAGGCTTGCGCCCGAAGCGTGATTGTTGTCGGCAGAGTAAAGGATAAGCCTGAGATACGAGTGGCGGCTCATCAGAAATCATCACTTGCGCCCGAAGGAAAACCTATCGCATTTGAACTGAGTGCAGAAAACGGTTTTCGCTGGCTCGGTCATTATGATATTTCGATAGACGATTTGCTCAGCGGTATCAGCCGTGAAAAGAAGTCCGAACAGGCAGAAAATTTAATAACCGATTGTCTTTCCGACGGAAAATATCCGCAGCAGATTTTATTGAAGAAAGCGCAGAATGCAGGCATCTCAAAAAGAGTGCTTGATGAAGCAAAAAAATCTCTCGGTGTAAAGTCAATAAAGGAAGGCAGCGGATGGTATTGGGAACTTCCCAAAGAAAAAGAAGCAAGCAGCTTTTAAGGTTGCAACATTGCAAAGGTGTGGGACAACTGCAATCTTGCAATGTTCTTTTTCGGTGGGTAGTGAACAATATGAAAGTTTAGCAGAGTGTGCAGAGAGTGCCTTTTCAAAGGCGACTCTTTGCCCTTCGGAGAACGCAAAACCTGCTGGCAGGTTGCATTTTTGATGGGCTTGCCTGTCAAAAGTGCTTTTGCGTTACTCTTGACAAGAGTAACAGAACCGAGGACAAGTAAGTTTATGAGATTGGAGGTGTAGCTTATGAATAGAACGATAAGCGCAATGGTCGGGAAAGGCTCGGTTAATCATAACAGCCGAAAGTTCAAGGCTGAAAATGTTGACGGCGAGCGTAGTCATCTTAACATAGATTACTGTAACGAGCCGATAAAGAAAATCTATCACGAATTGTTTGACGAAGCACTCAAAAGATACAACGCCAAACAGACAAGAGCCGACCGCAGAATAGAAAACTATTATGAAAAAATTAGAAAATCAAAGCAGGAAAAGCCGTTCCACGAACTGATTTTACAAATTGGCGATAAGGAAAATATGAACGCCGAAAGCGAAAACGGAAAGCTTGCAGGGCAAATTTTAGATGAGTATTACCGTGGATTTCAAGAGCGTAATCCACAGTTAAAAGTATTCTCGGCACACATTCATATGGACGAAGCAACACCGCATTTGCACATTGATTTTGTACCGTTTACTACGGGCAGTAAGCGTGGACTGGATACGAGAGTTAGTCTAAAACAAGCCCTCGCCGCACAAGGCTTCAAAGGCGGAACTCGTGGAGATACCGAGTGGAATCAATGGGTAAGTGCAGAAAAGTCAGCTTTAGCTTTTGTTATGGAACGACACGGAATTGAGTGGGAACACAAGGGTACACACGAAAAGCACCTCTCTGTTCTTGACTATAAAAAGCAAGAACGAGAAAAAGAAGTGAAGCTGCTTGATGATAAACTTGCCGAGAAAAAGGATGAGTACAAAGCGTACAGCAATCGTATTCAGAACTATGATAACGGCACGCAAGTCATTGAAGAACTGGAACAAAGGCTTGATACCGACGCTGAATATCAGTTGCCTGAACCACCTGCTCTAATGTCAGCAAAGTCATATAAAATGAAGTTTGTAGAACCTCTGGTAAAGAAATTCAAGGAAGTAATCAGCGAAGTTTTCTACCGCTATTATCAAGCATTAGACAGTTACCACCGCTTGAATGTTACAAACGGAAATCTGTATCGTGAAAACGAAAAGTTAACAAAAATCAATGATAAATTAACACACGAAAATGAAAATTTGCGTGCTGAAAATAGGGATTACAAACTGCTCCGCAAGGTGTTCGGTAACAAGCAAATTGACGATTTGCTCGAAAGAGCGAGGTCGGAAAAGCAATCTAAACAGCGTGGCTCACGCTTTAGAAATGATAAAAACGAAAGGTAGGAACACACAATGGAAAACAGAATTTATGATGAAAAGAACGGTCTTTGGTACGAAAAGCAGGGCGATTATTATCTGCCTTGTTTATCACTTCCCGAACAAGAAAATAAGCCTGTCGGCGTTTGGGGACAGCGCCACTTGCGGTATATCAAGCAACACAAGCGTGTCTTTTACGCTAATCTGCTGACCGAATGTAAGCTGAACAGTTACCTTGCAGATGTTGACGAGCAAGCGGAAAATATGTTTTCTCGGTTGGTAAAAGACTTTGCCGAAAAGGAAAATGTAACGGAAAAGCTAAAAGTAGAAAATCAAATGCTGTGGATACAGCGTATGAATAGTATCCGTAATTGTGCAGCGGAAGTTGTGAATGCAGATTTAATCTACGCATAAAAATCACGCCGAGTGTAGCTCTGAAAACGAGTTGCACTCGGCGCTTTTTTATTTTGTCGCAATTTATAAGCGCTAAATCCGTATTTTAGAACTTACGGAGATTGACAAATGAGTTGTATGAGAGTATAATAAAAATACCGATATATCGGTGCTTAAGAGCGAAATATCGGTGCAATTATAATTCGATTAACATCGAGAGGTGTTGTATTTGGTTTCGTACAATAAACTGTGGAAAAAGTTAATAGACTTGAAGATGAAAAAGAAAGACTTGAAAGACATTACGGGTATAGGATCTACAACAATGTCGAAATTGGTTAATAACGAACCTGTTTCTATGGCTGTAATGATAAAAATATGCATTGCTTTGAAATGCAATATTGGCGAGATAATGGATGTAATATTATGATAAAGAAAAGATTAAAAGGAATTTCACTTTTTGCAAGCGCTGGTATAGGTGAAACTTATTTTAAAGATATAGGTATAGATATTGTTGTGGCTAACGAATTGATTGAGCGCAGAGCAAATTTGTACAAAGCCATTAGTCCGGAAACAGATGTTATCTGCGGAGACATTACAGATGAAAACATTTTTAGAGAAATAATAAATTCTTGCCCTAAAAAGGTTGATTTTTTATTGGCTTCCCCGCCGTGCCAAGGTATGAGCGTAGCTGGGAAAAATCGTTGTCAAAAAACAATGGAATCAGATAAGCGCAACTATTTAATTACTTATGTAGTTAAAGCTATAAAAATAACAAACCCCGATTACATACTGATTGAAAATGTTCCCGCCCTATTAAAGTTGAAACTTATGTATGATTCCGAATACCGAACGGTATTGGAAATATTAAAGTATGAATTTGGAAGCGAATATATAATTGACAGCGCCGTGGTAGACTCTTCTGATTATGGCGTACCGCAAACAAGATTAAGGGCTATAATTAAAATGCACAAGCCTAATAAGGTATGGAATTGGCCTGCAAAAAAGGAAAAAGTAACGGTAGAACAAGCCATAGGAAATCTGCCTTCTTTGGAAGCGGGTGAGAAGTCAAACATCAAATGGCATTTTGCTCGCAAGCACACCAAAGAAAATATATTATGGATGAAGCATACGCCTACTGGAAAATCAGCATTTTCAAATCCTGTCTATTTTCCTCAAAAAAAAGACGGAACAAGAATTAAGGGTTATGAGTCATCGTATCGAAGAATAAGATGGGACATTCCTGCGCCAACTATTACTATTCGAAACGATTGTATAGCCTCACAAAGAAACGTCCATCCCGGAAGGTTACTTTCTGACGGCACATATTCAGACGCAAGGGTTTTGACACCGTTAGAACTTATGTTGTTGGATTCGCTTCCTGCCGATTGGAACATTCCAGACGATACGCCTGAACTATTGATTAGACAATGTATAGGTGAATCCATCCCGCCGCTAATGCTTAAAGAAATAGTAAGAGGTATTTATGATGAACAAGATTAAAGCGATTTCCGTGTTTTCAAGCGCAGGTATAGGTGAATTGTTACTGAAAAATACAAATGTAGAGGTTATAGCCGCAAATGAACTTTTGCCTAAGCGTGCAGAATGTTATTCGCATTTTTATCCTGAAACGGATATGTACTGCGGCGATATTACGTTAGACGAAACGCAGGACTATATGGTTGAGGCTGCAAAAAAAGGCGGCGCAAAAATGCTTATAGCTACCCCGCCTTGTCAGGGATTAAGTACGTTAGGAAAAAACAAAAAGCAAATTCACTATGAGAAAGATAAACGCAATTATTTAATTCTTTCCGCATTAAATATTATCGACCGCTGTGATTTCGACTATGTTCTTATTGAAAATGTTCCGACATTTTTGGAAATGTACTTTCCTTATGAGAACGACTATTTTAAACTTGAGGAAATCCTCAATAAAAAGTATGCCGACAAGTATATAATTGAAGCACGAGTTTTAAATGCAAAAGATTACGGTATCTGTCAATCAAGACCGAGAGCGATAATTAAAATGTATAAGCCTGATAAAAAATGGTCTTGGCCTGCTACGGAAGCGGAAATCCCGCTTCGTGACGCCATTGGAGATTTGCCTTCGTTAGAGTCGGGTGAAACTTCAGATATACCGTGGCACTTCGCTAAAAAGCACAACGATAGAGCCGTTTTGGCATTGAAACACACGCCGACAGGTAAAAGCGCTATTGCAAACGAGGTTTATTATCCTAAAAAAGAAGATGGAACAAGGATTAAAGGTTTCCACAATACGTTTAAGCGAATGGTTTGGGATCAGCCTTGCCCGACGCGAACAACTTTTAGCGGAAGTATGAGTTCTCACAATAACGTTCACCCGGGAAGACTTTTACCCGACGGCACATATTCGGACGCGAGAGTTCTTACTTTATTAGAAACCTTTATCGTATCGTCGATTCCTAACGACATTGATTTTCCAAAAGGTTCGACGGATACGTTTATCAGAACTGTTATCGGCGAGTCAATCCCGCCAAAACTTATGATGAAAGTAATTGAAAAAATAGGAGAGTAGGTGTAACGGTATGCCGATTACGGTTGAAAGAAACAAGTGGATATTATATAAGCATACGTCGAGCTACGAGCTTATTAAGGCGGTTGCTCTTGATGTAAAAAATAGTTGTAAAACAGATATATCCAATATAGAAAGAGAGCGTATGCAAGAAAGACTTGCTGCATTGGATATGTATAAGACGAGGAATCCAAAGGATAAGCCGTTGGACTCTATCAACCACAGAATCAATACGCTTGAGTATTATATGTTCGGTTACGAAGACGATGCGGATAAAAAGAGATTCATGTTCAGTCCGTTAGGAAACTTGTTTTTAAAATACATCAACGACGAAGATAAGCTTGTAAAGATTTTCACTACAATGCTCTATGCAATTCAATTTCAACACCCTGCAAGTGGAACTGATAAAGAGTTTCAGCTTTACCCTTTCAGATTGATTTTTAAACTTCTTTTAGACGAGCGTTTAGATGGTAAACTTTATAATTACGAGTACGCTCAAATACTTGCTTTCGTTACTTCGGTTGATGAAACTGCCTATGAAACGCTTGTTGAAAAGATTTTAGAGTTGCGAAACAAGTCGGTAGATGAAATCAAGGCTATTTACAAATCGGACGAGCATACTTATGTCAACGCTGTTTACGAATGGGAGTATTATACTTGCAAATTGCTTTCGACGGCGGGAATATTGAACGTTGAAAAAGGCGAACCGATATGCAAGCTATTCCACCCGACAAAAACGGGAAGTAAAAGCGCACCTACGGGGCGTACAGCAAGAAACGGTTATGTAACCCTTAACGACTCTGTAATTAAGTATGTAGAAAAATTGTTATCGGCATATTCATTTGCACAGGAGCCGTTAAAGCTTGACGACCCTGAAAGAATGAAAATGGACGTCGTAAAAGAAATATACAACTTTTATCCGTCTATTTTAATGGATGAGATAGGCGAAAGCGACGAACTTTCTTCACTGCTTGAATTGCCAAAGCTTATTGAAACATATTCAAATAATCCTGATAACGATACAGCATATCTATTTGAAGAAGTATTAGCTGAAGGCTTTGATATGTTCTACAATGTTGACACCAAGCGTATCGGCGGAGCTGGGCATACGGATATTGAATGTCTTTATATTACGAAGAAAAAGAAATTTGCAGTTGAGTCAAAATCTACTGCAAACAAACTAATCGGTATCAATGTTGGAAGACTTAGAGAACACCGAGAAGAAATCGGCGGCGAATATACTATCGTTGTTACTCCGAGATATGTTCCTGCGGCGAAGCGTGATATTAAAGGCTCTCAAATTGTAATTATTTTAGCAAGCACTTTTGCGGAGTATCTTTACAATCATATTTTCCACGACGTTAGAGATATTGATTACGCAGATTTTGACGATATTATAGTCGATCATTTAGGTGAAGATGTAAGTAAGTTTATATCGAATATGACAATGTCAAAGTTTGCGGCGAACAGTTAAGTTATGGCGGATGTATTCGATAGTAAAAAGCGTTCCGATATAATGAGCAAGGTGCGCTCAAAGAATAACAAGTCAACGGAGCTAAAGCTTATACAGATATTTGAAGAAAGAAATATCAAGGGATGGCGAAGAAACTATCCCGTAAAAGGTCATCCTGATTTTGTCTTTCTTGATAAAAAGATTGCTATATTTGTTGACGGCTGTTTTTGGCACGGACACGATTGTAGGAACACTCGTCCTTCAGATAATGCAGATTATTGGAATAAAAAACGAGAACGCAATATGAAGCACGACAAAGAAGTAACCGCCTTGTTTGAACAGCGAGGTTGGACTGTTATTCGCATTTGGGAATGTGAGTTGAAGAAAAAGAATCGTGATTTGCTTTTTGAAAAATTATACATATTATCGTCTAAAACACTTTGATATAATATTTAAATGATTAGGAGGGCAGTTTTATGATTGAATCTATAACAATGAAACAATGTGCAACTTATGATTCTAACGGTGTTACAATAGAAAACTGTCAGAAAATCAACTTTATTTATGGACCGAATGGTAGTGGCAAATCAACTATTAGTAATTATTTGCAAAATACTTTAGATACAATGTATAGCCATTGCAATGTGCAATGGAAAAATGACATTGAAGCTGAACTTGTTGTCTATAACAGAAATTTTAGAGAACATAATTTTAAGGGTGATATTGCCGGTGTCTTCACTTTGGGTGCCGCTACCATTAAGGACATCCAGCATCTTGAAGAATTAAAAGCAGAGCAGGCTAAACGACTTTCTGAATTAAAAAATCGAAAAAACGCTTTACAAATTAAAAACGAAGAACTAATTAATTGTAAGGATAAATTTAAAGAAACAGTATGGAATGTAATTCTTAAAGATAATGAAAATGATTTTCAAGAAGCTTTTGCTGGTTTTAGATCGAAAAAAGATAAATTTAGAGATGCTGTTATTCAAAAATACAATACTAAGCACAATTCTTCAGAAACACGTGAGACATTAAAGAAGCGTGCAAATACATTGTATTCTAGTAAACCTGAAAATTGCAACCCAATTTTATTAGACGTTGATGACTTAACAAATAAACTTAGCGCCATTGAAACAGATGTTGTTTGGAATAAGATTATTATCGGAAACGATGATGTACCGATAGCAAGTCTCATAAATTTTTTAAATAATGCTGATTGGGTTAATAGAGGTAGAGCCTTTATACAGGATAGTGAGTATTGCCCTTTTTGCCAACAAAAAACAATCAACAATGAATTTATTGACCAACTAAACAATTTCTTTAGTGGCGAATATGAAGCGAATACAAAACGCATAAACTCTGCGAAAATGCAATACCAAGCTTTTACGGAGCAATTGTTGGCTGATTTAAAATCAATTCCTACTGATGATGAGTTTATAAAGATTAGTGGAATAGATGTAGTGCAGTGTGAGTCAAAAATACAATTATTGACTTCTCTGTTTTTAAGTAATCTTTCCGAGATGGTATCTAAAGAGAAGGAACCAAGCATTCGTATAACCTTAAAATCCAGTAAAGAAGCCATTGAAGAATTCAAATCACTTATTCTTTTTGCTAACCATAATATTGCATCACACAATAAGATGGTTCAAAATTACAATGCCGAGAAAGATAAGTTGTCTGACGATATTTGGACATTCTTACTCGATATAAATGAAGCTTTGATAGAAGGGTATCTCAATGATTTAAAAAAATTTGATAAAGCAATTAATGGAATTAGAGAAGGCATTAATAGCTTTGAAAATGAAATAAAAAAACTTGAAGACGAAATAATTGAAGCAGGAAAAAATATCACAAGCGTTCAACCAACTGTAGATGAAATTAATCGTTCATTAAAAGCATATGGCTTTGACAATTTTGAAATAGTTCCTTCTGTCAATAATAAAAATTCTTATCAAATAAAACGACCCGACGGAACATTAGCTACCAACACGTTAAGCGAGGGAGAAGAAACTTTTATTTCATTTCTTTATTTTCTGCAGCTTGCAAAAGGTGCGACGGATATATCAAAGGTTTCCGCTCGTAAAGTGTTGATTATTGATGACCCTATTTGCAGTTTAGATAGTACAATTCTTTATATTGTAAGCACAATGGTTAAGGATTTAATATTTCAAGTTAAATCAGGACAAGCGGACGTTGAGCAGCTATTTATCCTTACGCATAATGTGTTCTTCCACAAAGAAGCATCATTCATTGATGGTAGAACGCAGGAAGATAAGGATATAAATTATTGGGTTATACATAAAGATTCAAATATTTCACGAATAAAAGCATACGAAATGAAAAATCCAATTAAAACTTCTTATGAATTGCTTTGGCAAGAGCTAAAGGAGTGGACATCTAGTTCTATTGTCACAATCCAAAATATTATGCGAAGAATAATTGAAAATTACTTCGGTATGCTTGGAAATAAGAAATATGATTATGTTGCAAGTAAGTTCGAAACAGTAGAAGAACAGAAAATATGTAAGTCTCTATTTTACTGGATTAATGATGGTTCACATACAATACCAGATGACTTATATATTGATAGTTATTCAGATTCTGTTGAAAAGTATAATGAAATTTTTAAAAAGATTTTTATTATTACGGGACACGAAGCACATTATAAAATGATGATGGGAGAAATCAGCTAACATACGGCGGTGCTTATTGATTTTTGTAACAAATTGTGCTATACTATGTCCGTTCCAAATCCATACTAAGCTATTCTTTTATTGGGCTGTAATATTAGTTTTACAACGATGAAAAAATAGAATGTTCGTGGCAACGAAATGGCAACAAAAAATCGGATAGCGTATGCTTTACCGATAATACAAATAATGTAGATACCACTTGCTAAATCACCCATACAAATCTGTTTAAGATTAGTTTATGGGGAGCGAGTGGGAATAGTAGTCAAAACGCCGCAAACCCGCATAGAAACTGGGTTTTTGAAAGGCAAAATGTCCTCGTGACAACATTTTGACAACATCTGAAAATTATTCATAAATAAAGAGCTAACAGATTTTTGAAGTCTGTTAGCTCTTTTTTAATCAGTTTTTATAAAATCAAAAATCTCAGGGTTATTTGTTATTTTGGGTGAAATTAGTATATCGTGTAGGATTTTACTCATTTCATTTTTTACTAAATAATCAAAAGCGTTATAATCGTGATCTTTATTTCCCTCAGACTTTTGAAGATGTATTCTATTTCGTAAGTCTTTTAACCTTTTTAGAGCTGGGTAAATAAGATGGTCCACTTCTATAGCAGAATGATGTCTATTTAATATTTTGATTAATTCATCTAAATTCATTTGCACATAATACGGATCTACTTTTCTAAAAAATTCAGTTTTTATAATAAGTTTTTGATTTTCAAATTTTGTTTCGTTTGCTTGTGTAGTTCCTAAGCTTTCCAAATTTGAAGTTTTCCACAAACCGTTTGATTTTATAACGTTACAAAATATACCTTCTATAATTGACATACTAGTAATCACATAATTTTTCACAACCATTATGTATACAACGCTTGACAAATTCAATTCTTCTAGTTCTTTTTCCAAAAACTCAATGTATTGCAGATTATATGCTATATTGCTACGCAAAGCCTCAGCATTTTCAATACTCATATCAATTTTAAGTGAATATCTTAAAGTGTCAATTGGTGTTGGATACCATCGGTCTTTTTCTTTTTTTGATTTTAATAATGTTTCTAAAGGGAGTTCATTCATTGTCATTTACCTTATAATTATTCAGAACATTAAATTCTGGATAGTTATATCTCCATTGGTCATATTCTTCTTTGGTAATCTCGCCGTTTTTGAACTTTTCAGATTGTTCCTGCCAAGCAGAGAACATTTCAAACATTGTTATGTAATTTGTACCCATTCCCTTATCAAGACGAATGCAGACCTCATCGGAAAGTTTATCAATTCTTATGCCGTATAAATCTTCCATAGTAAAAAGTGTGTGCATTATACCGTCATAGCTGTCAATGTCGGGTACAGTAAGAGCCTGAGCAGATATACCGAACACTTCTGCAAGATTGTTTGTTAAATCTGCTTTTGGCGTTCTTGAACCCGATTCATACTGCGCCATTCTTATGTCAGCGGTCTTTTCAGGAAAGCCGACCTGCATACCAAGATATTTTTGAGTCATACCTCTCAAATTTCTAAAGAAACGGATTCTTTCGCCGATTGCCATAGTTATCTTCTCCAATCTATGATGATGAACATATCATAGCATATACAGTTAGTGTTTGTCAAGATAAACAAAACAAAAAAGTTTAAGATTTTCTCGAAAACCACTTGACTTTACGGAATTTGTTTAGTACAATAATTAAGCAAACAGCGTTAAGTCTGTTTCTGACAACTGAATAACCGTCGTGCATCACGGTAATGGTGTACCCGCTCGGGCAAATCGGAATGCGGTCAGAAAGTTCTCCGACACTAAATAAAAACATTTCAAAAAACAAATTGAAAGGTAGGAATTTTTATGGAAAAGTACATTATTGATGAAAAAACAGGTATTCATTACACACTTGTTGGAGAAATTTACATTCCTAATCTTGTATCTGCAGATACAAATTACGAGATAGGTATGTGAGGACAAAGGCACGCAGAACATCTAAAAGAGCACAAGAAAAGTCATTACACAACCTTGCTAACAACGAGCAAAATCAATTCTTATTTACACGGCATTGATGTTCAGGCTCAAGAAATGTATAACAGCCTCATCAAACAACTTGCCGAAAATCAAGGCATAACAGAACAACTCAAAGCAGATGATATGATGGTTTGGGTACAAGCTATGAACAACATTTCAAATCGTGCAAAAGAGATTTTGTGTAACGAAATCATATATAGATGCTGATGAAGAGCAGGCTCGTCCTGCTCTTTATATAATAGACATCAATTATGTGATGTTGATGTGTTAAAATACAATTATTTAATATTAACTTTATAGAGGTGGCAAATTATGTTGAATAGGTATTTTGACCCAAAAGTAGATCCTGATTTTATTTATGCAAATGCAGCATTACAGAATATTAACTATGCTTTGATATCATTAGATTACATTTTTAATAAATTATTGAATAGAATGTTTTAAAATACTAAACCCAAAAACTTTTAATGTTATTGTCTATTACTACAAAAAATGATATATTTAGTAAATAAAGTAATACGGTTTACGAATACAAAATAACGATATGGGTTTGGTGTTTTATGTCAAGAAAACTGAAAAATTGTCTTAAATGTGGTAATCGACTGCCTAATAATGAGTGTATGTTTTGTCACATTGTGCCTAAAACATATCAAAAAAGATGGAGTAAAATTGGCACAGAATCAAGTGTATATTATTTCGATAAAAACTTAAATTCAATACTAACTGATGATAGAAATTCTCACCGATATGATTATAAAAATGGCGGTAATATAAGTAATTACATGGGTGAGTGGGATTATTATATACTTAATGATTTTGATAGAGCATATATTAAAGATGCTTCAAAATGTATTGAGAGTTATTTTGATAAGGAAATTGAAAATTTATGGTCAGATGTTTACAAGCTTTTTATTGATGGAAGTGCTGAAAAAGGAATAATTACACCTATTAGAAATCTTTGGAGTCAAAATCATATTAAAACAAAAGAAACGGTATTTGCTATTCATCGTGATGATTTTGGAAACTTAAAATATATATTTGATGAAATTGACAGATTTATTTGGATTCAACATGTAAGACGTTTTGAAAATATGTACCCATATTTTGTTGAATCTTTTAAAGTGACAAAACAACCATATAATTGTTTTTCAAATGAATACGTACGAACTTGTTACTTAAAGCTCCTTCACGATTGTGTTAAAGACGTATCAGGAAATGTATTAGATACGTTTTTAATAGCTAAAGGTATAAAGTTTTCACCAGTTGCTATTTTTGCAACAGATAACACAAAATTTATTCTATCCGATAACCCAGTTATTAATAATATGGGTTCTACAATTGATAATAATTTAGGTGGAGGACTATATTTAGCTATATCTCCGGATGTTCTTATTGCTTTTTTGGATTTATCAAAATGGAGAGAAGATCAGATAGAGATGAAAATTGATGATTTGGTTTTAGTTGCAGGAACGGATGACTTTATTAAATACTATAATAAACTTTTGCTTGATAGATCTTTTGAAAAGGTTGGATTTAATTCTATTGATATAAAAAAACATATAGCCGAAAACACAACAAACGATAATTTTTTCAATGTTATGTTGGGAATTGTTTCTTGATAAATAAAATATCATTATTGAAAACTTCTTTGTTTTATGTTATATTAGTGGCAACAAAATAGCAACATTATTTGAATTATCATAAGAATAAGCAAAGAGCTAACAGATTTCTGTGTCTGTTAGCTCTTTTTGTTTTGCCAGATTACATATTTTTGAGTTTGTCTTTGAATGCATCTACCATTGCATCGCTGAGTTCCTGCGAGGGTACTTTCGCCCAAGTCTGTGTTATATCGAGTTTGGGATATGTATAACGCCATTCGTCATACTGCTCTTTGGTGATTTCACCGTTCCTGTATTTTTCGGCTTGCTCTGCCCAAGCGGTAAGCTCAATTCATATCTTACCGATATTGAACAGCAAGCTCAAGACCTTTTTCTCCGGTTGGTAAAATACTTTGCCGAAAATCAAGGCATAACAGAACAATTCAAAGCAGATGATATGATGGTTTGGGTTGGCACTATGAATGTTATAGCAAATCAAGCGAGAGAATTGGTTTATAGTGAAATAATATACAAATAAAAGCTCAATGCCACCTTGTTTAATTACAGGGTGGCATTGAGCTTTTATAAGTTTTCGATTAACCAATCAAGGATTTTCATATTCGCGTCTGTTAAATCTTTATATTTATCAAATTTGTTGAAATAGTTGATACAGATAATTTGTATCGAATAAATCACATAAGGAATTGCCAACTTTTCGTCAATGGACAATGGTGTAATACTTTCATATCCTTTAATAGTATTATTCAATAGATCTTTCCATTTAGCTGAATCAATTTCATTTGAAAAACATTCAGAAAGTATGGCAGTTGCACAGTAGCAAATATCAAATATTCTTATATTGACCTCGCTTAAATCAAAATCAACAAAGCCTTTGAAAATGCCATTGTCAAAAAGCATATTTGACGGGTTAACATCTCTGTGAATTACCTGCTTAGGAAGTTTATCAAAGATTGCACCAAATTCCTTTTGGTAATTCTCAATAAATTCTTTTCTTAATCTGCATTTATCCTGAATATCAGGGATTATACTAACAACATCGTCATAAATGTTTTTTGTATCATAATCGGATACATAAAATTCCGATAAAGCAATATGTAATTTTGCTATATTTCTACCAATTTCTGTCGCAATATCTAAATTTCTGAATATATCGTCACATAATAATTGCTGACCTTTTATTCGTTTATTGAGTATAAAGTATAATTCTCCATCCTGAATATAATTATCACTATTAACAGTTTTAATTATCTCTGTTGTGGCAATACCAGCATTTGCAAGTGATTGGATTATTCTTATATTGCTGTTTACATAGCCAAAATTAGCAGTAAATTTAACAACATAATCATCACCTACATAGTAGGCATTATCACTTTGCTTGCCTGTGTTTTTGTTTATGATATTTGTTATTTCAAGGTTTGAAATATCCCAATTTGCTAAAATGGATTTTATTTTATCCTTTGAAATCATAATGTGTTCCTCCTGCAAAATGTTAATTCGGCAAGGTTTATAGCCTTTGTGTTCTTTAATATAATTTGAAGGAGAGCATTTGTATTCACGCTTAAATGCTTTGTAAAATCCCGCATAGGTATCAAACCCAAAACGAAATGCTGTGTTGGTTTTAGCTTTGCCCTGTGCCATTTCATACACAGCATATATCAGCTTTCTACGAATAATAAACTTAGCAGGCGGCATACCTACATATTGTTTGAACAGTCTGCAATAATGTTCGTGAGAATAACCCGCTTTGTTACATAAATCATCAATAGATATTTCAGCATAAATGTTGTTATCAATATAATCAATGCTTTGTTGAATAATCGATTTAATCACAATACTTCTCCTTTCAAAATTAACACTTGCAAGTATGGGTATATAATAACACATTTCACAGATAAATACATTTCCTGTTTTGATAAATACTTTGTGTTTTATAAAATATTACTGTATAATTAAAGTACGGAGTTGCTCTGTGAATATAAATGTAGGTTATTATGGAAATCATTGTGCTTATTTTTTTGCAAAGGCTGTAAGAATAACAATTTAAAGATATAAATGATTCAACAAAGATTTTAGAAATATTTGAAAAGGAAAAATAGATGAAAGAATTAGAGTTAAAGATACCAAATTTAAATGAGCTTGAATATCGCAGACATCAATAATAAAATGCAGGGAAGCTGTTCTCTGAAACAGTACGATTTTGATGATTTTAATGAATTCAGATTATAAGAAAAAAGACAATAAAAATTAAATTAAGATTCACGTACTGACTGCAGTTTTTCGTGGAGTTTTTCAAGTTCCTTTTTAGAAAGTTTATAACAAAAGACAAGCAGAACAAACATTATCAGCAGTATAATTGCAGGTGCAATAGTAGATGCTGTATAAAGCTTGTTAAGCACTTCAGGAGACTGAGATGCAAATTCACCGTTATATCCGATAAGTCCGAGTATTGCAGGAACACCGGCGCCTGCTGCAGTCTGACCGAGTTTTCTTACAAAGGAATAAACTGAATATGATGTGCCTTCTTCACGTCTGCCTGAAAGCAATTCGTGATAATCAATAACATCCATTACCAACGCCCATACTTCCATAACAAGGAAGGTCTGACCTGCACCTGAGAAGAATACCAAAACAAGGAACAAATATGGATTTGAGGCTAAAGGTGTGAAACCAATCAGATACATAATAACATTTATTATTACTGAAAATCCGATTCCTGCGGCACAGATTTCCTTTTTACCGAATCGGCGTACAAGTTTGCCCATTACAGGAAGAAACAGTGCCATTGGTAAATACGTACATACAGTTACAACACCATAGAGCTCAGGCTTTTCAAAGAAATTTTTGAAAAGATAATTATAAATTGTCTGCGTATACATCTGGAAACAGATAAGGAGCATGGAAATAATGCAAAGTACAATAAACGGCTTGTTCTTCATAAGTTTACGTATAGAACGCAAAAAACTATACTTTTCCTGATGCTGATTCGGTAAAACAGAAACACGCTCTTTCGTCATTTTAAAGTGGCTGAAGAACACAATCACTGTCAGCAAAGAAAGGCAGCCGACAGCAATGGAAAGTTTATTTGAATCCAACACCTTTGCTGTTGTTCCGTCTGCATTCACAACGGTTGAATAAACAAACAGCGGCAGCAGAATCTGTGCAGGAAGTCCGCCGATGCCTGCGCCTACCGAACGCCACATAGAAAGTGAGGAACGCTCAATTTCATCGCTGGTTACAACAGAAGCAAGCGAGCCGTAAGGAATGTTTACACCTGTATACATCATACCGTAAAATATATATGTTATATAAGCAAATATCAGATACTGTGTGTTTGATAATCCGGGAATTTTCAAGAACATCATAAATGCGCCAAGTGCGAGTGGAACAGATGCACCAAGAATATACGGTCTGAATCTGCCAAAGCGTGTCGGCTTTCTTGAGTCGATAAATGCACCCCACATAGGGTCATTAATGGCATCCCATATACGGGCAACAAGCATGAGTATCGTAATGCTTGCACTTGTAAAATGCAGTATATCCGTATAAAACATTGTTAAGAAAGAGGATACAAGTGAAAAAGTTAAAATTCCGCCCATATCACCCAGTGCATAACCTATTTTATCTACTGCTTTTATGCCATAAGTTTTTTTGTTTTCTTCCATATTTTCACCCCCCTGAAATTATTGAATAATAAGCTCTCTTTTATCCGCACCGCAAAGTCGGATATCAGGCTTAATTGTTTCTTTTCCATAATTCTCGAAATTAACAATAACGGCATTTTCATCGCAATGCACTTTAAATTTCAGGTGTACGCACTTGTTATCAAGATAATCAAAACTTACACCGTCATCCGAGAAGAACTCACTTTCAAAATTTCCGTTTTTTAATGGATAAACCGTGAAAACTATTTGTTCCTCTGATTTGAAGCCATACTCTGCTTCATCCGTTGGAAGCACACATCCGCTCCTGATAAAATATGGCATTTTTTCATTGGCAGGAACAGATAGTTCAACAATCTGACCACCGTCAAAAAACTTATCAGCTAAATACCAATCTGACTCTTTTGGAAGATACACACGGGATATATCGGCACCCTCATCAAATACAAACGAAACAAGAACATCCTCGCCCAGCATCATTGTATCGGGATAATCATAAAGTTCTTCATCATCATAATACAAAAACGGCGGTGCATTCATCGGTATTTCATCACAAACTGAGCGATAAGCACAGTTATAAATATACGGTAAAAGCTGCTTCCTCTGAGCGAATATTTTATGAACTGAGTCAATTATGTCAGGATAACTCCACGGCATTGTAGCAGAGCCATCGCAATTCCAGGAATGTATTGTAAGACGAGGTTCAAAAATACCGTGCTGAATCCATCTTAACAAAAGCTCTTTTGACGGCATATTACCGTGAAATCCGCCAAGATCATGGCCATAAAAATAAAAGCCTGAAAGCGACATTGTAAGTCCGATATAATGACAATAGCGCAAATCTTTAAAACTTGTTTTGTTATCTCCCGACCATGTCTGAGCATATCGACGAACTGCAATACTTCCGCTTCTTGTGGAAAGGAAGGGACGCAGCAGAGGATTTTTTGCCGTCTGTGCCTGATAAGAGGCGGCAACCATAAGATAAGTAAGAACCGATCTTATTCGTGAAGCACTAATCGTTCCGTCACCAAAACCGAATGCAACAGCATCGCAGTCCTTAATATCAAACTCATTATTATCATTCCAGGTCGCAGTAATACCATAGTCCAGCAGTGTTTCCGTAACCTTTTGTTTCCAAAAATCAAAGGCCTTCGGATTTGTAAAATCAATATAACTTCCGAGTCCGTCCCAAAATTCTGTAACAAACGGTGTACCATCGGAATTTTTAACAAACAAACCCTTTTCAGCTGCCTCCTGATATAGTGGGTGATTATCAAGGAAAGCAGGTTTTATATTCGGTATTATCTCTATCCCTTGCTTTGAAAAATCAGCTATAAACTGCTTTGGGTCAGGGAATTTTTCATAATTCCAATTAAAAACAAAGCGTTGGTTACCTATAGATGTATATCCTGACGACAGATAAAACCCACGGCAGGACAAATCGGTTTCGCTCAGTTTCTGCAAAAAGCCATCCATTTTTTTCCGGGATTCAGGCGCATCTGTATATGCCATGGTGCTTGCACAATAATCAAAGCTCCACTTCGGCGGAAATGCCTGTTTGCCGCACAGGCGGACAAACTGCTGCAAAACAGAAAGCTTTGTTCCGAAGAAAACATAATAAACAAGGCAATCATCTTCTGTTTTGAAGTATTTATATGGTGCATAATAATTGTTTATTTCTTTGCCCAAATCCATATAGGATGTATCAGAGGTATCATAAAATATACCGTAACAGCCAACAGAATTTTCGCATATATAAAACGGAACATGCTTATAAAGCGGATCACTTTCACTTGCATCATAGCCCATACAATCCGATGTTTCAATTCTGAAAGCTCCGCCTGCTTTGTTCAGTTTTCCGCCCTTATCACCAAGGCCGAAAACTTTTTCATTTTCCGCTCTCGTTATGTAATGATAAGTTTCTGTGCCGAATTCATTTTCAAAATTATAGGCGAGGGGTGCTCTGTCTGCAAATAGAACATTATTATTTTTATAATATTTCAAAAGAAAATTTTCGATATTAAGTTCCGCATCTATACCGCACGGCAATCTGAAAATTTCTTTTCCGCTTTCTATGGCAATTTCAGGCGCACACATTGAAAAGCCTGCCGTATCAAGTCTGTTGCGGCCGTTTGCAGAAAAAATATTTTCAGGATTTATCGAAAATGTAGGCAGCATAACTGCATCGTCTTTATAAACAGCAACACGAATACAACTGCCACTCACAAAATCAATACGCACGTTATTATTATCAGAAGAATATATTCTGTAATTTTTCGTAAATTCTGTCAGCTTAAATAAATGCTTAAATTTGCTCATTATCCCATCCCCTTATATGCAAATGCACTTTTAAAGTTATTTAATGTATCCCATTTTGCCATTTCTGTTCTTTCGCAGAAATGCATTGGTGTTTTATAATTCGAAATCCACTCCGGTATTGAATCACAGTTCGGATCTGCACTTTCAGCAAATGCACAGATTGCATCTGAAAGCTGATTTGAAATTATGTAATCTATTTTTTCAAAAGGTCTCCAGTTAAAATCAAGTGTAGAAAATGCATAAAGCAAATCAGAAGAATGCCATGCACCTTTCTCATCACCCGGAAGACTGCGTGTAAAGTTATAAATATAGCATTTGCTGCTATTTTTTTTAGCAGCAAAACTTCCCCATTTTTTAGAAACATATTGTAATACAATCGGCATCATATCTGTTGATGTTACACCTAAAATATATGGAACATCGGGAATTGTTTTAACACTGAATTCACCTTTTCGCAGAATAACACCATCGTAAACAGGGAGTGTATAAAGCATGCTGCGTTTCATATTCTTACAGGCAGAAAGCCATGCATAATAAAGCGTTTTTGCATCTGTTTTTCTTAATTCTTCCATAGAATGAGCACCGGCATTTTGCATAATTTCATTCCAGAAAGCAACTGTTTTTTCAGGCATAAGCGGTTTTAGAAGAACTCTCTGTAAACCTCCGCCGCTGAGCATAATTGCACCCGAAATCTGATTTTTCAGCATAGGATTTGATAAGTGAATATCAACACTCATAGCCCCGGCACTTTGTCCCATAAGCGTTATTTTTTCAGGATTTCCGCCGAAATCAGAAATATTATCTTTTATCCATTGAATTGCCGTTAGCTGATCAAATAATCCCTGATTACCGCATGCACCGTTTTTCCCTTTTATATCAGGATGAGAGCAAAAGCCAAACGGACCTAAGCGATAATTTAATGAAACCATAATAATTCCTTTTTGAGCAAAGCAAGCACCGCTTATATGCCCCTCATTCGCACTGCCGCCTGTAAAACTTCCTCCGTGAATATAAACGAGCACAGGGCAGTTTTCTGCCTTTTTAGGGGTATAAATATTAAGATAAAGACAGTCCTCACTATATGTAAAAGAAAGTCCTTTTCTGAACTCTTTATGATAAAAAGCATTCACCTTTTCATCATCTTCAAATGCACGATGCTGATAGGAACAATCACCAAACTGCGTTGCATCATAAACGCCCTCCCAGCCTTTTATCTGTCTTGAACATTCAAAACGTTCGGCAGTCGCATAACGAATGCCGCGAAATTCCAAACACTTCTCTGTTTCAATACCACGAATTCTGCCGCAGGCAGTATTTATTTCAGTATAGTTCACATAATCACCTTCGCAAACTCAATAAAAATCACTTACATAATATACCATATTTTATATAAAATTACAATGCGTTAATGCCAATTTATCGGTTCTATGCAAAATTCACGCACAGCGAATACGTAATTGTGTGCTGATTTTATTATACCTGAGACAACTAAAAAAACAATTTAATTTTAAGCACATTTTTTCAAATATGTGCTTAAAATTAAAATATATCTTGCAAAATAAAAAGAAATCAAGTATAACATAAATTGTAAAATCAATCCGGTTGCAATTATTCTTTTCTTACAACCATCGGTTTTATCGCACCTGATAAGAAAATGATAAATTCTCGTCGTACAGGTATGATAATATGGATTATCAAAATACTACTAAGACTACACGATACATTTTATAAACAAAATGCGTTAAGTTTAGCCTTTCGGCAACGAGTGGGAATAGTTCCCATTGGTTTAGATGTGGCTGAAAACCTAAGTAATATCAAGGGTTTCGGGGCTTGGCACTTTTTGAGTAACCGTTTTTGCAACACTTTTGCAACACTTTTTTCAAAAACGTGTTTTCGGGCAGATGAAATCGTAACACTTGGCTTGCAACTCAACCTAAAAATCGCATAATTTTTAAGGCTTTTACCTTGTTTTAGGTAAAAGCCTTTTTTCGTATATTTGATAAAATTTTCTCCTTTATATACCGTTAAAAAACGCATGTTGCAAAAATCACTCAATAAAGTTCTCAAGAATAATCTTTGCACAAGCGTGACCGAAAAGACGAAATTCTCTTACAATCGGAATAATTCTCGCTTTGTGTCCTTTACATTTTTTGGTGCTGTGCTATATTGACATTGAAAGGGGTGACAGTTATGGAGCAACAAAAAATCGGCAAATTTATCGCAGAAAATCGAAAAGCTAAAGGCTTAACACAAATTGAATTTGCTGAAAAATTGTGTGTTTCCGGCAAATCGGTGTCACGATGGGAAACGGGGAAAAATATGCCTGATGTGTCTTTGTTTTTGCCTATATGCGAAATATTAGAAATTTCCGTAAACGAGTTGATTATAGGAGAACGCATTACAACGCAAGAAACAAAAAAAGCAGATGAAATTCTTGTTGAAACAATAAAAAATTCAAACAAAAAACTTCAAATTGCTAAAAGATTGATATATATAGTTGCTGTTTTTGTCAACGCACTTTTTATGATTGCCGTTCCGTTGACCGCAACGCCGTCTGATGCAATGGCAGTACCTTTGTTGGCAATTATCGGCGGAACAATTTCTGCTGTTTTACTATCGTGTATAAATATTAGACCCATGTGGTTATTTATATTTATTCCGATTTCGGCAATCGAATTACTTGTGGGGGGAATGATTTATCGTGGCGACCCGTTTGACTATGGATTACCCTATGCAACTATAATGGCTTTTGTTCAGCTTGCAATATTTCTGTTGGCGATGGGTATTCGAAAAATTATAAGGAAATTTGTAAAAAACCAAAAACGATGTGATATTTAGTTTAATAATATCAAATCAAGAGCTATCAGATTTTTGAAGTCTGATAGCTCTTTTATGTTTTATAATATTCTGTTTTATATTTGATACCTTATTATATTTGATACATCCTTAAATTAGAAATTGCCGAGCGTGACAAGCGTTTTTTCTGTGTGCCGAGTATTCTTTCGAAGATGATTTTCATCTAAAACAGCTCATCAAGCAAAATATAATACTTATATTTCTGTTCATCAAAATTCAGATTCAACTCGTCTAAAAGCATTTGAGGAATGAAATCAAAAATTTTATCTCCGCCGGTATATTTGCCGTCGAAATTATGCTTTAGGCTTCTTATTGCGATTGCGATATCCTGCCATCGGTCAGCAGGGCCCATTTTGCCGATATCGATAAATCCGCTTATTTCATTTTCTTTTACAATTATGTTAGGCAAGCAATAATCGCCGTGAGTAAGAACAATATCTTCTTCGGGTTGATTATTTTTTAACCACTTAAGAAGCTCCTTTGGATCGGAGAAGCCGTTTTTGCTGAAGGTTTCAGGCTCTGCGCTGCTCAAATCCACCAAATTATTGTACACATTATATTCTGCGATTTTCAAGCGTTCATTAAGTCGGCTCGTTTGATACGGGCAATCTTTTACATCAAACTTCCACAGCTTCTTTAATCCCTGTGCGACAAGCCTTATCAGCTTTTTCGGTTGTTCAAGGTGCTCGGCAGAGCAGAGCATATCCCCTTTGATTTTAGTCATAAGCGTATATGAAATACCGTTCGCAACACAATATTCAATTATTGTGGGAATCGGGATTTTATTGCCGACCCACCTCGCGATTTCAGCCTCGTTGTTTGTTTCTGTGCTTTGCGGTTGGATTTTCAAGACAAATTCATCATAAATACGCACTTGTGAGTCCGACATTCCGACATTATCCACCGAATACGCCTTTGTGCCGACGATTGATTGAATTTTTTCGGGAATACAAACCTGCTCCATTTGTCCACCTCTCTCGGTATCGCCTGTTATAAGGCTTCTATACTCTTCCCTGCCCTATCATTTCAGCAGCGGTATTATTCTTTCCGCAACGACCTTGAAGCCTTGTGCGTTTAGGTGCAAGCCGTCATAGCAATACTCCTTTGCGAGCCTTCCCTTTTTGTCCGAAAGGTATTTTGTAAGGTCAAGCCAATGCACCTTGTTTTCGACTGCGATATTGCGAAGCTCCTCGTTAATCTCCAAAATTTTCTTGTTACTGCGTTTGCCTACCATCTGCCTTGCCGTGAGCGACATTCGTGAATTCACAGGATAAATCGCCTGCAAAATAACATTTGTATTCGGGCATATTTCGTGCGTTACGGATAAAATATCCTGTATGTTTTTCAAGGTGTATTCGCTCGGAATATCCTTGCCGATATCGTTCGTTCCGATTAAAATTACAAGGTTTTCAGGACTTATGTTCAAAGCGTTGCATTTGAGCCTCTCCAAAAGTCTGTCGCTTGTGTCCCCGCTTATTCCACGATTATAAACAGCCTGTCCCGACTTCTTTGAAAAATCGTAAAAAAACTCATAGCTATTGAAAATCTCCGTGATTGAATCTCCGAACAAGACCGTTTGACCGTGCTTTGCGTAATTTTCATTTAAGAACAGATAATTTTCTTTTTTAGTCTGCTTTACAAGGTCGTAAGCCGTCTTTTTTTGAATGTTCATACCTTTTCACTTCTCCAAGTGCATTTTATTTTACACTTATAGTTTAAGCTATTTTGCGACTGTTTTCAAGACGATTTTCCGTTTTTCAAAAGACAAAAAGCCCAACAATGTGTTGAGCTTTCGTCTTTGATTTAATATTTTTATTTTAGCGTTTATTTCTTTTCCCAACCCGAATACAGCGTCATACTGTCGCTGACCTTATCGGTGGTAATGTCGAACGGCTTTTTACAGTCCTTGTCCGTGTACCAGCCTGTAAAGGTATAGCCCTCTTTTACGGGATTTTCCTCAACGCTGACGAGCTGACCGTACATAACCTTTTGGTTTTCTATCTGCGAGCCGCCGTCGGTATTGAACGAGACAGTGAAGCCTGCGTGATTAACAGCAAATATCAAGCAGGCGATGAGCACGATAATACCTACTACAATCAACTTATCCGCCGTTTTGACCGACATCTTTATATTTCTGTAAAGACCGCCCGGCTTTCTTTCGGTATTGAGATTTATTGTGTTGTTATCGTTCATTTTTTTCACTGCCTTTCAAGAGGGAATGAGGAGGGGTGATGAATAATTCTTTTATTATCTGCGAGCAAGATATTTACGCATATCGATAGCGCAAGCAACAAGGATGATAACGCCCTTGATGATGTAAAGCATATTTGCCGATACAGAAAGGAAGTTAAGACCTGCGAAGATAATCTGCAAAAGGAGAACGCCGATTACTATACCGCTGATTTTACCTGTACCGCCGACAAATGATACGCCGCCGATTACGCAAGCTGCGATAGCGTCGCACTCGTAGTTAAGACCTGTGTTTGCCGAGCAGGAAGCGATACGCGCGCCCTCGATAAAGCCTGTGATACCGTACATAACGCCTGCAAGAACAAATACCATAAGTATTGTCATAAATACGTTAACGCCCGAAACCCTTGCCGCCTCTTCGTTTGAGCCGACTGCGAACATATTTTTACCGAACTTTGTTTTGTTCCAGATAACCCACATAATCGCTGTGAGGATTACCGAATAAAGAACATATCTCGGAACTGTAACGCCGCCGATTGTGAAGAGCTTGCCTGTGATAAAGTCTGTGTAGGACGGGTCAAGACCTGAAAGAGTCTGACCGTTGTTGCCGCCTATCATAAGATACATAAGAACTGTACCGAATACGATAAGCTGTGTGGAAAGGGTAACGATAAACGGATGAAGCTTAAACTTTGCAACAAAGAAACCATTTACAACGCCGACAACTGCGCCGATTGCGATAACTGCAAGGAACACAACGATAAGGGGCATTGTCTTGAGGTCGGGAAACATCTTGTTTGCATAGTTTGTCATCTGCAAAAGCGAGGCTGCAACGCAGGCGGTAAGACCGACGCAGCGGCCTGCCGAAATATCGGTACCCGTAAGCACGATACAGCCTGCGATACCGAGTGCTATCGGCAACTTTGCTGCTGTAAGGGATACGATATTTACGATTGATGATACGCTCAAGAACGCAGGGACCTTAATTGCAATAAAGATAACCGCTATTGCGATGATAATGTACATTGCGTTGTTGAACAACAAGTCGGTTATAAGTCTTCTTTTGTCGTCACGGCTTGCTTCTTTGTAATCATTCATCCAAAGAGCAACCTTTGACGGCTTTTTCATTTTTTTAACATTTTCCGAAGCCATAGAGAAATCCTCCTCATACATATTTTGCCGCAAGGGTCATAATTTCTTCCTGCGTGGTTGTCTTTGCGTCAACCTCGCCTGAAAGCCTACCGCCCGACATAACAAGAATTTTGTCGCATACGCCGAGAAGCTCGGGCATTTCTGACGATACCATAATTACGGTTTTTCCCTTTTTGGCAAGCTCGAGAATAAGCTGATAAATCTCGTACTTTGCGCCTACGTCGATACCTCTTGTCGGCTCGTCCAAAAGAAGCACGGTAGGATCGGTAAGCAACCATCTTGCAAGGATAACCTTCTGCTGATTACCGCCCGACAAAGAGCTGATTTTTGTTTCCTGAGTGGGGGTTTTTACCCTCAAGGACTTGATATATTCTTCTGTGGTGTCCTTCATCTTTTTCTTGTTGAGGAACGGACCCGTCTGATATTTTTTCAAGCTGGAAATTGTGGTATTTTCTCTGATATTAAGTATTCCGAAAATACCGTTTGCACGCCTTTCCTCTGTCAAAAGAGCAAAGCCGTTCTTAATCGATTCGTGAGGAGTTTTGTTTTTAACCTCTTTACCGTCAAGATAAATCTTTCCGGTGCTTCTGGTGGTAATGCCGAATATCTGCTCCAAAAGCTCTGTTCTGCCCGAGCCGTCAAGTCCTGCGACGCCGAGGATTTCGCCTCTGTTTGCTTCAAAGGACACATCTGTGAGGTTTGTGTATTCGCCTCCGAGATTTTCAACCTTCAGAAGAACATCGCCGATTTCGTTGTCCTTTTCGGGATAGCGGTTTGTAAGCTCTCTGCCTACCATAAGCTTGATTATCTCGTTCATTGTAAGCTCGCTTGCGGGCTTGGTTGCTATCCATTTTCCGTCACGCATAATCGTAACTTCGTCGGATATACGGAGGATTTCCTCCATCTTGTGAGAAATATATACAATTCCGCAGCCTCTGTCACGAAGCATATTGATAATGCGGAACAAATGCTCAACCTCTTCCTCTGTAAGCGATGAGGTCGGCTCGTCAAAAACGATAATTTTTGAATTGTAGGAAACCGCCTTTGCGATTTCAACCATCTGTCTTTGGGAAACGGACATTGTGCTCATTATGGTCTTGGGGTCAACGGGAATTTCAAGGTCCTTAAAGACTTTCATTGTCTCGTCATACATCTTTTTTTCACTTGTAAACGGAACAAACTTCGAAACCTGCGGAAATCTTCCGAGCCACATATTATCCATAACATTGCGCTTGAGTGCCTGATTTAATTCCTGATGCACCATTGCAACGCCGTTTTCAAGGGCTTCCTTGGAGTTTTTGTAATTTACTTCCTTGCCGTCAACGTAAATGTGACCGCCGTCCTTGCTGTAAACTCCGAAAAGGCATTTCATAAGTGTCGATTTACCTGCGCCGTTTTCGCCCATAAGAGCGTGCACCGTGCCTCGCTTTACCGTGAGCTGTGCGTGGTCAAGGGCCTTGACACCGGGGAACGACTTTTCTATATCAACCATTTTTAACAATACGTCTTTGTCAGCAGCATCGGATATATTTACGTTTTTTTGCATAGCCTTCTCTCCTATCTGCATTGATTTACGGTTGGGGCACGAAGCCCCAACCGTTGAGTTTGCTTTACGCCGTTAATTGATTATTCGGCGCTGTCTGCTGTGAATGCAGAGTAAGGAATGTTAACTCTCCATGTGCCGACTACGTTTTTGCTGTCGATACCGTCAAAGGTTGATGTACCGTTAAGCAAGTTCTTCATAATTGTTGTGATTGCGGTTGCCATACCCTCTGCATCCTGCTTGATTGTACCAACCATTGTGCCTGCCTTGATAGCTGATTTAGCTGCGTCGGTTGCGTCAACACCGAATACAGGAATGAATGTGCCGCCTTCTTTGTTGTAACCTGCTGTCTGAAGAGCTGAGATTGCGCCGAGAGCCATTTCGTCGTTGTTAGCGATAACAAGCTCAATCATATTCTTATTAGCTTCTGTGTACTGAGCAAGGGCTGTGCTCATATAGTTTGTAGCTGCTGCCGATGACCAAAGTCCGTCCTGATCAACAAGATACTTGTTCTTGTTTGCTGCGTCGTAGAACTCGATTTCGGGCTTGCCTGCCTCTTTAAGAACTGCGTTTGCGTCCTCAACACCGTACTGTGTACGAGCGATAGCCTCCATGTTGCCCTCTTGTCCTTTGAACATTACATAGCTGATTTTGCCGTCCTTGTTAAGGTCAAGCTTGTCGTAATTCTTAACAAGATATTCACCGATCATCTTGCCCTGCATATGACCTGCCTGCTCATAGTCTGTACCTACGAATACGCACTTGTCATAGCTTTCGATAACTGGCTGGTCAACCGAACGGTTGAAGAAAATAACCGGAACATTCTTTGCCTTAGCAAGATTGATAATGTTCTGAGCTGCGTCGTTTGAGCCTGTGTCAACAACGTTTACGATAAGCAATGATGAGCCTTTCGCAAGAGCTGTCTGAACCTGCTCTGTCTGTGTTGTCTGATTGCCGTTAGCGTCATAGTTGTTGTAGGTGTAGCCTGACTCCTTTAAGATTTTGTCCATTGAAGAACGAACTGTTGAAATATACGCATCACTGAATGTGTAATAGAATACGGATATTTCGCCCTTATTCTTCGGACCTTCCTTGTCCTTATCGGATGCACAAGCTGCAAAGCCGACTACCATTACTACTGCTAAAAGCAGCGCCAATACTTTTTTAACCTTTTTCATAAAGATAACCTCCTTAAAATTATCGTTTAGTCATTCAGCATCTTCATTATATATTCGGTCAACAAAAAAGAAAATGTAAAATCTTATTCAAAATGTATAAAATTTTATGATTATTCTGAATAATTATGGTAAAAAATTAACCCCGAGATATTGTTGTCAATAAATCGGGGTTTTATTCATATATAAATTGCTTGCAGATGCGTTATTCAAAGCTGAAAAGAACCTTTTGCACGTCCTTGTTAAACATATTACTGCGGTCAACAACATAAACAGAGGTTTCAATCAACGGCTCTATGCTTTTGCCCGACATAAGCGTTGCGGAATTTGAAACTGCAAGATAGCCTATCGCAAACGGATTTTGAACAATAAGAGTATCAATTTCGCCCGTTTCGAGCATCCCGACGCATTTAATGTTGCTGTCAAAGCCGACACCGCAAACCTTATCGGCAAGGTCAAGCTCGGATATTGCCATTCCCACGCCGAGAGTCGCCCACTCGTTAAAGCCGATAACCGCATTGATTTCGGGGTGCTCGCTCAAAAGCTTTTTAGCCTCTGCCGTCGCATTGTCCTGATCGGACGACACATAAACCGTTTTGACGATTTCGGCGTTTTCAAGCGTTCCGATATAATCCGCAAAGCCCTGCTGACGTTCGTTGTTGTTTTCGGTATTTTCGCCCGAGCTTACTACGCCTATGTATATTTTTTCCTTGTCCTTACAGAGCTTTTCAACCGCTTCGCCTGCCTTTTTACCTGCCTGAATATTGTTCGTGCCGATAAAGGACTGCGTGTTTTTTACATTGACGTTACTGTCTATCATAATGACCCTTATTCCGCTGTCAACAGCCTCCTGTACAGCAGGCGCGGTGTTGTTATAGTCAATCGCAGACAGAACAATCACGTCAACCTTGCGTGAAATTGCATTCCTGATAAGCTTGTTTTGTGCCTCACAGTCCGACTCGTTATCGGGTCCCTCAACGGTAAGCTCAAGGTTATATTCGGTTGCGGCAGTCTCGGCGCCGTTTTTCAAATCGCTCCAAAAGTCCGAGTCGCTGCCCTTTGTGATAACCGCCACCTTGCCGTGAGCCGACTTGGTTGAGGTGTGTGTGCAGCCGATAAAGCATACGATAGTGAAACACAACACAAAAAGCGATATAAGAATTTTTTTAATATTCATTTTCGTGTCCTTTCTCTATCGTCGGTATTCTGACAGTAACGGTCGTGCCGACATCAAGCTCGCTTTCGATTTTAATGCCGTAATGTTTGCCGAAGTAGATTTTCAATCGGTCATCAACATTCTTAACGCCGATACCCTTTGAATCGCTCCTGCCCTTTTCAAGCACCTGCCTGCATTGCTCCTCGGTCATTCCGAGTCCGTTATCGGCAATAATAATCAAAATATCGTCGCCGTCACGCTTAACGGTAATTTTGATTTCGCCCTCGTCAACCATTCGGTCAAGTCCGTGATAAATCGCATTTTCGATAAACGGCTGAACGGTGATTTTGTTGCACATACAGTTTAGTAAATTTTCATCTACGTCAAAGGAATAGGTAAATTGGTTTTTATACCGATAGCTTTGGATAATCAAATAGCTCTCGGCGTGCTTTAATTCGTCGCCTATCGTGATAAACTCGTTACCGTGGCTTATGCTTATTCTGAACAGCTTCGCAAGTGCTCCGACCATCTTAACTGCGTCCTTGCTGTTGTCCTGCTCGCACATCCATTGAATTGATTCAAGCGTATTATAAAGGAAATGCGGATTTATCTGCGCCTGCAAGGCTTTAAGCTCGGTTTTACGAAGTATGATTTCCTCGTTATGCACCTTTTCCACAAGCGACTGTATCATTCCGACCATATGCTCAAATGAGGTTGACAGCGTCTGGAACTCTACAACGTTACTCATATCAGCCTTGTACGCAAACGCTTCCGCCTGCTTTTCGAATTCCTGCATAGAAGCGACAAGCCGTCTTACCGGCCTTGTAACAGCCTTTGACAATATCCAATAAATCACAAGCGAAATAAGCAGGCTGAACAAAAGCGCAAATAAAAAGCCGAGAAGCAGCTGCTCTCTTACCGACCTTGTAACCTCGTCATTGTAGCTCACGCCGACAATCCGCCAATTACATTCGCTCATCGACATAAGGCAATAAATATTGTCCTTTTCAATGTGCGTGCCGTCGGTCATATTTGAAATTTTATCCGTGCTTTCACTCTTTATGCCCGAAAAAAGCATCTGCTGCTGCGGATGATAAATGACGTCGCCCTTTGAATTTATAATGTAGCAATAGCCGCGTTGACCTATGCTGATATTGTCAATATAGGTCGCAATTTGTGAAAATTTATAGTCAATCGCAACATAAACCTGCTGCTTGAAAAGGCTCGAATACTCCTGCCTCGCAATCGTTACAACCCACGGATACTTGTCCTTGTACATTGAGTTTACATGCGGATCTGTAACGGTAAAGCCGCTTGACGCCGAGAAAAGCTCCGACTTATCAAGAAGCATATCTTTTGCTCTGTCCTTGACCTTGTCGTTGCTTTCGTTGCCGTACAGGAGCAAACGCCCACGCTCGTCATAAATCATAACGCTGTAAATATCGTCCTCGAGCCGAGCCGAGGTTGACAGAACATTTTGAAGCTCTGCTTCACTCGCACAGCTGTTCGCCTCGGCGCAAAGACTGTTGAGCTTTTGCTTTATCGACGACATATATCCCGACACCGCAATATCAGCCTGCGACACCGTCTGCTTTGACGATACCGCCGCCGAGTTTATCATAAGTCTTTGATGGAACATACCGAAAAACACGGTTGAAGCGATTACAGAAAAGAGTATTCCGCAGACAACTACCGCAATGATAAGTCCCGACAATTTTGTTTTCTTATACTTAAACATTGCCTGTCCCCAAATGCTCCTCTCTGTATTTATTCGGCGACATACCGTAATATCGCTTGAAGCAATAGCTGAAATAATGCTGGTCGCTGTAGCCGCATTTTTGCGATATTTCAAATATTTTCATAGACGTACATAAAAGCAAATCGCTTGCGGCTTTCATTCTGCGCTCCGTGACAAGCGACACAAAGTTTTGCGATTTAGTTTTCTTAATAAGTGCGCTCAAATAGTTCGGACTTACGCCCAATTTTTCACTCGCATCCGTAAGCGACAAAGCCTCGTTCATATATTCGTCGTTGATAATCTGCAACGCCTTATCGCAAAGCAGCTCGGTTTCGTGCCTCTGTGAGCGTGAAATCATATCCCTCGCATCAAGACAAAGGGAAATAAGCTCCTTTTTGTATCTCTCGTTAAAGTCGAACGAAAGTCGGGAGGTTATGAAATTATTAGAAGAAAAAAGCTCCGACAACGCATTTCCGTCGGACAAAACGCTGACGCAGCGGTGCGCTGTTGCAAGGATTTGAATGATAAGATAATCCACGCCGCCCCTGCTCCTGCCGTCAAGCATCTCTTCGAGGTAATCGCTGATTTCCTGCTTCGTTCCGACCTTCAGCAGCTGCTCGAGTTTATCGACGGATTTATCCACCGCCTCATATTCAAACGAGCTTTTCGGCTCTTGGTCGTTGATGTATCGAATATTACCTGCACCGTCCGAGGTGTATCGCCTTGCCGTGATAGCCTGCGAGCAAGCAAAGGCAAGCATTGACGGCTTATCGACCGTCTGACTGATACCGATTGTGCATTTTTGAGAAAGCAATTTTTTCGCACTCTGCACAATTTCAATAACGGGTATGCGAAGCTTTGTGGACATATCCTCGGGGGTGCTTGTTACAAGCGTTACAATTCTGCCGTTTACGAAAAAGCTTTCACAATTCGCATACTTTCCGACAATCGCATTTACAAAATCGATATGGTGCTTTTCGGTTACGTTCTTATCCTGTGAATTTTTGAATTTTGACACAACAACGGTGCAGCACTCGTCGTCACTTTTGATAATTCCTATTCTTTTTGCCGTCTGAATAAGCACCTCATCGGGATAGTTATCGTCACTCGTTCCGAGCAAAAGCGGAAGCAAAAACTCCGCCTTTTCAAGCCTCAATGCCGTATTTTCGTCGGAAGCGCCGCTTTTAAGGTGCTCAAACTCCAAATCCATTTCCTCTCGGATTTTCAACAGCTCGTCGCCGAGCTCCTGAGCCGAAACAGGCTTCAAAAGATAGCGAATTACATTGTATTTGAACGCTTCCTGTGCGTATTCAAAGTCATCGTAGCCGCTTAAAATAACAAATTTTGTCGCAGGGCGAACCTCCCGAGCCTTGCGTGCAAGCTCAAGTCCTGTCATAAGCGGCATTTTAATATCCGTCAAAATAAGGTCCGGCTCAAGCTTTTCAAGCTGTTCCAACGCTTCAATTCCGTTTTCTGCGTCGCCGACAACATTAAAGCCTGCCCTCTGCCAATCTACACTGTTAATAACCGCCTCTCTCTGACGAGCTTCATCATCAACAACAAGAATATTGTACATAATTTACCCTCTCATAAAAATCGGTTTTTGCATTTGCATCAATTTTTATTATATAAAAAGTTCAATAATTTATCAAGAAATATTTGTTAAATAGTGAATTTGCCGATTATTTATGAAATTAAAACAAAAAAGAGATGCCGTTTGGCTGAGTATTCATAAGGAAGTATTGGTTTCTCACATAAAAATCCATTATGCTTTTGCCAAAAA
>DAVZHW010000009.1:0-59063 GCA_052273625.1 Candidatus Fimenecus sp. | reverse complement strand
ACGGCTGAAATTATACAAAATCCGCAAAAGTTGGTAGCGACAGTGAGCCGTTGTGAGGGCGTTTACAACCGAACAGGCAAACCGAGCGTGATTTTTGCGGAAAAGGAGGAGTTGCATAGTGAGTGAGAGGCAGCCAAAGGCTGTTGCGAACGATACGGTGCAAACGACGACGTGGGCTTGCCCCTGTCCGCAGCAAATTACATATTTAATCAAATTCACGGACAACCGCAAGGGTTGTCCCTACGAGTCAATATAAATTTTCAATTCGCTAACAGCCGACAATTATCATATATCCGCAAATCGCCTCGGCAGGAGCAAGCCCCTGCCCTACTCTGTTGGATATAAATTTCAATCTGTACAAAGCACTTACTATCCGTATAATCACAAAAAACGCCCTGCATTGGCAAGGCGTTAATTTTATATTATATTCCGTTAAAAGCCACGTGAGCTTCCGCCTCCGCCGAAGGAGCCGCCTCCGCCGGAAAAGCCTCCGCTGCTTCCTCCTGAAAATCCACCGCCTGAAAAACCACCGCCGGAGAAGCCTCCGCCCGAGTGATGATTACCGCCTCCGCCGAAGAAAATAAACGGTGTGCGACCTGTGATTTTACGAATTACAATCAATATTATAATAAAGATTATAAAATCAATAATAACCGCCTTTGAGCTTTCATACTCTTCATCCTCGTCCTCATCAGGAGCAAGGCTTGAACCGTTGATTTCAACACCGTACTCGGTAGCCGTTTCGCCAATCAAAGCCGAAAAAGCTTCACGCAGTCCCGTCGAAAAATCGTCACTCTTTAGATACGGTATAGCGTAGTTGTCGAGAATTCGACCCGTCTTACCGTCGGGCAATGCGCCCTCAAGACCATAGCCTACCTCAATATCAATCTGCCGTTCTTCAACGGAGAGAAGCAAAAGCACGCCGTCGTTGTTTTTACTGCCTATTCCCCACTCTCTGCCCAAGCCGAGAGCATAATCTCTGACGTCTTTGCCGTCAAGGGAGCTGACCGTTACGCAAACGACCTGTGCGCCTGTCTTTTTGTACAATTCCTCTGCCATTGACTGCATTTTTTGTTCATCTGAATCGCTTATGCAGTCGGCAAAATCATTTACGAAAAAGCTTTGTGTAGGCGTCGGATACGGAGTGTTTTTTGCCGCAAAAGCACTGACCGATAATGACAGTATCAGCAAAACAACACTTAACAGTATCGCCGAATATTTTTTCATACACTTACCCACTCGCCGAAGCATCAGTCAAAATTCACGCTCGGTGCCGTCTGAGCCTCACTTGAAGCCTCAAAGTATTCAGCCTGCTCGAAATTGAACATAGACGCAATTATATTTGCAGGGAATTTCTTTATGTGAGTATTGTACGCCTTTGCGACATCATTATAGTCCTTGCGAGCAACCGAAATTCTGTTTTCACTGCCTGCAAGCTCATCCTGAAGATTGATAAATTGCGTATCGGCTTTAAGCTCGGGATAATTTTCCACAACGACAAGAAGTCTTGAAATTGCGCTGTCAAGCTCTGAGTTCGCCTTTTCCATTTCATCAACGGTGGTAGCACCCGAGAGCTTTGAACGAGCGTCTGCAATTGCAGTATAGACCTCTTCCTCGTGAGCCGCATAGCCCTTTACGGTATTCACAAGATTTGGTATGAGGTCTGCTCTTCTCTGCAACATTGTCTGAATATTCGCCTGCGCATTTGTAACGGTTTCCCTTTCGTCAACAAGGCTGTTATATGAGGAAACAACGCTCCCTACAAGTATCGCTATTACGGCGATAACCGCCAAAGCAATAATAAGACCTTTTTTGTTTTTCATAGCAAATCCTCCTATCAATCAATTAAAATCAATCGTCATATCCGTTCGGATTCTTTGACTGCCAATTCCAAGAGTCACGGCACATATCGTCAATACCTCTCTTAGCCTCCCAGCCGAGAACCTCTTTAGCCTTTGACGGATCCGAGAAGCAAACCGCAAGGTCGCCGGGACGTCTCGGTGCAATCTTGTAAGGTAATTCCTTACCGTAAGCCTTGCTGAACGCCTTAACTATGTCAAGAACGCTGTAGCCCTTACCTGTTCCGAGGTTGAAAATCTGAACACCCTTTTTGCCGTCAAGAATATTGTTAACAGCCTTAACGTGACCGTCTGCAAGGTCAACAACGTGGATGTAGTCTCTAATGCAGGTTCCGTCGGGTGTATCGTAATCGTTGCCGTAAACGCTGAGGAACGGACGCTTGCCGATTGCAACCTGTGTGATATAAGGCATAAGGTTGTTCGGTATTCCGCTCGGATTTTCGCCTATTCTTCCGCTTTCGTGTGCGCCGATAGGGTTGAAGTAACGGAGAAGCGTTACGTTCCACTCATTATCTGACTTGTAAATATCCTCAAGGATAATTTCAATCATATACTTTGTTGTGCCGTAGGGGTTTGTTGTTCCGCCTGTTTTCATTGTCTCTTTAAGCGGAGATACGTTTTTCATACCGTAAACCGTTGCCGAAGAACTGAAAACAATGTTTTTGCAACCGTTATTTCTCATAACATCGCAAAGCTTCAAAGTACCGCCGATATTGTTGTCATAGTACTCAATCGGCTTCTGACAAGACTCGCCGACCGCTTTAAGTCCCGCAAAATGAATAACTGCGTCGATTTTATTCTCTTTGAAAATTTTATCCATACCCTCGGAGTCTCTGATGTCACATTCATAGGACTTGAAATCCTTGCCTGTAAGCTCTTTAACTCTTTCAAGCGATTTCGGATTTGCGTTGTAGTAATTGTCAACGACAACAACCTCGTAGCCTGCGTTAAGAAGCTCAACGCAAGTGTGTGAGCCGATAAATCCGGCTCCGCCCGTAACAAGAATAGCCATAATTTTTTCCTCCGTTTATATTAAAAATTTTTGTCAGTTAAGAAATGTACCCGGGAAATATTGGTCAAGTATTTTATCATATTTTGTACCCGAAACAGCCATATTATCAGCACCGAGCTGGCTCATTCCGACGCCGTAGCCGTCGCCGAAGGTGGTTATTGTATATGTTCCGCTTTCGGCATCATAGGAAAGGCTGAAGCAAGGAGATGCAAGGTCTTTGTTCTTCATTATATCATAGATGAACGTAACGCCTGAAACCTCTTTGTTTCCGACTGTAATTTTTTCAACATAGCCCGTGCCTGTGCTGACTGCCGTATCGTGTGCGTTAATTGTAAGCCACTTTGAAACATCCTCGGGAAATTCAATTGTTGAATCAAATGCCAAAGCACCTGCTTTAATATCATCTGCCGTAAGGAGAACTTCCTTTTTATATCCGTCTCTCTGCTTGTCGGAAGCACTTGCGACACTCTTGAGATATGTAAAGTTATTTCCGAAAACAGTCGAAGCGTTTGCGGTTTTGCCTGCCGACATTCTGCAATAAGGCGTAAATGCAACCTTATCGTTAAATGTAAGGTAACGACCGAACACCTCGTTTACCGCATCCATTGCCTCTTGAGTATAATTATCTGCAATTGTGAGATTGCTTATTCTCCAATTTGTATCTCTGTATTTAAGATATGTGTATGTGATTATTGCCTGAGCCTTGAGCGTTTCGGCGTTAAATCCGCTGTCGGTTTCAGCGGTAACTATTCTTGCGATAGCTTCCTTAGCTTCAATTTCCTGTCCGTTTACGGTGATAACGCTCGGAACTGCATTCGGATCCTTCGGAGCTTCTTCTGTCTGCGGCTCATTCGCCGTAATTGCACCTGCCGTGGTTTCAACGGAAGTGGTTTCGGGCTCTTCATTCTTTATGCCGTTTACAAGCTCAAAGCGCATAAGCTTTGACAGGGACATTGTATCAGCCTTAACAGGAGCTTCGGTTGTGGTTTCGGGAGCCTGCGTTTGAACAGGCGGCTCTGTCTGCGGCTCTTTGTTATTATTCTTCTGTTTAACGAAATAAACGGAGCCTACGGTAATTGCCGCAACAAGGATAATTGCGATAACTGAAATTATCGCCTTTTTCGCCTTTTTAGAAAGCTTTTTCTCAGCCTTCGGAGCTTCATCCTGTGCAATTTCAATACCTACCGAGTTGTTGCCCATTGCCTTTTCCCCGATAAGCGCAAAAATTTCTTCGCAGGCAATTCTGATTAAGTGTGCATCGTCCTCGCCCTCCTCTTTATAGAGTTTTCTGACAAGAGCAGACTTGTCCGTCGCAACGGAAATGCAAATGTAATCACAGCCGTCGTTGGTTGTGAATATATCGGAAATACACGCACCGAGCGTTGCACTCGAAAGGTCCTTTGCCGAACGAGCCATCTGTGCGGTATAGTCGGTTACGTTGTAATCGCCTCTGTCCTCAATATGCGGAGTAAAGGTGAAATACTCGTCGAAATCGTCAAGTCCTACCGCAAACTCACGCATAACGGTTGCGTTTGTATTGCCGTTAACCGCAATTTTAACGTCAGATTCCTTGAGAATATTAAGCGTATGTGCCGCAATATCCTTTTCCTGCTCGCTTACCTCCGATGTGTTCTCGGGAATGTTCTCCTCTTTTGATTCGGGGGCGAAAGCTTCCGCCGGTTCACTTGATAAATTAAGACGACCTCCGTTAGTTATGTACGGCACAAGTCCTCTTTTGAGAACAGAATCAAGTCTTTGATCGTCAAAGGGAATCATAACGATTGTCTGCGAGCCCTTTTTAACCGCAAAGCCTGAATTTACGCCGTCAACCGATACGAATACGGTTGCACCCTCGGGCATAGCCGCATTTTTCTCTTGCGCCGATTCATCAAGCTCAAGCTTTGAAAGCTTTTTAAGAACTGCCTCATTCTTCTCTTTTTTCAAGGAAAGAGCTGCCATAAGCTTCAATTTTGTAGAATTGTAGATGCTCGAATCAACAGCAATTACAATAAAATCGCTGCTTTTGAGAGTCTTAGAAAGCCCACCGAACATATCCTTGAGCGAAGTGTACTCATCAAAAGAAATATCGCTGTCCGCAAAGCCGTTAAGACAGCCGATTACCTTAATCTGCAGCTTAACGGAAGTGTCCGCCGCATTGCGATACAATGAAAACAACTTCATTTCCATCTCTTTATTACCACCTTAATATAAATTACTTATCAGTTATCGGGATACCAATTTGTCGCACCGCTGTACGGATTTGACTGTCCCTTTTGGTCATACCAAATCTGCGGATAGCGGGGATTTCCGTTTGTTACGGAATAGGTCGTATCCACATCCGCCGTTTCGCCCGTCCTCAAAAGTCTGCCGACAACAACAAGCCTTGCGTCCGTAAACTCATAAGTGCAGGTCGAAAGCGTGATAAGCTTATCCGACGAGTTAATATCAACACCCGTTGTATAGAGCTTTCTCTCGTCAAGCGCCTTAATGTAGCTGTCAAAATTCTCGGTGCTGCCGAATGAGGTAACAGTATAGTTGAAAATATATCCGTTGTCGTCCTGCTCTCTGCTGTTTGTGATAAACGCCGCATAAACCTTGAATTTATATGACTTATAAAGCGTATCATAGTTGATTATCGGGGACTCCAAAAATCCGTCAAGCGTTTTGTACTTGCTGAGTTCTGCAAAAACAAGTCCGTCGCTCATATGGTGTCCGTAAATTATAGTATTTTGATTGAGATATTTCGGGTCATTTCTGTAATCCATAAACGGACAGCCGTATCTGCTGTAATTTCCGTAGAAATCCTTTTTAAGATAATCCGTATTGTTGGGAGACTGAACAACCTGAACATCAATACCCGAGTTCGGAACGCTTATCCAGCCTACCAGCTCCTGATTAAGCGCATAGAGGTAAGCATATTTTGCCATCATTCCGTCGGGAGTTTTAACATCGGGGTACTTCGCCCTGAATTCCTCCCAAAGCTTTGCCTCATCCTCCTCGTTTGTGGTGTCTATTATCTTGTTTGCAAGACCCGTCTGCTGTTTTTCGGTTTTATTTCCCTGAACATAAATAACGCCGAATGCCACAGCACAGCCTATAAGCACCAAAACAGAAAGATTTGCAACCGTCTTTCTGATTATTTCGGATTTTTTATCCTGCTTGTTTGGAAAAATTTTTCTGAAAAAGTCCTTGAACATCTCATCAAAAGTTTTTACCCTCTCTTTACTTTGAGTGGGCTCAACCTTTTCAAGTCCTTTCAGCTCGCCCTCTTTTTCTTCGCTTCTGTCACTCTGAAACGGGTTGGCGACATCGACGAAGTGCTGCTCTCCGCCGTATTTTACACGCCTTGTGGTTTTTTCGTCAAAGGACTCAGAATTTTCGATATTCTTTGCTATTTCGGCATAGACGTCATCGGAAGCCTCGGGTGTGGGAAGCTCGTTTTCGGGCTTAACCTGTTCGTCGGCAGTATTCAACTCTTCGTTCTTGTCAAACTCGTTTTCTTTCATCAATATTCAACTCCTTCGGGGAACCATCTTTCAGCAAAAGCGTATGGGTTTGGAAGCCCATGCGTATCGTACCAAATCTGCGGATAACGCGGATTGTCGTTCTTGACGGTTTTGGAAACGTCAACCGTTTCGCTCTCGCCGTCCCTGACAAGCCTTGCAACAACCACAAATCTTGCGTTTGTCTCACCGTTACCCTTTACATCCATATCTCTCGTACAGGTCGAGAGAGTAAGAATTTTATCATTTTTATTTACATCTACATTTGTAAAATAAAGCGAACGTATTTTAATTTCATCTACAAACGCTTCAAAATTGTCGTTCGTCATAAACGGATAAATGTAGTTAAAGGTATATCCGTTATCGTCCTTATCGTCTGCGTTCGTAAGGAAAACGGAAATTATTTTCCACTTATGCTTTTCGTATATCGTATCGAACTGAATTACGGGAGAAGTCTTATAAAACTCAATATCCTTGTACTTTTCAAGGTCTGCAAACATTGTCGAGTCAAGGAAATTATGCCCGTAAAGTATAGTGTTCTTGCAAAGCGGCTTTGCGTGGTCACGGTAGTCCATAAACACGGTGCCGCGTCTTTGATAATCTCCGTAAAAGCTGCGCCTTAAATAATATTCGTTATTTTTAGCCTGAACGACAGGATGATTTATCGAGGTGTTCGGAACAACTATCCAGCCGACAAGGTCATTGTTTGCGTTGTATGCACTGCGGTATTTTTCAAGCATACCGTCGTCGCCGTACTCCTTCGCCTCTTGAGCAGGCTCAGTTACAAGCCCTGCGATATTCTCCGTCTGCTTTTTGTTGTCCGCAACATCATAAACGGTTTTAAGAATGACGCCCAAAGAAGCCAAAAACACGATAATTGCAATAATCATTATGATTCTGTCAACGGTTTTCATTTTCTTTTTCTTAGGCTTAGGCACAACTACAACAGCCTCGTCCTTATCGTCGTCATCCTCTTCCTTTTGAGTCTGATAAGGATTATCGGCAACCTTCATACCGTCCTCATAGGCACCTTGAGCCTCTGCGTCCTGCGGTACAGAAGAGCTTGTGTCGGTATCATTCAATTTTTTCTTATCGAATTCTTCACTCATCTCAAATACTCCAATACTGTTTCAAGAGCCGTATCAGCTGATTTATTTCTGTTGTTTTCCCTTATATTGTCGGAAAAATCGTTTAGACATTTTTTAACTATCGTGCTTTTGCCGTCGGAAAAAGCGATATACACAAGACCGACGGGCTTGTTTGTGTTGTCAGACGTCGGACCTGCAATTCCTGTTACAGCAACCGCAATATCCGCACCCGTAAGCGAAAGCACGCCCTTTACCATCTCACGGGCACATTCCTCGCTTACCGCACCGAATTTTTCAAGCGTTTCGCTGCTCACGCCGAGGATTTCATGCTTTATGCGGTTTGAATAGCTCACAATTCCGCACTCGAACACGCTCGATGAGCCGGAAACGTCGGTTATCCGCTTCGCAATCAATCCGCCCGTACAGGATTCGGCGCAGGTGAATATTAAATTCCTTTGCTTTAATAATTCAACAACTTTTTCTTCAAGCTTCATCTTATATCTGAAATAACCTCAAATCTTGCGGTATCGACCGCTTCCTTAACAAGTGCTTCTATATCGAATACCTTTTCCGCTTCCTCAAGCATTTGAACGGTAGGTCTTGTTCTCGGATGCTTGGGGGTGAATACCGTACAGCAATCCTCAAACGGCTTTATTGAAATGTCAAAGGTGTCAATTTTCCTTGAAATTGCGATAATTTCTTCCTTATCCATTGCAATAACGGGTCTGAAAACGGGCATTTTTGAAACATTATCCGTGCAGGCAAGCGCCGACATTGTCTGACTTGCAACCTGACCTATGCTCTCTCCCGTAACGAGTGCCTGACAATCATTCTTCATTGCGATTTCATTTGCAATACGCATCATAAAGCGGCGCATAATAAGCGTGAAAAGCTCCTCGGGGCAGTTATCCCTGATTTGCTCCTGAATTTTTGTAAAGCAAACGGTGTAAAGACCTATATCGCCGCTGTAAGCCGAAACCTTGCGTAAAAGGTCGTGAACCTTCATTTCAGCCTGCGGAGAGGTGTAGGGCGGCGAAGCAAAATGCACCGCATCAAGCACAACGCCTCTTTTTGAAACCATCCACGAAGCTACGGGGCTGTCAATTCCGCCGGAAATAAGCACCGCCGCTTTTCCGCCTGTGCCTACGGGCATACCGCCTGCTCCCTTTATCTGATTTCCTCTGATAAACGCATAGTTATCTCTGACCTCAACCGTTACGGTAAGCTCGGGATTGTGAACATCAACCGAAAGGTGCGGGAATTTTTTAAGAATTGCGCCGCCGACCTCTCTGCTTATCTCGGGCGAGGTCAACGGAAATTTCTTGTCGCTCCTCTTCGCCTCAACCTTAAAGGTATCGACATTTTCAAGCTGCTCCGAAAGATACTCGGGTGCAACAGCCAAAATCTCATCAATATTCTTCTCAACCGCCGCAGCTCTCTGAAAGCCTGCGATACCGAAAATTTTCGAAATTCTCTTTATTGCCTCTTCCATATCGAAATCGTTGCAAAGCGGCTCGATATTCATTGTCGATTGCAAGCAGGTAACCTTAAATTTACCCAAGCCGTGCAAGCGTCTTTTTATATTCTTTGCAAGCACCGACTCAAACGAAGAACGGTTAAGTCCCTTGAGCGCAAGCTCGCCGTTTTTGATAAGTATAATCTCTTTCATTTTTTCTTCCTTTATTTCTTTGAAAGCTCCGCAAGGCAAGATTTTATAGCCGAGAGAGCGTAATCAATTTCTTCCTTTGTCGTTTCATAGGACATACTGAGTCTTATCGCACTGTCAATGCGTTCGGGCGACAATCCCATTGATACAAGCACATCGCTTCTGTGCCCTTTTGAGCAAGCCGAGCCTGCCGAAACATAAACACCCTTCGAAGAAAGGTAGTTTACCGACACCTGTGACGGCACAGCACCGATTGAAGCGTTAATAATGTACGGTAAAGCGTTGTCGGGTGAATTTATTTTAACGCCGTCAATCTTTTCAAGCTCGCTCTTAAAATATGAATTGAGCGAGGTTACCTTTTCAAGTCTTTTTTCAATATCCGCAAGCTCGTCAACCGCCGCAGAGAACGCCGCAATATTAGGCATAGCCTGCGTACCCGAGCAAATGTTATTTTCCTGCCCGCCGCCGAGTACATACGGTTTTATTCTGACTCCGTTTGCTATGTACAAAGCTCCGCTGCCTTTTAAGGCATGGATTTTATGTGCGCTGACACTCATAAGGTCAATTCCGCATTTTTCAGGCTTAACGGGTAACTTCATATAACCTTGAACGCAGTCGACATGCAAAAGCGCAGGCGATTTTTTGCGTTTGATTATACGCTTTATTTTATCAAAGGGAAGAACTGTTCCGACCTCGTTATTCACAGCCATAAGGCTTACAAGAACAGTCTTTTCGTCAATAGCGTTTTGAAAAGCCTCCTCGGAGATATTTCCGCTTTCGTCGGGTGCGATTCTGACAACCTCAAAGCCCGACTGCTCAAGCTTATCCATACACCTTGCAACGCTCGGGTGCTCAAACGCCGTAGTAACGATTTTGTTGCCCTTTCGTTTCATCAATTCAACAGCGCCGAATATCGCCGTATTGTTTGCGACCGTTCCGCTCGGAGTGAAAAATATCCTCTCAGGGTCAACGCCGAGGCTCTTTGCGATTACACCTCTTGAGGATTCAAGAATTTGCATTGCATCAAAGCCTTTTTTATGAAGAGACGACGGATTTCCGAAGTCGTTTTCCATTGTTCTCAAAGCCGCCTCGCAAGCCCTTTTACAAGGCTTTGTCGTTGCGCTGTTATCAAGATAAGCTTCCAAAAACCATTCTCCTCCAAATTACACTTTTCTGACTTTATATTATACACCATCACTCTTTATTTGGCAAACAAATAAGCAAATGTTTTATGTATATTTATAAAAAATTTACAAAATATATTCAAGAGGTGAAAAATTTGGAAAATCAGGTATCTCGCAGAGGAAAAATAAGGGTTAGGCTCTATGCTTCGGTGCTTATTTTAGTGCTTTTTTCGGCATTTGTGATAAACGCTCAAAAAGCGTCCGAGCTTTCAAGACAGCTAAACGCCGATGCAGAGCGTTCCCTTTCGACGCTTGAAGCGTGTATGTCCTCGATAAACACGAATCTCACTAAAGGTCTTTACGCAAACACAACGCCGATGCTAAGCTCTATGGCTATCTCATTGACCCGTGATGCCGCAAGCGCAAAGAACTCACTTTCGGCACTTCCGCTTTCCGACACCCAGCTTGACAATATGCTCAAATTTCTCTCGCAGGTGGGTGCGTTCGTATCAACTCTTGACCGCAAGCTGTCGCTCGGAGAGCAAATAACAAGTGAAGAGCGAAATCAGTTAAAGCAGCTTATCGACGTTTCTCAAAAGCTTTTATCGGAGCTTGACACGATAACGCAGGGCGTCGAGGACGGAAGCATTAGCTTTAAGCAGGCAGGAAGCACGCTGCAAAAAAGCACCGACCAATCGATGCAAATAGGCTCGGCTTTCGGCGATGCGGAGCAAACGCTTACGGACTATCCGACCTTGATATACGACGGACCGTTCTCCGACCATATATTAAATCAAAATCCCAAAGCACTTGAGGGGAAGTCCGATATTTCAAAGGAAAAAGCTTTGGAAATCGCTTCTGATTTTATCGGTGTAGACAAAAGCACTCTCCGCTTTGACAGCGAGACAAACGGCGTTATTGAAACGTACAATTTTTTCGTCGATTCGATAAATATAAGCGTTTGCAAAAAGGGCGGTGCGGTGCTGTATCTGTTAGGCTCGTCAAATGCAGGCGAGAGCGTAATTACACCCGAGCAGGCAGTCGAAAGCGCCAAGAATTTTCTTTCGGCAAAGGGCTACGAAAATATGAAGGAGAGCTATTATTCCACGCAGGACGGTATTTGCACCGTGAACTTTGCCTATGAAAACGAGGGTGTTATCTGTTATCCCGACCTCATAAAATTAAGCGTCAGTCTTGAAACAGGCAATATTATATCCTTTGACGCAAGAGGCTATATTATGAATCACAAAGAAAGACCGCCTGTGCAAAGCAAGATTTCGGCAGACGAGGCCAAAATGTCCGTTTCCGATTATCTAACCGTTATGTCCTCTCGCCTTGCGGTAATTCCGACAGACTACAAAACCGAAAAAACAGCTTATGAATTTCATTGCAAGACGCCCGACGAACAAGAGGTGCTTGTGTATATCGACGTTTTGACCGCAAAGGAGGACGATATACTGCTTTTGCTCTATTCCGACGGCGGAATTTTAACCAAATAACCATTATAAATAAAAATAAAAGGGACACAATAACTGTGTCCGAATAAAAAGGAGAAAGCTATGAAAAAAGCATTACCAATCTTGTTGACAATCCTGTTACTTTGTGCGCTTGTGCTTGTCGGCTGCGGTAAAAATAAAGAAAGCACGCTTGACAGCACAGCTTCAAAGCCCAATATGAGCAACCGTGCGGAAAATGCCGTTACAAAGGGCGGAGATATTATCGGCGAAGCCGCAACAGGCATAGGCGACAAAGTCGGCGAGGTAATAACCGGTGCCGGCGACCTTGCGGGAGACGTCGTAACCGGCGCCGGCGATATTGCAAACGATATTGTAACAGGTGCAGGCGATATAGTTTCACACGCAACAAGATAATTACAGCACAAAACGGAGAGACAAAATGCCTCTCCGTTTTTCGTTGCTTATAAGCTTGATTTTACTGAGCATCTCTTGCCGAGACAGCCTCATCGAGTTTTTCGAATGAAACATACTGGTCTTTAACCGAATTCTGCGAGGACGACGGTACGGCACAGTATGTACGCCATTTACCCTCTTCCTTAACAAAGGTTTTTCCGAAAATATCCTCATAGTAAACAAACGGCTCTCCCGTAGCAGAGTCCGCCATATAGCCGTAGGTTGACGGCACAAATTTTGCAGAACTGTCCCAAAGGAAAAAGACAAGTAAAAATGCCGCTATTGCCGCCGCAATTATTCCTATTGCAGCCTTTACACCTTTTTTCATAATATGTTACTCCTTAATTTTCAAATTTCTTATATAAAAGTATAACATTTAATACATGCGACTCACCTCTTACTAAAACATTATAGCTACTCTAGTCTACATATTTATCACTCAAAAATGTTATACAATTTTCCCGTATTATTGGTAATTTTCAACAATCACTTATGCGATTATGCTTATATTTTTATGCAATTCATACGCTTTAATCACACTATACCATACACATTATTTTTTGTCAATAAAAATAATGAACAATATTTTAACCCTGTCCTGTTAAATTGTAACAACCTCATTTTTTGAACTCAAACACTTCGCAGAAAAATACGCCCCGATTTCAGTCGGAGCGTATACATAAAATATTTTCGGTTTATTATTTAACCTTTTTCTGACCTGTAATCTGCGGAACAGAGCCGAGAATTGCAGCAACAACGGTAGTAATAATGATTTCGGGAACCATATAAAGACCGTTGTAGAAAATTGAGTAAACAATAGCAAGCGAAGAGCCCGAGAATGTGCCGAGAATTTTTTCGCCGATTGAATAGAAGCCCTCCTGTGTGAAGAACCACTCAGCATAAGCTCCGTAGAAGATTGCACCCGATACGATATGTACGAGGTAACGGAGAAGCAATGCAACAAAAGCGCCGAGAGCAAGCTCGCCTGCGGGCTTTTTGAATTTGCCTTTGAAGATACCGCCGACACCAAGCAAGGTGTATGCGAGAACATAGTCAAGAAGGCAAATGCAGATTGCCTGCCAAAGTGCCATCTGATCGTCGCCGGGCAAGAACATTGCCGAAACAGTCTTAGCGCCGAGAAGCATCTGAACCAACGAATAAGTGAAAGCACTGAGGAAGCCCCACTTTGTGCCGTACTTATAAGCGATGAGCACGATCGGGAACATACTTGCAAGAGTGATTGTTCCGCCGAAAGGCAATTCAAGACCGAGAGTCTTTGAAACAAGCTCGATTACTGCTGCGATTGCAATAAGCAATGCGCTTTCAACTAATCTTACAGTTGATTGTTTTTTCATTTTGAAAAACCGTCCTTTAATAAAAAATTAAGCCTTACGATACTTCAAATACCGTAAGGCAGAATTTAATATTCACACTTCCTCCGGCGGCATTATCCGCATCAGGTTTAAGGGTTTGACGAAAACCATCGTCATCTCAGCCGACTGCTGTCAGCACCCCTGATATATTGATTTTTCGCTTGGCTTCGACAAAAATTATATTACTTATATCGCTAAAAGTCAATAATAATTATTTTTCTCCGTTGACCTGAGCCTCTCTCAAAGCACACACAAGCTGATCGGGGCAAGAGGTCTGCTTAAATCCGCATTTAATTCCCTTGAACGCTTTTTCAACCTCGTCAACCGTCTTGCCCGTTACAATTCTTGAAATTCCCTGCAAATTGCCGTTGCAACCGCCATAGAATTTAACGCTCTTTATAACATCGCCGTCAAGCTCAACATCAATCTGTCCCGAGCAAGTTCCTTTTGTCTTATATGAATACATTTTACATTACCTCTTTCAAATTGTTTGTAAATTCGCAAAGCTGTAAAAGTGTCAGCTTTTCAGCTCTTACATTTACGTCAAGCCCCGTCATTTCGATAGCCTTAACTACCGTGTCTTTCGGTATTCCAAGCCCTGCCGAGACGGAATTTAGTGCGGTTTTTCGCCTTTGCATAAACATAGCCTTAACCGTTTTGAAAAAAAGTTCTTCGTCTTTCGTTTCAATCGGAGGCTTGTCGTAAATCGAAAGTCTTATTACGGCAGAATCAACCTTTGGACTGGGTACAAAAGAGCCTTTTGAAACATTGAACAGCTTTTCGGCTTCGGCATAATAATTTACCGCCACCGTAATCGCCCCCGCCTCTCTTGAGCCTACGGGCGCTGTCAGTCTGTCCGCCGCCTCTCTCTGCACCATAACGATAATCTGCTTTATAGGAAGCTTGTCCTCAAGCAGCTTCATAATTACAGGCGAGGTTATATAATACGGCAAATTCGCACAGACCGACACATTTTCACAGTCGGAAAATTTTTCTTTTATAAGCTCGTGCAAATCAACCTTTAATATATCCTCGTTCACGACCTCAAAATTGTCAAATTCCGCAAGCGTTTCATCAAGCACGGGCAAAAGTCTTTTGTCAAGCTCGATTGAAACAACCTTTTTCGCTCTTTTGCAAAGCTCCGCCGTTAAAACTCCGACGCCTGCGCCTATTTCGATAACTCCGTCATTCTCACTCGTTACCGCTTCCTCCGCCATTTCGGGACAGACAGCGGGATTTATCAAAAAGTTTTGACCGAGAGACTTTGAGAAAGTAAAGCCGTGCTTTTCAAGTATCGACCTTACCGTTCCTATGTCAGAAAGATTATACATAACTCTGTTTTACCTTTTCAATCAAATTCATTCCCTCGACGATTTTTTCATCCGTAGGGGTTGAGAAATTCATTCTGAAGCAGTTAGTCTTTTCGCCGTCCTCAACCATGAACGCCGTACCGGGAACGACCGCCACCTTATTGTCAACGCAGCGCTTTACAAAGTCAAGCATATCAACATTTTCAGGAAGCTCGCACCACACGAACAGACCGCCCTCGGGACGAACATATTTCACGAAATCTCCGAGCTTTTCATCGATAAGCGAGCACATAAGATTTAGTTTTCGCCTGTATATGCCTCTTATTTTCTCAATGTGCGCTTCAAAGTCTGTGGTTTTCATCCACTCGTCAACAAGTATCTGCGAGAACATTGTCGAATGTGTATCCGCCGCCTGCTTGCCGACGGTCATTTTTGCGATTATCTCCGACGGTGCAACGATATAGCCTATACGGATACCCGGTGCAAGAATTTTTGAAAACGAGCCTGCATAAACGACTATGCCGTCCTCATCCATACTCTTTATTGTCGGTATATCCTCGCCCTCTACTCTCAAATCGCCGTAAGGGTTGTCCTCCAAAATAAGCACGCCGTACTTTTTGGCAAGAGCATAGACCTGCTTCCTTTTTTCAAGGCTCATTGTCACGCCCGACGGATTTTGGAAGTTAGTTATCGTATAGATAAACCTGACATTTTCACTTTCTCGAAGCGCCCTTTCAAGCGCCTCGATATTCATTCCGTCAGCCTCAACGGGTACGCCCTTGAGCTTACAGCCGTATGAACGGAAGCAGTTGAGCGAACCGATAAACGACGGTGTTTCGCATATTACGGTATCGCCGAAATTGCAGAAAACCTTGGTCATAAGGTCCATTATCTGCGTAGCGCCCGAGGTTATGATTACGCCGTCAAAATCTCTGCCGATATTTTTAGAGCTTTTAACATATTCCCGTATTCGCTCACGCAACGGCGTATAGCCCTCGGTTATTCCGTACTGAAGTGCGGTAACGGGCATTTCGTCGAATATTCTTTTGGATATTTTTCTCACATCGTCAACCGGAAAAGCCGCAACATCGGGATTGCCTGCGGCAAACGGAATTACCGACGGATCGGAGGTCGCCTTTAAGATTTCTCTGATTGCGGACGGTTGAAGAGATGAAATTCTGTCGGAAAATCTATATTCCATATTTACACCTGAATTTTTGTTTTTTGATATTTTATCACAACGCTGTTTGTTTGTAAATAAAAGCGTATCAAGCCGACAAGGCGGCAAAAGCTTACCGCCTCGCTTGAAAATTTATGAGAGCTCAAACTGTCCCGTGTAGAGCTGATAATATCTGCCCTTTTGCTTTAACAAATCCTCATGGTCGCCACGCTCGATTATCTCTCCGTGCTCAAGCACCATAATTGCGTTAGAGTTGCGGACAGTCGAAAGTCGGTGGGCAATAACAAATACCGTTCTGCCCTGCATAAGCTTATCCGTACCCTGCTCAATGAGCTTCTCCGTTCTTGTATCGATAGAGCTTGTCGCCTCGTCAAGAACAAGCACAGGCGGATCTGCTACCGCTGCCCTTGCAATGCTCAAAAGCTGCCTTTGACCCTGCGAAAGGTTTGCGCCGTCTCCCGTGAGCACCGTATCATAACCGTTTTCAAGAGACATAATAAACGAATGTGCGTTGGCAAGCTTAGCCGCTTCGACAATCTGCTCATGCGTTGCGTTAAGGTTGCCGTATCTTATATTATCCTCAACCGTGCCCGTGAACAAATGCGTATCCTGAAGCACCATTGAAAGCGAACGTCTTAAATCGTCCTTTTTGATTTTCTTAATGTTGATGCCGTCATATCTTATCTTGCCGTCGTCAATCTCATAAAATCTGTTAAGCAGATTTGTGATTGTGGTTTTGCCTGCACCCGTTGAGCCGACGAAAGCGATTTTCTGTCCGGGCTTTGCATAAAGCGAAATGTTTTTAAGCACGGTTTTCTTTCCGTCATAGCTAAAGGTAACATTCTCGAATACAACGTCGCCCTTTAACTGCTTATAGGTAACAGTGCCGTCCGCCGTGTGCTGATGCTTCCAAGCCCAAATTCCCGTATGCTCCTCGCACTCGCAAAGCTCTCCGTTTTCGTCAAATTTCGCATTTACAAGGGTTACATAGCCGCCGTCAACCTCCGGCTTTTCATCAATGTACTCAAATATTCTCTCCGCACCGGCAATAGCGGCAATGGCATTGTTAAACTGCTGTGAAACCTGAGTTATCGGCTGTGAAAAGTTCCTTGAGTTTGTAAGGAAAGCCACAATTCCGCCCGGTGTCATAAAGCCCTTTACGGCAAGCATACCGCCGAGAGCCGCCGTAATGGCGTAGTTTACATAAGAGAGGTTATTCATAAGCGGCATAAGAATACTCGCAAAGGTATTAGCGCCCGTTGAAGCCTTACGAAGCTCCTCGTTTATCTGTGTGAAATGCTCCGTAACCTCTTCCTCATGGTTAAACACCTTAACAACCTTTTGACCCTCGATAGTCTCCTCGATATAGCCGTTTACCTCGCCCAATTCCTTTTGTTGCTTTTTGAAGTAATATGAGCTCTTTTTACCGAGCACCTTCACAAGGAAAATCATAAAAGCAACCATAAGCACAACAAGAATTGTTAATTTCCAACTATAATATAACATAACGCAAAATGAGCCGATTATGGTAATTGCAGAAGATATAAGCTGTGTGAGTCCCTGACTCAAAAACGCTCTTAACGACTCGACGTCGTTTGTGAAACGGCTCATAATCTCGCCGTTCGGTCTTGAGTCGAAAAAGCTTATCGGCAAATCCTCTACCGAGTCAAACAAATCCTTTCTCAAATTCCTAAGCGTTTTCTGAGTAAGATAAACCGAGCATCTCGACTTGCCGTAGGAAGCTCCTGCACCGATTATCGCAGCGCACACAAGCATTACAAGTATCCTTGTAATGGGCTTGAAAAGTGCCCACGAAAACTCCTGACCTACCGCAGGAATGAGCAAATCGTCAACTATCGGCTGAATGAAAACCGAAGCCATAACGGTTGCAACGGAGCTGATTATAACAAACACGATCATTCCGACAAGCAGGCTTTTCTGCTTACCGATATACTTCACAAGCCGCTTTACCGTTCCCTTTGTATCAGACGGCTTCTGTATATGTGATGAATTATTGTGTCCATGCATTATTGCTCACCTCCGACTTCATCAAAATCATCCGTGCCCTTTTGCTGAGAGGTATATACGTCACGATAAATTTCATTTCTTTCAAGAAGCTCCTCATGTGTTCCGATATCGTTTACAGTACCGTTGTCAAGAATGATTATCTTGTCGCAATCGGAAATTGAGGAAACTCTCTGTGCAATTATAATTTTAGTAGTGTTCGGAAGGCTCTCCCTCAAGCCCTGTCTGATTCTTGCGTCGGTAGCGGAGTCAACCGCACTTGTCGAGTCGTCAAGAATAAGTATATCAGGCGATTTCAAAATTGCTCTTGCGATACAAAGCCTTTGCTTCTGACCGCCCGAAACATTTACGCCGCCTTGACCGAGATCGGTTTGATATCCGTCAGGAAATGATGACACAAATTCATCTGCATCGGCAATTTTACAAGCGTTGCGAAGTTCCTCGTCGGTTGCGTTTTTATTGCCCCAACGGAGATTGTCTGCAATCGTTCCCGAGAAAAGAACGTTTTTCTGTAAAACCATACCGACGTTCTCTCTCAACGAGTGCAATTTGTACTTCTTAACATTTTCGCCGCCAACCAAAACCTCGCCGTCGGTTACATCATAAAGTCTTGCAATCAGCTGAACAAGCGAAGATTTTGAGCTGCCCGTCGCACCCATAATTCCGACCATTTCGCCGCTGTTTATCTTAAACGAAGCGTTATTTATAATGTTCTTGCCCTCATTGTAGCTAAACGATACGTTCTTGAATTCAACACTTCCGTCTTTGAGCGTTTCAAGTGCGTTTTCGGGATCTTTAATATCGGGCTCTTCGTTGAGAACCTCCGAAATACGCTTTGCACTTGCCTCTGACATAAACAGCTGCGCAACCATTGCGATTGTCATAAGAAAACTCATAATAATCTGCATTATGTAGGTGAATATCGCCGTGAACTCGCCGACAAGCAAAGAGCCGTTTGCAATAACCTTTGTCGATACAACAAGCACCGCAAGGATTGTGCAATAAAGCAAAACCATCAGCAGTGGCTCGCCGAGTATCATAAGCTTTTCTGCGTATACAGAAGCGTTGTAAAGGTCATCATTTGCGGCTTTGAACTTTTTCTTTTCGTAATCCGTTCTGACAAACGATTTAACAACTCTTATATTTGTAAGATTTTCCTGTATGGAAGCGTTAAAGCCGTCGAACTTTTTGAGCATAGCCTTAAAGCGTTTAATTAAAATCGGTCCTGCGATTGCAAGCACAATTAAAATTATCGGTAGTACAACTCCGAACACACTTGTAACTTCCTTGCTCTTTTTAATACATATAGCCAAAGCGGTAACAAGCATTATCGGCGCTCTGAACAAGCCTCTTATAAGCATTAAAAATGTGTTCTGCACCGTTGTTATATCGGTTGTCGTTCTTGTGATAAGCGACGCTGTCGAAAATCTGTCGATATTCGAGAATGAAAACGTCTGCACCTTTTCAATAAGTGCGTTTCTGATGCCTGCGCCGAAGCCCATGCCTGCAACCGAGGCAATTCTTGCCGCCATAGCTCCGCAGAAAAGCGAGCACAATGCGAACGTGAGCATCTTTCCGCCGAGCGCAAGTATCGTTTGAATCGACTCCTGTTGTGCAACGGGGTCAGTTGTTCCCGCCAAGCGTATTGTTTCGACAATATCCGCCATAACCTGCGGAATAAGCAACTCAAATATAACCTCTCCTACCATAAGCAAGGGGCAGATGAGCGTGTAGAAAATATATTTTTTTGCGTATTTCAGCAGCTTTATCATCAAATATCCCCTCCATTCTTATCCGATTCAGACTTCGTACAACATTTTGTACACTCCGTAGATGAAAGATTGTTATAAATTCTGTCAAAATAATCTTTAAGTGCCAAAAGTTCGTTTTCGTCAAAGTCCGCAAACATTATCTTATCAATTTGGTCAAACTTTTGATGCATTTCCCTTGTCATTTCCCTGCCCTTTTCGGTAAGAGAAATTCTGTTGCACCGCAAATCGTTATCATCGGCAATTTTTTCGACAACGCCGTTTTTCTGCATTCTTTTTATCGACACCGCAATAGAAGCCGGAGAAACCTCCAACGCCTTCGCAAGCTCGTTCTGCGTGCATACGCCGTTTTTCTCCAAAAAGTCAAGTATCGGCGGCTGACCGAAATAAACGCCGCTATCCTTGAGTATGTTGTGCATTGTAAACCGCTTTACACACTCAATCCTTATAAAAGAATGGCTCAATTCCTTTAATTCCAACATATCATTTCCTCAAATTAAAAATTAGTCGATTTATATTTAATCGGTTAAGTAATTTTATATCAAATATATTTATATGTCAACACATATTTAATTTATTCAAAAATTGTTAATATTTAATCGGTTAACAATTATTTCTCCAACAAAAACAGGCTGTTTAAGGCTGAGCGTTCATAGGGCAGTTTTGCTTCAAAGCAACATCTTTTCGCACAATAATGCGTTGACCCCCACAGATAATGCGCCAACATTATCTGTGGGGGTTGCCTTTTCTTGTATCAAAAATATATTATTTTGAGGTGCGTTTAAGAACACTCAACCAATAAGATATTAAACTGTTGCCTTTTAGATATACTGCTCGGAGGTATTCTCCTCAATCGGCAACGGTTTTTCGGTTATAATTCGCACAGCGTGTTTTATTGTTTTAACCGTAATATCCGTCCGGTCTCCGCCGAACTCACCGTCAAGCGTGAATGCTGTCGGTTCGTCAAAATGGAATTTGATTTCATCACAATGTCTGAACGTTACAAGCTTATTCTTTGCCACCGTTTTATGAAGCATATCGTGGGCAAGTGAAAAGAAATCCGACGGAGATTTGAACATTTCAACGAGTATTAACTCGTGCTTTCCGTCATCAAATTTAACACCCATATTATGTAATACCGGCATACCGCCTACGGAATACGAGTTTGACGCTTCTCCGTAGAAATAATTGCCCTCAAAAATCTCTCCGTCTGCCTCAACTCTTGCATGATAGCCTCTCATTTTGAAAAACTCTCCGACCGCATTGAGATAATAAGCGTTTTTGCCGAATACATTTTTAAGCTTTTGACTTGCCGAATAAGAAATTGCCGTAAAATTGCCGAAGCCTGCGACATAAACAAAGGTGGTGTCGCCGAAAACTCCCATATCAACGGGTCTCGGCTCGCCGTTTATAATGTTTTCAACCGCCTTTTCGACCTTTGTCGGAATACCTACCGAATGTGCGAAGTCATTTGTCGAGCCCATAGGTATATAGCCTATCGGAATATCCTTTTCAAGCTCCATCACTCCGCAAACCGTCTCTTTAAGCGTACCGTCGCCGCCGACGCATACTATAAGGTCAAACTCTCTGCCTCTTTTTCTGACAATTTCATAAGCGTTTTCATCTTTTCGTGTGTATACCGAAGTAACGACGAAGCCTGCCTCGCCGAACCTCTCCATCATACCCTTAACATAATGCCTTGCAAGCTTTTTGCCCGAAACGGGATTTACAACAAGGAATAATTTCTTACCTGCTGTTTCCGTCATAGTGTCATCTCCTATATTTCGTTAAAAATCAATCTTCTCCGAAATATAATCAACAAGCTCGGATATGGGCATTCTAACCTGCTCCATAGTATCTCTGTCACGAACCGTTACGCAGTTGTCGGCAGGTGTGTTTTCGTCGCCGACTGTTTCAAAGTCAACCGTAATGCAATAAGGTGTACCGATTTCGTCCTGACGGCGATATCTCTTACCGATTGAGCCGGCGTCGTCATACTCAACATTGAAATGCTTTGAAAGCTCCTGATAAATCTCGTCTGCCTTATCTGAAAGCTTCTTTGAAAGCGGAAGAATAGCAGCCTTAACGGGCGCTATTGCAGGATGGAAGTGCATAACAACTCTTGTGTCATTCTTCTCTGCGTCAACAACCTCTTCGTCATAAGCCTCTGTAAGAAGTGCAAGGAAAAGACGCTCTACGCCGAGTGAAGGCTCAATAACATAAGGAACATACTTTTCATTTGTTGTCGGATCAAAATATTCAAGCGACTTACCGCTTGTGTTGATGTGCTGTGTAAGGTCATAGTCGGTTCTGTCCGCTACGCCCCAAAGCTCGCCCCAACCAAACGGGAACATATATTCAAAGTCAGTTGTTGCCTTTGAGTAGAAGCAAAGTTCTTCGGGATCGTGATCACGAAGTCTAAGGTTTTCGGGCTTTATGTTAAGAGAATAGAGCCAATCACGGCAGAAGCCTCTCCAATAATCAAACCATTCGAGGTCGGTACCGGGCTTGCAGAAGAACTCAAGCTCCATCTGCTCAAACTCACGAACACGGAAGATAAACTTACCGGGAGTAATTTCGTTTCTGAATGATTTACCTACCTGAGCGATACCGAACGGTACTTTTCTTCTTGTTGTTCTCTGAACATTCTGGAAGTTTACGAAAATACCCTGTGCGGTCTCGGGACGAAGATAAATTTCAGAAGTCGAATCCTCGGTAACACCTTGAAATGTCTTAAACATAAGGTTAAACTGACGAATATCGGTAAAGTTGTGCTTTCCGCAGTTCGGACAGGGAATGTTATGCTCCTTGATATAAGCGCTCATCTGCTCGTTTGACCAGCCTGCAACATTTGTGCCGTCAAATTCTTCGATGAGGTTGTCTGCTCTGTGGCGAGTCTTACACTCACAGCAGTCCATAAGCGGATCGGAAAATCCGCCGAGGTGTCCCGAAGCAACCCAAGTCTGCGGATTCATAAGAATTGCACTGTCAAGACCGACATTGTATTTATTTTCCTGGATAAATTTCTTTCTCCAAGCCTTTTTGATATTTTCTTTAATTTCAACACCGAGAGGGCCGTAATCCCAAGTGTTTGCAAGTCCGCCGTAAATTTCACTGCCGGGGAAAACAAAGCCTCTTGTTTTACTCAAAGAGACGAGTTTTTCAAGCGTTTTTTCAGTGTTTTTCATCATAGTATCATTCCTTACAGATAAAATTAAATATAGTAACAATTAAGTTTATAATATTCGGCAAAGAATGTCAAGCAAGCAATTGACAAATTCCGCACTCGGTACTATAATATATCCGTTGACAAATGGGCCTGTAGCGCAGCTGGGAGCGCACCACATTCGCATTGTGGGGGTCGTCGGTTCAAACCCGATCAGGTCCACCAAAAGAAAATCCCTTGTTCAAAAGAACAAGGGATTTTCTTTTATTCGGTAAGCCTAATGTAAGGACAGGGCTTGCCCCTGTCCGCAGCGAATTCGATGTATAATCACGTTTACGGACAGCCGCAAGGGCTGTCCCTACGGTATGATATATATTTTCACTCAGTGCTATCCTTTTTTATCATACAATTTCCCTCATACAAATTATATATTTTCTTATTATGCGATACTGCATAATCATACGCAAGCTTTGTTCCGCTTTTTCTTTTGCTCGACTTTAAACTAACAAATTCACTTTTATTACAATAAAAAACGCATATATCGCTTGCTTTAATCATAGCTCGGTTACGCTCAATATAGACCGCCTTTCCCGATAAAGCAATTTCACTTGCAAAAACACTTTCCTCATATCCCATAGTCAACAAGCCTTTTGTGTATTCGTCGGCTTCGGGATAATTGGTTCTGAAATGAATTCTGCGTATATTCGGGTTGGCTTTTTTGAGTTTTGTTACAATTTCATAGCACAAATCATTAAACTCCGAATGGTCACCAAACAAAAATTGCGTTACCCCCTTCTCAATCAGTCCAAAAATTAAACCTTTTAATTTTGTTTCCGTCTCAAAATCCTTGTTAATTTCCCTGTGTCCGATAAAACAACAGGTCATTGCCTTTTTTATCATACCACACCCACCATATTTTGAATTATATCATCTATAAAGTGTTATTTTACCATCTTTATAGGATTTAATCAAATATATTTGTCTGTTGTGTGGGCTACAATATATTACAAAGGCGGTGTAGCGTATGACAGAAAAAGATTTTTCATTGCGATTGGCTCGACTTCGTGAAGCAAAAGGAATTTCGGCACGGGATATGAGCTTATCAATGGGGCAAAATCCGGGTTATATCAACAATATCGAAAGCGGAAAATCTATGCCCTCACTCTCAGGGCTTTTCTATATATGTGAATATCTGAAAATATCCCCTAAAGACTTTTTCGATACCGAAGCCGAAAATCCGTCAAAGGCTAACGAGCTTTATTCCGTCGCAAAGTCTCTTGATGACGAGCAGTTAGACAATTTAATTTCAATCGCAAAAGGACTTCAAAAATAATAAACAACACACAAAAACAGGACTTCCTTGAAGTCCTGTTTTTTACTGCTTTTACTGCTTAAATATATTCAATTACTTGTTCTTTGCCTTTTCCTTTGTGTTTTTGACGACCTTGAGGCGAGTGAAATCCTCACGCTCTTTTTCGTCTAAGGCTTCGGAAATGAACTTAACCGTCTGCGTAAACTTCGGTATCATAATGTTGTTGAGTGCGTTTGCTCGCTTCTGCGTTTTCTTTATCGCATCGGCAAGACGGTAAATCGAGGTCTGCGTTTCTACAAGCTTAACGCTCAACCTTTTAGCCTCGTTGAAATTGAAATAAGCCTCGTCAAGATATGAATTTGTCGTGTCAAAGCCGTAGTAGTTTTTCATATCCTGCTCGCCGAGGGTTATCTGCGGAATTTCAACGCCCATAACACTCTTATAATCAACCTTGAGCGTTTCGTCAAGCGGAACGGTGCGTGCGTAATCGGAGCAACGACCGAGCGTGATATTCGCCTTTTGAAGCGAAGCATACGCCTTTTTGTACGCCTCGTTAATTGTGCTTTCAACCTCTTTCGCCTCATCAACCAGCTGCATCATTTCACGCACAAGGATATTTCTTTTCCTGTCCATAAGCTCATAGCCGAGCTTTGCAAGAGAAAGCGATTTTTGAGTAGCCATAAGATTGGCTTTTGTCGGGAAAATCTGCGCCATTTACTCACGCTCCTTTCGTTTTGATTTTATTTCTTTGCACCCTTATAGTGCTTTTCGATAGTCTTATCGTCAACACGGTCAAGCATATTTCTCGGCAATGCCGAAAGAAGCTCCCAGCCGAGATCAAGCGTTTCGTTTATGCTTCTGTTCTCGGTAAAGCTCTGATTGATAAATCTCTTCTCAAACTCGTTGCCGAAATTAAGAAGGAGTTTATCCTCCTTGCTCAGCTCGTCCTCGCCGATAACGGAAGCCAAAGCCTTCGCATCCTGCACCTTTGCATAGGTTGCAAGAAGCTGGTTTGCAAGCGTCTGATGGTCCTCTCTCGTTGCACCCTCGCCGATGCCGTCCTTCATAAGACGGGAAAGCGACGGGAGAACGCTGACGGGCGGATAAATGCCCTTATAGTCAAGCTCACGGTCAAGAACAATCTGTCCCTCTGTGATGTAACCCGTAAGGTCGGGAATGGGGTGCGTAATATCATCATTGGGCATTGTAAGAATCGGAATTTGAGTAACCGAACCCTCACAGCCGTTAATCATACCCGCACGCTCATAAAGAGAAGCCAAGTCCGAATAAAGATAACCGGGGAAGCCCTTACGACCGGGGATTTCGCCCTTTGAGCTTGAGAACTCACGCAACGCCTCGCAATAAGAGGTCATATCGGTCATAATTACAAGTATGTGCTTATGGAGCGTAAACGCAAGGTACTCCGCAATGGTAAGCGCACACTTGGGAGTCATAATTCTTTCGATAATCGGGTCGTTTGCAAGGTTCAAAAGCATAACAACCCTGTTCATAACATTTGCTTCCTCGAAAGAGTTGCGGAAATACATAGCGACATCGTTTTTAACGCCCATTGCGGCAAAAACTATCGCAAAATCGTCGCCGTCGGAAATTGTAGCCTGACGGACAAGCTGAACTGCAAGCTCGTTGTGTTTCATACCGGAGCCCGAGAAAATCGGAAGCTTCTGACCTCGGATAAGAGTTGTAAGAGCGTCGATTGAAGAAATACCCGTCTGAATGAAGTTTCTCGGATATTCTCTCGAAACAGGGTTAATCGGTGCGCCGTTTACATCTCTTTTTTCGTCGGGATAAATCTCGCCGAGTCCGTCTATGGGTCTTCCGAGTCCGTCAAGAGTTCTGCCGAGAATTTCGGGTGAAAGCGGAACTTCCATAGTCTTTCCCATAAGCGTTGTTGTAACATTGCTCATAGAAATTCCTCTTGTTCCCTCAAAGACCTGAACGGTAATTCTCTCGCCGTCAATCTTAACTATTCTGCCTGTTCTGACAGTTCCGTCATTGAGCCTTAACTCGACCATTTCCTCTGCGGATGCGTCCTTTACGTGATCCAATACGACAAGAGAGCCGTTGATTTCGTCAATATTTAAGTGCTTAATAATCAATTCTGCTCACCTGCCTATCTCATTATTAAATCAAGCTGAACATCAATATCTCTGATGCAGTCGTCTATCATTGAAAGCTTATCATTCGGAACATCATATTTCATCTGAACAAGCCTGTCGAAAAGTCCCGTCGCAAGTATCTTTGAAATGGGTATCTGCCTTGCGATAACCTCTTTTGAACGGTGGTAAAGATGAAGAATTGCGTCCATCATTTTATACTGCTTTTCAAGCGGAACAAAGGTATCGTCCTTATGGAAAGCATTTTGCTGTAAGAAGCCTACTCTTATTACTCTCGCCGTTTCGATTATGAGCTTTTGGTCATCGGGAAGAACATCCGAGCCGATGAGCTTTACAATCTCCATAAGCGAATTTTCTTCGAGCAGCAGCGAACAGATTTCCTCACGCTTTTCGGTAAAGTCGGGAGCGATATTGTCCCTGAACCAAGCCGAAAGGTCGCCTATGTACTCGCTGTAAGACAAATTCCAGTTGATTGCCGGATAGTGTCTTGCATAAGCGAGCGATTTATCAAGCGCCCAGAAGCAACGGGTAAATCTCTTTGTGTTCTGTGTAACAGGCTCCGAGAAGTCCGAGCCCTGCGGAGAAACCGCACCGATAAGGGTTATTGAGCCCTCTGTGGAGTTGAGGTTTTCAACATATCCCGAACGCTCATAGAATTCCGAAAGTCTTGAGGGAAGATAAGCCGGGAAGCCTTCGTCGGCAGGCATTTCCTCAAGTCGTCCCGAGATTTCACGCAAAGCCTCTGCCCAACGGGATGTTGAGTCAGCCATAAGAGCTGTGTGATAACCCATATCACGATAATACTCGGCAAGCGTGATGCCTGTGTAAATCGAAGCCTCACGAGCCGCAACGGGCATATTCGAGGTGTTCGCTATAAGCACCGTTCGTGAAAGCAACGGCTTTTGTGACTTCGGGTCGATAAGCTCCGAGAACTCGGTCAAAACCTGAGTCATCTCGTTACCACGCTCGCCGCAGCCTACATAGATAATAATATCCGCATCGCACCATTTTGCAAGCTGGTGCTGCGTCATTGTTTTGCCTGTACCGAATCCGCCGGGGATAGCAGCCGCACCGCCTTTGGCTATCGGGAATACGGAGTCGATTACTCTCTGTCCCGTGATAAGCGGTTTGACGGCAGGCAATCTCTTTTTAATCGGTCTCGGGTTACGAATAGGCCATTTCTGACAAAGAGTAAGCTCTTTAATCTCGCCCGAGTCGGTTTTTAACTTAATTATTGTATCGTTTACCGTGTATTCTCCGTCGGGAGCAACCTCCGTTACCTCGCCCGAAAGATACGGCGATACCATAGCCTTATGTGTGATTATATCGGTTTCGGGGCACTCTGCGAAAATATCTCCGCCCGAAAGATAATCACCGACTTTTGCCTTTACGGTAACGGAATATTTCTTTTCCGTGTCAAGAGAGCTGAAATTTGCGCCTCTGCCTATGAACGGTCCGAATTTCTTTTCGATTTCGGGAAGCGGTCTTTCGATACCGTCAAAAATATTTCCGAGTATTCCGGGTCCGAGTGTAACGCTCATGGGAGAGCCTGTCGAAACAATCGGCTCGCCGGGTTTAAGTCCCGTAGTTTCCTCATAAACCTGAATTGTGGTAAAATCGGAGTCAACTTTGATTACCTCTCCGATAAGTCCTGCATTTCCGACATAAACCGTTTCCATCATTTCAAGGTCGGTCTTACCTTTTATGGTAACGACAGGGCCGTTAATGCCGAATATTTTATTTTCCTGCATAATATTGCCCTCCTTATATCTTCAAGCCGGAATTTTCGATGAACCATTCCTTCTGTTCCTCGAATTTCACATCAAGCGAGTTGTCATAAAGGCAACCCGAGTCCTTATCGTGAGCCTTAACTCCGCCCAAAACGATTTCTTGGCTTTTTTCAAATGTAACATTGTCTTTTTTCAAAGCCTTTTTAATCTCGTCTGCGTGCTTTAAATCCTTTTCCGAAAGATAGTAAACCGTGTTTTCGGAAGCGTCTTTATATATTTCTTCAACTGATTTCACAAGGTATTCAAGGTATTTGTCGCTGTCGGTAAAATTCTTAATTTGCTCTGTTGCGGACAAAAAGACCTTTTCTGTCAGTTCTTGTCGCAAGGCGGAAAGCTCTTTTTTAGCCTCTTCCTTTGCAAATGAAACCGACTTGTTTTTTTCAGAACGGATTCTCGCCGTCTCATATTTTATATTGCTCTTACAACGAGCCTGCGCATCTTTTTCAAATGCTTCGGTTCGCTGTTTTTTGATAAACTCTGTTTCTTCGTTTATCTCTTTGCACTTTTCTTTTGCCATTTTGCGAATAGCGTCGGCAAATGCTTCTGCATTGTTTTCAAAAGCGCTCAATTCGTTCACCTCTTCGCATTCAAATCTTAATTCCTATTGCGTCGGCAATGTATTCCGCAACGGCATTTGCATTCTGTCCGCTGCCGTCAGAATCGGGAATAACCGCCACAAGCGGTCTGCCTGCCTGCTTTAATTGAAAAATCTCGTCTTTACACATTTTCTCAATCGACGCCGTGATAAAAACTATACCGATTTCCGAGTCCGAATAGACCTTTTTTATCGCTTTTTGAGCAGCCTCGGGATTTTTGACACGAACCGTATCGACCCCTGCAAGACGCATACCGATAATAGCGTCCGGACTGTCGGTAATAAGTAACATTTTCATTTTGTTTACCCTTATATTTTGTTAAGAATAAGAATTGAAATAACAACGCCGTAAAGAGCAATTGACTCACCCAATGCAACGAAGATAATTGACTTACCGAAGGACTTCGGGTTTTCTGCGGTAGCTGCGATAGCTGCGGGAGCACCTGCTGCAACTGCGATACCGCCGCCGATACCTGCAAGACCTGTAACAAGACCTGCTGCGAGAAGACCGAGTCCCTTTGAGTTGTCGGCAACGGTCTGTGTATCAGCCTCAGCCTCAGTGCTGATTGCAGCAGCATCATTGTCGTTAGCGGGCTTTTCTGCTGCGAATACATTTACGCAAAGAACGGAAATGAGAACAACCAAAACAGCAAATACAGCAATGTTCATTTTAAGGGGCTTCTTGATTGATTTACCGCTGAAACGGTTTCTAACTGCGATGAAAGCTGTTGCAAAAAGAGCAACGGGTGCGAGTACCATTAAGATATAAAACAATGTAGTCATTTTTTATTCCTCCGAAAAATTATTTATTAACGCTTTTATTCAACTTGAACGGCGTATAGGCAATGCCGCTGCCGTCAAAGAACCTTGAGAACATTTCGTAATATTCAAGTCTTAATGCCTGAATACCTGTAAGCAAGCCTTCAAGTGCGATTACAAGCACATTACCGAGAACGATTACGAAGATATTTTTACTGTCGCCCGCAAGCGAGAAAACAACCATCATCATACCTGCGTGAACAAGCACGAATGCGCCTACACGAAGGAACGAAACCGTGTTCGACAGATAAGAGAGTATGTATTCGAGAAGCTCAAACAAGTTCTGAAGAATGAAGTCTGAAACACTCTCGGGCTTCCAATCGGGGTGCTTGTCGATAATTCCTATCGGTATTTCCTTGATAAACAACAGGAATGCGCACACACCGAGCAACGCCGAGCCTATCGCTGACGGGATAGGTGCAGGGCCGCCCATAAAGCCTGAAGCCAAGTTTACGCCGCAGAGATAAAGTATAAGTCCCACCAGACCGTTTTGGCTGAAAATCGCTTCGCCGATATGCTTTCTCTTAATGCAAGCGTAAATGTTCATAAGCATTGCGACAACCATAAGACCTACGCCTATTGCAATCGCAAACAGAAGCACCGTGTTTATGCTGTCCATAACCGACAGCGGCTTTCCGTCCCAACCGAGCTTTTCATAAACAGGATCGAGAGCTTCCTCAAAGCCGAACACGCTTCCGAATATAAAGCCGAATATCATTGATGAAATTCCGCAGGGAATAAGTATCTTTCCGAGCCCCGACTTTTTGAATTTCCACATACAGAAGCCGAGTATCGCAAGCACAAAGCCTTGACCGAGGTCGCCGAACATTATGCCGAAAAGCACCGTATATGTTATTGCGACAAACGCCGTAACGTCTATATCCGTATATGACGGAGAGCCGTACATATCAACATAGAATTTATACGGCTCGACGAGCAGAGCAAGCAGCTTATTACGCTTTTTGTACTTGACGGGAACTACTGCGCTGTCGTCCTTCGGGGCGTCCTCGTATTCAATCTGAACGGATTTAACGCTTTCGAGTGACGCTTTGAATTTTTCCGCTTCGCTTTTCGGAACATAGCCGACAAATGCGAAAAACTTTTCATTGTGCAATGCATAGCTCTTTAACTCATATACCGAATTTAAGTACATCAAATTTGAATAGAGATAATTGAGATGCTCTTTCTCGTTTGACAAATACTCCGAAAGGGTTTTCTGCGTTTCGTCAAGAATTGAAGTTATAATCTCAATGCTCTTTTTACACTGCTCGATAACCTCGTCCGCAGTACCTGCCGCACCCGGAACAGGCGTAGGCTCGAAAAACAGGAATGCAAATATTCCGTCGATTTCGTCAAGTCTGTCAACAGGCGCAAAATACGCACCCCAATAATCCGTCTTATCCTCAGAGCTTGGATAGAAGAAAACATAAGGATTATCCTTATACACTGTGTTGAGCCTTTGATAGCTCTCCTTCGGAAGATGTCCGAAGCGTACCTTTATGAACTCGCAAGCCGCTATGTCGTCAAGGTCAACATCAAGCCCTTTGAAATGCTCATAGCTCTTGATACCTGCCTCGCATACCGCCTTTTGTTCATTGAGTGAATTTATCTGCTCGTTATAGTCATCAATTTTTTCCTTTACGGAATGTATGTACTCTTTGTCCTTGTCCGAAAGCTCTGCTATTTTTTTCAGCTCGACAAGCTCGGGGGTTATTCCCATTCCCGACGCAAGCTCCGTAACCTCGGAAAGCTGTGCGGCATAGGGGTTTTCGTCCGTGAACGGCATAAATCCCATCTCTGCTGAAATATGCTTGTTTGCCTGCTCGGGATGGAAGCATTCACATTCGCAGAGCTTTTCGCAAACCTCGGGCATATTCTCAAGTGAGCCGCTGACTTTAACGAGCTCCATTTTTTCGATTGCCATTTTTATCTCCTTTCAAAAATTTTTCTCATCTTATGAGAAATTCCGATATTTCCTCGGGCGGCAACGAATAATCAACGCCCTCGGTTATCATAACTATATTTTTTGTTTCGTTTTCAAGAATTCCTATGTAGCTGAACATTACAACCTCGGGAGCAGTTGAAAACAAAAGGTTTTTTCTGTTGATTTTCTGCATTGCACAATGCGTGCATTTTTCGATGTTATTCTTTAAGCTCTCATCGACAAACTTTCCGTAAACGGATTTTTTGAAGATGTCGAACACCGCATCGGTATCGGCGCAGGAGAACAAGCCCGAAATTTCGTCCTTTGAGAACGCCGAAAAGCTTGAATAGAACACCGTTTCATAATTACAGGGCTGCTTCGGAAAATACTTTTTCATACGGTATATGCTCTCAATCATCTTGAAATCCGCTTTCATCATAAGTATTTTAATAAGCTCCTTGCTTACATCGCCCGAATATTCCTTTTTTATGATTTTCTCGGCACAATCGCACAGATAACGGTAAAGTGCGTTTTCAAGCGCCGTTATCGTAAACTCGGCATTTGTGTTTTTGAATATGTCAAGAATGTGTTGGTATCTTGTATCCTCAAGCGCCGCATAAAGCTCGTTGAAATTCGTAGCCGACTCAAGAGCTATTCTGTTGAGCTCCGAACGCTTGTAATACGCCTCGGGAGCAAAGAGCGAAAACTTTGAAATTGAGTTCTTTGAAAGCCTGTCGGCACACGAAAGAATGAGCGATATATCATAGTTTAAGAAAACAAGCTCATTCATCTTTTGTCCTATCGCCTTTTCAAACGAAGCGAGCTTTGCAATTCTTCCGTAATTAAATCGGCGAATTTCCGACTCTGTTCTCGACTTTGAAAAAGACGTTGTTGACGCAAGCGACTGTGCCTCTGAATAAACGGTGTTTGTTCGGAGGTACGAAACAACCTCGTTTACATTTCGGCAGTTAATGAGCGAGGTATAATCCTCGTCAGTTAAAAGCCCCGCACCCATTGCCCGAGCCTTTGCAAGTATCGCATTTCCGGCAAGATTGGATATTTTACTCATCTTCTGCCTCCTTTCGATAAATTACAGCCTGAAATCATTCGGAAATAACCGCATTGACAATATGCTCTTCCCACGCCTTATGCTCTTTTTCAAAAAGCCCGTTAAGCTCCTGCTTTTTTCTCTCGGTCTCGGCGTCTATGCTCGCTTTTTCCTTTTTTATTTCAGCCTCGGCATTTTCACGTTCCTCTTTTATAAGAGACTTTGCCTTTTCGTCATACCGTGAATAAATTTCGTCCTTTGTTTTGGTAAGGCTTTCATTAAGGGCTTCACGCTCGTCAACAGCCTTCCGAACCTTAAGCCTTGCCGCCTTATCGGTATCAACTATAAGCCTGAGCACATCTTTCATAAAAAATCTCACTGCCTTTCCCACTCGGTTAGCCCATTTTAACCGTTTATTATTATGGTATATTATATTACAATTTTTATTAAATTCAAGTGCAATTTCGTCTAATAAGGATAGAAAAAATAATGAATATTTGTTGATTTTTTCACATTTGTCAATTTACTTTACACAATGATGATTTATTGTTCATTTTTTACGATTGCCGATTGTATTCTTATTCAGCGTGTGCTAAAATTGAAATTGTAAGCAACATACTTATCATATATACAGGATGTGATTTTATGAATAACGGTTGGTACAAGGAAATGGCTGTCTACCAGATTTGGTGCAGAAGCTTCAAGGACGGTAACGGCGACGGCATCGGCGACCTCTACGGCGTGCTCGATAAGCTCGACTACATAAAGAGCCTCGGCGTTGACGCAATTTGGTTTTCTCCGATATATCCCTCTCCGCTTGCAGACTACGGCTATGACATATCCGACTACAAGGATATTGCCGAGGAATACGGCGGACTTGAAACGTTCAAAAAGGTTCTCGACGAGGCTCACAAGCGAGGTCTTAAGGTTATAATGGACCTTGTTGTAAATCACACCTCCGACGAGCACGAATGGTTCAAGGAGAGCAGAAAGAGCAGGGATAACCCTTATCACGATTACTATTTCTGGAGAAAAGGCAAGGGCAAGAACGGTAAGCGTCCTCCGAACAACTGGCTTTCGACCTTTGAGGGCGGTGCGTGGGAATATGTCCCCGAGCGTGACGAATATTATCTTCATGTTTTTGCGAAAAAACAGCCCGACCTCAATATGGATAACCCGAAAGTCCGCGAAGAAGTTAAATCGATTATGAGATTTTGGCTCGATATGGGTGTTGACGGCTTCCGTGAGGACGTTATCACATTCATTTCAAAGAAAGAGGGCTTGCCCAACGGCTTCCCGCTTCCGATAGCAACGGGTGTTGAGCATTATAAAAAAGGTCCTCACATCCACGAATACTTAAAAGAATTCCGCCACGACGTAATCGATAAATACGATTGCTTCGTTGTCGGCGAATCGCCTATGTCAAGCTCAAAGGACTGCATTGAATTTACCTCGGGTGACGATCCCGAGCTTGATATGATGATAGGCTTTGACCATATGCAGGCGGACTGCTTTATGACCGATACAATCGCAATGCCCTTTAGCCTTAAAAAGCTTAAAAGAGCATTTACGCATTGGCAAAAGGACCTTTACGGTAAAGCTTGGAATGCACTGTATCTTGAAAATCACGACCACCCGAGAATTATCAGCCGCTACGGCAACGAAAAATTCCGTCGTGAAAGCGGTACAATGCTTGCAACGGCTTGCTTTATGCAGTCGGGTACGCCGTTTATCTATCAAGGACAGGAAATCGGTATGCTCAACAACCACCTTGACGATATAAACGAGTTCAAGGACGTTGTTACCTTTAACAACCAAAAGCTTTTTGCGAAATTCGGTATAAAGGGCAAGCGTTATCTTGACATTGCCAACAAGACAAGCCGTGAGAACGCACGCACTCCCGTTCAATGGGACTCAAGCGAATACGCAGGCTTCTCAACCGTTAAGCCGTGGTTTGGCGTAAACCCGAATTACACGGAAATCAACGTTGAAAACGAGGAAAAGGACCCCAATTCAATCCTCAATTTCTACCGCAAATTATTAAAGGTCAGAAAGGAAAACAAGATAATCATTTACGGCGATTACAAGGAGCATTTTGCCGACAGCGACGTAATCTATTGCTATGAGCGTAATTATGAGGGTAAGCGTGCGCTTGTGGTTTGTTCGTTCTCGGACGAAACCTTTACCTTCCACGCACCCGAGGAATTTGATTTGACAAAGGGCAAAATAATCCTTTGCAACTATGAAAATCCCGAGTCAAAGCGTAACGTCTGTGCGCTTCGTCCGTATGAGGCAAGAGTGTATTTATATGAGTAAAAAAGAGATTAAAACAAATGTAATGCGTATTCTTGACAAGGAAAAGGTCGCTTACAAGACACATTTTTACGAGCACGAGGAGGGCGTTGCGGTTGACGGCGTAAGCGTTGCGAAAATGCTCTCTCAAGACCCTGAAAGAGTGTTCAAAACCCTTGTTCTTAAGGGCAAATCAAAAGCATATTATGTGTTTGTCATCCCCGTCGAAAAAGAGCTTGACTTGAAGCTTTCCGCTTCGGCAGTCGGCGAAAAATCAGTCGAGATGATACACGTTAAGGACATAAATCAGATAACGGGCTATATCCGTGGCGGCTGCAGTCCTATCGGAATGAAAAAGCAGTTTCCGACCGTTATTGATTCTTCCGCAGAGAGCAAGGAGACAATAACCGTAAGCGGCGGAAAAATCGGCACGCAGGTCGAACTCTCCCCTGCCGACCTTTCAAGGCTTGTCTGTGCGAAATATGCAGAGGTTACAACAAAATAAAATCGCAGTTAGAGCGAAAAAGCAGCATTTAAGGCACCCCTTCGAAACGAAAGAGTGCCTTATTTTTATTGATATTATATTTGTTTAAGTCTGCCGAGCTTTTTAATTCCGCCGCCGAAGAGGAAGCCGGCGATAATCTTACCGAGACCTCTCCAGAACTTATCCTCATCAAGAATGAGAAGCAAGCCGTCAGCCATTTTCGGACTGAATATGCCGAAGCTCATTGAAATAAAGTTCTTAATGGGTGTCTGTACCGCTACTGCGCCCATCATTGTATCCTCGCCGAGCATCTTCAAGAGCTTTCTGTAAATTCTTCCGCCCCACTTACCGTCTTTAGCGTCCTCAATGGTGTTGAGGTAGTTAAGAGGCTGGCTCTTATCACGAACCGAAGGGGGAATTTCATGACCGAGAACAGCCGTGAATTCTTCGTCGGAAACCTTCATAATGTCTGCGCCGTAGTATGACGGAGCCATCTTATGATAATCGGGAACAGCGTAAGCAACTGTCGATTCAACATTGAGCGAAGCCTCAAGTCTAATGTCACGGCTTGACGCACCGACCAAGATCTTGAACTCGCCCGACTCAACCTGCCAATCGTGAGCGTCAACATTAAAGAAAGCAAATGCACGCTTTTCAAGGTCGATTGAAACCTCTTTTTCCTCTCCTGCTTTAAGGAATACCTTCTTAAAGCCCTTGAGTTCTTTAACAGGTCTGTAAATTGTCGATTCAACATCGGAAACATAAAGCTCTGCAACCTCTGCGCCGTCTCTTGAGCCTGTGTTCTTTACCTTAAAGGTAACTGTAACGGTATCTGTGTCCTTTATGCTGTCAGACGACAACTTAATGTCGCTGTATTCAAATGTTGTGTAGGAAAGACCGTGTCCGAACGGGAAACGAACAGCCTTGTTTGCGGTGTCGTAATATCTGTAACCTACATAAATACCCTCTCTGTACTCAACCGAAACGGGAGTGCCGGGGAAGTAGTTAGCGCTTGAGTTGTCCTCAAGAGCATAGGGATATGTTTCAGAAAGTTTACCCGAGGGGTTAACGTCGCCGAAGAGAATATCGCAAACAGCACTGCCTGCCGCCTGACCTGTAAGGAACTCATTAAGGATAGCCGGAACCTCGTCAGCCCACGGCATTTCAACCGAAGAGCCGCCCGAAAGTACAACTACAACATTCTTATTAACCTTGAGGACTTCCTCAACAAGTCTGTTGTGAAGCGGAGGAATACCGAGGTGCTTTCTGTCGTTACCCTCTGTTTCAAATTCGTCTGTAAGACCGATAAAGAGAACTGCAGCTTCTGCGTTCTTTGCCTTTTCAACAGCCTCTGCGACAAATTCATCGTCAGAAATCTTGTTTTTCTTTTCGGTTGAATAGCCCTGCGCATATTCAACGCTTACGCCCATTTCCTTAGTCATTGTGTCAAACGCATTGTCAAGGTCAATGGGGTTGATGAGTGATGAGCCTGCGCCCTGATAACGGGGCTTCTTTGCCATCTCGCCGATAACAGCGATTTTAGCGTCCTTTTTAAGAGGAAGAAGATTATTGTCATTCTTCATAAGAACCATGCATTGACCTGCAATCTCTCTTGCAAGGCGGTGATGCTCCTTCGGGTCGTATGTGTATTCGCCGAGTGTTGCAACCGACTTGTCAACCATATCAAGAATAAGGTCAACTGCGTGGTCGAGAACAGCAACGTCAAGTGAGCCGTCCTTTACAGCGTCGCAAATCTTCTGTGTGCCTGCACCGCAGGATGAGGGCATTTCGATTTCCTGACCTGCGATAAGACCAGAAACTCTCTCGTTTTCAGCACCCCAGTCTGTTACGACAAGGTTTTCATAGCCCCAATCGTCACGGAGAACGTCTGTAAGAAGCCATTTATTTTCTGCGCAATAATAGCCGTTAAGTCTTTCATAAGCGCACATTATTGTCCACGGCTGAGCCTTTTTAACAGCAATTTCAAACGGGCGGAGATAAATCTCACGAAGCGTTCTTTCGTCCGCTACGGTGTTGACGGTCATACGTCTTGTCTCCTGATTGTTTGCGGCATAGTGCTTGAGCGATGTGCCGATGCCCTTTGACTGAACACCGTTGATAAATGAAGCAGCCATCTCGCCCGCAAGCTCGGGATCCTCCGAGAAATACTCAAAGTTTCTTCCGCAAAGGGGAGAACGCTTAATGTTGGTACCCGGTCCCAAAAGAACGGAAACTCTTTCCTTTCTGCACTCGTCACCGAGAGCCTCGCCCATTCTTCTGATAAGGTCTGTATCCCATGAGCAAGCAGTAGCCGATGCTGTGGGGAAGCAGATAGCCGGAACGCCCTTGAGAAGTTCTGTTTCGCCCTTCTTTGCAGCCTCCGGATCACCCTTTTTACGAATGCCGTGAGGTCCGTCGTTAAGGCTTACCGATTTAATGCCCAAACGGTCAATGGGTTGGCTGTGCCAATAATCAAGTCCGTCGCACATGCTCGCTTTTTCTTCAAGCGTCATTTTTGCGATTAAGTCTGCGTGTTTTAATGCCATATGTATCCTCCCTTAATAAACGAAAACAATTTAATTTTCGTAGTATATAATAAAACAAAATCCACATTCTTGCAAGGGTTTTCAAGACATTTCTATCGGATTTGTACAAAAACAACGGAAATTTATAATAAAAAATCGGGAACGCATTAAAGCAAGTGCATTCCCGTCAAAATTTCTTATTCAAAATATCATAGGCTCAAGTTGTTTTCCCATAAGAGCGTTTTTAAGCGTTTCGGGTATCTTTTCAAAATCCGCAACCGCCGAGTTCGGTTTGTTTGTGCAGTCATCCTGCCTTAAAGGCACAAAATACATATTTTTCGAATTCATAAGTAAGCCGATATTTTTAGCCGATGCACCGAGTGCGTCATTTGTCGAAACGGCGATAATAACAGGTCTGTCATTTCTCAAATGAGCCTTCACGGCAAGCGTAACCGAGGTGTCGGTTATTCCGTTTGCAAGCTTTCCGAGCGTATTTCCCGTACAGGGTGCGACAACAAGTGCGTCAAGCATTTTTTTAGGACCTATCGGCTCGGCTGAAAAAATCGTGTGTATAATTTCGTTGCCCGTGATTTCGGAAATTTCGTCCGTAAAAGCCTTTGCCTTTCCGAAACGGGTATCGGTTGAATATGCGTTTTGCGACATTATCGGGATAACGTTATATCCCATCTCCTTTAGGGCGGACATCTGCGGGATAACCTTAGAAAATGTGCAGAACGAGCCGCACATTGCAAAGCCCACATTTACCATTTACCTACCTCCTGAACAAATACTCTCTATTCTGTCCGCTATAAGAGCGCCTGCCTGCCTCGGACAGTATTTGCCGGGCAATGCCAACGCCCTGATAAGCTTTATTGAAAAGGCTTTCGCCGTATTTTCGTCTGCTCCGAACGGTGCGGAGGCAATATCGACAATAACGGTTGATTTATCCGCCTCGGACAAGACCTTTTCGTTGAGTATTAAGGCGGGTACGGTATTTATCACAAGTCGATAATCATTTATTTTATCGGGCAGAGTATCAAGATAAAAGAAGTCATAATTTTTATCCCTTGCCTGCCTTTCTGCTTGCTCGCTTCTTGCACATATAGAAAAATCGCAATTTTCTGTACACAATAAGTCTGCCGTCGCCCTCGCCGTTCTGCCGAAGCCCGTTATTAAAGAACGCATATTGTGAAAATCAATATTATTTTCCGAAAACACGTTCAAAAGAGCCTTTGCGGTAAGCACGGCGTTTTCGTTTATCATTTCGCCGTCGTAGTAGTCAAAAACCGCAACGCCTTTTTTAATAAGCTCGGATTTTAATTGAGGACTGACAATTCCGCCTATCACTGTGTCGCCTTTTTCAAGGCGGGAAACAAGCGTTTTGAGACTTATCGGCTCATTTTTGCAATTTATATTTATATTTACGCCGTCCCGACTCACAGGAAGCGGAAGAACAACTGTTTTGCTGTTTTCCGTATGCGATAAAAGCTCTGCTTCGCTCTTACATTCACAAACGGAAAAGCCCTTGTCGGACAGCTGCGTTTTTACCTGTTCAAAGCGTTTATCGCCGCCGAGAATAATTATATTTTTCTTTTCCATACGGCATACCTCCGTCTTAATTCTACAATACATTCTATGAAAAGAAAACATTTATTGTGCCAATCGGTAAAATAGTGTTTGAATTTTTCTGATTTTGCAATATAATATAATGTGTAAAATATAAAATAATTTAAGCAGGTATTATATATGAGTAATATTTCCGAAGTTTTAAGAAACGCAAAAAAAATACATTTTATCGGCATAGGCGGAAGCGGTATGTGCCCTCTTGCCGAAATTCTCCACGCAAAGGGTTATTCGCTTCAAGGCTCGGACAATAACGAGAGCTCAATCGTTGAGCGTATTCGCAAGCTCGGCATCCCTGTTATGATGGGGCAAAAAGCCGAAAACATAAAAGGTGCGGATATGATAGTTTATTCCGCCGCAATTCAGCGTGGAAACGAAGAGCTGGAGGCTGCCCTTGCAAGCGGTATTCCGACCTTTACGAGAGCAGAGCTTTTCGGCGAGGTAACAAAGCATTTTGACAACTGTATCGGAATTTGCGGAACTCACGGCAAGACGACCACAACCTCAATGACCGTTCAGGCAATGCTCTCGGCAGACCTTGATCCGTCGGCGGTTATAGGCGGCAAGCTTCCGCTTACGGACAGCTACGGCAGAGTGGGAAAGAGCGATACGATTGTCTGCGAGGCGTGCGAATATGTCGATACATTTTTGCATCTTTTCCCGAATGTTGCGGTTATACTCAACATTGACGAGGATCATATGGAATACTTCAAAACGCTCGACAATCTTATTTTGAGTTTCCATAAATTCGCCTGTCTTGCCAAAAGTGCGGTAATTTACAACGGCGACGACGAAAACACCCTGAAAGCCGTTGAGGGTATCGAAGGCAAGGATATGATTTCGTTCGGCTTCTCCGACAAAAACGATTACTATGCCGAAAACATCGAGTCTGTAAACGGCGCATACACTCGCTTTGACGTTATGTATAAGGGCAAAAAGCTCGGCAGGATTTCTCTTGCAGTACCCGGTGTTCACAATATTCTCAACGCTCTCGCTTCAATCGCAAGCGCAATATATTCGGGCGCAAAATTTGAGGCTTGCATTGAGGGACTTGAAAGCTTTACGGGTGCAGGCAGACGCTTTGAAAAGCTCGGCACTTATTGCGGAATTGACTTTATAGACGATTATGCTCATCACCCGGCAGAGCTCAAGGTTACGCTCGAAGCGGCTATGAAATTGGGTTACAACACCGTGTGGGCGGTATTTCAGCCGTTTACCTATTCGAGAACAGTTATGCACTTTGACGAGTTCGTGGACGTTCTCAAAATTCCCGACAGGTGCGTTATGACCGAGATTATGGGCTCAAGAGAGACGAACACCTACGGAATTTACACCTCGCAATTAGCCGAAAAAATTCCGAATTCCGTTTGGTTCAACACTCAAAAAGAGGTTGCCAATTACGTTGTCAAAAACGCAAAGGCGGGCGACCTTGTGTTGACAATGGGCTGCGGAGATATTTACAAATCTGCGCATATGATGATTGATATGCTAAAGGAAAAAGAAACAAAATAATTTCACATTAAAAAACGGAGTAATTCATTTCGAGTTACTCCGTTCTTGCTATTTAAGTTCTTTTTTTCTAAGTCTTTGATAGATAAAGAATGATGCGACGGCGGTTAGAATTTCAGCGACGGGGAAAGCTGTAAACACGCCCTGTGCGCCCATTATTTTACTCAAAGCATAAGCCGCAGGAATGATTATCATAGCATATCTCGAAAATGAAATTATAAGCGATTCAAGTCCTTTTCCGAGAGCCTCAAGCACACCGCAACAAGTTACCGACATTGCCGAGAATATGAAGCCTATACAGATTATATGAAGTGCCTTGACGCCGATTTGCACCGTGTCGGGATTTTCCGTGAAAAGTCCTATCATTTTGTCGGGAATGATAAACGAAAGTGCAACGCCCAACGCCATAATACCCGAGGTCAACGCAAGTGAAGTGTTGAAAATCTTGCGTACTCTGCCGTTTTCGCCTGCACCGAAGTTGAAGCTGACAAGCGGTCTGATGCCCTGAATAATTCCGTTCGCAGAAAGATAAATAAAGGTCTGAAGCTTATAATACGCACCGAGAACAAGCACATATTTATCCGAGAACGTCGCCAAAATTCCGTTGAGCGAGGAAATGAGAAGCGACGGCAGCGCCATGTTGAGCGAAGCGGGTATACCGACCAAATAGAGCTTTTTCATAAGCTCTTTATTAAAGCTGATATCTCTTTTTGAAAACGATACGGGCAACGGAGAAATGATAAGAGCCGCAACATAAGCCAAAAGCGTTACGCTCTGTCCGATTCCCGTAGCGTATGCCGCGCCCGACATTCCCATTTTAGGACAGCCGCACAAGCCGAAAATCATAATCGGGTCAAGCACGATATTCGTTATAAAGCCGAGCAGCATACAAACCATTGTGCTGTTCATTCTGCCGACCGCCTGAAACACCTTTTCAAGCGAAATGCCGAGCATAATCACAACCGAAAACAAGAACGCCCTGTTTGCATAGGCAAGTCCCATCTCGATTAACGCTTCGTCATCCGTGTACAATGACAAAAACCAACGCATACCCAAAATGCATACTATCATAAGCAAAACGCCGTGCGCCGCACTCAAAAGCAAGCCCGTTACAGCCGCTTCGTCGGCTTCCTTTTTTCTGCCTGCACCGAGGCAATAGGCTATTCTTGCGTTCATACCTATTCCGAAGCCGACCGCAATCGCCGTCATAAGACTTTGCACCGGATACACAAGCGACAGCGCCGTCATTGCGTCCTCGCTTATTTTAGCAACAAAGTAGCTGTCGACGATATTGTAAAGTGAATTTACCGCCATTGACACCACCATAGGCAACGACATTGAAATAACAAGCGGTAAAATTTTCTTTTCCTTCATAAAATTATTATCCATCTCTTACCTCACAACAAAAAAGCCACACAGAGCATCTCTGCGTGGCGAAAAAAAGATTTCTCTTGAAAAATCCACTCCCGTTAGGGTTTTGTGCTAAAGATGATAACATAAGAAGCATATTGTGTCAACCTAAAATATGCGATTACCGGTTGCATAGGGTATATTTTTCTGTTAAAATGATTTCCAAAGAACTAATGGCAAGAGGTGCAAAAATGGAGCTTTCACTCAACGGAAAATGGCAATTCAGGGAATGTAACACGGATAAATATTATCCTGCAACAGTCCCCGGCTGCAACTTTTTGGATTTAATCGACAACAAAATCATTGAGGACCCGTTTATAGGGCTTAATGAAAAAGACGCTGACTTTGTCGGCAAAAAGGATTGGGAATACAAAAGGACTTTCACGCTCACCGAAGAGCAGCTCGGAAGCGATAATATTATTCTCTCCTGCAAAATGCTCGACACCGTATGCGATATTTTCTTAAACGGCGAGAAAATCGGAAGTGCCGACAACTGCTTTATAAAGCATGAATTTCCAATTAAAAAGCACCTTAAAAACGGCGAAAACGAAATTAAAATAATTTTCTATTCGCCCGTAAATTACGTTGAAAAAATATACAAAAAAGAGTCTGCGCCGCCGAACAGCAACGGTCAAAACGGAATTGTGCACATCCGCAAGCCGCAATCGCATTTCGGCTGGGATTGGGGTCCCGTTTTACCTCCGAGCGGAATATCCGACGATATCAGCCTTGTTTTCATAAGCGGCGCACGAATTAACTATCTTTCCGCAAAGCAGGTTCATTCAAACGGCAGGGTTACGGTTAAATTAAGCGCCGAAACGGAGAAATATGCCGATGACATCGAATGTGAGCTGAGCGTTATTTCCCCCGACGGAACAGCCTTAAAAAAAGACGGCGAGAGTGCCGATTTTATAATAGAAAAACCCGAGCTTTGGCAGACCTATGAGCTTTCACGCAAGGAAAAGCAGCCGCTTTACACCGTCAAAGCTGTTTTGAAAAAAGACGGGAAAACCGTTGACTCCTACGAAAAGAAAATCGGACTTCGCACCCTGTATCTTGACAGAAGCCGAGATGAATACGGCTCAAATTTCAAATTTGTGTTAAACGGCGTTCCGCTTTTCATAAAGGGCTCAAACTACATTCCGCCCGACTCGTTTATTACAAGATTTGACGGGAAGCAGCTTGAAAAAATGCTCAATGCAGTCAGATTTTCAAATATGAATATGCTTCGTATTTGGGGCGGCGGCTTCTACGGAAGCGACGAATTTTATTCAAAATGCGACGAGATGGGTATTCTTCTGTGGCAGGATTTTCAGTTTGCCTGTCAGGCGTACCCGTTTTTCAAGGAGAGCTTTCTTGAAAACGTCAAAAAGGAAATAAAATACAACGTCAAGCGTCTTTGTGACCACCCGTCGTTGGCTCTTTGGTGCGGAAACAACGAAATCGAGGAAATGCATAACGGCTGGATGCTAATGAAGGACTATGTTGCTTGGACTGAAAAGTTTTTCTATGAAATTCTTGAGCCCGAACTGAGAAAATACGACCCCGACACCTCATATATACCCGGCTCGCCCTGCGGAGTATCGCACAACAAAGGCGTTGACTGCGACAATGTGGGCGACACGCATCTTTGGGCGGTTTGGCACGGCTTGAAGCCTATGACCTTTTACCGCAGGAGGATGACAAGATTTTGCTCGGAATTCGGCTTTGAAAGTCTGCCCGACATAAAAACCGTCAGAGATTTTGCAGGCGACGGCGAATTGTCGCTTTCAAGCAAGGTTTTTCTCTCACACCAAAAATGCCTTAACGGCAACGATAAAATGATATACTACATTGCCTCTCGCTTCCATCTGCCGAAAAATTTTGAGGATTACATATATCTTTCACAGATAACGCAATCGGAGTGTATCGAGGATGCAACCGAGCATTGGCGCAGGAACAGAGGCAGGTGCAACGGCGCTATGTATTGGCAGTTCAACGACTGTTGGCCCGTATGCTCTTGGGCAAGCTATGATTATTACGGCAATTACAAGGCTTTGCAGTATTGCGCAAGGAATTTCAACGCACCCCTGACCGTATCCGCCGAGGACTCGAAGAACGGTGTAAGGCTGTTCGTGTTAAACGATTTTGACGGCGAAAAAGCAGTTCGTGTCGAGTACAGCGTGTTTGATTTCAACAAGGAGGTTGCGGTCTGCTCGGGCGAAAAAGCTTTAACCGTGCCTGCTCTTTCAAGTACGCTCGCTTTTGAACTTAAAAATTCCGATTTGCTTAAAGGCTCGGGCAAGCACAGTGCCGTGATGCGCATAAAGCTTTTTGAAAACGGCATTTTGGCAGCCGACAGAACGCTTTTGTTCGACAAGGAAAAGAAAATGCGCTTACCCTCGGCAAAAATTGAAATGAACATTTCGGAAGAGCCATCGGGACTTGAAATAAAGCTTAAAAGCGACCGCTATGCCCGACTTGTAAAGCTTGAAAGCAGTATTTCTCAAGAGCCGTTCTCGGACAATTTCTTCGACCTCTTCCCGAACGAAGAAAAGACGGTCAAAATAGGCAAAGACAGCCGCTTCAGCCTTGCGGAGCTTAAAAACAGCATTTCCGTAATGAGCCTTTGCGACGTCGAAAGGGACGGCAATCCGTTTACGGCAATCAAGAACAAAATAAAGGTTTTGACCTCGCCCGTAAATATCGGAAACGCCGTGTGGCACGGACGAATTCAAAAGGATATTGATTTAGACTGATAACAGGAGAAAAGCTATGAAAATTATGCTTCGCTCGCCAAAGAAAATGCAGATAGTCAATGGCTTCGGCACATCGTCGTGCCGGTGGAGCCAATATTGCACAGGAAACGCCGCAAAATACATAAGTCCCATAAACGAGCCGCAATGGAAATGGGGCGGTGCTTCCGTCTGGCAAGAGGGCTGTCATTATGAGTGCGAAGAGGTTTTAGAAGTTTTTCATCTATTTGCCGTATAATAGCAATTGTACGCACACGCTCTGATTACTATATATCATCTTACTATATATCATCCATAAAACGCGCTTTTTAAATAAATTTACATTTGTTATACGCTTATATAAAAGCTCCTGTTTGCATATTTTTTATAAATTATTTTGATAAAATTGACATTTTATGTGCAATATGCTATATTATCATTAAAAAATGATGTATTTTCTGCGATCGAATGCATCGTACAAATTTATGCTGTACATATCATTTATTTAGAGGGTAAATTATGAAGAATCAAAAAATGCTGTTACTGAGTTTGGTAGGAATTTCCTTACTATTGTTCGGCGGTATTGTCGCACAATTCGACCTTTATGGCACTTGGGTGGGTGTGCTGTTCGGCGTTTTCGGCGTGGCTGTCTGCATTGGGGCGTATCTGGACGCAAAATCCGATTCGGAAGAAGATAATCAGTGACCGAAACACGAAAAACGCTTCTGTCTGCACAGACAGGCGAAAGATAAAATCCCGTCCGTCAGGAAAATCGGGGAGAAAAGAATTTCTGCCGTTCGCATAGTTTTTTATGATTGTTTTGTGCGAACGGCGGCACAATGTAAATACGGTCGGTTTTTTATGCGTCTATATCGGGTTGTCCGTAATTGCAGCAGGAGTGACCTTTGCCCTTTCCTACCGCGAAACGCCGTGTGGCACGGACGAATTCAAAAGGATATTAATTTAGACTGATAACAGGAGAAAAGCTATGAAAATTATGCTTCGCTCGCCAAAGAAAATGCAGACAGTCAATGGCTTCGGCACGTCGTCGTGCTGGTGGAGCCAATATTGCACAGGAAACGCCGCAAATGAGCTTTCCGAGCTGCTTTACGGCAAGGACGGGCTCGGGCTCAACATTTACCGCTACAATATCGGCGGCGGCTTTGACCCGGAAAATAACCGTGTGGAAAATATGTGGCGCAGAACAGAGACCCTTTACGACTTCGACAAGACAAAGGAAACAGGAAAATACAATTTCAACAGCGACCGCACCGCAAGGGAATTTATGAAAATCTGTCTTGAAAAAGGAAGCATTGACACGGTAATTCTTTTCGCAAACTCTCCTCATTGGTCGCAAACCTCGACGGGTCAGAGCTCGGGCAGTCTTTTACCGCACACCTGCAATCTGCCGAAAATGAATTACAAAAAATTTGTAAGCTATATACTCGACATTGCCGAGGAATTTATAAGCGAGGGAATCCCCGTAAAATACATAAGTCCCATAAACGAGCCACAATGGAAATGGGGCGGTGCTTCCGTCTGGCAGGAGGGCTGTCATTATGAGTGCGAAGAGGTTTTAGAAGTTTTTCATCTATTTGCCGAGGAGATACTCAAGCGTGGTACTCCCGTATTGCTCTACGGCCCCGAAAGCGGAGAAATGCTCGGCGAAACCAAGCGATATATCGAGGCTCTTGCAGGCGACGAGATAATCAAAAAGGTAATGCCCGTTTTTGCCTATCACTCCTACCACTCCGACAACTCCCCGGAGACAAGGTTAGTTTTCAAGAATGAAATCGTCAAAGCACACCCCGAATTCCGCTTTGATATGAGCGAATGGTGCGAGCTGCCAAACAAAAACCCCACGGACTGCGTAAAAGCCGCCCTTATAACCGCAAGGATTATCGGACAGGACTTTATTCTCGGAGGCTGTGAAAGCTGGACCTCATGGGTTGCGGTAAACCAATTTTCCGTCAAGGAGGACGGCAAGGATTATTCCGACGGACTTTTCTCGGCGACAAACTATTTCAGCGAATATAAAAAAGCTAAGCGATATTACGCACTTGCGCACTATTCAAAATTCATCCCCGTGGGCTCGGTATGCCTTGACAACCTGACCGTTCCCAAGAATGACAACGGGCTCAACGCCTTTTCGTTCCTCACTCCCAACGGAAGAACCGTTACGGTAATCGTAAACGAAAAGGAGCAGACCGAAATTTCCTTTGACGGAGATTTTTCTAAAATGAAGGTTGTTCTAACCACAGACGAAAAGCAATTTGCCACGGTTTATGACGGAGAGTATAAAAGCACGCTGACCCTTCCCGAAAATTCACTTGCAACCGTGATAATGCAATAAGCTCTTATATAACACTACAGCCGCTCGGTAATTCGGGCGGCTTATTTTCTGTTTTTTATAAAAAAATCAGCAATTTTTATTGTTATTTGTACCAAATTCACATATATTTTGTTATACACTTTCAACGAAAATCAACACGAAATCCGTTTTATGTTGAAAGCAATTTCAAAATTATGGTAAAATATTTTATCATAAAGTATTGTCAGGGGGAAAAATATGGAAGAAAAGAAAACCTCCCTTGCAGGTAAAATCAAGTGGCTCTTCGGCGAGATAAAAGAGCATTGGAACACACCTGCCGAGGGAAAATATGTTCCTTACAAGGAATATCTTGACATTTGGCTTGCTGTCGGCAGTAACTACTCGGGCACAAAAACGCTCGAATACATATCGTTTGCCGCAGGATGTTATCTGATAATGTATCATTATCAGCTGCCCTATGTTGCGTTTTCCGCAATCACGCTTATAAATATGCCGCTTCAAAAGCTATGGGATATTCTCGGCTGGATAATCAACGACAACCTCGGCTTTTTGCCAAAGAAAAAGGAACGGGCACTGTACACAGTCTATTTCTGTTCGATAGCGATAGGCATATTTCTTATGGCATTCAACTTCTCAGCATATCTCAATCCCCAAAACGCCGTCGTTGCGGCATTGAACTCCATACGAGGCGTATCGGCCGCTTCGGCTATAAAAATGCTCGGCACGCACATACTTTGGAACGGCTGGGCAGGCGCAAGAAATATCTTTTGGCGCAAAAAGCTTGTTCCGAAATTCGGCAGATACAAATATTTCCTCTATTGCGACGTTGTGCCCAAGTGCATAATGGTAGTGCTCATAGGCTGGCTTCCCGTTTACAATATTGCAAACGTGGTTACGAGAGTATGGGTAGCAAACGCTCTGTTCTCGCTTTATAATCTGTTCGGCTTCAGCAACTGCCTTGAAACCTGCACGCAGAACATCAGCCCGAATATGCGTGAGAGAATACTTGTCCGCACCTACCCCTTAAAGCTTTCGCATCTTCTCAACTCAATAATGGTGCTTGTAATTCCTATGGCAATCGGCTTCTTAAAGGACGAGTGGGCTGATATCAATGTGTATAAATACGTTATCCCGATAATTTTCATAACCTTTGCTGTTCTTACAATGGTATTCTCCAACAGGATTAAGGAGAGAATACCTCAGCCGCCGATAGAAAAGAAAATTCAAATCAACTTCTGGGACGGCATATTCGGCGTAATGCGCAACAAGTACAAGTGGATAATGAACATAATCGGACTTCTCGATTCGCTCGGAAACGGTATGCTTGCGTTCACAACGATTGTTTATCTCTACACCTTCCGTCTAAGCGGTCTGTCCTACGGTCTTTTGATTTCGCTCATATCCTTTGCGGGAACTCCGCCCGATTTCTTTACGCCGTATTTCATAAAGAAATTTTCATATAAGCAAATTATGGTTTTCTATTACCTTACCCGTGCGTTAGGCTACGGAACTGTTGTCGGTGCTATTATTCTCTGCGGCGACAATGTAACGCTCTGCGGTATAATCTGCTGCGTCATACTCTTCCTGCTTGAAGCGACAAAAACAATTCCGATGGCGATACATCACGATATGGAAATTCGTATCAACGACTATCAAATGTACCTCTCGGGCGAACGTCTTGAAAGCTTCCAGAGCATTTTCGGCTGGTTCACAAGCCCCATAACAACGCTTGTCGGACTTATCATACCGATACTCATACTTAAATACGGCTTTAACAGTAACTGGGATGTGCTGTTTATCGACTCTGCAAGGGTCAAAATAATCGTAATACCGATACTTTTCGACATTGCAGGCTATATACTTATGACCCTGCCGTTTATCTTCTGGGATTACGACAGCGAAAAGCAAAACAAGGTTATTCAGGTGCTCAAGCGAAGAGCCGAGGTAACCGAAAAGAGTGCCGAAAAAGACGGCGAGTCCGTCGCAGGCAGCTTTATAGGATAACGGGGGGTGAGGATATGAAAAAAGAAAAAACCAAGCCCGAAGAGGTAAAGGAGGAGATCCTCGACATTCCCGAGGACGAAATATGGACATATAAAATCGACGGTCTTGCAGCTCCGAAAATAAACGCTTCATACAAGGACAAAAAGCTTGCAAAGGCAATGTTTATTGTGTTTATGGTGGTTGCGATATTCGTGTCCCTGTTCTTCTCGGTGCGTGCACTTCTCAACACGGGCGACCTTGAATACAACCGCCTTGAAAACGGCAGCTATCGGCTTAAACAGTTTTCAAACAACGGCTCGATAGTCAGCTTTACCGTTGACAACGTCGCAACGCTTAACTACGACGCTTCGGACACCAACACGCTCCTCGGCAGCGGAGACAAGATAAACGACGGCGTTGTCTATGACGAGAGCAAAAAGGTGTCGGAGATACACGAATTTGCCTTTAACTGCGACGGTCAGCTGCAAACGATTTATATCGGCGCAGGCGTTACCGAAATTGACGAAAAGGCTTTTTATTCCTGCTGGGCGCTTCAGCGTATCATAGTTGACGAGAACAATCCGAGCTACTGCGATATTGACGGAGTTCTGTACAACAAGGATAAAACCGAAATAATCTGCTATCCCATAGATCACGACCGTTATTTAAGGCTTAAAACAGGCTATGCACATATGGAAAACGGAGAACAGGTCTCCGACCTTGTCGATGACAGCGGTGCGGCTATGGAGGAGCTTTGGGGCACTACCGAAAAATACGACGAGGCTTATTTTGAGCAGTACAACAAGGATGTACGCACCTATGTTATTGCCTCGACCGTTACAAAGATAGGTCCTCTCTGCTTTAACTACGCAAACCTCACGGACGTATATATTCCCGAGGGCGTAAAGGAGATAGGAACGCTCGGCTTTTTCGATGCAGGAAACATCAGAAATATTTATTCCTACAAAACCGACACGGAAAATCTTGACCCGTCATACAAGGCGATCGAAGGCTTTTCACTTGTCTATCCGTCCTTGCCGGAGGGACTTGAAAAAATCGGCTCCGACTGCTTTACAAAGGACAGAGGACTAAGCTATATGTATATTCCCGAAAGCGTTACCTACATAGGACACCACGCCTTTTGGGGTGCTATTTACAAGAGCGACGGCAAGCTTATAGGAATTTCCGAAATGAACGTTGCCGCAAGCGAGGAGAGCTTTGCAAACACGCAGCTCGGCAAGCCGTGGCTTCCGAAATATGACTATATGCTTTTCAAGAAAAATATAACGGTAAACTATTCGGCTCAGAGGGCAACGCTCGAAGAATTGCAGAAAACCGAATAACAGTAAAATACTTAGGGGCTGTAAAAAACAACCGAAATAAAATCCGGGATTCACTTTTTTGTGAGTCCCGGTTAATTTTTATTAAATGCACCGTTACGGAGTAAGGTATTCGGTTTTATCGCTGCCTGTGCGTACATTGCGTTCTCCTTGTGAAACTGGAATTTATGCCAATCAAAGATCCCAATTTCTAATCTTATAACCGTACTTTTCTGAAAAAACGCATCCGCCTTCCTGGCAAGCCTGTCGAGAGTATCCTCGTTCTGCAGCTGCCACTGCGGGGACACCTTCCAGTTGGTATGTACGATCTGGCACTCCTTCACATGACGCAACCAGGAATAAAAGAGGTTTTCACCCATTTCAATTTTCATTCCAAAACACCTCTCTTTCCTGATCCATCCTCAATCAAATTCTGCTTTTGATTTTGTTGATCAACGAGTTCCGGGTTCCAATCCCTCAGCACCCGGGAAGTGAACAGCCTTTGCAATTGATTAACACGGGCAGACAGTCCATAAATGCTGCCTTTAATGTCTATTGTCACCATCTCCCCGACATCATCAGAAGTCGAGAAGGATTCCCTTGAAAGAAGGCATCCGGAAGTGGCCATAAGGGCGTATTTCCTTTGAAAATCCTGTTTCTGCTCTCCGATCAGATATTCTGGGTCGATATTCTCCAGCATTTTGGCAAACGTCTTATATGGCTGCAAAGTGCCGAACACCGGAGAGTAATAATACGTTATCGACCCGTCCAACGGATTCAGCATGATGTGATTATAAAAATCAACATCGACAATGCATCCGTGAATTCTGCCTGACAGTCCCAGGGACTGAACCTCGGAAGAAATCTGTTCCTGCGCCTTCCTAAAAGGCAGCATTGCCATCAGATAAACGCTCACCATAGCATCGAAGTTCTTCATCAGATAATCGATGCTTTTGACCTTTGGAATTTTTCTTGTCTTCCCTCCAACGCAGATACTGATTTCCATTGATTTATTCTGTGTGAAGAAGCCGTAAAATCCCGCATGCTTTATCATGAAAAACCTGCCGCCGTTCCGCAGCACATTATTTACTATGGACGCTCCGGAAAGCGGATCACCGCTATACTTGTAGTAATCGCAGTATTGGTCTGTCGTTATCTCATAACAGCCATCCTCGTAGTCAACAAATGGGTTCTGGACTGTTCCAAGCCGTACCGTCTTGAATAATACAGACTTTCTCTTATAACCTATCTGGTTGTCGGCATAAATGTACCTCTGTTCTGTACATTCGCTCGTATTCCAATGTGTATGCCCGGTAAAATAAACCGCCTGGGCATCGCATCGATTATGCTCAAGCCAGTCCTTTGTCGGATAATGGGCAAGCACTATCAGAGGTTTTCTTTCTGCTTTTGCCTTATCTAATGCCTTGTGATAGACCTCCTCAAAGCGGTTAGTTTCTTCGATTTCCTCCGCTCTCGTGAAGAGCCTCGCATTCAGAGTGTTCGTTGCGTTGAACTCTGGATTATATTTTGCGAATCCGCATCCTCCGCAAATAACAAGGCTGCCGTTGCTCAGAATGCTGTTATCAAGGAAATGGATGCCAAGGCCAGTAAAAAGCTGTGAATAATAGGAAACGGCATCTTTGACGGTATCGAAATCCGCCATCTCATGATTGCCGAGCACAGCAAAGACATTTCTTATTTCTACTTTCTGATATTCCTTGTCTCCATGCCCCTCTTGAAGGTCCGTTAGAAAGGACTCTCTATCGGTAATAAAATCGCGGATGTTTTCTTCGAGCTCCTTTATCTTCCTAAGCCGTAGTGCTACAAAGTCAGGATAATGTTTCCTTGTAAAATAAGCCGAGCCAATGTACCAATCCATGTCATATGTATCTTTTTCTTCAAATTTCTTCGTGTACTTGAACCACGGCTTCACGCGCCGTATCTCCTCATCCTTCTGCTGATGTAAATCATTCAGCCGTCGCTCGTATTCACTCTCTGCATCCTGGAGGCTCAGAGCGGGTCTGTAATGATTCCTCTCTCTCCATTTTTTGAAATATGAATACTGCCTTCGGAGCATATATTCTTTGTAAAACAATGCACAATAATTTCTGTCGACAGCCGTATCGCCGCCAAAGAAGACAAAGCCCCCTTGCTGGCTTTCTGTAAGTCCTCTGACCATCTTCCGGATCTGTGGCAGCACAGGCTTTGCCGGGTCGATATGATGACCGATATGAATATCGGAAATGTAGTTGACTGTTATTTTTTCAAATTCGCTCCCTCCATATTTTACAGGAGCAGACAGATAGTTATTTGTTTCTCTGACAATCGGATACTTCGATACTTCTGCCTCTGCAAACCCGACTATCATTTTCCTCTGGGCTTCTTCATATTTGAAGTTTGCAAGGGCGTCTCTGTATTTTCTGCTATGTTTGAAATACGCTACAGCCTCATAAAAAATACTGTTGTTCGTTCCTTCTGAAGTTTCCCAAGTGCAGGTGTCATTATCCTTTGCATATCCGATATAGTTATATGCAATTGAGTCCAACGTGATCTGGGAGATTTCCGAAACCGGCATGAGGATGATATTCCCGTACTTCCTATCCCAATACCCCACAGAAGTAATGTTCTCATATCTATTACCACAGTGCTTTGAGAACACATATAGCATCAGCAGCAGATTAACGCTCGATGCTGTGTTCAGATAATACCCATCTTCAAACACCCATATTGTACTATCGATTACATATGTTCTTATTTCTTCGCCGATACTGCTGATGATTCCATTAAACGCTTCGGTGAAAACGCATTGTTCTGCCGGAACAGCACCATACCTTTTCTTGAAGGTACGTTCGGTCTTGCACATGCTGACATCGCACTTGTCATACAGCGACCTGTGATTCTGTTTTCGATGCATGTCTGCAATGTCAATTAGGCTAAACATACGGTTCCCTCGCTATTCACTGTTCTTGCGTTCTCTTCCTGTAAGTCAGTTCCACATCATACCCAAGTGCCTCCATGATAGAGACAAAGGTCTTATTCACGACCTTATCCCTACCATTGATGATGCGGCTAACATAGGATGCTGAAGTCCCTACTTCCTCGGCAAGTTTTGCCTGCGTGGTTTCTGCTTCTATACACTTTACCTTAACATCGGTTTCAATATTGTTCTTCAGCATTAACTTCCATCTCGTCTACATGTATTAAAATAAATTGCTTTATCCGTGCAATTTATTGTAACACATATCTCGCTATTTTTTCAATCCCATAACAAAAAAAGACACCAGACCGCAGCCGAGTGCCGTTTCTTTCTGTGTATCTGCTATTCAGTTGTACGGGAGTTCAAGTCTATCCACAAAGGGAAAATCGCCGTTTAGGTAGCAAAAAAGCCCGATATATTCGGGCTTTTCGCAGGAGACATCTTTTTTGTCTCCACATTATGGCGCGGAAGGAGAGACTCGACAGGGCAAGCCCTGTCTTGTTTGCTTCGCAAACTCCTCCCATTTTGTGTCCCTTTTGCTTCGCAAAAGATGGACTATCGAGTTCGAGCCTCTCCTATTTATTTTGCTGTATACAAAGAAAAAGTATCAAGGGAAAATCCTTGATACCTTTTCTGGCGCGGAAGGAGAGACTCGAACTCTCGCGCCGGTTTCCCGACCTACGCCCTTAGCAGGGGCGCCTCGTCACCAACTTGAGTACTTCCGCAGGTAACTTTGTTAAAAGTTATTCTTTTTTGAACAAACGCTATACGGTTCCCCGTATAGCATCTGTCTTTTATGGCGGAGAGAGTGGGATTCGAACCCACGGTACGTTGCCGTACGACGGTTTTCAAGACCGTTCCGTTATAACCACTTCGGTATCTCTCCATAGAGCGTTACTAATGTTACCATATTCTACGCCTTTTGTCAATTGAAAAATTATTTATTTTTATTTTTTCCCTTAATTGCACTCCAATATTCCTTTGCCGCCTGCTCGTTTTTGTTCTCGCCGGGTACATAATACTGCGCATCTTTTATCACGTCGGGCAAATATTGCTGCTCGACATAATGATTCGGATAGCCGTGCGGATACAAATAAAACTGCCCCTTGTTCTTGTTATCCTCGCCGTCATAGTGCATATTTTGAAGCTGACGGGGTATTCTTCCGAAATTTCCGTTCTGAACGTCCGCCATAGCCGCATCCATTCCCAAATATGCGGAATTCGACTTCGGGGAATTGCACACCAATACAACAGCGTCCGCAAGCGGTATCCTCGCCTCGGGCAAGCCGACCTGCAACGCAATATCAACCGCCGCTTTTACAATCGGAATTATTTGCGGATACGCAAGTCCTACATCCTCGCACGCACAGACCATAAGCCGCCTTGTAGCCGACGCCAAATCCCCTGCCGTAAGCAATCTTGCAAGATAGTGAAGCGCCGCATTGGCATCTGAGCCTCTCATCGACTTTTGATAAGCCGAAATGACGTCATAATGCTCGTCGCCGTCTTTATCATATCTAAAAGAATTTTTCTGCGTAAGCGTCTCAACGGTTTCAAGGGTTATATCCTTTTTGCCGTCCTTGACGTTTGCAGAAAGATAAGAAAGCTCGACAAAATTCAGCGATTTTCTGACATCGCCGCCGCAAGCCGAAGCAATGTGCTCATACACACCGTCCTCAATATGCGCTTCAATTCCGCTTTCCGAAGATAAAAATTCAAAGCCTCTTTTAACCGCAGGAACAACCTCATTAGCCGACACAGACTTAAACTCAAACACGGTTGAACGGCTCAAAACCGCCGAATAAACATAAAAATACGGGTTTTCCGTTGTCGAAGCAATCAGCGTTATAGCACCGCTTTCAATATATTCAAGAAGTGACTGTTGTTGCTTTTTATTAAAATACTGAATTTCATCAAGATAAAGCAAAATTCCGTTTGGTGCGGCAAGCGTATCAAGCTCCGCAACAATCTCCTTTATATCGGAAATCGAAGCATTTGTGCCGTTGAGCTTATGCAATTTTCGGTTGGTCTTTTTTGCGATTATCCTCGCAAGCGTTGTTTTACCCGTACCCGACGGGCCGTAAAATATCATATTCGGCAGAATGCCCGATTCGACAATATTTCTCAAAGGCATACCCTCTGCAAGAAGGTGCCTTTGTCCTACCATTTCTTCAATTTTCTCGGGTCTTATTCTGTCCGCTAAAGGTGATGACATATTTACTCTCCGAAAATTATTTTGCGAACCTCAGCCGTATTTTCGGCTATATATTCCGCTTCGTGTTCCGTAAATTCTTCTCTTGAGCCGAAGCCGTAAAGCACGGCTACGGTCTTTATTCCTGCGCCCTTTGCGCCGTCAATATCAAATTTTCTGTCGCCTACCATCAACGCTCTTGCTTTATCGGTGCAGCCGAGCTCCTGCAAGGCATTGTTGATGATAGCCGTCTTTCCCGACTCCTTGTTATCAAAAAGCGTTCCGCCGACATAGTCAACGAACTCCGAAAGTCCGTTTACCTCAAGCATTTTCTTAATGAACACCGTGGGCTTTGAGGAAGCTGTGGCTATCTTTATTCCCTTTTCGTGAAGCTCCTTCAAAAGCTCGGGAATACCGTCGTAAAAGCTCGCCTCGAGATAACCCTTTTCGCTGTATCTCTCACGGTACTTTTTAATCATAAAATCTATCTCATCGCCGTCATAGCCGAAAAGAGTCTTAAAGCTCTCGTATAACGGCGGGCCGATAAATTTTCTGAGAATATCTCTGTCGGGCGCATTCCTGCCGTCCTGCTCAAAGGCATATATCAAGCTGTTAAATATGCCCTCGGAGGAATCAACAAGCGTTCCGTCAAAATCAAAAAGCACCGCATCAAACCTATTTTTCATCTTTCACCTCAAGAAATTTTTGCAAGATTTATAATCTTTTCGTCAAATCCGTCTGCGCTCTGCGTATAGAAGCAAACCGTATCGTTTGTCGGGCAGAACAGATTGTAATGCACCGAAAAATCCGAATCCGCAAAGGTTTTTGCCTTTTTCGTCTGTGTATTGTAAATATAAATCTGATAGTCCGTTGCATTTGTAACAGTACCTGCAAGGACAACGTACTTGCCGTCGGAGGTTATTGCAAACTGTGACGGATTCATTTTGAAATCGGGAAGCTCAATAACGCTGTCGTCATAGGTCGTGTAAATTCTTCCGTCCTCCTTGCAGAGAATATAATCGCCGCTTCTGATATATTCCTCGCCGTATTGTGCGAAAAATTCCGAAACAGTGCTCTGCGTGCCGTTGAGATACTTCACAAACTCAAATCCTCCGTTCGTTGCCCTAACGAATATAAATCCGCCGTCCTCGGTAGGCTTTGCGTATGTATCAAGCACACCCTTTACAGCCTCGCTCTCACCTTTGGGAGTCTTAACATAAATATCTGTTGCCGTATCAGCCGTGTCATAAGACCTTGCCGAGAAAAATGGAATATTGCCCGTAGTGCTTGAAAGTTCTTTATCCGTTACCGTGCTGAAATCCGAACGCATAGCGCCGTTTATATCAAGCGTACGGTTGTTTTCAATGAAAAATCTTGAAACAGACGAGCCGTCTCTCGAAATATAATAAGCGTCCTCCCAAACGGGATTTATCGAATACACATTTTTAATATCGGTATTTGTAAGCATAAGCAGTTTTCCGTCTTTTTCGTAGCCTGCCGGAAGATTTGTAATTTTAACAAGCATAAAATCATAGATATAAACATCTTCCGAGCTTGCAGATGTAAACACTCCAAAGCCTGCAAATTTGCCGTCTCGCTCGATATAATGCACCTTTACGGGAATTTGCTGACCGCTTAACGGAACGCTGACATCCATTGTGCCCGTTTCCTCAATTTGAGCGTACTCTGTGCCGTTGAACTCATAGAAAACAATTCCGCCTGCCGAGTCTGCGGTATAAACGATTTTGTCGATACCCGTTGTAACATAAGGCATAGCAAGTGATTTCTCGGAAAGAGTTATGCTCTTCAAATCCTTAACGTCCTCTTTGATAACCGACGGCTCATTTCTCGACGCAACCGTTTTGAAATAGAACACTATAACGCAGACAACCGCCGCTAATGCTACCACCGCAAGCAATCCCGTACGAACTGATTTTTTTATCTCATTTTTTTCTTCTTGTGTGCGTTTGGTTTTCTCAGCCAATTTATATCATCCTTTCGATAATATCTCCGATAGTTATTATACTATTTGCCATATTAAAATGCAAGTGAACGAAAAGTTAATATTTCATCTGTACAAATATAAAAATTGCGACTATAATATTGTTGCTCTTAAAAATAAAGTATCGGAGGATACAAATGATAAAACTTATTGAAATTATCAAAGTAATTGTTCTCGGCATTGTCGAGGGAATTACAGAATGGTTGCCTATCAGCAGTACCGGTCATATGATACTCATTGACGAGTTCATAAGGTTAGATGTTACGCCCGAATTCAAGGATATGTTTTTCGTTGTAATTCAATTCGGCGCAATTATCGCAGTTATAGCTCAGTTTTGGAACAAGCTTTGGCCTTTCGGATACAAAGAACACAAAATCGTCATTAAAAAGTCCATTTTTAATATGTGGTTTCACGTTATCGTTTCGTGCCTGCCGGCTGCAATAATCGGCATCCCGTTTGATGACTTTTTCACGGCGCATCTTTACAACTACGTCGTTGTTGCCATCGCTCTGATAGTATTCGGTATCGCTTTTATAATTATCGAAAACAGAAACAAGTCCACAACACCTAAAATCAATTCAATTTCGGCAATAGATTATAAAACCGCATTTATAATCGGTCTTTTTCAGCTTATCGCAGCAATTTTCCCCGGCACATCCCGTTCGGGCGCGACAATAGTCGGCGCATTGCTCATTGGCGTTTCAAGAACGGTTGCCGCTGAATACACATTCTTCCTCGCCGTTCCCGTAATGATGGGCGCAAGTGCGTTAAAGCTTGTGAAATACGGACTTAACTACACCGTAGCCGAGGTTGTATATCTCGGACTCGGAATGATAGTCGCATTTGCAGTTTCGTGGTTTGTAATAAAGTACCTTATGGCATACATCAAAAAGCATGATTTCAAAGTTTTCGGCTGGTACAGAATAGTTCTCGGCGTACTTGTTCTCGGCTATTTTGCAGTAAAGACAATGCTTAAATAATTTAAGAACTAATAAGAAATAAAAAACATCGGTGTTCAAAGGCTGAGTGTTCATAAGGAAGTTTTGCTTCAAAACAACATCTTTTCTAACAATAATTCGTTAACCCCCGCAGAT
>DAVZHW010000008.1:0-69643 GCA_052273625.1 Candidatus Fimenecus sp. | reverse complement strand
TCCGCCTCACGTTCGTTCGGCACCTCCCTTTACACAAGGGAGGCTGAAAATGCGGCTGTCCGATATAGGCTCCCTCTGACGAGGGAGCTGTTGAGCGTAGCGAAACTGAGGGAGAGAAAGCAATAAAAATCAAACTTTCGTTATCTCTCCCTCCGTCACACCTACGGCGTGGCACCTCCCTCGTCAGAGGGAGGCTGAATATGAGGATTGATTTTTATATCATATCGTAGTGGCGAACTGTGTTCGCCTATTTTAATTTTTATATATATTTGTTTATTGAAATTTTCAATAGACGATTTCCACACCGTTCTTTACAAAGCGGTGTTTTTTGCTTGTAATATACAATAGTGACAAAATATGTTACTAAAAGTAACAAATATTGTTCTTGAAAACTATATCTATATATGTTATTATTCATTTGAAATTTGAAATGAACAGTGATATTATGCTTGAAAAAAGATTTGAAGAACTTTATAACAGGGCTTACGAGCGAGGATACAACACCTTTTCGCAGTTTTTGACCTTGTCCGAGATAAGCGAGCTTAAAAAGATGTTTTTGCCGTGCGTTCTCTTTGGCGGATATGACGGTGCACAAAGGGTTCTGGCAGGCTTCGGCGAGGCTGTCGGAAATGACGATTTCCCAATTGCTTGTGTTAAAATCGAGCCGCTTAAAGAGAAATTTGCCGACGAGCTGACGCACAGGGATTTTTTAGGCTCACTTATGAATCTCGGAATTAAGCGTGAAACCGTGGGCGATATAATCGTTGACGGCAAAACGGGATATGTTATTTGCCTTGAGAATATTGCGGATTATATCTGCGAGAATTTGACACGGGTACGGCATACAAGCGTTAAAGCAAAACGGTCTTTAATTCCCGAGAATACGGCTGAAAAATTTGAGGTGTTGACCGTCTTTGCCTCATCCAAAAGACTTGATGTTATTATCGGTGCGGTCTATAATTTCTCAAGAAGCGAGTCGTCAAAGCTCATTGCTTCGGAACGGGTGTTCATAAACTCCGTTTTGACCCTTTCCGCTTCAAAAACAGTGAGCGATAACGACATTATAACTGTTCGAGGATATGGGAGATTTATCCTTTCGGGCGAGGTCAAGACAACTAAAAAAGGCCGTCTTGTGCTTGAAATAAAAAAGTATTGCTGACGGATGTTATATTACATAAAATCAGCGGAATACACGCTTTGATTTTCGACAATAATATAAATTGACAACCTATTTATACCGTGTTAAAATAATTTCGCAGTATATGTGGTGGAGTCTGTCATAGGTCGAAATCGACTTATTTATGCTGTTGTCATTTTATATGATAGGGGACAGAACTGCGGTTTTGTCCCTTTTTTGATAGGCCCTCATTAAAGAAAGAAGAGGATTGACTATGAGAAAAACGAAGATTGTATGCACCGTAGGTCCTGCTTGTGAAAACGAAGAAACCTTGCAAAAAATGCTTGAGGCGGGAATGAATGTCGCAAGACTTAATTTTTCGCACGGCACACACGAGGAACAGCAGAAAAGAATTGACCTTTTGAAATCGGTTCGTGAAAAGGCAAATAAACCGCTTGCTCTGATGCTTGATACAAAAGGCCCCGAATACCGTGTCGGACTTTTTAAGGACGGACAATGCACTCTTAAAGAGGGCGATACATTTACCTTTACCCCCGATGATATTATGGGCGACGAGAACAGAGTGTCCGTAAGCTATAAGGAGCTTGCAAAGGAGATGTCGGTTGGCGACAAAATCCTTGTGAATAACGGCTTGTTGATTTTTACCGTTACAAAAATTGACGGAAAAAATGTTGTTTGCAGAACAGACGCAGGCGGAGTTATCTCAAACAGAAAAAGTATGAGCTTCCCCGGGAAAGTGTTAAAGCAGAAATATTTGAGCGATTACGACAAGGCAGATTTGCTTTTCGGAATTAAGAATGATATTGATTATATTGCCTGTTCTTTTGTATCTTGCAAGCAGGATATTGAGGATATAAAAGCGTTTCTTGATGAAAACGGTGCAAAGGCAATTAGTCTTATTGCTAAAATCGAGAACAGAGCCGGAATTGACAACATTGAGGATATTTGTTCCGTATGTGACGGTATTATGATAGGCAGGGGAGATATGGGCGTTGAAATTCCCTATGAGGAATTGCCTGCAATTCAAAAGGAGCTTATCACAAAGTGCCGTATGCTCGGTAAAAGGGTTATCACGGCGACGGAAATGCTTGAGTCGATGATTACCAATCCAAGACCTACAAGGGCAGAGATTTCAGATGTTGCAAATGCGGTTTATGACGGAACGAGTGCCGTTATGCTTTCGGGTGAAACGGCGGCAGGCAAATATCCTGTGCAGACGGTTGAAGCAATGTCGAGAATTGCCGAAAATACCGAGCAGAATATCCGCTACAAAAAGCGTTTTATAAATACAGAGTTTCGTATTCGTAATGAGATGGACGCTATTTCGCACTCTGTTTGCGGTATGGCAATGGATATAGGCGCAAAGGCGATTGTCGTATGCTCAATTTCGGGTATGACGGCACGAATGGTATCGAGATTCCGTCCGCCTATTGATATTATCGGTCTTTCGGTAAACAAAAAGACCTATCATCAGCTTTCAATGTCTTGGGGTGTAACTCCGGTAATGTGCGAGGTGTATCCGTCTATTGAGGTGCTTTTCTATACGGCGAAGCAGATGGCGAAAAAGACCTTGAACTTGAAAACAGGCGACAGAATACTTATAACAGGAGGCACCTCCGACACCACAGGCAATACAAATACAATCAGAATTGCCACGATATAATAAAATATAAAATGCAAACCGCTTAGTTCACTTAACTAAGCGGTTCTTTGTTGTAAACATTTAATTGAAAAGGGCGTTCATATATGATATACTTTAATAGAATATTATGAAAAGCAGGTGTTACTATGGTCGAGGCCTATAAGCGTGCGGCGCAGGTTGTTCCCTCGGAACGCCAACTAAATTGGCAGAAGCTTGAATTTTATGCGTTTTGTCATTTTGGTATGAATACATTTACAGGTAAAGAGTGGGGCGACGGCAAGGCATCTCCCGAGCTGTTTAATCCTACCGATTTTGATGCCGAGCAGTGGGCAAAAGCTATCAAAGACGGCGGAATGAGCGCTATGATTTTAACCTGTAAGCACCATGACGGTTTTTGTCTTTGGCCGAGTGCATACACAGATTACAGCGTGAAAGCGAGTCCGTTTAAGAACGGAAACGGCGATGTCGTAAAAGAGGTTTCCGACGCTTGTAGGAAATACGGCTTAAAATTCGGCATTTATCTCTCTCCGTGGGACAGACATGAGGAAAGCTACGGCAAGGGCGAAGAATATAACGAATACTATAAAAATCAGTTGAGAGAACTCCTTTCAAACTATGGTGACATTTTCTGCATATGGCTTGACGGTGCGTGCGGCGAGGGTAAAAACGGCAAGGTTCAGGAATACGATTGGCCCGGATATTATAAGGTTATGCGTGAGCTTCAGCCCAATGCTACAATCAACGTTTGCGGCCCCGATGTTCGTTGGGTAGGTAACGAGGCAGGCGTCGGCAGAGAGAGCGAATGGAGCGTTGTGCCGTCTTATTATTCCATTAACGAATTTACCGCTGAAAACTCTCAAAAAGAAGATAACAAGAAATTCCGCAAGAGCCACAGCCAAATGATTATGGATATGGGTTCAAGAAAGGCGATAGCCGATGCAGACAAGCTTATTTGGTATCCGTCCGAGGTTGATGTTTCGATAAGACCGGGTTGGTTCTTCCACGAGAGCGAAAATTACAAACAAAAATCACTCAAAAAGCTGATGAAAATTTATTTGAGCTCTGTCGGAAACAACTCGACTTTGCTTTTGAACATTCCGCCCGATAAGACGGGTAAAATCTATGAAACCGATGTGCTTTTGCTTGACAGCTTCAGGCGTACGCTTAAAAGACGTTTTCCGAACGATCTGTTGAAAAATGCAAAGGTAACAGCTTCGTCAAACAGCGAAAACGCAAGGAATATCATTTCTTCCGACGATACCCTTTTCTGGCAGGCTGACGAAAAGGACGAAAAGCCCGAAATTGTATTTGAATTCCCCGAAAAGACGGAATTTGACGCACTTGTGTTGCAGGAGAATATCGCAACAGGTCAGCAGATAGAGAAGTTTTCGGTGTATATTGAGCAGTTTGGCATTTGGAGAAAAATCTCCAAGAAAACTGTAATCGGATATAAGAAAATTATCACCTTCAAAAGGCCTAAAAAGGCGAAGAAAATCAAAATCAGAATTGACTCATACAGAGTTAAATGTACGCTTAATAAAGTAGAAGCGCACAAATCGGAGTAATATGATACTTACATTCCCCACATTTTACCGAGATTTCAAATGTATAGCAAATCGCTGTACGGACAGTTGCTGTATCGGCTGGGAGATTGATATTGACTCGGCAGCATACGAAAAATACAGGCTTATGCCCGAGGTTTTTCAAAAAAATATTGCCGTAAGTGACGGTGTGGCGCACTTTGTTTTAACAGAGAATGAGCGTTGCCCGTTTCTTCAAAAGAACGGACTTTGCAAAATCATTCTTGAGCATTCGGAGGATATGCTTTGCGATATATGCCGTGAACATCCGAGGTTTTACGAGTGGTACGGAAATTATAAGGACGCAGGGGTCGGACTCTGCTGCGAAGAGGCGGTAAGACTGTTGCTTGAAAACGAAAAACCGCTTGAATATGTGACGGTTGAAACGCAGGAAAATTCTGACGACGATACGCCCGAGGATGTTTGCAAAAGTGTTTTTGAGCTTAGAAAAAGTCTGTTTTCGATTATCAATGACCGCAGCTTAACGCTTTTTGACAGAATAGAAAAGTGCTTTTCAAAAATCGGTGTGAAAGACGTTGTTGCGCCTTGCTCTGCCGATGAATTCTTTGCGGAATGCGTTGAAATCGCAAAGGAAATGTCGCCGTTTGACGAATTGTGGGAAAGGTATGTTCTGCGCCTTGAAGGCTTGAATTTTCAAGAGGTAAAGGAACGCATTAACAAGGTATTGTCGGAAAATCAGATACGCTATGAAAAATCGCTTTCGTATTTTGTTTTCAGGCATTTCATAAAGGCTTGCTTTGACGGGGATCTGCTTTCACATTTCAAGTTTGCGGTTGTTATGATGATTTTTGAAATGCTTATCGATTGCGTAAACGACGATTTGCTTTTTAACACACGCTATTTGTCAAAGCAGGTTGAGTATTCCGAAGAAAACATTGACGCACTTACAGACGAGTGCTGCTTCAATGCATTGATAAACAGGGAAAATATACTTTCATTTTTAGCGAATTTGGTGTAAAGGTAATTTACTTTACACTTTGATAACAGGAGAAAATATGTCGGAGCTTATTGCTACAAAAGAATACCTTTTGAAAGCGGTCGGAGCAGTTATAAATTCAAGGGAAATTCCGCAAATTCCCGAGGATATTAACCAAGATTTGCTTATAGAGCTTGTTGTTAAAAATTCCTTGCAGGCTATCGGCTATATTGCCTTTGCAAAGCAGGATTTTAAGTATAACGACAGGCTTGAAAAGTCATATCGAACAGTCGTTGCCCGTGAAATAAGTCAGCAGGCGGAAACGGACAGAATAAGAAAAGATTTCTCCGAAAACGGCATTGATTTTATGTTTTTGAAGGGCTCTCATTTGAAAAAGCTGTATCCCTCGCCGGAGCTTCGCTTTATGTCGGATGCGGATGTGCTTGTGCGATTAAAGGACGTTGAAAAAGCAAAGAAAATACTGCTTTCACACGGCTTTGAGGAAAAAATGGATAACGGGAAGGATGTCGTATTCACGAAAAAACCGTTTTTGACGGTTGAGCTTCATAACACGCTGTTTGTCGAAGGTTATTATATGTATGACTACTTCCTTTCTGTTTGGGACAAGGCTCAAAAAATCAGCGAGCACGAATTTACAATGACCGACAGCGATATGTATATCTACACAATGGCACATCTTGCCGAGCATTTTACCACGGGCGGTGCGTGCTTCAGACCGACTATGGATATTTATTTAATGCGTGAAAAAATGTCCGAGACGCTTGACTTTTCATATATAGAAAAAGAGTTTCAAAAGCTCTCGCTTGAAGATTTTGCAAAGAAAATCGAAACGGTATCAAAGCAGATGCTTTCAGAGTGCGAAAAAGACCCGTCGCTTGAAATTACGGAGAATTTCATAGTCTTAGGTCCTCCCGTTAAAAATACGGGCGTTGCGAGCACAAGCGGCGAAAAGCGTTCAAAGGCGCAAAGCATTTTCGGCTCATTATTTCCGTCGCTGAAGCATATGCGGCTGCGTTATCCTGTGCTTAAAAAAGCACCGATACTCTTACCTTTTCTTTGGCTTGTGCGCCTGTTCGAGCTAATGTTCAACAAGAGGGCGAGAGGCAAGCTTGCAAAAATCAAGGCTGCCGACCGAAAAGACGTTGAGATAATGGAAAGAATTTACCGAGAGTCAGGAATAAAGAAGCTATAAAGTAATATAACATAACATAACCCCCGAGTATATCCGATAAAGATATATTCGGGGGTCGATTTTGTTATTAGCTGAAATTTACGCCAAGCCGAGATATTCCTCGAGGCATTGATTTTTTTCTTTCATTTCCTTTGCCGTCTGTGTGCCGACATATCGCCAATGCCACGGCTCGAAGTTCATGCCCGTTATCGCCGTTTTATCCTCGGGGTAGCGAAGAATAAAGCCGTAATTGTGTGCGTTTTCGCAAAGCCACTTGTATTCCTTTGTGTTGATAAAATCCGAGCTTGCGCTGACAATATCCATTGCAAGACCTGCGTTGTGCTCGCTGCAGCCTGCCGGAAGCACCTGAGCGCTTGCCTTTTGATTTGCCTCCTCTGCCGACATACCCTTGTTCACATAGAAATTAACCTTTCTGTTATAGGTCGTTTTCTGAAGAGCGTAGGTGTGGTAGCCCGAATAGGGAGTAAGCACGCAGCCCGAAAGCTTTGCCGCCGCATACATTTCGGCATAATGCTCGCTGACTCTTGAATCAAGCTGAATATTACTGCCGTTTACTGCGTTTGAAAGAGTCGGCGCATAGGAGTCGGGAAGCGGATATTTTATATTTATTATCGCAAGATTCCACTTTTCGGCATCTGTTATCGGAATCACCGTAGCAGGCTTCTTTTCGGCAGCCTCTGTCTCAGGTACTGCTTGCGGCTCTTCGGTAGCAGGCTCTGTCTGCGGCTCTGTCTGCGGCTCTGTTTGAGGCTCGGCTGTCTGCTCCTCCTGATTTTCCGATGAGCTTTCCGTTTGATTGCGGTTATATAGCTTTATCCTCGGAGTGGTATCTCCGACGGATTTATATAAAATGATAAGCGGTATCATAATTACCGCAAGAATAACAAGCAATATAATTTTTGTGCGTAACGCCCTTTTAGATATACCTTTTTTATTATTGTTTTCCATAGCCTTTGCCTTTCGCAAGTGAATGAGTATATTTTATTCAATTTATCTTCCGTTGTCAATTCAAATAAAGAAAAAAAGAAAACCGCCGATTTACGGCGGAATAAGTGCAAATAAGTGCAAAAATTTGTATTGACAATTTCAGTTGATGTCTTTATAATGAAAGTACAACAGAGGACAATTAAGCGATTGTTCCCTCTTGCTGCGAAAAAGACCGCTATGCTTGGAAGGTGTAGGCGGTCTTTTTGCTATTGTATGTTATTAAGTTAAATTCTATCTTTTCGTATGAATTACCGTTACGATGACAGAGATAACTGTAGCGATGATGGAAATAACGGTTAACCAATCGCCAAAAGTAATCAACATTACAATCGGTGCTTAATAAAAAATCTTTCATAAGCACTCCCTCCCTCCTTTTATATTTCAGAAGGAGTAAAAAAGCCGTTCCTCCTTCTGATTGTCAAATGAGAGAAGGAACTGTCGCCCAACGCTTAAAACAAATATTTTGTTTTTGTGTTATCCGAAGATAATTTGCCCTCTATTGCAAGAAGTATTCTAACATACTGCACAGAATAAATCAATATAAATATATATTTATACTTAATTAAGCCTATACATACGATTTATTATCGACAAATGTAAAAAAATGTGGTAGAATGTATTAGTTTATTTTTTTAGACGGGAGTGTAGCTTAATGAAAGCGAGTGAAAGTAATTCAAATTATCCGTCGCGTCTCCGTGAAATGACGAACTATGCGGTACGTGAGGTTAAAAAGGTTTGCAACGAGATAGGTCCCCGTGAATCCGGAGAGGAGAGCGAGAGAAAGGCTCAATCTTATGTTGCGGAGTCAATGAAAAATGTCTGCGACAGCGTTGAAATAGAGGATTTTGAGGTTCATCCCAAAGCGTTTATGAGCTGGGTTGTAATTGACGTTGTGCTTATGCTTATGTCGATTATCTGCCTTTTGTTAAAGCAGTTTAATGCGATTGAGGCGGCTAATACAGGTCTTGGAATTACCGCAACGGTATTAACTGTTTTGTCGATAGTCTTTATGGTCGGCGAGTTCCTTTTCTATAAGGAAATGCTTGATCCGTTCTTCCCGAAAAGGCAGTCCTGCAACGTAGTTTGTACACGTAAGGCTTCGGGCGAAACGAAAAAGAGAATTGTTTTTGCGGGTCATATCGACTCTGCTTATGAATGGTACTATACGCATCTCGGCGGCGGAAAGCTTCTTGTTAAAATGATTGCGGCTGCGATAGGTTCAATCGGAATAAATTTGGTGCTTGATATTATTTCATTTTTCAATGTTCCGAATTGGCTTAACATTGTAATTATCGTGCTTGCGTTTATTACGGCTGTACCGGTATCCCTTGCTTCAATCTTTGTAAACTGGAAGCTTGTGGTCCCCGGCGCAAACGATAATCTTACGGGCGTTTTCGCTTCAATGGCTGTTATTCGCTATATGGAGGCAAACGATATTCGCTTTGAGCACACAGACGTTGTTGCAATTTCGACAGGCTGCGAAGAATGTGGCTTGAGAGGTGCGAGAGCTTACGCTAAAAAGCACGCAAACGACGGAATTGAAACGGTTGCGATTGCGGTTGACACTCTCAAGGATTACGACTTTATGGGCGTATATAACAAGGATATGAGCGGTACTGTAACGCTTGACAGTCAGGTTTCCGCTATGGTTAAAAAGGCAAGCGAAAATGCAGGCTTAAATCTTCCCTATGCAAAGGTTTTCTTCGGCTCCTCCGACGCTGCGGCTATGCAGCAGGGCGGACTCAAGGCTTCTGCTCTTGCGGCTATGGACCCGACACCTGCAAGTTATTATCATACAAGAGACGATAAGCCTGATATTCTTGAACCGAAAACGGTAGAAGCGGGTATCAATGTTCTTCTTGAAACAGCATTTTTGTATGACAGCGAGGGCTTGAAGGATACTTATTAAAAAAAATAAAATTTTCTATTGTTAAATAAGTATAGATTGTGTTATTATTATTTCATAATGCAAAAGGGGATTTGATTATATGAATTTTTCGTTAAAAAAAGCAATTTCCGTTATACTATGTATTGTTATGACAGCATTGATTTTTGCTTCCTGCACGGCTGAAGACGTTCTCGGCGGAGAAACGGAAATTCCTCAGTCCGTCACCGCAAAGGTTGACCTTAAGGATTCGAGTTTTGACTTTACCTACGGCGAGCTTAAAACAGTTCTTCCGGCGGATAAGCTCGGTACTCTTTTTGAGGAATATGACAAGCTTTCAGACGATATTACAATCGAATTAAGCTATAATGAAATAACCACGAGATTCAGCGAGGACGGCTTGTGGGAAAAGGTTCTTGACCTTCTTTCACAAGAGGAAAAGGACTCCGTTAAGGCTAACGAAGCAAATGTTGTGGAGTATTTCGTCAACAAGGTAAACGGCGCAAAAAGCGAAAAGCCTATTACGCAGTACAAGGAAAGCTTTTGGACAAACGAAAATACAATCAAATTCACACATGACGGAAACGATACCGACGGTAAGGTTAAGACTGCGGCGAAATTCTTTGACTATTTCTCAGAGAAGGGTGTAGGTAAATCACTGCCTAACGCAACGACTGAAAAGGGTGCAGACCTTACGGATATTATGTATCTCAAGGGCTCGGATAAGGCTTGCACGCTTACGGCGGATGATGTTGTTTCGGCTGTGAGCTCACTCGCTTACGAAACTCAGACCTATACCGAAAAGGTAACGAACGAAAAGGGTAAGCAAGAGGAAAAAGAGGTCAAGGTCGTTACGGGAATTACAAGAATTATCACAATAGTTCTTAAAGATGATGCGGCTTCCGTTCTTAAGGCATACTCAATGCACGACAAGAACGCAATCCTTGACGAAATGAAAAAGGCTTCTTCGTATTTCACGGTTGACGATTATTCGGTTGAGTTTGACGGCTGTACGATTACAGCGACATTTAACGCCGTTACGGACAACATACTGTCCGCAACCTATGACAAAAATATGAGCGTTTCCACAGTTGTAAACGGAGTCGGAGATCTTGATTATCTCGGAAAGCAAGATTTGACCTTCGATTGCACGGATCGTATGGAATATCACTTCGGCTGGGACAACGAAGCAAAATAATTAAAGTTACAATACCGCCGCCGATTTAGTCGGCGGTATTTTTTTGAATGGAGAGGAATTATGAGAAACAAGGGGCAGGATTATTCTATAAAGCAGATTGATCTTTCAAAAGGAACAGGCAATACGGACAAGAGCCTTGACTATCTTTTTGAATATTCGATAGTTGATGAGGGCAACGGCTATTTGGGACATCCCGACAGCATATTGCTCAAAAACGGGGATATATTGACTTTCTTCCCAGAGGGACACGGCAGGGGCAAGGTGCTTTCTAAACGAAGTGTTGACGGCGGAAAAACTTATCTCGACGGCGACGGTGTTAAAAATCCGCCTGAAAATTGGGCGCTTTCAAAGGAAACGCCCACGGTTTACAGGCTTACCTTCAGCGAGAAAAATTGGGACGATAAGCTTATACTTATATGCGGAAACCCGAAATGGTGGGACGAAAAATCCTCCGTTGGCGGCTTTAACTGCTCTGTTTCCGATGACGAGGGCGATAGCTTTTCGGAGTTTGAGCTTTTCTTCAAGGGCGAAATTTATCCGATTGTCGCAATGAGCTCGTTGACAAGACTTAAAAAAGACGGCAGGTTCATTGATAAATGGATGGGACTTTTCCACGACAAGCATTTTGTAAATTACAAGACTTTCTTAACCTTTGATGATAACGGCAAAATGAATTGGACAAAGCCTGTACCGTATTTTTCGGCGCATAGAAAAATCGAGAGAAAATCGCAGATGTGCGAGGTTGAATGTGTAAGAAGCGACGCAGGAAACGGCGACGAGCTTATGCTTATAACAAGAAGCAACTCAAAGAGGGTCAATTCGCTTTTGTCATTTTCGACAGACGAGGGCGAAACTTGGTCGGAGCCTGTTTTTGCACCGAGTTCGATAAACGGTGAAAGACATAAGGTGGATTATCTTCCCGACGGCAGATTGTTCATAACCTTCCGCTCAATCGAAAGAGATAAAAAGAAAAATAAAATGTACAGTGAAAAGAAATTCAGAGGCTGGTATTCAGAGGGTTGGATTGCGTGGGTAGGCACTTATGACGACCTCAAAAACGGAAAAGAGGGCGATTACAGGATAAAGGTTGCGCACACCTATCTTCCCGACCAAAAAGAACCTTGCGTTACCGCAAATGCCGATACGGGTTACTGCGGAAACGTTGTTTTGTCCGACGGTACGGCTGTTACTTCGTCTTACGGAATTTTCTCAACCGAGGAAAAGGAAAGCGGTACATATTCGACCGACAAGGGTAAGCTCAAGAGAAAAACCTTTATCGTATCGAAGCGTATTAACACAAAGGACATTGAAAAACTGTTATAAGCAGATTTGCGGTTGTGTGATTTTTAAGTCGTTTCGATAATATAATAGGTATGTCGTTTGGAGTTTTACTATATACGAAATAAAAATAAAAGGGCGGTATGGCGTTGCTTAAATTTCTTTTGATAATTCTAATAATTTTTGCGGCTTACTGTACTGCGGTTACGGTTAAAATTCTGTCTTTCAAGGCAGAGCCGAAGAACATACCCAAAAACACGCCTGCAATCATTTTGGGCTGTAAGGTAAATGACAAAACACCGAGTGAAATGCTCGAAAACCGTATTGCGGCGGCATATAAATATCTTTCGGCAAACGAAAATGCCGTCGTAATAGCTTCGGGCGGCAAGGGCGACGACGAAAACATATCCGAAGCCGAGGCTATAAGAAATTCTCTTGCAGAAAAGGGGATTTCTGCGGAGCGAATTATTCTTGAGGACAAATCAACCTCGACGGCTGAAAATATGCTCTTTTCAAAAAGAATAATGGATGAAAACAGCTTGGGCAATGAAGCGGTTATAATAACCTCCGAATTTCATCAGCTCCGTTCGACCCTGCTTGCAAAGCGAAACGGGATAGAGCCGTATAATATAAGCTCAAAATCAAAGCCGTTTTCGCTCTTTACGTCTATTGTCAGGGAGTGGCTTGCGTTTCTCGGAACACTTTTGAAATAAACGCTTGACAAACGGCTTGCGTTTTAGTATAATATCTGCACAACAAAGAAGAACACCCGTTCTCACCTGTGATTTTTAATGAAACAGGTCAATACTTTTAAGGCTACGGTCTTATTGTGTGTATTGAGCGTGAACGGTTTTTGTTCACGCTTTAATTTATTGTTTAGGAGTGATTATCCATCGCTGTCAAAGAAATGCAACTCAATGAAGAAATCCGTGATAAGGAAGTCAGAGTTATCTCTGCGGACGGAGAACAGTTAGGTATTATGTCCGCTAAGGAAGCCCTTAAAAAGGCTGAGGAGAAAAACCTTGACCTCGTTAAAATTGCGCCCCAGGCTCAGCCTCCCGTGTGCAAGATTATGGACTACGGCAAATACAGATTTGAGCAGACGAAGAAAGAGAAGGAGTCAAAGAAGAACCAACGTATAATCGAGACAAAGGAAATCAGACTTTCTCTCAATATCGACACGCACGATTTCGATACGAAGGCTAATCAGGCGATGAAATTCTTAAAGACCGGTCATAAGGTCAAGGTTTCAATTCGTTTCAGAGGACGCGAGATGGCTCATCCGCAAATCGGCGAGGAAACAATGAAAAAGTTTGCCGAGGTTTGCTCGGAGCTTTCATCAGTTGAAAAGCCCGCAAAGCTCGAAGGCAGACAAATGCTTATGTTCTTAGCACCGTTGAACGCTAAAACCAAATAAGTAAACAAATCATTCAGGAGGAAATAGAAATGCCTAAAATTAAAACACATTCAGGAGCTAAAAAACGCTTCAAATTATCAAAGAACGGTAAGCCGATCAGAGCACACGCTTACAAGTCTCACATTCTCAACAAGAAGTCTACAAAGAGAAAAAGAAATCTTCGCAAGACCGCAGTTGCAGATGTAACGAATCAGAAGCAGATCAAGCGTCTTGTTCCTTACAAATAATCAATAAATAAAATGCGGTTTTCGACCGTTTTCACAAATTTTCGGAGGTAGAATAACAAATGGCACGTATTAAAGGTGCGATGATGACTCGCAAAAGAAGAAATAAAACATTAAAGCTCGCAAAAGGCTATTATGGCTCAAAGTCAAGACTTTTCAAGACTGCTAAGCAGGCAGTTATGAAGTCAGGTCAGTACGCATATATCGGCAGAAAGCAGAAGAAGAGAGAGTTCAGAAAGCTCTGGATTACAAGAATTTCTGCAGCTTGCAAAATGAACGGTATGAATTACTCAACATTCATCAACGGTCTTAATAAGGCAGGCGTTTCATTAAACCGTAAAATGCTTTCTGAAATCGCTATTTCAGATCCCGCAGCTTTCACAGCTCTTACAGAGCAGGCAAAAGCAGCACTTAAATAAGCTGGAACCACGCCTTGTTTTCGGGGCGTGGTTAATTTTTGTGTTATGAATTATACTGAAATCACTTCAAGAAATAATGAAAAAATTAAATCGGTCGCAAGGTTAGTCTCAAGCTCAAGGGAACGCAAAAGCACCTCGCTTTTTGTTTTGGAGGGCGCAAGACTTTGCTTTGATGCGGCTAAAAGCGGATATGTGATAAAAGAGGCATATTTTACCCGTGATGCTGTTGCGAAATTTTCCGATTACACAAACGTAATTGCAGATTGTGCAAAAAGCGTTTATTTGATAACCGACGAGGTTTCGGAAAAAATTTCAGATACAGTAAATTCGCAGGGGATTTTTTGCGTTGTCGAAATGAAACGCCAAACAGCGTTTGAAATCGAGAGTACAAAGAAGTATATTGCGCTTGAAAATGTGCAAAATCCGCAAAATCTCGGCTCTGTCGCAAGGAGTGCCGAGGCTTTGGGCATTGACGGAATAATCGTATGCGGCGGCTGCGATATGTATAATCCGAAGGCGTTGCGTGCGTCAATGGGCAGTCTTTTGCGCATACCGATTATCGCTGTTGACAATCTTTGCAAAACACTTGAAAAGGCGAACGCTGACGGTATGCTCACTGCAGCAACAGTTCCCGATGAAAATGCCCGTGACATTACCAAAACAGATTTTTCCGCAGGTGTAATAGCTGTTATCGGAAACGAGGGGAACGGTGTTACCGAGGCTGTTAAAAACACTGCAAAGGAAAGAATTACAATCAAAATGAAAGGCGAGGCAGAGTCGCTTAATGCATCTGTCGCCGCTGTTATCACAATGTGGGAAATAATGAGATGAGAGATTGCGAATATTGGATTTGGCTTCAAAATGCTTACGGCACAGGGGCTAAAATAAAACCCATAATCGAATATTTCGGCTCTGCAAGAGAATTGTATGAGGCGGGAAGCTATGAATGGCGAATTTCGGGCATTATTGACCAAAAGCACGTTGATAAGCTTCTCCTACACAGCCCCTCTGAGTCGGGCAATATAATGCGAGCTTGCGAAGAAAACGGATGGGAGATAATAACTCCGCAAGATGAACAATATCCGTTTTTACTTACGCAGGTTTCAGATTTACCGGCTGTTCTTTATGCCGACGGCGATATTGAAACGCTTATGACAGAGTCAAATATCGCTATGGTCGGAACGAGAAACGCATCAGTACAGGGTATAAAAGTTGCGGGTGCAATAGCACAAAGGCTTTCGCTTGCAGGTATGACAATAGTTTCGGGCGGTGCGCTCGGAATTGATGCCGCTTCGCACGAGGGAGCATTGAGCGTGGATAAGAAAACCGTTGCGGTGCTCGGCTGCGGACTCGGTACAAATTACCTTAAAACAAATGCTGATTTGCGTAACAGGATAAAGAAAAACGGAGTCTTGATAACGGAATTTCCGCCGTTTTCGCAGGCGTCAAGGATTTCATTTCCGAAGCGAAACAGGATTATTTCGGGTATGTCGCTTGCGACGGTTGTCGTTGAAGCAGGCGAGAGAAGCGGTTCGCTTATAACCGCTAAAAATGCTTTGGCACAGGGCAGACGGCTTTATGCTGTGCCCGGGGACTTGTTTTCTTCGGCTTATTCGGGCGCTTCCGAAATAATAAACAACGGTGCAAAGCCACTTTTCAATGCAAAAGAAATTGTTGAAGATTTTATGGATGAATTTCCTGAAAGATTTGACCTTTCGCTTGCAGATGAGCCGTTTGCGCTTATGCTTTCGAGAAATGCAGAGGACTTTTCGGGCAATGTCACTCATACTTATGAAAAAAGAGCCGAAAATAAGCAAAGCAGAATATCAAAAGCCGATACAGAGCCTGTAAAAACAGAGCCGAAGCCGTTACCCGATACGGCAAGCGAAACGGCAAAGAAAATCTATGCCGCTTTGGACGGCGATACGGAATTTGACACTATCGTCGAAAAATCGGGACTTAATGTTGTAAAGGTGCTTTCGGGAATTACCGAGCTTGAAATGCAAGGCGTTATCGAGGTTCTTCCCGGCAGAAAATATAAAAAAATTTAGTGATAGTATAGGATGATTTTAATATGTCGAAATTAGTAATAGTTGAGTCTCCGTCAAAGGCAAAGACAATTCAGAAATACCTCGGCAAGGACTATAAGGTTACCGCTTCCGTAGGTCATATCAGAGATTTGCCCTCGTCAAGGCTCAGCGTTGATGTTAAAAATGACTTTGCTCCCAAGTATGCGATAGTTAAGGGTAAGGAAAAGCTTGTAAAAGAGCTTAAGGAAATGGTAAAGGAATCGGACGGCGTATATCTCGCAACCGACCCCGACCGTGAGGGAGAAGCTATTTCTTGGCATCTTGCAACTGTTTTGGGTCTTGATACAGACGATAAAAACAGAGTTAAGTTTAATGAAATTAACAAGACAAGCGTTGTAAAGGGCATCGAGCATCCCGAGAAAATCGACCTTGATCTTGTTGACGCACAGCAGGCAAGAAGAATACTCGACAGACTTGTCGGTTATAAATTAAGCCCGTTTGTTTCGCAGAAAATCAGAAAAGGACTTTCGGCAGGCAGAGTTCAGTCTGTTGCCGTTCGTCTTATTGTTGACAGGGAAGAAGAAATCCGTGCTTTTGTACCTGAGGAGTATTGGACTCTTGACGCAAAGCTCACGGCACCCGGTTCAAGAAAGGCTTTTGCCGCTTCGTTTACAGGCGATGAAACGGGCAAGGTTAAAATTACCGATAAGGCTCAGGCAGACGCATACTTGAACAGACTTGACGGCGCACAGTACACGGTTGCTTCCGTTAAAGAGGGAACAAGGAGACGTCAGCCGGCACCTCCGTTTACAACCTCTACGCTTCAGCAGGACGCTTCGAGAAAACTCGGCTATCAGGGCAGAAAGACTATGAAGATAGCACAAGAGCTTTACGAAGGTATGGAAATCAAGGGTGTAGGTACAATGGGTCTTATAACCTATATGAGAACCGACTCGCTTCGTATCTCCGAGGAGGCTCGTGCGGCTGCTAATGAATATATCACGGAGACCTACGGTAAGGATTATCTTCCCGACAAGCCGAGATATTTCAAAACAAAGGCAAATGCACAGGACGGACACGAGGCAATCAGACCTACAACTCCGTCGCTCTCTCCTGACAAGGTAAAGGACAGCCTTACCGTTGAGCAGTTCAAGCTTTATTCGCTTATTTGGAAGCGTTTTATGGCAAGTCTTATGGCTGCCTGCATTCAGGACACCGTAAAGGTAGGAATTAAGGCTGCGACCGAAAAGGATTTGGCGGACGGTAAGTTCTGCGAGTTTTCGGCTTCGGGCTATACTGTTAAATTTGACGGTTACACAAAGCTTTATGAGGTTTCTACAGATGATGACGAGGACGCCGAGAGCGTTCTTCCTCCGATAAAGGAAAATGATATTCTCAAGCTCAAATCACTTGACGGAAATCAGCACTTTACACAGCCGCCTGCAAGATATACCGAAGCGGCTCTTATCAAGGCTCTTGAGGAAACGGGTGTCGGCAGACCGAGTACCTACGTTTCTATCGTTTCGACAATTCTTTCAAGAGAGTATGTCGTAAGAGAGCAAAAGCAGCTGAAGCCCACCGAGCTTGGCGAGGCGGTTGTCAACCTGCTCAAGCAGCAGTTCCCGAATATAGTAAATGTTAAATTCACCGCAAATATGGAGTCTGATCTCGATAAGGTTGAAAGCGGCGAGGTTGACTATATAAAAATGCTCCACACCTTCTATGACGGCTTCGAGAAAACACTCGAAAAGGCTAAGGAGGAGATGTCGGGCGTTAAAATTCAGCTTAAAGAGGATGTTACCGATATTCCGTGCGAAAAATGCGGAAGAATGATGGTCGTTAAGGTCGGCAGATTCGGTAAATTCCTTGCGTGCCCCGGCTATCCCGAGTGCAAAACCACAAAGCCCTATGTTGTTCAGACAAATGCAAAATGTCCCGTATGCGGCGGCAATGTAATCGAAAAGAAATCAAAGAGAGGCTATGCTTTCTACGGTTGTGACAATTATCCTAAATGTACATTTATGACTTGGGATAAGCCTACCGACGAGATTTGTCCGCAGTGCGGAAAGTCTTTGTTCAAGCGTAAGGGCGGCTTGCTTGTATGCCTTGATGAGAAATGCGGCTTTGAGAAAAAGGCAGAGCGTAAGAAAAGAACTAAAAAAGAGGAAGAATAAATGAAAGCAGCTGTTATCGGCGCAGGCCTTGCAGGGTGCGAGGCGGCGTGGCAACTGAATATGGCAGGGATTGAAGCGGAGCTTTACGAGATGAAGCCCGAGAAGCATTCTCCTGCGCATAAAACAGATTTATTCGCAGAGCTTGTATGCTCAAACTCCTTGAAGGCGCAAAGGCTCAATTCGGCGGCAGGCCTTTTGAAGGAGGAAATGCGTACCTTTTCTTCCGTTTGCGTTGAGACGGCACTTGAAACGGCTGTCCCGGCAGGCGGCGCTTTGGCTGTTGACAGAGAGCTTTTTTCAAAGGCTGTAACAGAGAAAATCAAGGCTTGTAAAAATATAAAAATCATAAACAAAGAAGTAACGGACTTGCCCGAGGCTGATGCCGTAATTATTGCGGCAGGACCTTTGGCGAGCGACGGCATTTCAGGAACGATACATTCATTGTGTCAAAACGGACTTTCATTCTATGATGCGGCTGCTCCGATTGTATCGGCTGACAGCGTGGATATGGACTTCGCCTTTACGCAGTCGAGATATGACAGGGGAGGCGAGGACGACTATATAAATTGCCCTATGAACAAAGAGCAGTATGAGGCTTTTTATGAGGCGATTATTTCGGCGGAGAGCGCAGAGCTTCATTCCTTTGACAAGAGAAAGGATGTATATGAGGGCTGTATGCCTATTGAGGTTTTGGCTTCCCGCGGCAAGGATACAATGCGTTACGGACCGTTAAAGCCCGTAGGTCTTGTTGACCCTAAAACAGGACACAGACCGTGGGCAAATCTCCAGCTTAGAAAAGAGAATAAGCAGGGCACTATGTATAACCTTGTCGGCTTTCAGACGAACTTAAAATTCCTTGAACAAAAAAGGGTGTTTTCAATGTTCCCTGCGCTTCATAATGCGGAATTTTTGCGTTACGGTGTAATGCACAGGAATACATTTATAAATTCGCCTGAATATCTTTGCTCGGATTTCAGCCTGCGTAAAAATCCGTATATTTTCTTTGCAGGTCAGATAACAGGCGTTGAGGGGTATATGGAGTCGGCGGCATCGGGAATTATGGCAGGATTTAACTGTGCTCGCAGACTTTTAGGCAAAGAAACACTTACTTTGCCCGAAACGACTATGATAGGCGCACTTTCACGGTATATAAGCGACGAAACGGTTAAGAATTTTCAGCCGATGGGTGCAAATTTCGGTGTTTTGCCGCCGCTTCCCGATAAGATAAGGGATAAAAGCGAAAGATATATGGCATTGGCTAAAAGGGCTATGGGCGACTTGGAGTCGTTCAAAGGAGAGAACGGTATATGAAGATAATTGTTGACGCTTTCGGCGGAGATAATGCACCGCTTGAAATAATAAAGGGCTGTATCGAGGCAAGAAAAGAATTCGGCATTGATATAATACTTACAGGCGACAGGGATAAAATCGAAAAATGCGCAAAGGATAATTCACTTGACATTTCTGCCTTTGAAATTAAGCAGGCGGATACGGTTTTTGAAATGACGACTCCGCCGACGGAGATACTCAAATCAAAAAGAGGCACTTCGCTCGGCGTGGGACTTGACGCATTGGCTTCGGGCGAGGGCGACGCCTTCGTTTCGGCAGGCAGTACGGGTGCTCTTTTGGTCGGCGGTACGCTTATTGTTAAGAGAATAAAGGGCGTAAAGCGCCCTGCTTTGGGTGCTGTTATGCCTACAAGCGCAGGCCCGTTTATACTTGTTGATACAGGCGCAAATGTTGAGTGTACTCCCGATATGCTCTGCCAATTTGCGAAACTCGGAAGTCTTTATATGGAAAAGATAATGGGTATATCTTCTCCTCGTGTCGCACTTGCAAACATAGGTGCGGAGGAAACAAAGGGTACTCCTATGTTGGTTGAAACCTATAAAAAACTAAGCGCTCTTGACAGCATAAACTTTACGGGAAATATCGAAGTGCGAAACATAGCTTTCGGCGAGGCGGAAGTTGTTGTAGCCGACGGCTTCACGGGTAATGTTATCGTGAAAATGTACGAGGGCGTTGCAAAATCAATTACAAATCAGATTAAAGCAATATTTATGAAAAACCTGTTTTCCAAGCTCTCGTATCTCGGTATAAAGTCGGGAATGGACGAGTTTAAGGAAAAGATGAACTATAAAAAGTACGGAGGAGCACCGCTTATCGGCGTTAGAAAGCCCGTTATAAAGGCTCACGGCTCATCGGATGCTTATGCATTGAAAAATGCCATTGGACAGGCGATAAAATATATCGACAGCGGTTTTATAGATATTGTTTCTCGGTCAATGAAAGACGGTGAAAATAATGACTGAATTAGAAAAAGCAATAGGCTATCAATTCAAAGATAAAAGTTTGCTCGACAGGGCGTTGACACATTCCTCTTATGCAAACGAGGTATTGAGAGAATATAAAGATAACGAAAGACTTGAGTTTTTGGGAGACTCGGTATTGGGCTTTATCACGGCAGAGTTTCTTTTCTTACGCCATGAGGATTTTCACGAGGGCGAGCTTTCAAAGCTTCGCTCTTATGCCGTTTGCGAAAAGTCGCTTTTTGAATTTGCAAAGGTAATCGGACTCGGCGACCATATCAAGCTTTCACACGGAGAGGATATGACGGGCGGCAGGAACAGACCGTCGGTTTTGTCGGATGCGTTTGAGGCTGTTATAGCGGCTATTTATCTTGACGGAGGAATCGACGAAGCGAAAAAGTTCGTTTTGCGTTTCGTGGCTCCCTATGTCGAGAAAAAGCCGAGCTTTAAGGATTACAAGACCATTTTGCAGGAGCTTGTGCAGAGAAATCACGGCGAAGAGCTCAAATATGTGCTTGTGAGCGAATCGGGTCCCGACCACGATAAGACGTTTGAGGTTGAGGTGCATCTAAATTCAAACGTTATCGGCAAGGGCGTTGCAGGAAGCAAGAAAAAAGCCGAGCAGGCGGCGGCTCAGCAGGCTTTGGAGTTGATGGGAATTTGAAAAAGCACGCAAATGTAGCTTTGTTTGTGCCTCACGCAGGCTGTCCGCACCAATGCAGCTTTTGTAATCAAAAGACAATTTCAGGCTCTGTCAAGGCTCTTACTACCGAGGAGGTTGAAGCTGCTTGTGAAATTGCGATAAAAAGCGGAAGCACTTCTCCGGAAAGTTCGGAGATTGCATTTTTCGGCGGTAGTTTTACGGCTATTGACGAGGAATATATGATTTCCTTGCTTGCAGAGGCAAAAAAATATATAGACAAAAATTATTTTAAGGGTGTGCGGATTTCCACACGCCCTGATTGTATAAATGAGCATAAGCTTGAAATTTTGAAAAAATACGGCGTAACGTCTATTGAATTGGGTGCGCAGAGCACAGATGACGGGGTTTTGCTTATCAACAGGCGAGGACATACCGCAAAAGATATTGAAAATGCAAGTATGCTCATTCGTGAAAGCGGCTTTGAATTAGGACTTCAGATGATGACGGGGCTTATGGGCTCGAGCTTTGAAAAGGATATAAAAACAGCTGAAAGGTTGATTGAACTAAAGCCCGATACAGTCAGAATTTATCCGACGATCGTGCTTGAAAACACTCCGCTTGCCGACTGTATGAAAAGCGGCGAGTACACTCCGCAGACTCTTGACGAAGCGGTAAAATTGTGTGCAAGACTGCTTTTGATGTTTCGTGAAAACGGCATAAGGGTTATAAGGCTCGGACTTCATTCGGGCGGAAATGTTGAGGGCGGATACCTTGCAGGCGCATATCATCCGGCGTTTCGTGAGCTTTGCGAGGGCGAGATTTATCTTGAAAAAATGCTTTCGGAGCTCTCACAAAAAAGCCGTGATAACGAATATGTAATCGAAGTTTCCGAAAAGTCGCTTTCAAAGGCAAAAGGACAGTCAAAAAGAAATGAAAAAGCATTGAAAAATCAAGGATTTTATTGTACAATAAAGGGAAATGATTTTTTAGAAGATTTTGATATTATTGTGAAGGAAAAATGATATGTTTCTTAAAGCACTGGAAATGCAGGGATTTAAGTCTTTCCCCGATAAAACGGTACTTGAATTTAATAAAGGCGTAACAGCCGTAGTTGGACCTAACGGAAGCGGAAAAAGTAACATTTCGGACGCTGTGCGTTGGGTTTTAGGCGAGCAGTCAACAAAAAATTTGCGTGGCTCGAAGATGGAAGATGTTATTTTTGACGGTACGGACATCAGAAAGGCGAAGGGCTTTGCCGAGGTAACTCTCCGTCTTGACAACAAGGACAGAACGCTTCAAAACGACAATGACGAGGTTTCTGTCACAAGGCGATATTTCCGTTCGGGCGAGAGTGAATATCTCATAAACGGCGAGTCCTCAAGACTTCGTGATATTAACGAGCTGTTTATGGACACGGGTCTCGGTCGAGACGGCTACTCTATTGTCGGACAGGGCAGAATTGCCGATATGGTTTCTTCAAAGACGGGCGACAGACGAGAGATGCTTGAGGAGGCCGCCGGAATTTCCCATTTCCGTTACAGGCGTGCAGACGCTACCAAAAGGCTCAAGCAGGCGGAGGAAAATCTTGTCAGACTTCGTGATATTTTAACCGAGCTTGAAACGAGAGTGGGACCGCTTAAAACTCAAAGCGAAAAAGCACAGAAATTCATTGTGCTTGCCGAGGAACGCAAGGACCTTGAAATCGGTATTTGGCTTAACACCATTGACCGCACGAACGACAGACTTCGTGAGCAGGACCATAAAATTTCAACCTCCGAGGTAAACTATAAGCAGGCAGAGGACGAGCTTGTGGCTATTGAGGAAAAAATTGATTCTGCGGCACAGGAAATTAAAAATATCAACATAAAAATTGAGGAGATAAGAGCACAGTCGTCGGTATCGGACGAGCAAATTTCGGCTCTTGAAACTCAACTCAAAGTTGAGGAAAACTCAATTTTACATAACAACGAGACAATCGAAAGACTCAAAAAAGATAAGTCTGACGAGAACGAAACCGAACAGCATCTTGACGAGAGAATAAGAGTTGCCGAGCAGGCTATCGAGCAGGCAAAAGCACAGGTTACAGCTCTTGAAAACGAGATGTCGGAGCTTACCGCAAGGGAAGAAGGTTTTAAGAGTGATAACGCAACATTCTCCGATATGGCACAAAAGTTATCGGCTGAGGCTTCGGCACTTTCGGTTGAACTTGCGGATTGCAGAGTGTTGAGCGAAACGGCTAATTCCTCTATCGAGGAAATCAAAAACCGCATTTCTGTAATCGACAGTACATTAGGCGGTAGGCAAGAAGTTTACTTAAAATACAAGAAATCGCACGAGCAGGCGCAGGAAGCGCTCAAAAGGTGCGAGGATGAAATAAACTCAATAAACAACTCAATCGACGGCTATACCTTGCGTTTGGAGTCGAGGGGTAAAAAGGCTTCGGACTGTGAAGCGTTGCTTTTTGAAAAAGAGAGAGAGCTTCACAAGACCGAGGACAGAATAAGAATTTTGTCAGACCTTGAAAAGAGTATGGAGGGCTATTCCGGAGCTATTAAGGCGGTTATCCGTGAACAGCAAAGGGGTGCGCTTCGCGGTATTCACGGACCGCTTTCACAGCTTATCACGGTAAGAGATAAATATTCAACCGCTATCGAAACGGCTTTGGGTGCGGCGGTGCAGAATATCGTAACCGAAACGGAAAGCGATGCAAAGCGTGCTATCAATTTCCTCAAGACTTCACACTCGGGCAGAGCGACATTTTTACCGATTTCCGCAATCAAGGGCAGAACGCTTACGGAAAAGGGTCTTGATGATGAGTTCGGATATGTCAATATGGCATCGGAGCTTGTCGAAACAGACTCGAAATACCGTGAGATTATTAAATCGCTTCTTGGCAGAACGGTTGTATGTGACGACCTTGACTGTGCGGTTGCGATTGCTAAAAAATACACCTACAGATTTAAGATAGTTACCCTCGACGGACAGGTTATCAATGCCGGCGGCAGTATGACGGGCGGTTCAAGAACGCAGAATGCAGGAATTTTAAGCCGTGGCAATGAGATTGAAAAGCTCACAAAGGGACTTGAGGCAATGAAGAACGAAATGGCTTCGTTGCAGTCGGATTTCAAGCAGTTGAGCGAGGACAAGGCTTCGGCGCTTGCGGATTTAGAGGGTGCGCAGGGCGACTTGCTTCGTAAGAATGAGGAAAAAATCAGACTTCAGGGCGATTTGAAGCTTGCCAAAGAGCAGCTTGACACGGTATCGGGCGGCGTCGGAGAGCTTGCAGAGGAAAAGCAGACTCTTCAAAAGAGAATTGATACAATAACCGAAAACGCAGCAAATGCGGTTGTTCGTGTTAAGGAATTAAATGAGCTTATCGCTAAAAACGAGAGCGAGCTTGAAAAGCTTACGGGCGACAGGGAAAATATTATCGCTATGCGTGAGGAGCTTTCCGAAAAGGCTTCACAATTAAGTCTTAAAATAATGTCGCTCAATAAAGATATTGAAACTAACACCGACACCCTTGTTCACTTGAACGCTCGTAAGCAGGGACACACGGGCAAGGCAGAGGTGCTTGATTCCGAGATTGCAAGGATTAACGAGAAAAACGAGCAGTTAAGCCAAAATATCGAAAATCTTTCGCTGAATATCGAGGAGCTCAAAAAAGGCTCAAGCGCATCAAGGCAGGAAATCGACGCTCTTATCGAAAGCCGTGACGGATATGAAAAGCAACAGAGCGATTTACGACTTTTAGAGCGTTCAAAGACAGTTGAGCGTGAGCAGCTCGGCAATGAACTCGCAAGACTTGAAGAGAAAAAAGTAGCAATGCGTAAGGAGTATGACGAACTCAGCGCAAAGCTTTATGACGAGTATCAATTAACACGCCGTGAGGCTGCGGCGCTTGATATTAAAATCGACGACTATCAGCAGGCAGGCAAGCGCCTTTCAGAATTAAAAGCACAGATTAAAGCGTTAGGCTCTGTAAACGTTTCCGCAATAGACGAGTACAAGGAGGTTTCCGAGAGATATGAGTTTATGTCGAAGCAGATAGGCGATGTTGAGAAGTCAAAGAACGAACTTAACAAGTTAATATATGATTTGACAGGCAAGATGGCATCACAGTTCAGAGAAAGCTTTAACAAAATCAATGCCCACTTCGGCGAAACCTTCTCCGAACTTTTCGGCGGAGGTAAGGCGGAATTAAGGCTTGAAAATGAGCTTGATTTGCTTGAATGTGATATTGAAATCAAGGTTCAGCCACCCGGAAAAAATGTTAAGAATATCGACCTTTTGTCAGGCGGTGAAAAGGCAATATCGGCTATCGCACTTTTGTTTGCGATACTCAAGGTTACACCGGCTCCGTTCTGTATTTTCGACGAGGTCGAAGCGGCTCTTGATGATGTCAATGTTTCAAGGTACGCAAGTTATGTCAGAAGAATGACTAAGAACACACAGTTCATTCTCATTTCTCACAGACGAGGCACAATGGAAGAAGCAGATGTCCTTTACGGCGTTACAATGCAGGAAAAGGGCGTATCAAAACTGCTTGAATTAAAGACTGCCGAGATGGCTAAAAAACTCGGATTGGCATAATGCCGAAAGGAAAAACCAATGGGAATTTTCAGTAAAATCAATTTTGGTCTTACAAAGACCAGAAATAAAATGTCGGGTGCAATCGACGACCTTTTTGACAATGTTGATGAGGTTACCGATGACCTCTACGCCGAGCTTGAAGAAATTCTTGTTATGGCGGATGTCGGAATGGTAACGGCTGTTCAGATTACCGAAACACTCAAGAAGAATGCTTCGGAGAAAAAACTTAAAACCCCCGACAAAATCAAGGCGGAAATGAAGAATGTCGTTGCCGAATTGCTTTACGGCGGTGAGGATATGGGCTTGATAACACAGCCGTCTGTTATCCTTGTAATCGGCGTAAACGGTGTAGGCAAGACAACGACTATCGGTAAGCTTGCCGCAATGTATAAAGCACAGGGTAAAAAAGTTTTGCTCGGTGCGGCAGACACATTCAGGGCAGCGGCTATTGACCAATTACAGATTTGGGCTGACCGTTCGGGTGTTGACATAGTAAAACACGCAGAGGGCGCAGATCCGGCCGCAGTCGTTTTTGACACCGTAAATGCAGCAAAGGCGAGAGATACCGACATTGTAATAATTGATACCGCAGGCAGACTTCACAATAAGAAAAATCTTATGGAGGAGCTTGCAAAGATATACAGAGTTATTGACCGTGAGCTTCCCTATTCCGACCGTGAGGTGCTTTTGGTGCTTGACGCAACAACGGGACAAAATGCGGTAAATCAGGCAAGAGAGTTTAAGGCGGTTGCCGAGATTACGGGAATTGTTCTTACAAAGCTTGACGGCACGGCAAGAGGCGGTGTTGTGCTTGCAATAAAGAACGAATTGGGAATACCCGTTAAATTTATCGGCGTCGGTGAGCAGATTGACGACTTGCAGCCGTTTAATCCGCAGGCGTTTGCCGACGGACTTTTCCAGAAGATAGAATATGAGGAGGATGAAAATGAAAGCGAAAAGATTACTGAAAACATCTTGGGCGATATACGATCTGGCGTCGATGGACACGGCGACGGCACAGATGAAGATAAACACAGCGGTAAAGAAGCTGTTTCATCCTCACAGGAAGAAAAAACAGCAGGAGAGAATAACCTCTCTCAGACAGATAAAATCGGAGTTTCACAATTACAACAGACGGCGCAGATAATCGACGAGCTTGCTGTTGAAATTCTTGACGAGGTTATGCCGAGTGAGGAAAATGCAGAAGAAAATGCAGAAATTCCTCAGCAGGAAGAGGCAGTAGCTGAAGAAAAAGACCAACCCGAAGAACAGGAAGAAAAGAAAGAGAAAAAAGAAAAGAGGGGATTTTTTGGACTTTTTAATCGCCACTCATAATATGAAAAAAAGAGCCGAGCTTGAAAGAATTTTATCTCCGCTCGGTATAAATGTTAAAACCGCAGACGAACTCGGAATTGACCTTACGGATGTTGAGGAAACAGGTACAACATTTGAAGAGAACGCAAAACTCAAAGCCGATTCGGGTTGTAAGGAAAGCGGTATGCCGTGTATCGCAGACGATTCGGGACTTATGGTTGATGCTCTTGACGGCGCACCCGGTGTTTATTCGGCAAGGTTTGCGGGCGATCACGGGAACGATGAAAAGAACAATGATAAATTGCTCGATTGTCTAAAAGATGTACCGGACAGCGAAAGAACGGCAAAGTATGTTGCTTGTGTTTGCTGTGTTTTCCCCGACGGCAGAGAATTTACCGTAAGAGGCGAGTGCCACGGCAAAATCGGTTATGAGAGAAAAGGTACTAACGGCTTCGGCTATGACCCGCTTTTCTACATTGACGGCAGAGCTTTTGCTGAATACACACCCGAGGAAAAGGACAAGGTAAGCCATAGAGGTAACGCACTTCGTCTTTTTGCCGAGGAAGTTAAGAAGTATTTATAAAAACAATATGGCAGGGGCTTGCTCCCGCCGAGGGAACTTTATACAACCTCACAACTGACGGATTAGATAAAAATATATAAAGTTTGCAATAAACAATAAAACACAAACAGGAGAAACTATGACAAGTAAAGAGAGAGCTGCTCTGCGTTCACAAGCAAATACACTTCAAGCGCTTTTTCAGGTGGGAAAGGGCGGAATTTCCGATACACTTATTAAGCAAACAAATGACGCACTAACGGCAAGAGAGCTTATTAAATTAAAGGTTTTGAGAGAAACCTGCCCCGATACGCCGAGAGATATTGCCGAGAAATTGGCGCTTGAAACAAATTCGGAGGTTGTCGGAGTTATCGGCGGAGTTATGATTTTGTACAGATATAATCCGAAGCTCCACGAGAAAAAGAAAACAGTGAGAAAGTAATATGAAAATAGGTGTTTTCGGCGGAACATTTAACCCTCCGCACAAGGGACATACACGGCTTGCTGCGGAATTTTCGGAAAAGCTCGGACTTGACAGGGTTTTGATAATTCCCGATAAATCTCCGGTACACAAATCGGCAGACGGCTTGGAGCCCGATACGGACAGGCTCAATATGTGCCGACTTGCGTTTTATGATAAGCATTTTCAAGTCAGCGATATTGAAATTAAGCGAGATACCGACAGCTACACGGTCTATACCTTGCGTGAGCTTAAGAAAATGTACCCAGATGATGAATTGTATTTGATTATCGGCTCGGATATGTTTTTAATGTTTTCGAGGTGGTATGAATATCGTGAAATACTCAATATGTGTACTGTGTGTGTCGCTTCCCGTTGTGAGGAGGAAAGCCTTGTTGAGTTAAGGGAATATTCCGAAAATGAGCTTGGAATACCGATTGACGAGCTTGTGGGCAGAGGAATAATCATTTCCCCCGTAGAACCGTTTGAGGTGAGTTCGACAGAGCTTCGAAAGCTTCTTAAAGCAGGCGAAAGCACCGAAAAATATCTTGACGTCAAGGTCAGAAAATATATCGAGGACAGAGGACTTTATGGATACCCAAAGAAATGAAGAATTTGTCGAGGAAATCAAAAATAGATTGAGTGAGTACAGATTTTATCATTCGTTAAATGTTGCCGACGAGGCGAGAAGGCTTGCAAAAAAATACGGAGCCGACGAGGATAAAGCCTTTACGGCAGGTCTTATTCACGATATAATGAAGGATACCGATTACGAAATTCAAAGGGAGCTGATTGAAAAGTATTCTCATAAAATGACGCCCACAGAGCTTGCAAACCCGAAAATATGGCACGCAATGAGTGGGGAAGTGTTTTTAAGGCACGAGCTGAACGTCAAGGATGAGGATATACTTTCTGCGGTCAGGTATCACACGACGGCAAGGGATAATATGTCGTTGCTGGAAAAGGTTTTGTATATAGCCGATTACACTTCGGCAGAACGCAATTACCCCGATGTTGACGTAATCAGAGAAAAGGCCGAAAGAAGCCTTGAGGAAGCAATGCTATACGGCTTGCAGTTTACAATAAAGGAAAATGTTGAAGCGGGAGCAGTCGTTCACCCCGACAGCATTCTCGCATATAATGAAGTCGCAATTTCCGAAAAGGAGAAAGCGAGAAAGGATGAAAGCAATGCAGACTAAGGAACTGCTTGAAAACACCGTCAAAATTCTTGATAATAAAAAGGCGGAGGACATTAAGGCGCTTGAGATTACCGATTTGAGCTCGGTTGCGGATTATTTCGTAATCGTAAGCGGTACTTCATCAACGCATATAAAGGCGCTTGCCGAGGAGCTGGAGGAAAAGCTGACGGCTCTCGGAAAAGAGCCAAATCACGTAGAGGGCAGATCTACAGGCTGGATTTTGCTTGACTACGGAACAGTTATTGTCCACATTTTCACTCCTGCCGACAGAGAGAATTTTAACCTTGAAAAGCTTTGGCAGGACGCAAAAGAGGTTGACGTTTCAAAGTGGATAATTGAATAAAAATCACATCCGATACAGAGGTGCAATTATGGATTATAATTTTAGACAGACAGAAGAAAAATGGCAAAAAAAATGGGATGACGAGGGCGTATTCAACGCCGTTGACAATTCGGATAAACCGAAGTTTTACGGACTTGTAGAGTTCCCTTATCCGTCGGGTGCAGGTATGCATGTCGGACATATTAAGGCTTATTCGGGTCTTGAGGTTGTTTCGAGAAAAAGACGGCTTCAGGGCTACAATGTGCTTTTCCCGATAGGCTTTGACGCTTACGGACTGCCCACGGAAAACTATGCCATTAAAACAGGTATTCATCCGAGAAAAGTTACCGATATGAACATCGAAAAGTTCACAAGTCAGCTTAAAAGGGTAGGCTTCTCCTTTGATTGGACAAGAGTTATCGATACAACACAGGAGGACTACTACAAGTGGACGCAGTGGATATTCCTTAAAATGTTTGAAAACGGACTTGCTTTCAGAGATAAGACGTTGGTAAACTACTGCCCGTCCTGTAAGGTCGTTCTTTCAAACGAGGACTCACAGGGAGGCAAGTGCGATATTTGCCATTCCGACGTTGTTCAGAAATCGAAGGACGTTTGGTATCTTCGCATCACAAAGTATGCAGACAAGCTCCTTGAGGGACTCAATGAGGTTGATTATCTTCCGAATATCAAGCTTCAGCAGGTAAACTGGATCGGCAAATCAAAGGGCGCATTCGTAAACTTTAAGGTAAATGAGGTTGACGAGAGCTTCAAGATTTACACAACCCGTCCCGACACACTTTTCGGCGTAACCTTTATGGTTATGGCACCCGAGCATCCGATAATCGACAAGTACGCTGACATTATCGGCAATATGGATGAGGTCAAGGCATACAGACAGGAATGCGCTAAAAAGACAGAGTTTGAGAGGACTCAGCTTGTTAAGGAAAAAACAGGTGTAAAGCTTCAAGGCTTTACAGCTAAAAATCCCGTTAACGGCAAGGAAATCCCGATTTATATTTCAGACTATGTTATGATGGGCTACGGCACAGGCGCAATTATGGCTGTTCCGGCTCACGATCAGAGAGACTATGACTTTGCAAAGAAGTTCGGCATTGATATAGTTGAGGTTATCAAGGGCGGTGACATCTCGGTTGAGGCTTATACAGGCGACGGCGAGATGGTAAATTCCGACTTCCTCAACGATATGGATAATAAAAAGGACTCAATCGCAAAGATGATTGAGCACCTTGAAAAAATGGGCATCGGCGAAGAGGGCGTTCAGTATAAGATGAAGGACTGGGCGTTCAACCGTCAGCGTTATTGGGGCGAGCCTATTCCGATTGTTTACTGCCCCGAATGCGGAATGGTTCCCGTTCCCTATGACGAGCTTCCGCTTAAATTGCCGCAGGTTGAGAATTTTGAGCCCGGTCAGGACGGTGAAAGCCCGCTTGCAAAGATTGACTCTTTCGTAAATTGCAAGTGCCCGAAGTGTGGAGCTGACGCAAAGAGAGAGACGGACACAATGCCTCAGTGGGCAGGCTCTTCTTGGTATTTCTTGCGTTATATTGATCCTCATAATGACAAGGCATTGGCTGATCCCGAAAAGCTTAAATATTGGGGACCTGTTGACTGGTATAACGGCGGTATGGAGCATGTTACACGCCACCTTATCTATTCAAGATTTTGGCATCGTTTCCTCTATGACATAGGCGTAGTACCGTTCAAAGAGCCTTACCTCAAGAGAACGGCGCAGGGACTTATTTTAGGACCCGACGGCGTTAAAATGAGTAAGTCAAAGGGCAATGTTATTGACCCGAATGAGGTTGTTGACGTTTACGGCGCAGACGTATTGAGAACCTACGTATTGTTCATGGGCGACTATGAACAGGCTGCTCCGTGGAGTGAGTCGAGCGTTAAGGGCTGTAAGAGATTTGTTGACCGTATTTGGAAGCTTCAGGAAATTCTCACTGACGGCAATGAGTATTCAAAGGAGCTTTCTTCTGCAATGCACAAGGCTATTAAGAAAGTCAGCGAGGATATTGAGGGAATGAAGTATAACACCGCAATTGCAGCGTTGATGACTCTCCTCAATCAGATTTATGATAACGGTAAAATCAACCGTGCGGAGCTTAAAACACTTCTCTTGCTTGTCAATCCCTTTGCACCGCATATCACGGAAGAAATGTGGTCAACACTCGGCTATGGCGAGATGATAGCAAAGGACGGCACATGGCCTGAATATGATGAAGCAAAGTGCATTGACGATACAGTTGAAATTGCAGTTCAGATAAACGGTAAAATCCGTGCAAAAGTTGAAATTCCGGCTGATGCTTCCAACGACGAGGCTATTGCAAGTGCAAAGGCTGACGAAAAGGTTGCACAGGAGATCGCAGGAAAGAATATAATTAAAGAAATTTATGTTAAGGGCAGACTTGTAAACATCGTTGCAAAATAAGGTGGCTTTATGAGAGCTGTTAAAGAATTTGCTGACCGTGTGGTCGAAGTTTTCAAAAATACAAGAACGGCAGACGTTATGATGTACATAGCGTCTGTCGTTGTGTCTTTTTTTAATAAATAAAGGATATGATTTATGAATTTTAACAGGATAGTTTCACTTGTGATTGTTATTGCTTTTACCATTCCGATATGTCAGCAGACAAATTTATTTGCAAAGAGTGCCGAGCTTTCGAATTTGCTTCGTGTGAACAAGACGGATGCCGATAATGAAGCGGTAGTTTCGAGAGAGATTGATTTTGAATTCGACAGCAGGAGTGAGGAAATCAAAAGTCTTATCAAGGCTGCGGAGGCAAACGGAGACGCCGAAATCAAGGCGCAGGTAAAGACTGTTTTTTCACAGCTTTATTCGCTTTTGAAAAAAATCATTCTCTCGGACGGCGACCTTCAATCAGAGGATGTAGGGAGAGAGCTTGACGCCATTTTCAACAGCCTTTTCATTCTCGATACCAAGCTCAATGAGGCGGATCCAAACGCTATGGGCGAGCTTACAAACAAGGGCTTTGTAACGCAGGCGGTTTCAATTGTTTGGGATATTATGGATGCTTTTGACGAAAACCGCTTATCGTCGCAGACAATGGAAAGAGGCGTTACCCGTATTGAGGATATACCGTATATAGACGACGGAACAGACGAGCATATGCTTGACGTTTATTATCCCGACGGCACAAGCGAGAAGCTGCCCGTGATAATCGAAATTCACGGCGGCGGTCTTATGATGGGAAATAAGGATTACAACAGAGTATATTGCTCAGTGCTTGCCAAAAAGGGCTATACGGTGGTTTGTATAAATTACAGACTTTCGCCCGACGTTCTCTATCCCTCGCAAGTACAGGACGTTATGGCGGCATACAAGTGGATTTATGACAATGCAGACAGTTATAATATTGACCTTGAAAAAGTATATGTAACAGGTGAGTCGGCAGGCGGAAACCTCGCATATTACACTTCACTTGTTGAAACGAGCCCACAGCTTCAAAGCCTTTACGGTGTTTCCCCGTCGGGGCTTCAAATCGACGCATTAGGTCTTGTTTCGGGTATGTACGATATGAAAGCGGGATTTAACGCACCGCTTATATCCTGCTATTTCGGCATTGACTACAAGAACTCGCCGTATTATCCCTACTTGCAGCCTGAGGAGGTTATACCGCTCGGTAAATTACCTCCTTGCTATACGGTGTCGTGTACAAGGGACATTCTTCATTCCTCGGCAGAGCATTTTGACAAGGTTTTGACCGAGTACGGAATTGACCATATTTACAGGGATTGGGGATTGACGGTTAACAAATCTTCGGGGCATATAACAAGCGTTGCATATCCCGAGCTTGAGGAAAGCAAGCAGACAATAGATGAAATGCTCGCCTTTTTCGGCGAACATACGCAATAACATTTACGTTGACGGTGCTCAAAATTGAGCGCCGTTTTTGTGCGTAATGTTTCAATGATAAAATGTAATTAAAATATTGTGAGGCAAATTATGATTATTGATTTTAACGGAATATTGCCTGCGGTTTCGCCGTCGGCATTTACGGCTGAGGGGTCAAGGATAATCGGCGATGTAACGCTTTGTGAGGACAGCTCGGTTTGGTTTAACGCTGTTCTTCGTGGCGACGAGGCGAAAATCACTTTGGGCAAGGGCTCAAATATTCAGGATAATTGCACGGTGCATTGCGACGAAAGCTACCCTGCCGTTATCGGGGAAAATGTTACTGTAGGGCATAACGCCGTCATACACGGCTGCACAATAGGGGATGGCTCGCTTATCGGTATGAACGCAACTGTATTAAACGGCGCAAAAATCGGCAAAAACTGCCTTGTCGGTGCAGGGGCTCTTGTTACGGAAAACAAGGAATTCCCCGACAATTCGCTGATTTTGGGAGTGCCTGCCAAAAAGGTCGGCGATATAGACGAAGCTGCCGCCGCAAAAATTAGAGGCAATGCGAAATACTATTCGCAGCTTGCAAAAAAATATAAGAAGGAATAATTTACGCCCACGACTTTCCTGACCGTGGGCGTAAAAAATAGAGCAAAGTAGGTTAGTTTATAATATCTGATTTCAATTCATTTACAATAGACTTAGAACTTTTGAATATTTTAAGTATTACATCGTGATACAATTCGTTAAAATCATTAAACTTTTGATGACTTTCATTGCTGATTATTTTGTATATTTGACTACGTAAATTAATTATGTCTGTACATTCCTTGGCAGAAAGGTATAAAGCTTGTTCGCCGGCATGTTCATTTATAAAATCGGAAAGCTTTATCAAATGATTATTAAGACACTCGCTATCAATTGTTACGGAATCTATATCTTCAGCAATCAATTGAACGTCAATGCTGTCAAGTATAGCTATTAGTTTAATGTAAAAATCAAGTTTTTGTTTTGCAATCCATTCGTTTTTTTCTTTCTTGAATTGATAATTGAAAATAATTATGCTGCTTAATAATGAAGTAATACTTCCTAATGCTATGCAACCTATATTGGTCAGCAATCCGATTGTTGTATCATTCATTAAAAAACACTCCTTTTATTTTTCACAAATTTCTATTTTGGCAATTCTTTGAGCACTTATGTTTGAACTAGAATATCCCAAATATGTGGATTTTTTCTTATAAGTTTTTCCTATCGGATCATCATTGAAATTGCTGACAAATAAAGCTTGCGAAGAATCTAATACATTTCCTGAAGCGTCGTAAAAATATATTTCGGCAGCAAAAATGGTGTAAGATTTAGAGTTGTTGTTTGCAACTTTTTCAAAAGTAAAATAAATATTCAACCCTTTTCCGCCATCGGTATATTGAATGGTGTAATCAGTGATTTTTACACCTCCGTTGTAGCTGTCGTGTATTATGTCACTATAGACTACTTCAACATTTGTGGGGGCTTGTGTAATTTCTTCTACCGGAATAGCGGTTACGGTTTCATTATTGCCGAAAGTATCATTCGCTTCTTGAGTCGGTGTGTACGGTACAGTGTTTTCCGGTTGATAGTTTGTTGTTCCGATAGGTGATGCTATAATTATAATAAGCAGCAAGACAGCGACAGAACATACAGCAATAATAATTTTGTTTTTGCGTGATATGCCATTTGAACTGTTTGATGATACATTAGTGGCGTTTTTTTCATTGGTTTTTGGTTCGGTTGTCGATTGGAATATTTGTGTTTTACTGCTGCTTTTATCAGAATTAACAGGAGAGCCACACTCATCACAAAATTTTGCATTATTATTTAATTCTTTTCCACAGTTATTACACTTCATTTTAATTCTCCTTTACCAACTTATATCAAATTCGAGATTTATGCGAGATTGTTCGCCGCCGACGAAAACTGCAAGTTGACAATATAATGTGGTTGGACGTTTTACATCCAAATCATTAACCGGAATGCGTAATGTCAGGTTCTGAAATACACCTCGTGTAATTGTTGAGTTTTCATATTCATATTTAATGGGAACTGTTTTGCTGAATGTGTCATTTATTGAAGCAACTCCGAACCCGCGATATTGAACAGTGTTATATGAGTTTATTTGAACTTTAATCGGAATATAAATATATTCGTTTTCAATATATGGTGTGCTTAACTTATAATCGTCTTTTACACTATCAATACTTCGCCAAGAAATTACTGCATCACTTGCATATTCTTTTGATGAGTAATCAGTATTAGTATCAACGCTAGATGTTTGTTGATTATTTCCCAAAGCAACAGCGATCATTATAATAATCACAACAGTTACAACACCTATAAAAACAGCCATAAGTTTTGTACCTGTTTTATTCTTATTTGGTACATCAGTGTTTTTAATTTCTTCATTGACTGTTGATTCGGGAAGTTTCTCGCCGCATATGTTGCAAAAAATTGAATTATCTTCTAATTTTGTGCCACAATACGGACATTGCTTATATCCCACTTGTACTCCTCCTTGTCAAACTTCTTAACTTAAATTAAGAAATTGATTGAAGTTATAATACAATAAATCTGACAAACAGTCAATACTTATAACTAAAATTTAATCTATAAGTATCTGTATAATTTAAGCTATACCTAATAAAATAGTATCGGTGATGGAAATGGTTGATTATGCTCTTATCGGGTCACGGATTAAAGAAAAACGCAAAAATTGTGGCATAACTCAAGAAGAAATGGCTGAAAAGATTTCTGTTTCGGTTGGATATATAAGTCAAATTGAACGCGGAATAACCAAAATAAATTTAGAAATTCTTGCTAAAATTTCATCCGTTACAAATTGTGAAATGGCAGAGTTAATAAGCGGAAGTTCAAATAAAAGCAGCATATATACTCAAGAAGAGTTTGCGGAATGTCTTAAAAAGCTTGACGGAAAAGAACGGGCTGTTTTGCTTAATCAATTAAGAAGTTATATTGAGTTTAGGGAAAATTCAAAAAACAAGTAAAAGGTTCTCTTGGACTAGAGAGCCTTTTTCATCTCCTGCTTGAAAACAACAGGCGGATATAATATTAAAGTTAGGACAAGGTCGGGCACGGCTCGGAAAATACATATAAAGGCGGTAAATTATGAAAAATTCTGTTTTTTATTTTGTTGTCGGCTCGCAGTTTTTATACGGCGAGGATACCCTTGTTGAAATTGCCGCAGTCGAGCAAAAGCAGGTCGGAATTGAGGATTATTTACTCGCAAAGCACTATAACCGCAAGCACGGCAAGAACGCATATTATGGTCAGAAATAAATTAAATATCAAATTTTAAGGACGGATTTTTCCGTCCTTATTTTTGCATAAAATCTCCGTTTTTGTTAAAAATCTTATTAAAGGATAGGTGATTTTATGATTGAGCGTTTGGGAAAATATACTTTGAAGCTAAACGAAAGACCGTCGATTATCGCAGGAGCAGGCGTGGTCGGAAAAACCGAGGGCGACGGACCGCTTAAAGAGGAATTTGACCGTATATTCGAGGATGATACACTCGGCGAGGAGTCATTTGAGAAAGCTGAGAGCAGCTTGCAAAGAGAAGCTGTTTTGAAAGCAATGATAAAATCGGGAAAACCGATAGAGGACGTTGAATACATCTTTGCGGGAGATTTGCTCAATCAATGTACGGCGTCAACCTTTTCATTGAGAGAGCTCGGCATACCGCTTATCGGACTTTTCGGCGCTTGCTCGACAATGGCTCTGTCATTGGGCATTGCAAGTGTATTTGTGAATTGCGAAGCATCAAAATTAGCAGTTGCCGCAACATCCTCGCATTTTTGCTCGGCAGAGAGGCAGTTCCGTTTACCGCTTGAATATGGCGGACAGCGAACGCCTACGGCACAGCGGACGGTCACGGGCGCAGGTGCAAGCGTTGTGGCAAAGCATATTGCAAACAAGCCTTGTGTAGAGGCTGTTACTTTTGGAAAAATAGTCGATTTGGGAATTAAGGATTCAACAAATATGGGTGCTGCTATGGCTCCTGCGGCGGCAATGACGATTTCGGACTTTTTCTCGGACACGGGAATGAAGCCTGATGATTTGGATATGATTGTAACGGGCGATCTCGGCTTTGTGGGAAGTGAGCTTTTACTTGAGCTTCTGAAAAAGGACTATTCTCTTGATATTTCGGCTCAATACAACGATTGCGGAATGATGATGTATTACAGAGAGGAACAGGATGTTCACGCAGGCGGCTCGGGCTGCGGCTGCGGAGGCTCTGTGCTGAACACGTATTTTATGAACAGGCTTGAAAGCGGCGAGCTTTCTAAAATTTTGTTTGTCGCAACGGGCGCTTTGATGTCTCCGACCTCGTCGCTGCAAGGGGAGAGCATACCGTCCATTGCGCACGCAGTGCTTTTGTCGAAGCCAGATAATAGGTAAAGGAGAAAATTATGTTTGAACTTTCCGAGGATTTAAGAGTAATATCGGCGTTTACCAAGACCATAAATATATTAACGGCAGTTAAGACGGCAATGACGGTTGGGATAATAGTCTATTGCGTTTTTACAGGCTTTAAGGGCGTAAGCCTTATAAAAGAAAGTAACAAATAATTCATTTCGGAGGCTGAAGCTTTTGTCGAAGTCTCCGAGTTTTTTATTTTTTATTGAATTCCTACTAAAATTGTATTATTATATATTTACTGAATTTTTAGAATTTTTTAAGGTGGCAAAAATGAAGATTTCAACAAAGGGCAGATACGCTTTAAGGCTTATGCTTGACCTTGCTATGCACAATGACGAGGGCTATATTTCAATCAAAACAATATCGCAGCGTCAAGGAATATCGGAAAAATATCTTGAACAGATTATAAAAATGCTGTCAAAAAGCGGACTTGTCGAAAGCACAAGGGGTGCGCAGGGCGGCTATAAGCTTTTGAAAGAGCCTAATGAATACACGGTCGGTGAAATTTTGCGTGTGACAGAGGGCAGTCTTGCACCCGTGTCGTGCCTTGACGATTCAGAAAATCACTGTGAGCATTGCGACGATTGCGTGACGATTGAAATTTGGCAAAATGTGCTTGACGCAATAAATGAGGTTGTTGATTCAATAACGCTTGACTATCTTGTGAAAAAACAAAAGACAAAGGGAACTTGCTGTAACAAGGGCTGATTAAATGAACATTGATACACGGGAAATCTTGCGATATTCGGGCTTTAAGGGTGCTTCCCCCGATTCGAAAACCGCAGAGATGATAGAAGAATTAAAAAAAGAGGTCGAGCTTTGCTCTGACCCTAAAAGTATATACAAAGAGGTCGAATTTACAAAGACGGATGAGTCTATAACCGTTGAAAATATGACTTTTCGCAGTAAAAAGCTCGTTTCCCACCTTAAAAATTCGGACAGGCTTTTGATTTTTGCGGCGACTCTCGGTACTCCGAGCGATATAATGCTTCGTAAGTACATTTCGTCAAATTCGGCAAAGGCTGTTTTGGCGCAGGCTACACTTGCGGCGGCTTGTGAGAGCTATTGTGACGAGGTTTGCTCACAGATTGCAAAAAAAGAGCTTGAAAACGGCTACTATCTGCGCCCGAGATTTTCTCCGGGGTACGCAGATCTTGATTTGACCTCGCAGAGAGAGCTTTTTGCTTTGCTTGATATTACCAAAAGGATAGGGGTTTATCTTTCGGATAATTGCCTTATGATACCGACAAAATCAGTTAGTGCTTTTATCGGCTTGACGAGGGATAAAGATTGTAGTATAAATTCGTGTGAAAATTGCGGTAATACAGAGTGTGAGTTCAGAAGGGCGTGAAAGAATGAAATTCAAAGAAAAATTGGGTAAGAAAATGCTTATATGCGACGGTGCAATGGGCACGCTGCTTATCGAAAACGGGCTAAAAGCAGGGGAATTGCCCGAGATGTGGAATATTGAGCATCCCGACATTCTCTATAAAATACACAAGCAGTATGTAGACGCAGGTGCGGATATTATTTCCGCAAATACTTTCGGTGCAAACCGCTTAAAGCTTGACGGTACGGGTCATTCGGTTGAGGAAATTATTACCGAGGGCATCAATATCGCAAAAAAAGCGGCGCAGCAGGCGGAACGTGATGTGTATGTTGCGCTTGATATGAGCACAACGGGTAAATTACTTGAGCCGTACGGAGATTTACCGTTTGAAGAAGCTTACGATATTTTCAAGCAGCAGGCGATAGCAGGTGAAAAAGCAGGTGCAGACCTCGTTTTGCTTGAAACTATGGGCGACCTTTACGAAATCAAGGCGGCAACACTTGCTATTAAGGAAAATACCGAGCTTCCGCTGATTGTTTCAATGATATTCAACGAAAAAGGACAGCTCTTGACGGGCGCAGATGTGAAAACCGCAGTATTTACGCTTGAGGGACTCGGCGTGGATATGATTGGCTTGAACTGCGGACTCGGACCTAAGGAAATGCTTGAGCATGTAGAAGAGGCGGTTAAGTATTCGAGCACGCCGATTTTGGTAAATCCAAACGCAGGCTTGCCCGAATGTGTAAACGGAGTAACGAGCTATAAGGTCGGCGCAGAGGAATTTTCCGACGATATGGAAAAAATTGCAAAACTCGGTGTTTATTGTGTCGGCGGCTGCTGCGGAACAACTCCCGAGCACATAAAAAAGACTGCCGAAAAATGCAAAAAAATAGCGGTTTCTCCTGTAAAGCAAAAACACTTTACAGTAGTAACTTCCTACTCGAAAACAACGCTGATTGGGGAAAAACCCGTGATTGTCGGCGAAAGAATAAATCCAACAGGCAAGAAAAAGCTGAAAGCTGCACTTGTGGAAAACAATATGGATTATATCGTCTCCGAGGCGGTTGCACAGGCAGATAAAAAGGCTGATGTTTTGGACGTCAATGTCGGTTTGCCCGAGATTGACGAGCCGGAAATGTTGGTTCGTGCGATAAAAACCGTTCAAGGTGTGCTCAATATTCCGCTTCAGATCGACACCTCTGATTTTGAGGCTATGGAAAAAGCACTTCGCATTTATAACGGTAAGGCTCTTATAAATTCCGCAAACGGTAAAAAGGAAAGTATGGAAAAGGTCTTTCCGCTTGCTAAAAAATACGGCGGAGTTGTTGTTTGCTTAACTCTTGACGAAAACGGCATACCCGATACCGCACAGGGCAGGATTGAAATTGCAAAGCGAATGATTAAAACCGCCGAAAGCTACGGACTGTCAAAAGATGACCTTATTATCGACGCACTTGCAATGACCGTAAGCACGGGCAAGGACAATGCTAAAGTGACCCTTGAAACGCTTGAATATGTGAGAAACACTCTCGGTGTTAACACTTGCTTGGGGGTTTCAAACATTTCTTTCGGTTTGCCGTCAAGAGAAATAATAAACACAGCTTTCTTTACAATGGCAATGCATTCGGGACTTTCCGCAGGTATAATAAACCCCTTGAGCGATATGATGATGAACGCTTATTATTCGTATTGTGCTTTGAAAGGCTATGACGATAACTGCGAAAACTATATAAACAACATTGCAAAGGTTGAGGCTGTCGCAAGCGGAGAAACGGTTGATTTGAAAACCGCAATCATTAAAGGTATGAAAGCACAGTCCGCTGATTGCGCAAAGGCTATGCTTGAAAATACAGACCCGCTTAAAGTCATTGACGGCTATATAATCCCGGCTCTTGACGTTGTCGGACAAGCGTTTGAAACGGGAAAAATGTTCCTGCCGCAGCTTTTGATGAGTGCCGATTGCGCAAAGGCGGCGTTTGACGAGATAAAGCTAAAGCTCACAGCCGACGGCGAAAAGCAGGAGTCAAAGGGCAAGATTGTAATTGCAACCGTAAAGGGCGATATTCACGATATCGGCAAGAATATTGTCAAGGTTTTGCTTGAAAATTACGGTTTTGATGTTATCGATTTAGGCAAGGATGTTGCCCCCGAGCTTGTGGTTGAAACAGCTAAAAGGGAACAGGTCAAGTTAGTCGGACTTTCAGCTCTTATGACGACTACGGTTGCAAATATGGAAATTACGATAAAGCAATTAAGAGAGGCTTATCCCGAGTGCAAGGTTATGGTCGGCGGTGCGGTTTTGACACAGGATTATGCCGACAGAATAGGCGCAGATTTCTATTCAAAGGACGCAATGGGCTCTGTCAGATACGCCGAAAGGCTGTTCACGGAAATTTAATTTTTTTCTGAACAATTATGTTATAAAATGTTATTGACAATATCATACTATTGTTGTATGATATATGCGATTTCAGACAAAAAAAGTATGAATTGGACATTTTCAATAGAAAAGAGATGTATTTATGAAGGTTTATGCCGATAATGCGGCTACAACAAAATTATCAGAAACGGCGCTTAATGCAATGATGCCGTATCTTACGGATACATTCGGTAATGCGTCAAGCCTTTATGACATAGGTCAGCAGGCTCATCACGGCGTTCAAAATGCGAGGGAGACTGTTGCAAAGGTTATCAATGCCGACACGAACGAGATTTATTTTACCTCGGGCGGCAGCGAGGCTGACAACTGGGCAATCAAGGGTGTTGCCGAGACTATGGCTAAAAAGGGCAAAAAGCATATTATCACAACCGCTTTTGAGCATCATGCCGTGCTCCATACGGTTAAGAGATGCGAAGAGCTCTACGGCTGCGAAATCACATATCTTCCTGTCAACGAGAACGGTATAGTTAAGCTTGAGGATGTTGAAAACGCTATCCGTGAGGACACCGCGCTTGTTACGATAATGTACGCAAATAATGAGATAGGCACAATTCAGCCTATAGCAGAAATCGGAAAGCTCTGTCATGAAAAGGGCGTTATTTTCCACACCGACGCTGTGCAGGCTGTCGGTCATCTTCCGATTGACGTTAAGGCGCAAAATATCGATATGCTCTCAATGTCGAGTCATAAATTCCACGGTCCTAAGGGTATCGGCGCTCTTTATATGAGAAAAGGTATCAGAATTCCCAATCTTATCGAGGGCGGCGCACAGGAAAGAGGCAAGAGAGCAGGCACAGAGGCTGTTTATGCTATGGCAGGTATGGCTGCGGCTCTTAAAGAGGCTAATGAAAATCTTGCTGAAAGTATGGATAAGTTGACTGTTTTGCGTAACAGACTTATCGACGGACTTTTGAAAATTCCGGCAAGCAGACTCAACGGCGATCGTGAAAACAGACTTCCCGGTAACGTAAATATCAGCTTTGAGGGTGTAGAGGGCGAGTCGCTTCTTCTCTACCTTGATATGAAGGGCGTTTCCGCTTCCTCGGGCTCTGCTTGTACATCGGGCTCACTTGACCCGAGCCATGTTCTTTTGAGCATAGGACTTCCTCACGAGGTTGCGCACGGCTCATTGAGGCTTACTCTTTGCGAGAGCAATACGCAAGAGGAAGTTGATTATATTATTGACTGTGTTCCCGAGATAATCGAAAGACTTCGTTCGATGTCTCCGCTTTGGGAAAGATTACAGAAAGAAAGAGGTAATGCATAATGGAATATTCAGAGAAGGTAATGGAGCATTTCGCTCGTCCCCATAATGTCGGCAAAATCGAGGACGCTGACGGTGTCGGCGAGGTCGGTAACGCAAAGTGCGGAGATATAATGAAAATGTATATCAAAGTGAATGACGGTATAATCACAGACGTCAAGTTCAATACTTACGGTTGTGCTTCGGCTATCGCAACATCTTCAATGGCTACTGATATGATTAAGGGCAAGCCTATTTCGGAGGCTCTTAAACTTACAAATAAGGCAGTTGTTGAGGCTCTTGACGGACTTCCGGCAGTTAAAATTCACTGCTCTGTTCTTGCGGAGGAAGCAATAAAGGCTGCAATTAAGGATTATTATGAAAAGAACGGCATTGAATATGACAAGGAGCTTTTCAAAGAGGACTGCTGCAATTACGAGCATCATCACGCTGACTGATTTTAATGATATGACCCCTGAAATTCGATTGAATTTCGGGGATTTTTTTTGCGATTTTTTAAGAAAAATAAATATTTATAAAAACTATACAAAAACCGTAAAAAGTGTCGCAAAATATTATGGTAATTATATACTTTTAAGTTAAAAACGAGGCTTTTTTAACTCTTGAAAACCCTTGAAACAGCAAGGAAAATGCCTATTTTTATACTTCCGAAATTTACCATATAAAAACATTGTTGACATATGTCAAAAATGTTATATAATAGACTTACAAGGTCAAAAAACAGTTATCGGAGGGGTTAATTTGGCAAGGCCTAAAAAATTAAGACGAATTTGCGCATACCCCAAAGTAATGGGCTTCAGACCGTTCGGCGATTATGCCGAGGTTGTTGACCTGACCTTTGACGAATATGAGGTTATGAGGCTTATGGATACTCTCGGGTATTCTCAGGAGGAATGTGCAATTCAAATGGATATTGCCCGTTCGACCGTCGCTTCAATTTATAATTCGGCAAGGGCAAAGACGGCAGACGCTATTATTTACGGAAAGTCGCTTGTAATTCACGGCGGAGATATAGAGCTTTGTAAAGGAAGCTCAACCTGTTGTAGAAAGTGCGGCAAAACAGCCTGCAAGGACTGCGGACACGGAGAGAGTATTTTGTGTTCGGCAAAGGCGACTATCGGATAATATAAAGTATTAAAGTATTTATGTACGGAGGTAAATGAAATGGAAGCATGGAGAGGTTTTAGTAAGGGCGCATGGTGCGACAGAATTGATGTATCTAACTTTATCAAATTGAACTACACAGCTTATGACGGCGACAGTTCTTTCCTTGAAGGCCCCACAGACAGAACAAAGAAGGAAATGGACAAAGTACACGAATTGCTCATTAAAGAAAATGACAACGGCGGTGTGCTTGATGTTGATACCGAAAGGGTACTTTCAATCCTTTCACACGAACCGGGTTATGTAATTGACAAGGACACGGATGTTATCGTAGGCTTGCAGACTGACGAACCGCTTAAAAGAGGTGTTTCACCGTTCGCAGGCTTCAGAAATGCAGTTCAGGCTTGTAACGCATACGGCTATGAGCTTTCAGAGAAAATCAAGGACGAGTTCACATACAGAACTACTCACAATACAGGCGTTTTCAGAGCATATACCGACACGATGAAGGCTGCTCGTCACGCAGGTATTCTTACAGGTCTTCCCGACGCTTACGCAAGAGGAAGAATTATCGGCGACTACCGCAGAATTGCTCTTTACGGTATGGATTATCTTATTGAGCAGAAGAAAGAGGACAAGCGCAGACTCGGTATGAAAGAAATTCTTGATGAGGAAACAATCCACACTCTTGAGGACCTTTCAAAGCAGCTTGACTTTATGAATCAGCTTAAAGGGCTTGCACTTTCATACGGCTATGATATTTCAAAGCCCGCATCAACAGCAAAAGAGGCAGTTCAATGGCTTTACTTCGGCTATCTCGGTGCAATCAAAGAGCAGAACGGTGCAGCTAACTCAATAGGCAGAATTGCCGAGTTTATGGATGTTTACATTCAGAGAGATATCGAAGAGGGTGTTCTTGACGAGGTTCATGCACAGGAGCTTATCGACGACCTTGTTATCAAGCTTCGTCTTGTTCGTCACTTGCGTACACCTGAATATAATGACCTTTTCGCAGGTGATCCGGTATGGGTTACAATGGCTCTTGCAGGTGTAACATGTGAGGGTAAGCATATGGTATCAAAGACTTCGTACCGTGTATTGCAGACACTTTACAACCTCGGCTCATCGGCTGAGCCGAACATTACAGTTCTTTGGTCTGACAGACTTCCCCAGACCTTTAAGGATTTCTGTGCGCAGGTTTCTATTGATACAGACTCAATTCAGTATGAAAACGATGATGTTATGAGAAGAATGTACGGCGATGACTATGCTATCGCTTGCTGTGTATCGGCAATGAAGATGGGCAAGCAGATGCAGTTCTTCGGTGCAAGATGTAACCTTGCAAAAGTTCTTCTTATGGCTCTTAACGGCGGTAAAGATGAAATCGAGGGCGCTCAAATTGCTCCCAAGGGCGATATTTTTGAGGAAAAGACTCTTACATTTGAAGAAGTTTACGAGGCATATAAGAAGTATCTTTCTTGGATGGCAAGACTCTATGTCAACACCATGAATATCATTCACTATATGCACGATAAGTACGCTTACGAAAGGCTTATGATGTCACTTCACGATACAGATGTTGAGCGTTTGATGGCATTCGGCGTATCGGGCTTCTCGGTTGCTATTGACTCCTTGTCGGCAATTAAGTATGCTAAAGTTACTCCTATAAAGGACGACAGAGGACTTATCACCGACTTTAAGATTGAGGGCAAGTTCCCGAAATACGGCAACGATGATGACAGAGCCGACCTTATCGGTAAGGACCTTATAGAGTACTTCTACAAAGAGCTTTGCAAGACTCCTTGTTACAGAGGTGCAAGACATACTCTTTCAATCCTTACAATCACATCAAATGTTATGTATGGCAGAAAGACCGGTTCTACTCCCGACGGCCGTAAAGCAGGTGAGCCGTTTGCTCCCGGAGCTAACCCCATGCACGGCAGAGATTGCGAGGGCGCTTTGGCTTCTCTTAACTCGGTTGCAAAGCTTAACTATGCTTGCTGTCAGGACGGTATTTCAAACACATTCTCAATCACACCCGACGCTCTCGGAAGTGATAAAGAACAGCAGATTGAGCACCTTACAACAATGCTTGACGGTTATTTTGAGCAGGACGCACATCATCTTAACGTAAACGTTCTCAACCGTGAAAAGCTTATCGCTGCTATGAACGACCCGACTCTCTATCCCTCGCTCACAATCAGAGTATCGGGATATGCGGTAAACTTCAACAAGCTCACTCGTGATAAGCAGGAAGAGGTTATTGCCCGTACATTCCATCAGTCAATGTAAAAGCAGGACAACCAAACGGGCGGATTTTCCGCCCGTTAATTTTAGATAAAGGAGATTTGGCTATGGCGAATATACATTCCTTTGAAAGTCTTGCCGCAGTTGACGGCGAGGGAATACGCTTTGATGTGTTTTTCAGCGGTTGTCCTTTGCGTTGTGCATACTGTCATAATCCGGACACTTGGCACCATAAGGGCGAAATTGATATGTCGGCGCAAGAGCTGTTCAACAAGGTTAAACGCTATAAGCCTTATTTCAAAAACGGCGGCGGAGTAACCTTTTCGGGCGGAGAGCCGTTGCTCAATGCAAAATTTATAAATGAAATCGCACCGCTGTTAAAATCGGAGAATATCGGATATTGCCTTGACACCTCGGGAAGCGTTGAATTGACCGACGAGGTTAAAACGGCGATTGAAAATGCCGATATGGTTATTCTCGACGTGAAGTTTTATAATGCAGAGGACTATAAAAAATACACGGGCGGAGAATTTGAACGCTTTATAAAAATCGGCAAGTATGCAAGCGAAAAAAACATTAGGCTGTGGCTTCGCACCGTCGTTATTCCCGATATTAACGACACCGAAGCGGATATGGACAAATATGCCGAGCTTTCAAAACAATTTAAGTTTGAAAAATATGAGCTTTTGGCATTTCACACAATGGGCTTTTTCAAGTATGACGAGCTGAAAATCGAAAACCCGTTAAAAGAAACGAAGGCACTCGATAAATCAAGATTGCACGAGCTTCAGGAATATATTGACAAAAAAATCGAAAAAACAGAGTGATTGCATTTCAATCCGCTTTCAGCCTCCCTTGTGTAAAGGGAGGTGCCGAACGAATGTGAGGCGGAGGGATTGTGAAACAAAAGTTACGAACAGCCGCAAGGGTTGTCCCTACGGTATGATGTTAAATTAAATTCACGAATAATCGCAATATTTTCTGTAGGCATTTACTTTTATATAAAATTTCACAAAACAATTTAATAGACACAATTAAAGCTGATAGTTAATCTATCGGCTTTTTTTATCGTTCCTTTAGTTATTTTAACTAAATATCGCTCTGTTATTTCTACTGCAAGACAACGAAATATATAGTATAATGAGGGTATATTAAAATTTTCAAAGGAGCGCATCATGTCATCGAAAACTTATCTTCCTAAAAAAGAAATGTATTCATTCTGCTTTGCCGCTATGGGACAGGGAATGATATACGCTATGATGTCAAGTTACATCAGTGACTATTACTTGAATGTTTTGCAGCTTGCGCCAATGTTTGTATTGTTGCTTATGCTTCTTGCAAGAGTGTGGGACGCTATCAATGATCCGCTTATGGGTATGATTGTTGACCGCAGAACGACCAAGCACGGAAAGATGCGACCGTATATAATTTATGCCGCTATACCGATTGGCATACTTACGGTACTTATGTATTTAAGTCCTAATCTTGAAAAAAAGCAGCTTATGATATACTCGGCGGTTGTCTACGTCGTCTGGGGTATGATTTACACAATGGCTGACGTTCCGTTTTGGAGTCTGCCTAATGTTTTAACTCCCGACGCAGATGAGCGAGGCAGGGTAATCTCTGTCGGCAGAACATTTAACGGTGTCGGCTCTGCTGTTCCCGAAGTGCTTTTCCTTGTTATAGGACTTACACTTCCGAAAATCCTCGGCACCTCCGACGGACTTGATTATAACAAGAAAAAGTATCTTATTATGGCAATCGTAACGGTTGCTATCGGCATTGTTCTTTATGCAAGTTCATATTTCAGAGTTAAAGAGAGAGTTGTCATTCCCGACAGAAAACCTCAACCGGGTGAACCGAGTCAGTTGTCAAGAATTTTCAAATGCAAACCGCTTATGCTTGTTATCGCAATGGGTATACTTTCCTCGGGCAGATATATGGTGCAGGCGGCGGCAGTTCATGTTGCAAGATACGCTTTCTATATCGGACCTGATTTGAACGGACTTTCAGATGCAGAGCGTGTTGCGGCGATTGAGGCAAGCGTTTCCTCGGTTAAAACTATATTCCAGGTTTGTGCAATTGTCGGTATGTTCGGTGCAATGCTCTTTATGCCCGTGCTTATGAAAAAGTATGATTATAAAAAGATTGTAATTGTAACCTGCTTACTCGGCTTCGCTGCAAGCATTTTTACAACGCTTATCGGCTGGTTTACGATGAACCTTTATGTTTGTATTCCGTTTGTGCTTATTTCCTGCATACCGCTTGGCGTACTCAATGTTATTTCGTATGCTATGATAGGCGACTGCCTTGATTATATGGAGCTTAAAACAGGCTTTAGAGATAACGGTCTCGGCTCGGCTTGTCAAGGATTTGTAAACAAACTCGGTAATGCATTTGCCACTTCGGGTATTGTTCTTATGTATATGTTCATAGGTCTTGAACCTGAAAAAATGTATAGTTCAACCGCAATAGTAGCGGCTACCGACCTTGCCGCAGGACACCGCTTCGCAATGTTCTCGCTTGTTTCGATAGTTCCCGGTATCAGCCTCTTGTTGTGCGCAATTCCGATGTTCTTCTATAAGATTTCGGGCGACAACAAAAAGCGTATACTTGAAGACCTTGCCGAAAAGAGAAAAGCGGAAGGCATTGTAATAGAATAATAAAACAAGAAAAAGTAAAACCCCTCTTGTGAATTAACACTCAGCCAATTCGCAAAAGGGGTTAATTTGTGTTTGCTTATTCATTTATGAAATTATAGCCTTCGATAATTGACTGAACCTCATTTGAAACAACTCTGAAAATATCGCTTCCGAGTTGCTTGTAGGTTTCATCATCTTCTTTTCGGCAAATCATAGCAAAAGTCTTGCCGACCGCTTTCAAAACATCTTCCTTTTTAACGGCGAGATAATAAAAGCTGTACTCGACGCCGTCGGAAAATTCCTTGTAAAATTCGCCGGCGTTTTTCATAACACGGTCATAAATAGTATTCGTTGCCGTGCTTTTGAGCAAGGTGTTGGGTAAAAGCCGGTTAATGCAATATTCAGCCGTAAAGAACACCAAAATCTTTATCTGCAAAATAACCTTTGGGGGATAATCAAGCGTTCCGATTTCCTCCTCAAGTGAGCGTTTAAGCTCTGCACCGTCAAGGAAACGCTCGGAAAGATATTTGCCAAGCTGTTTAGCTTTCTCGGTGTTACCGTTCATACGCTGAGTATTCATTTCTTCAATCAAAGCGATACTGTCAAGCGTGTCGTCTTTCGGTTTGGCGTTAAAGATTTTAATATCGTCGTCCATAAATAGACCTCCGTTGAATTATGCGTTTTCGGCAGCATTTTCCTCGGCGAGCTTTTGTGCTTTTTTAAGCAAGCGTTTTTGCTTCGCCTTATAACCCATAAGCTTTGAAAGGGCGTCATCGGGAGTACCGTAGTCGCCGATTGAAATAACCTTATCATTATAAAGACCGTGGAAATCTGTACCGCCTGTCATAAGCAATTTATGTTTTGTTGCGAGTTTTTTAAGCTCGTCCTGCTGAGCCTCGGTAGCCGACGGATGCCATACCTCAATTCCGTCAAGACCACACTCGATAAGCCTCGGTACAGAGTCAAGATTGTCATACATATACGGGTGAGCAAGAACAGCAACGCCGCCTGCATCGTGTACCGCACCGATAACCTCTTCAATATCGGGATATTTCGGTGTTACGATAATATTGTTAGGCGAGTCCTCGTTGAAAAGCTCGTTGTAAAGGTCGCCGTAAATCGAGGTTGTATAGCCTGACTCCATAAGAGCCTGCATAATGTGTTGCTTATAAATGTTAGTAGAACCCGTAGCGCATTTAACGATAAATTCTGTTGTTACAGGGTATCTTTTAGCGGTGTGAAGCATCATAATATGAGCCGCTTTTTTTCTTGCAAGAGAATTTTTGTGGCAAAGACCCTCAAGTCTTGCAGGCATATCGCTGAGATAGCAAAGAATGTGAACCTTCTTGCCTGTCTTTGTATCGGTTGCCGACAATTCAACGCCGGGGATAACCTGAATACCGTACCTCTCGCCGATTATTTTACCTCTGACCGTTCCCGCAAGGCAGTCATGGTCTGTAATCGCAATGGTAGTAATACCTCTTTTTTTAGCTAAAATAATTAAGTCTTCGATACCGAGAGAACCGTCTGAAAGCTTAGTATGACAATGTAAATCTCCGTTCAATTTCTTTCCTCCTCAAAACAATTAAGTATCATATATTTCACTGAAAATGAGTTATGTGTAAATTTAAGCGCATAAACCCTCAATATACTATATACAATTATACTGTCATTTTCGCCAATTTTCAAGGGTTTTATTTCAATTTTGAAAAATTCTTTACCCGCAAAAGATTATTCTTTCAAGCTCCGATACCGCAAGACCCGAATGTACGTCCTTTCGTTTGAGCAGGCAGATGTTCCTTTCGGGTATAGGAGGGGTTACATTGAGGATTGTGAGATTGGACAAGTCTTCTTTTTCCAAAAATTCCTCGGGCACAAAGCCTATTCCGAGATCGGATTTTATCATCGGCAAAATCTGGTCGGCGGAGTTCGCTTCGATTTCGGGCTCAAAAGTCAATCCGACTGAATTGAAATAATCTGTGAAAAATTTATTTGAGCCTGTCCTTTCGCCGAGTCCGATAATAGAATTTTGAAGTAGTTGACGGGCTGTAAGCGTCGCTCCTGTTTCCAAAGACAGTTTTGAACTGCAAACAGGCACTTCTTTTACACTTCTGAGTTTTACGGAATGTAATTCAGATGGTAAATCAAACGGTTCCGTTACAAGCGCAAAATCGGCAAGACCGTTTTTGAGCATTGTGATTGCCTGCGGAGTTGTAAGACTTGAAATTTTAAGCTTTACACCCGGGTAAATGCTTCGGAATTTTTTGAGTGCAGGCAAAAGTGAGCAATGAAGCGCAATTTCACTTACGGCAACCGTAACCTTGCCCGATTGCAGGCTTTTATCCTGCTCGATTTCCTCCTCGCCGAGCTTAATACTCTCGACAGCCGTCGCAATTCTCGCATACAGCTTTTCGCCCTCGGGAGTGAGTGCAACGCCGTGTCTGTGTCGCACAAACAGGGTGCATCCGAGCTCCTCTTCAAGCTTTTTAACAGTCCTTGTAATGTTCGGCTGATTGTTGAACAGCACATTTGCCGCAGCCGTGAAGCTGCCGTATTTTGCAACGAAATAGAAAATTTTGTAATAGTCGTAGCTGATATTCATAGCTTTTCTCCATATAAAAATGATATATCAAAATAGAATATTTACATTTTACATATACCTTAAAGCAAATTATAATATATGCGGTTAAAAAATGCAATATAAATAGAAATGCGAGAGGTAAAGAAAATGAACAAGGATTTGACAGTCGGAAAACCGCAATCGGTTTTGTGGAAATTCTGCTTACCGCTTTTCGGAAGTATAATTTTTCAACAGCTTTATAATATAGCGGACAGCTTTGTAGCAGGCAAATTCGTAGGCGAAAACGCCCTTGCGGCAGTCGGAAACAGCTATGAGATTACGCTGATTTTCATTGCGTTTGCGTTCGGCTGTAATATGGGCTGCTCGGTTGTCGTTTCAAGATTTTTCGGCGCAAAGGAGTTCAAAAAGGTCAAAACCGCCGTGTATACCGCCTGCATTTTCAGCGCAGGACTTTGCGTTTTGTTAATGCTCATAGGAATATTCGGCGCAGGTGCATTACTTCGTCTTATCAGAACTCCCGACATTGTTTTTGCGGATTCAAAGCTGTACCTTGACATCTATGTTTGGGGACTTCCGTTTGTGTTTTTCTATAACATTGCGACGGGTATTTTTTCGGCATTGGGAGACTCGAAAACTCCGTTTTATTTCCTCGCCGTATCCTCGCTTTCAAACATTGCGGTCGATATTTGGTTTGTAAAATCGTTTAATATGGGTGTTGCAGGCGTTGCGTGGGCGACCTTCATTTGTCAGGGTATTAGCTGTATACTTGCGATTGCGGTTGTTTTCAAAAGGCTTAATAAAATCGACAAAGAAAAGAACTGCCCGATTTTTGACAAGAATATTTTGAAACAGATTATTATAATTGCCGTTCCGAGCACCTTACAGCAGAGCTTTATTTCAATCGGAAACATAATCATTCAGGGCATTATCAACGGCTTCGGCGCACCTGTAATGGCAGGATATTCGGCGGCGGTCAAGCTCAATAACCTTGTAATTACTTCGTTTACAACTCTCGGAAACGGAATTTCAAACTATACCGCACAGAATATGGGTGCAGGAAAGCTTGCCCGTGTTAAGCAGGGCTTCACGGCAGGAATAAAAATGGTGTGGCTGTTGAGCCTGCCGCTGTTCGCACTCTATTTCTTCAAGGGCGAGTTCTTCCTCAAGCTCTTTATGGACGAGCCTACCGAAACAGCGATATTGACGGGCATAACCTATCTTAAAATACTTTCCCCGTTTTATTTCATAGTTTCCGCAAAGCTTGTTGCAGACGGCATTTTAAGAGGTGCGGGAATGATGAACAAGTTTATGATTGCAACCTTTACGGATTTGATTTTGCGTGTTGTTATGGCGGCTGTTTTCTCGAAAACATCACTCGGAGCAACGGGAATTTGGTGTGCTTGGCCTGTCGGCTGGTGCGTCGCAACCGTTTTGTCGATTATATTTTATGTAACAGGCCCGTGGAAAAAGGAAAAAATTTAGAAGTAAGCATAGCAAATAAAAATCGGGCAACCAATTTATATGGCTGTCCGATTTTTATTACTCAAGGATGTTTTGCATTATGAAATTTACGATTCTTTTATATTTGAAAACACTTTGATAACAATCTCCGTAAATAGGCGGTATAATTATTTTATCGCCTACTACAGCTATATTCATTAAGGCTTCCATCCTCCTTAAATTGTGTTCGGCGTTTTGAGACAAAAGGCGAATTACTTCGTCATTCATAGAGTCAAGACAGATAATGTTAAGTCGAAAATGCTTTTTAGCTTCATCCCTGGCAACCCAGTGAGATATGTTAAAATCTTTGTTTGCTTTTTTGTTAATACGTTTTTTTGCTCTGTCGAATTCACTTTTTGAAAAGCTGTCGGTTTTGTAAATAACTGTAGTGTAAAGCAGTTTCTTTTTAAATCTGAAAAATTTTAAATTTTCAGATAAGCATAGCCGATTTCCATTTGCGGATAAGCTCTCAAATCTTATTACTAAATCTTCATATTTTATACCGCTGTGTTCGCACAAAACACATGGCTTTGCATCATAGGTATTGGCATCCTTTTTATATGCAACAATTAAATACACGAATATACATATACTAATCGCGGCTATTATAAGCACAATTATACCGAAAGTCCTAAAAGTATTATCGCAAGTAAATATGCAACCTAACGGTAAAAGAAATAAAAAGGCTACAAGACATATTAAATAAGCATCAGCACGACGCTTTAATAATTTTATGCGTACATTTAATTCTTCGTTCAATTAAACACCGCCTTAACCTTAATTTACAACAATATTATATATTATTAAATTCTAAAACACAAGAGTATAAAATTGATGTTATGCCGTAGGGACAGCCCTTGCGGCTGTCCGTGAATGTGATTATACATCAAATTTGTTGCGGACAGGGGCGAGCCCTGTCCCTACGGTATGATATTGAATCTAATTTGATATTAGCCGAAATCAATTTTGTTTTCGTTAATTTCCTCTGTGGGAGCAAGCCCTGTCCTACCGTGTGCCATATGGACTATGAGTTCGATTCTCTATTAAACTTGTTCTGATATTAAGCTTTGTTATAAAATCGAATAGGATATGAAAAAAGAGCATCCATACGGATACTCTTTTTTCTTTTGGTGACCCGGACGAGAATTGAACTCGTGTTACCGCCGTGAAAGGGCGGTGTCTTAACCGCTTGACCACCGGGCCGCCTTATGGTAGCGGCAGTGGGACTTGAACCTACGACCTTTCGGGTATGAACCGAACGCTCTAGCCAACTAAGCTATGCCGCCATTTTATGCCGTCATTGATTACGGCTTTGATATTATAATATATTGCTTGTTGGTTGTCAATAGTTTTTCACTTAAAAATTAAATTATAAAAAATTTTTTCGATTTTTGCGAAAATGTAACCGTTTTTGGTTTACATTACCCCCGAGTTACAACTACTTATGAAAGGACTTTTTCACAAACGAAAGGAGAAATGTATGACAACTAAACTGACTAAAAAAGAAAAGGAGTTTTGCGCATTGTATGTAAAGCTCCGAAACGCAAGGGAAGCTGCGGCACTTGCAGGCTACAAGGTAATGCCGCAGATAAACGGAATAAGATTGCTCTCAAAGGAAGCTGTTGCAAAGGAAATTGCCCGACTTTCACGTCTTGAAAGTGTCGTAAATGAGGCGGCGGCAGGCTTTCGCAGGCTTGCTTTCGGCTCTGTGAGCGACGCTGTGAGACTTCTTGACGGCGAGCGTGAGAATTTAGAGGAGATGGACTTGTTTTCGGTATCCGATATTAAAATTCCAAAGGGCGGCGGTATGGAAATTAAATTCTATGATCGCCAAAAGGCTCTTGAGTGCTTGGCTCAGCTTGAAACCTCGGAGAGCACCGGCTCGGCGGTTCCATTCTATAAAGCACTCGAAAAATCCGTTGACTTCCTGTCGGGAACACCCGAATATTCTTCTTACGGCGGTGATGACAGCGATGAAGCTTAATTCATTCAGCGAATTTTCGCCAAAGCAGTTGACTCTCCTGACGTGGTGGTGCAAAAACAGTCCTTTCTCATCCTGCGACGCCATTATTTGCGACGGAGCGGTAAGAAGCGGAAAAACGGTGTGTATGTGTATATCCTTCGTGTCATGGGCATTTTACGGGTTCTCGGACTGCTCGTTTGCCTTTTGCGGAAAGACCGTCACATCACTTCGCCGTAATGTCATTACTCCGCTTTTGCCGCTGCTTCGTGATTTGGGGTTTAAGTGCGAGGAAAAGGTGTCTAAAAATCTGATTGAAATTTCCTTTGGAAGCATAACGAACAGATTTTATCTTTTCGGAGGCAAAGACGAGTCCTCGGCGGCTCTCATTCAAGGTATGACCTTAGCCGGAGTAATGCTCGACGAGGTGGCTTTAATGCCCCGTTCTTTTTGCGAGCAGGCGATTGCCCGTTGCTCTGTTGACGGCTCAAAGCTTTGGTTTAACTGCAACCCCGAAAACCCGTCCCATTGGTTTTATAAGGAATGGATAAAGAAATGCGACAAAAAGAACTGCTTTTATCTGCACTTCGTTATGGAGGACAATCCGTCACTTTCCGAGGAAATGCTTGCAAGGTATAAAGCCTTGTACAGCGGTGCTTTCTATGAAAGATTTGTACTCGGGAAATGGGTAGCCGCCGACGGACTTGTGTATCCGTTTTTTAATGAAAAGTACATATACGAAGTGCCGGATAGCTTTGATAGGTTCTGCGTCTCGTGTGACTACGGAACAGTCAATCCGACTTCAATGGGATTATGGGGTAAGCACGGCGAAAGCTGGTACAGGATAGACGAATTCTACCACGATTCAAGGCAAAAAGGCTTTCAAATGACCGACGAGGAGTATTACCGTTCACTCGTTTCACTTGTCGGTAAGAGGAAATTGGAATTTGTTGTTGTAGATCCGTCTGCCGCTTCTTTTATCGAATGTATCAAGCGACACGGTAAATTTACCGTGAAAAAGGCGGAAAATGATGTGCTCGCAGGTATTCACAAGACCTCCGATGCGCTGAAAACAGGGAAAATCAGAATTTGCAAGACCTGTCCCGATATTATAAGAGAATTTTCGCTTTACCGTTGGGATGAGGGCGCAAAGTATGACGCTCCGAGAAAAGAAAACGATCACGCAATGGATGATATGAGATATTTTACGGCTGCCGTTACAAAGGAAGGCTCAAACGATTTTTTTGCGGTCAGCCTTGCAAGGGAAAGGAGGTTTTAGCTTGGCAATATTCAAACAGAAAAAGAAAGCGGCACAAAGCTCTGTGCCTGTGCTTGCAGGAGGTGCGGGAAGAAGCTCAAGCAGATTTTCACTTTTGGACAGCTATTCGGCATTTGACCCGATAAGTAATGCGCTTTTTCACAGCCTGCGTGAATCTGTGCCGATTATCGACGCCGCAATTTATAAGATTTTGAGGCTTATCGGAGGCTTCAAGGTACAGACAACAGACGAACGCTTTGACAAGCTTATAGCGGATTTTATTAAAAATGTGCCTGTGGATTCGGGGCAATGTTCGTTGCAGAGTTTTATTGATGTGTATTTTGACAGGCTTCTGACATACGGCACTTCGGTTGCGGAAATGGTCATTGATGATGAGGGCAGGGTTGTCTATCTCTACAATGCACCGCAGGACAGCGTAGTGCTAAAGCGCAACAAAACGGATTTCAGAAAGGTCGATGTCTGCTACAGCGAGGATTTCGGCTCACAGCCTTTGGAGTTTCAGGACAGGGTCATATTTTCAACTCTCAACGCCGAAGCGGGCTCACTCACGGGAACATCAATATTGAGAGGCTTGCCGTTTGTAAGCTCGGTGCTTTTGAAAATCTACAATGCGATAGGTGAAAATTGGGACAGGGTAGGCAATGTCAGATTTGCCGTTACCTACAAGCCAAAGGACGACGCAATGTCGGGTGCTTACGCAAAGGACAGAGCAATGCAGATAGCCGAGGAATGGGGCTCTGCCATGAAAAGCTCGGAGGTGCGTGACTTTATCGCAGTAGGCGATGTTGATGTCAAGGTAATCGGTGCGGATAATCAGGTGCTTGACAGCGAGGTGCCTGTACGGCAACTGCTTGAACAGATAATCGCAAAAATGGGAATACCGCCGTTTATGCTCGGTCTTTCTTGGTCAACAACGGAGAGAATGGCAGAACAGCAGGCGGACATGCTGACAACGGAGCTTGAGCATTATCGCCGTGTTTTAACGCCCGTTATCGAAAAAATCTGCAAGGCTCATTTGAGGGCTTACGGATATACCAACGATATTGAGGTCATTTGGGACGATATTACGCTTATGGATACGTTGGAGGACGCTAACGCAAGGTATCTCAACGCACAGGCAGATGAAATATACAGTCGTCTTACAGACGGGAAAGGAGGTACGGATGAATAAGAATTACGATTCGGCTTTTGAAAAGGAATTGCCTGAAATAACCGAGGAGGACTTGGCTCTTATCAACAGCTTTTCGCAGAAAAAGCTCACAAAGGACGATGTGTTTGTCTTTTCGGTAATCCTCTGCGATAACGAGATTGACAGGGATTTTGAACGCTTTACCGATGAGTCGATTGAAAAACTTGCAGAATTGTTTGTCGGAAAAACTGCGATTAAAAACCACAGCATGAACAGCGAGGATCAGTCGGCGAGAACATTCAAAACCGAGGTTATCAGAGACGAAGCAAAGCTCAATTCTCTCGGTGAGCAATATGTTTATTTGAAGGCGTATTGCTATATTCCTAAAATCAAAAAGTATGAAACGCTTATTGAGGAAATACAGACAGGCATTAAAAAAGAAGTGAGCATCGGCTGCTCGGTTGAAAAAAGCGTGTGCTCGGTTTGCTCTAAGGATGTAAGACTCGGAGTATGCACTCATAAAAAGGGTAGAAAATATAACGGACAGCTCTGTTATTATGAACTTATTTCACCCACAGATGCGTATGAATGGTCTTTTGTGGCGGTTCCTGCACAGAGAAATGCAGGGGTTACGAAAAAATTTGATTTAGGAGAGAAAAGACAGATGAAGGATGTGCTTAAAGCTATCAATTCGGCACAGGGAGAAATTACTGTTTCAGCCGAGGAGGCACGGGAAATTGCAAGCTATATCAACGGTTTAACGGAAAAAGCAAAGGATGCCGAGATGTATAGGGAAAGCCTTGAAAACGATACTGTAAAGTGTTTTGCCTTTACAGTAGAAACGCTCTCAAACGACATTGCAAAAAGCATCTGCGAAGCAATTTCAACCGAGGATTTGAGAAAGCTCAACGCAGCACTCAAGGAAAAAAAGAAGTGCTTTGTTGTGCCGCAGCTTGCAAAGGAAAAACCGGAGAAAAATCCGAATGAAAACTCACAGTTCAGATTTTAATTAAAAGAAAGGAAGTATATTTATGGCAATTTATGAAAACATTAAACTTGATAAGGGACTTTATTCAACAGGTAAGGGCTTTACCGCAGAGCTTGAAAGCGTAGACCCATCTGAAAACTACAAGGGTACTTCGCTCGACGGACTTGACGCATTTGAAAGACAGCTCAAGCGTTTTGACATTAAGGTAAGCGGTGCGGGAAGCGACACAATCGAAAAGTTCTTCAAAACTACCGATTCTGCGGCGCTTTTCCCAGAATATGTGGCAAGAGCCGTTAAAAAGGGTAAGGAGGAGGCTGATATTCTTCCACTTATCGTTGCCGCAAAGACACAGATTAACGGTATGGATTACAGAACTATCGCATCTGTTCCCACTAAGGCTGACAAGGAGCTTGAAGAGGTTGCGGAGGGTGCCGCTATTCCCGAAACAAGCGTAAAGGTACAGTCTAACCTTGTAAAACTTAAAAAGCGAGGCAGAATGCTCGTTGCTTCTTATGAGGCTTTGCGTTTCCAAAGACTTGATTTGTTTACCGTTATGCTCAAGCAGATAGGCGCATATATCGCTACAACTCAGCTTAATGACGCTGTTACGGTAATCACAAACGGCGACGGCAATAATAACCCTGCAAAATCAACGGCTGTCGCAAAGGAAGGCGAGATTACATATCAGGACCTTGTTAATTTCTGGAACGATTTTGATCCGTATTCACTCAACACAATGATTGTTTCTCCCGATGTTGCGTCGAAAATTCTTGTTCTTCCCGAAATGAAAGACGCTGTCGCAGGACTTAATTTCCACGGCACAGGCAAGGTTGTTACACCGCTTGGCGCAAATCTTCTTAAAAGTTCTGCCGTGGCTTCGGGCAAGATTATCGGTCTTGATAAGAACTATGCGCTTGAAATGGTACAGGCAGGCGGAATTACAACCGAGTACGATAAGCTCATTGACCGTCAGCTTGAGCGTGCGGCAATCACCGAGATTTCAGGCTTTGCAAAAATCTTTACAGATGCGTCAAAGGTTTTGACCGTCTAATCGGAGGTATAAAATGATTGATGTTGTCAAGGTCGCAAAGGCAGTAAGAAAAATTATGAATTTATCCGAGGACGATACATTTGATATTATGCCGACTGTTTCGGTGGCTTGCGCCCAGCTTACCGACAGACTTAAAAAGGCGGAAAGCTCAAAAGATCCGAGAGTTATCAATGCGGCGGTGTATTTGAGTTATTACAGACTTCTTTTACGCAATGCGGCGCAGGACGACACACCAACTTCCTTTAAGGCGGGAGATGTTACGATTTCTCAAAGTCCTGCTCTTGCACTTGAAAAGGCATCTGTATTGCGTGATGAGTCGATTATTGCCGCCGCACCGTTGCTCGAGGATATGGATTTTGTGTTTAAGCAGGTGTAAATATGAGAAAATCGGACAGCTTAGAAATTTTGTTTGAAAAGTATGGCAGATCTGTTTATATCACGAGCGAAAAATTCAATTCGGAAATATACAACGCTCTTGTGCAACCGTTGAGATATAAAAACAAGATGTATGTAGCGGGCACAAATACCGAAATAGGTCTTGCCGAGGAAAACTATTATCTTTACATAGGCCCCGCTAACAAGGACTTGAGAAAAATGGGCGCTTCCGTGACTCTCCATACGGCAGACGGTAAAAGTTACGAGGTGCAAAAGAGCGAGAAGATATACAACGGCGAAAACGCTTGGTATATATGGGCTGTAATCAAGGAAAAGGTGGGCGCTGAAATTTGAATGCAAACAATATAATCGACGAGGTAAAGGCGGCGGCGACTGCTACGAGCGAGGTCAGTCATTTTTCCGTAAATGTCGTTGAGGCACATACGCTCAGGGGTAACATTCCGAAATTTGATGACGCACCGTGTATATGTATCGGAATTAAGTCGTTTGTCTACGGTGAGTTGTTGACTGCTGCCGCAGTAAGCGGAGAGACTGTTATTCCCGGAACCCGTCAGCAAACAGCTTGCGTGAATATAGGAATTTTCTTCAAAAAGACGTCACAGCCGAAAGATATGTATAACTTGTTCAACACTCTTTGTTCGCACTTGCTTAAAACGGATAATGAGAACCGAATAGTAAAGATTGAACACGGCGGTGTCGAATATGACAGAACCTACGACGCTCTTGTTTTGAGGGGAAAGGTAACCGAAACCGCAGCAGAGTAAAATTAACAAAAAAATCTCCCACACTCATTATTGGGTATGGGAGATTTTTGTCGAAGAAGGCACTTTTTGGTAGATTTATATAAAAGTAACTCGCAAAGTTCGTTCATTTATTGAATAAAATAGTCAAACTTTACTTGAATTTTTTTTCTTATTTTGATAAAATAATTAAGATAATGAATATAGAGGTAGTGTTTATGTCAAAAACCTATGTTAAAAAAGAAGAAAAAGAGCGTGAAGTACCGCTTTACCTTTTCCACGAGGGAAGTAACTCTCACGCTTATGAATATTTCGGCGCACACAGAAAGACGAAAAATTCTGTCGTTTTCAGAGTGTGGGCTCCCGATGCCGAGGCTGTCAGTTTAGTCGGTGATTTTAACGATTGGGACGTAAAGGCAACACCTATGACTGCACTTCCGAAATCGGGAGGCGTTTGGGAATGTGTTGTTGACGGCATAAAGCAGTTCGACTCATACAAATTTGCCATAACCGCAAAGTCGGGCAATATCGTGTTAAAATGCGATCCGTACGCTTTTCATTCCGAGACAAGACCGGGTACTGCCTCGAAATTCTATGAAATCGAGGGCTGCCATGAGTGGAAAGATGACAAGTGGATTGAAAAACGCAATTCCTCAAACATTTATTCCTCTCCGATAAACATATACGAGGTGCACGCAGGCTCTTGGAAACAGCACGAGGACGGTAATTTCTATTCATACAGGGATTTGGCAAAAGAGCTTATCCCGTATGTTAAAAAGATGGGCTATACTCACATTGAGTTTATGCCGCTTACGGAATATCCGTTTGACGGAAGCTGGGGTTATCAGGTTACAGGATATTTTTCCGCAACCTCACGCTACGGTACACCCGAAGATTTGATGTATCTTATTGATAAATGTCACGAAGCGGGTATCGGCGTAATTCTTGACTGGGTGCCGGCTCATTTCCCGAAGGACGAACACGGTCTTTATGAATTTGACGGCTCTCCGCTTTATGAATATTCAGACCCGAGAAAGGGAGAGCATTACGGTTGGGGAACAAGAGTATTTGACTTCGGCAGAAACGAGGTTCGCTCATTCCTTATGTCGAGCGCAACATTCTGGTTCAAGGAATTTCACCTTGACGGCATAAGAATAGACGCAGTTGCGTCAATGCTCTATCTTGATTATGACCGTAAGGACGGCGAATGGGTTGCAAATAAAAACGGCGGACGTGAAAATTTAGAAGCGGTTGAATTCTTGCAGACGCTCAACGAGCATATTTTTGCGGAATTTCCGCACGCTATGATGATAGCCGAGGAAAGCACCTCCTGGCCGATGGTTTCGAAGCCTGTTTATATGGGCGGACTCGGCTTTAACTTCAAATGGAATATGGGCTGGATGAACGATATTTTGCGTTACTTCAGTCTTGACGGCATACACCGAAAGTACAATCACGATTGCATTACTTTTTCAATGTTTTATGCTTTTTCGGAGAATTTTGTTCTTCCGATTTCGCACGACGAGGTTGTTCACGGTAAATGCTCACTTATAAACAAAATGCCCGGCAGCTATGATGAAAAATTTGCAGGGGTCAGGGCGTTTGTAGGATATATGATGGCTCATCCGGGTAAAAAGCTTATGTTTATGGGCTCTGAATTCGGTCAGTTTATCGAATGGAATTACGAAAAAGGTCTTGATTGGCTGCTGCTCGGCTTCGATAAACATTGTCAGCTTCAATCATATTTCAAGGCAGTAAATGAATTTTATAAGAAAAACTCTCCTATGTGGCAGATAGATTATTCTTGGGAAGGCTTTTCGTGGATTTCATCGGACGACAGCGACAACTCGGTTATCGCTTTTAGAAGAATAGACGAAAAGGGTAAGGAAATAATCGTTGTCTGCAACTTTACAAATGTCGAAAGGCAGGAATACAGAATAGGTATTCCCCACAAGGGCAAATATAAAATCGTATTCAATTCCGACGACGAGTGCTACGGAGGTACGGGCAAGGGCGATAAGGACGTTATTCATACGGAAGGTATCAATATGCACGGCTTCGAGCAAAGTATTTCTCTTGATTTACCGCCAATGACGACAATTTATTTGAAAAAGACAAGATAAAATATATACTACCGAATATCTTTTCTAAAATCCAAGGAGGAATTTTTATGGCACGCAAAATGGAATGTATTGCGATGCTTCTTGCAGGCGGACAGGGTTCAAGACTCGGCGTACTGACTAAGAATATCGCCAAACCCGCAGTTCCCTACGGCGGTAAGTACAGAATTATCGACTTCCCGCTTTCAAACTGCGTAAACTCAGGTATAACAACTGTCGGCGTACTCACGCAGTATCAGCCGCTTGAGCTTAACGATTATATAGGCAACGGACAGCCGTGGGACCTTGACCGTGCGCACGGCGGAGTACATATGCTCTCTCCGTATCAGCAGATTAAAGGTATGGAGTGGTACAAAGGTACTGCAAACGCTATTTATCAAAACATAAACTTTATTGACCGTTATAATCCCGAATATGTTGCCGTTCTTTCGGGTGACCATATATACAAAATGGATTATAACAAAATGCTTGAATATCATAAAAAGAATGATGCGGCGTGTACAATCGCAATGCTTGAGGTTCCGTGGGAGGATGCAAGCCGTTTCGGTCTTATGGTATTGGATGATGACAATTCTATTTTGGAATTTCAGGAGAAGCCGAAAAATCCCACAAGCAATAAGGCGTCTATGGGCGTTTACATATTCACTTGGTCAAAGCTTCGTCAGTATCTTATCGATGATGAGAACAACCCCGACTCCTCCAACGATTTCGGACATGATGTAATTCCTGCAATGCACAAGGCAGGGGAGAGAATGTTTGCCTATCTCTTTGACGGCTATTGGAAGGATGTCGGAACGATAGACTCACTTTGGGAGGCTAACCTTGACCTTCTCAATCCTAAGGTTGACCTTGATTTGTCGGACACAAGCTGGAAGATTTACTCAAAAACTCCCGTTGCGCCTCCGCAGTATATCGCACCGTGTGCCGATATTCAGAACTCAATGGTAGCCGAGGGCTCAAAGGTGTTCGGTCACGTTGACTATTCAATTCTCTTTGACAATGTTACCGTCGAAGAGGGCGCAAAGGTTCGTTATTCGATAATTATGCCCGGCGCTACAATTAAGGCAGGTGCGGATGTCGAGTATTCAATCGTTGCCGAGAACTCCGTTATAGGCGAAAAAGCAACTGTCGGCTCACGACCCGAGGACAGTGAAAACAGAGCCGAGTGGGGCATTGCCGTAGTCGGTGCAAATGTCAATGTCGGCGACGGCGCAAAGGTTAATCCAAAGGAAATGATTGATTCGGACAGAGTAAAGGAGGCTGAGTGATATGACAGGAAAGAATATAGTAGGTATCGTTTTTTCAAATTCATATGACGAATGCCTTCCCGAGATTACGGGCTTGCGTACAATGGGCTCTGTTCCGTTTGCGGGCAGATACCGTTTTATAGATTTCACTCTTTCAAATATGGTCAACGCAGGCATTGAGGATGTCGGCGTTATCACAAAGGCAAATTATCATTCGCTTATGGATCATATCGGAACAGGTAAGCCGTGGGATCTTTCAAGAAAGACAAAGGGACTTATAATTCTTCCGCCGTATTCGACTGCCGAGCAGGGCGGAAACGACGATAAAATAGCTTCCTTAAAGGGTATTATGGGCTTTATCAACAGGGCAAACGAAGAATATGTTTTGCTCTCGGATTGCAATACGATTTCAAACATTGATATTGAAGCGTTGACAGAGTATCACGCCGAGAAAAATTCCGATATTACAGTTGTATATAAGCACGGTCAAATCCCGTCGCTTTCCGATGTTTTGGTGCTTGATCTCGACGAGGACGGCAGGGCAAAGCAGATTGACGTTACTCCCGTTACCAAAAAGACGGGCAATTATTCTTTAAGCGTTATGTTTATGAAAAAATCCTTGCTTGAAAGGTTTATGAATGAGGCTATAAGCAAGAGATATACCGATTTTGAGACCGATTTAATTCAGCGCAATGTCAAGAAGCTCAACATTTACGGCTTTGAGGCAAAGGGCTATTCGGCTACGATTGACTCCTTGAGCACATATTTCAAGGCGAGCATGGAATTGCTTGATATAAATAATTGTAATGAGCTTTTCAACAGCGAAAGACCCGTATATACAAAGACGAGAGACGATATGCCGTCAACCTACGGTATCGGCTCAAAGGTTAAGAACTCACTTGTAGCAAACGGTTGTATTATAGACGGCGAGGTTGAAAATTCAATAATTTTCAGAGGCGTAAGAATTGAAAAAGGCGCAGTTGTTAAAAATTCAATCATTATGCAAGAGAGCTTTGTAGCTTCAGGCTCGTCGCTTGATTATGTTATAATGGATAAAATTGCGGTAATCACACCGAACAAGAATTTGTCGGGCGCGGAGAATTATCCGTTCTATATCGGAAAGGGAATTGTAATTTAACAAATTGTTACAGTTAACTTTCAAAGATGAAAATATGCAGTGGAGGAATGAATATGAAGGTTTTATATGTAGCGAGTGAAGCGTTGCCTTTTATGGCTTCTGGCGGACTCGGCGATGTTGCGGGCAGCCTTCCGCAGGCTTTGAGAAAAAGAATGGTGGGTTGCAGGGTAGTAATGCCTATGTACGACACCATTAAGCAGGAATTAAAGGACACTATGACCTTTATCACAAGCTTTACCGTTCCCGTTGCGTGGAGAAGGCAGTATTGCGGTGTATTCGAGGCAAAATATAACGGAGTAATTTATTATCTTATCGACAATCAGTATTACTTTAAGAGAGACGGAATTTACGGCTATTATGATGACGCCGAGAGATTTGCTTTCTTCTCAAGAGCAGTTCTTGAAATGCTTCCGCATGTTGATTTTAAGCCCGATATAATTCACTGCAATGATTGGCAGTCGGCGCTCGTTCCTGTTTATTACAGCACAATGTACGCTCAAGCACCGGGCTACGAAAACATTAAAACCGTATTTACAATTCATAATATTCAGTATCAGGGAACATACGGCAAGGAGCTTATCCCCGAGGTGCTCGGTATCCCTGCGGAGTACACTTCGGTTGTCGAATATGACAATGATGTAAACTTTATGAAGGGCGCTATTGAGTCGGCAAACAGAATTACCACCGTAAGCCCGTCTTATGCAAATGAAATTCTTGACCCGTGGTACTCGCACGGACTTGATCCGATACTCAATGAGAGAAGCTGGAAATTGTCGGGCATACTCAACGGCATTGATGTTGACCTTTACAATCCCGAAACGGATAAGGATATATTCAAGACCTATTCGACGTCCGATTTTACATCGGGCAAGGCGAAAAACAAAAAAGCGTTGCAGGAGCTTATGGGACTTCCGCAAAAGGCAGATACTCCGCTTATCGGAATGGTAACAAGGCTTGTTTCACATAAGGGACTTGACCTTGTAAAGGCTGTTCTTGAGGAGCTTATCATCACAACCGACGTTCAGGTTGTGGTTCTCGGCTCGGGCGAATGGCAGTACGAGGAATTCTTTAAGGATATAGCTCGCCGTCATCCCGATCAGGTTGCAATCAATCTCGGCTTTAATCCTCCGCTTTCAAAGAAGGTATATGCAGGCACGGATATGTTCCTTATGCCGTCGCAGTCTGAACCTTGCGGTCTTTCGCAGATGATTGCGCTTCGTTACGGCTCTGTTCCGATTGTTCGTGAAACAGGCGGACTTCGTGACAGCATTCAGGACTCGGGCGACGGAGAGGGCAACGGCTTTGTATTCTCAAATTACAATGCACATGATATGCTCCATACCATCCACAGAGCGATTGACGGCTATCAGAACAAAAAGGGCTGGAAGATACTCGTTAAGCGTGCTATGGAATGTGATTATTCATGGGGCAAGTCGGCAAATGAGTATATTAAGCTCTACAAGGACCTTTTGAAAGAATAAAAGAACTAACGAATAAGCTATAACAAAACCCACCGTCGTTTTAGGACTACGGTGGGTTAAATATTTCTCTCTTTTTTATCTGTAAGTCCGAGCAGATAGTCGGTCGATACATTATAATACTTGGAAAGCTTTATAAGTATATCAGTCGGAATATCCCGTTGCCCAAGCTCATAATTGCTGTAAACCTGCTGCGAACAATTCAAGATTTTTGCCATTTGTGTTTGCGTGCAGTCGCTGTCCTCACGCAAGTTCCGTATGCGTATATACATAGTATCGTAAATGTGAAAATATGATAAAAGGGTGGCGGAGAATATTTTTAGTTTATTGTACTGTTATCTGCCAAAAAAATGATAATATGTATTCTGTACAGAAAAACAATTTCATTGACAAAATGATCATTTAGCAGTATTATAAAATTTAGCAGTATCAATAAGAATAAATACACATAATAATTAAATTATTTTATAAATTTTTAGCTATTATGTGTAAAAATATTTGTTGTTTAGGAGGATAAAATGAAAAAGTCAAGGAAAATCATTTCGTTGTTATTGTCGGTCTTGATGATAATAACAAGCGTGCCGCTTATGGCGGTTGAATCATTTGCGGCTGATGTTGTTCGAAGCGGCACAACCGGAGAGTGCACATGGACTCTTGACAGTGATGGTGTGCTCACAATCAGCGGTAACGGAAAGATGGCAGATTATAAATATAATAATGTAGCTCCATGGAGAACTTCAATTACAAAGGTTGTAATTGAAAACGGAGTAACAAGCATTGGTGATGCTGCTTTTTGGAATTGCACCTTGCTTGAAAGCGTAACAATCGAAAACGGGGTAACAAGTATAGGCGGTTATGCTTTTAATAATTGTACCTCGCTTACAAGCGTAACAATTCCTGACAGTGTAACAAGTATAGGCGATGCTGCTTTTGGAGATTGCACCTCGCTTGAAAGCGTAACAATCGGAAACGGTGTAACAAGTATAGGCGAAGAGGCTTTTTTGAATTGCACCTCGCTTGAAAGCGTAACAATCGGAAACGGTGTAACGGAAATAGGTTGGAATGCTTTTGGGAATTGCACCTCGCTTACAAGCGTAAACATTTCCGACAGCGTAACAAGCATTGGCGATTGTGCTTTTTACGATTGCACCTCGCTTGAAAGCGTAACAATCGGAAACGGTGTAACAAGTATAGGCGAAGAGGCTTTTTTTGGTTGCGCAAGCTTAAAGAGAATTGATGTTGCGGAAGGCAATCAAAATTATTGCTCGATAGACGGTATTCTTTACAATAAGGATAAAACAATATTGATAAGATATCCTGCCGGCAGAGGTGCGGATGAAAGCTGCATCACTCCCGACAGCGTCGAAGAAATAGCAAGCGAAGCGTTTAACGACTGCAAGGCAGTTAAAGAATTGGTTTTCCCAAAGAACTTGAAAGCTATCGCTAATGATGTTTCTAACAATCCGGTTAAGATAGATACTCTTACGGTTAATTGTGAACTTAATGAGGGAAATACATCTGAAATCTTACTGGGATATGAACGTTTCTTGGTAGGAGCAACGGGAGGAGAAATTGAGGCTCATAGAGAGGTAAATCTAAATGCGGCGGTAGGCGAATTGGGAATAAAACAATTTGGTCTTTATTGCGAATCAGTAAATATCCTTTATGATGATCCCGATTTCTGCACAGAAGACGGCGTTGTTTACACTAAGGATAAAACTACATTGGTTAAAGTCCCTTGCTATAGAAAAAAAGCATATCAAATTCCAAGCAATGTAACAAATATTTCTGCTTTAGCTTTCGTTGCTTGCGGCTATCTTAATGAAATAACAATTCCGGCTACGGTAACAACCATTGAATCTGAGGATCTTAACTTCGACATATATGGTTTCTTCTCGGAGACGGATTTTGAAAAAATCAATGTTGATGAAAACAATGAAAATTATAGCTCTGTAGACGGTGTGCTTTATAACAAGGATAAAACAGAACTGTTAAAATATCCTACTTTGAAGGAAAGCAAAGTGTTTATAATTCCCGACAGCGTAACAAGTATAGACAAAAGGGCTTTTGAGAATTGCACCTCGCTAAAGCGTATTTATATCCCTGATACAGTAACAAATATTAACGAGCATGCCGTTGGCTATTATATGGATTATGATACAAATAAAGAAGTAGCAATTGAAGGATTTACAATTGTAGGTAAATCCGGCTCTGCTGCGCAAGCGTATGCGGAAGAGAATGGTTTTGCGTTTGTAAGTCCCGAGTCAATTAAGGTTTCAAAGCTACCTGACAAGGCAACATATTTTATCGGAGACGCATTTGACCCGACGGGTATCGTAGTCAGCTATGTAAATAACGACGGCTCAGAGGATGCAATTAACGCAAAATTTACTATAACGGGCTTTGACTCGTCCGTTGCAGGCAAAAACACAGTTACTCTTGCTTATGACGGTATGACAACAACCTTTGATGTTGAAATCAAGACCCCGAGCATTTCACTTTCAGAGAGCAGCTTGTCATTTGACCGTGCAGGTGCAACAAAGACCTTGACAGCAACAGCTGTTCCGAGCGACAGCGAAATCGTTTGGAAATCAAGCAATGACAGCGTTGCAGCAGTTGAAAACGGCGTTGTAACCGCAAAGGGTGCAGGTACTGCTACAATTACAGCAACAATCACAGTAAACGGAATTGAATATTCAGCAGAATGTGCTGTTGATGTTAATCTTCCCACAATGTCATTCCCCGATGTCAGAAGCGGAGATTGGTACTATGATGCAGTTAAATATAACTTCGAAAGAGGCTATATAACAGGCTATTCAAACGGCACTTTCGGACCCTCGAACAACATTCAAAGACAGGACTTCGTGCTTATTCTTGCAAGAATTGCAGGCGCAGACCTTTCGGCTTATGAGGGACAGAACGGCGGCTTCTCGGACGTTTCGTCAGACGCATATTATTCCGCTGCGGTTGCATGGGCAAAGGACACAGGCGTTGCAAACGGCTTCTCGGCAGACAATTTCGGCGTAGGCACATTCATTTCAAGAGAGCAGATTTGCATTATGCTTTGCAGATACCTTAACGGTTCTGCTTCGGGCGATGTTGATACAATTCTCAACGCTT
>DAVZHW010000007.1:0-73667 GCA_052273625.1 Candidatus Fimenecus sp. | reverse complement strand
CTCTAATTTGTATACCATGTCCTTACACACCTTGTTTACCATGTTACTCTTGACAGCGAGCCCTGTCCCTACGGTATGATATATTTTCAATCCGTGCTGTCATTTTTATTATACAATTTTCGGCAAAACAAAACGGCACAGTTGAAACTATGCCGTTTAATCGTTTAATGTTATTAAGTTTATGTATCAACTACATCAATACTTCGAAAGATAGCGCTTAACTTCCCAATCTGTTACGCACATTTGGTACTGCTTCCACTCACGAAGCTTGCCCTCGAGGTACTTTTCGTACACATGCTCACCGAGAGCCTTTTTGATAAACGGGTCGCTTGCAAATTCATACATAGCGTCCTCAAGCGTTGAGGGAAGATTGTCAATTCCGTCAGCCTTGAGCTCTTCCGCCGTCATTTCATAAATGTTCTTTGAGGTGCTTTCGGGAGGCATAAGACCTCTCTTAATGCCGTCAAGACCTGCCGCAAGGCAGAGAGCCATTTCAAGATAGGGATTGCAGGCGGGATCGGGAGAACGAAGCTCAACTCTTGTGCCCATGCCTCTTGCGGTGGGGATTCTGATAAGTGTTGAACGGTTTGAAGCTGACCACGCAATGTATACGGGTGCTTCGTAGCCGGGAACAAGTCTCTTATATGAGTTTATAAGCGGATTTGCAACCGCTGTAATTCCCTTTATGTGAGCGAGAACGCCTGCGATAAAGTGTAATGCCGTATCGGAAAGTCCGTACTGCTTGTCGGGATCGTAAAATGCGTTTTTACCGTCCCTCATAAGCGACATATTCGTATGCATACCCGAGCCGCAAATTCCGTAAACGGGCTTGGGCATAAAGGTTGCGTGAAGTCCGTGACGGCGTGCGTATGTTTTAACAACATGCTTGAATGTGATTACATTGTCGGCGGTTTTAAGAGCCTCGTCAAACTTAAAGTCGATTTCGTGCTGTCCTTGTGCACATTCGTGATGGGAAGCCTCGATTTCAAAGCCCATCTCCTCAAGGCACATACAAATATCTCTTCTGCACTGCTCGCCCTGATCGGCAGGACCCATATCGAAATATCCCGCGACGTCGCCTGTCTGAGTGGTGGGATTTCCCTCGTCGTCAAGCTGGAAAAGGAAAAATTCGCACTCGGGACCTACATTGAATGTAAAGCCCATATCGGCAGCTTCTTTCATAACCTTTTTCAATACATTTCTCGGGTCGCCGAGGAACGGTGTAACGCCGTCGGTACAGTAAACGTCGCAAATAAGCCTTGCGGTTCTGTCCTTCCACGGCAAAATTACGAAAGAGTCATAGTCGGGGCGCAAATACATATCCGACTCGTTAATTCTTACAAAGCCTTCTATGGAAGAGCCGTCGAACATACATTTATTGTCGAGAGCCTTTTCAAGCTGGCTTCTTGTAATGGCAACGTTTTTTATCTGTCCGAAAATATCAATAAACTGAAGTCTGACAAATCTAACGTCTTTTTCTTCTGCAATTCTTAAAATGTCTTCTTTGGTGTAACCCATTGCGTTGCTCCTTTAATGAAAACAGGGCAATATCCGTCGATACTACGCCATAATATATACAATTATAACGATATAATTCTGTTTTGTCAACGGAATATATATGTAAAGCACGCCCGATAAATTCAAATGTGTATTGACTAATAAAATATTTATGTTAAAATAGTCAGGTTGCTATAAAATTAGGAAAAGACGGTGTTTTTAATGAACATATCAAGCGCATTGGCTTCATTGCTCTCTGTACCCTCGGACAATATGATTTACGTTGTAATAATGTTTATCATCGGACTTGTTCTTATAGTTAAGGGCGGAGATATTTTTGTTGACGCTGCAACCTGGATTGCAGAGGCTACGGGTATCCCGAAGTTTATTATCGGCGCTACGGTAGTAAGCTTTGCGACAACTCTCCCCGAAATGATAGTATCTGTAATTGCTGCGGCAAAAGGGCAGAACGATATGGCTGTCGGCAACGCCGTCGGCTCGGTTACTGCGAATATCGGTCTTATAATGAGTATTTCAATACTCTGTATGCCTGCCCTCGTCAAGAGGAAAGAGGTTGCGTTCAAGGGTACGCTTATGATTGCTGCGGTAGCGGCTCTTGCGTTGTTTATCAACAATCTCAGCCTTACAACCGCGCAGAGCGTTATATTGATAACCATATTTGCCGTATTTATGATTGAGAACATTCTTCAGGGCAAAAGCTCACTCGGCGAAAGCAAAGATGATGAAAAACCCGAAGTAAACGGAAAGAGCATTTTTGTAAATATCTTTAAGTTTGTTCTCGGCGCACTGGGAATTGTCGTAGGCGCTGATTTGCTCGTTGACGACGGCACAATTATCGCAAGAGGACTCGGCGTATCCGAAGCTATTATCGGCGTTACGATTATCGCTGTCGGAACATCACTTCCCGAACTCGTTACAACGATTACCGCTATTGCGAAGAAGCAGTCCGAGCTTTCAATCGGTAACATTATCGGTGCAAATATAATTGATATTACGCTCATTCTTCCCGTATGTGCATTTATTTCAAACGGAACACTTGAAATCGGTAAGCAGTCTGCTTATCTTGATGTTTTCGTATGCCTTGCGGTTGCATTTATTGCGATTGTACCGACAATCATTACCAAAAAGCTCAACCGTTGGCAGGGCGCTTTGATGGTTTGTGTTTATGTAGGATATATTGCCGTACTTGTTACAAACTCATCAATGGGCTATCTTCCTTTCTGAGTATATTTCTAAAGCGACGGGAAACTGTCGCTTTTTTTTATTTTTGCCGAAAATATTTTCACTGTGGTAAAAATCGGATACAACAGAAGTACGGTATTCGCCAAAATACACTTAGAAGCTACTGTATTTTCATTGACACACGGCGTAAATTATAGTATAATCCAAATTAATAGAATAGATTTATTGTGTGCGCTTTTGCGTGTTTTAATATGTGAGGTATGTAGATGTCAGACAACAAGAGAGATTTTGAAGATATAGAGTTTGTTGCCGAAGCAAATGATAATAAAACCGAAAAGAAGAAGTCGAAAAAGGGTAAAGATAAAAAGCCTAAAAAGGACTCGAAGCTCAAACAAAAATGGATGGCTCTCAAAAAATGGCAGAGAGTCGTCATTATTGTTGCGTTGGTTGTAGTTTTGTTAGCCCTTATCGCTCTTGTTACGGTTTACGGTATATACAACGGTTTTACAACTGATATAAGCAGGGAGGATTTGGGCGTTTCCGACGAAATCGAAAACAAATACGGTAAAACAGACGTGTTCAATGTTGCGGTTTTCGGTGTTGATACAAGAGATGCCGACTCCTTTAAGGGATTGAGCGACACGATTATGATTGTCAGCATTGACGCAAAGAACAAGAGCGTCAAGCTCGTTTCTATCTTGAGAGACAGCTATGTTGCGATAGACGGTCATAAAAATCAGAAGATTACACACGCTTATTCATTCGGCGGAGCACCGCTTGCAATTAAGACTATAAACGAAAATTTCAATATGAATATTACCGATTATGCGACAATAAATATGCATAAGCTCGCAGATGCCATAAACATTCTCGGCGGTATAGACATTGAAATTACCGAGTCTGAAATGAATCAGATAAATCAGGAGGCTCTTTACGGGGATCCCAATGCACAGCGAGGTGCGGCGCTTGTCAAAAATTACGGTCAGGTTCATCTTGACGGTGATCAGGCGGTTATTTTCTGCCGACTTCGTAAGCACGATTCCGATGACGCTCGTTCAAACAGACAAAAGATGGTTATAAACGCTCTTTTGGCTCAAGCGAGAAAGGTAAGCCCCGCAAAGTATGCCGAGGTTGTTAAGACAATGATGTCACTTTGTGAAACCTCCGTTTCATTCAGTGAGGTTATGAGCCTTGTTCCGCTTATCAATGAGGATGTTACGATTGAAACCTTGACTGTCCCGGGCGAACCCGATAAGGCAATCGGCGGAATATATGAGGGGGCATGGGTTTGGAGATATGACCTTGCCGCCGCTTCCGAGAGAATTCATATGTTCCTTTACGGTGAGCCGATACCCGAGTCAGATAGAACAACAAAGAAGCAGTCTAAAAATGAGCCTGCCACAAAGGCTCCGACAACTACAAAGAAGGCTGTTACCACAACTAAGCCCGCTTCGGAGGACAATACCGAACCGGCAACGCAGAAGCCTGTTATCACAACCTCTCCGGTTACCGTGACGCAGGCGCCTGCACCCGAAACCACAACAAAACCGATCCCCGAGACCTCAAGTCCCGAGTCAATCGGTGATGCAGCATAAACAACAATATATTAAACAATATTTTTGGAGGAAAGAATATGAAAGGTATTATTCTTGCAGGCGGTGCAGGCACAAGGCTCTATCCGTCAACTCTTGCGGTGTCAAAGCAGATTTTGACAGTATATGACAAACCGATGATCTATTATCCGTTGTCAACTCTTATGCTTGCTAAGATTAAGGATGTTCTTATTATTTCAACACCCCGTGATCTTCCTTGCTATAAGGAACTTTTCGGTGACGGCTCACAGCTTGGTATGCATATCGAGTATGCCGTTCAGGAAAAGCCGAGAGGACTTGCCGATGCGTTTATAATCGGTGAGGAGTTTATCGGTGACGACAGCGTATGCCTTGTTCTCGGTGACAATATATTCTACGGCTACGGCTTTTCCGAAAGACTTGCAAGAGCAAGCTCAAGAGAGTCCGGCGCTACAATTTTCGGTTATCATGTAAGCAACCCCACAGCATTCGGCGTTGTTGAATATGATAAGGATTGGAATGTTCTTTCAATCGAGGAGAAGCCCGAGCATCCGAAGTCAAACTACGCCGTTCCGGGACTCTATTTCTATGATAATGATGTAATTGAAATCGCAAAGAACGTTAAGCCTTCGGCAAGAGGCGAAATCGAAATTACTTCGATTAACAACGAATATTTGAGAAGAGGCACCTTGAAGGTTGAGCTCTTCGGCAGAGGTATGGCTTGGCTTGATACAGGTACTCACAGAGCAATGCTTGACGCCGCTAACTTTATTGAGGCTGTTCAGACAAGACAGGGACTTTATGTCGCTTGCCTTGAGGAGATTGCTTACAACAACGGCTTTATAAATAAGGAACAGCTTCTTTCGCAGGCTGATAAGCTTAAAACTACCGAATACGGTCAGTATCTTTATAAGCTTGCAGGAAAGGAAACAGACTGATTAAGGTCTATTTCGGGAGGAATATAAAATATGAAAATACTGATTACGGGTTCGCACGGTCAGTTGGGCAACGAGCTTTCGCAAATGCTTAAAACGGGCGAAGCGGGTATCGGCAAGATAAGCGACGCTTATAAAAATTGTGAGGTTGTCGCGCTTGATGTTGAAAATCTTGATATTACCGACGCTGCGGCTGTAAGTGATTTGGTCGAGAGGGAAAAGCCCGATGTTATTATCAACTGTGCGGCAATGACCAATGTTGACGGCTGCGAAACTAATTTTGAAGCTGCGATGAAGGTCAATGCGATAGGCCCGAGAAATCTTGCTGTTGCAAGTGAAAAATACGGCGCAAAATTCGTTCATGTTTCAACCGACTATGTTTTCAGAGGCGACGGAAATACTCCGAGATGTGAGTGGGACGAGGTTGGTCCGAACACCGTTTACGGTAAAAGTAAATTGCTCGGCGAAAAGTATGTCAGCGAGCAGTGCTCAAGATATTTCATTTTGAGAACAGCTTGGCTCTACGGTCTTATCGGCAAGAACTTTGTCAAGACTATGAGAAGACTCGGCAATATGAACGATGTTACAACGGTAGTTGATGACCAGAGAGGTAACCCCACAAACGCAAATGACCTTGCATATCATATCCTCAAGCTCGCTCTTACAGAGGAGTACGGAGTTTATCATTGCACAGGCGAGGGTGAATGCAGTTGGGCTGATTTTGCGGCAAGAATTATGGAGCTTTCGGGTTGCAAGGGAACAGTCGCAAAATGCACTTCCGAGGAATACTCGGCAAAATATCCGTCGGCAGCACCGAGACCTGCTTATTCATCATTGAGAAATCTTATGCTTGAATGTACCGTCGGCAATGAAATGCGTGATTGGGATACGGCGCTTCAAGAGTATATTATTAAATTAGACGAAATGGAGAAAAATTCATGAAAACTTATCTTGTAACCGGCGGTGCCGGATTTATCGGTTCAAACTTTGTAATCTATATGCTCAATAAGTATGATGATGTTAAAATCATCAATGTTGACAAGCTCACATACGCAGGCAACCTTGAAAACCTCAAGAGCGTTGAGAACAACCCCAACTACTCTTTTGTTCAGGCTGACATTTGCGACAGAGAGGCTATTTCAAAGATTTTCAAAGAGAATGATGTTGACTATGTTGTTAACTTTGCCGCTGAGAGCCATGTTGACAGAAGTATCACAAATCCCGAGATTTTCGTTGAGACAAATGTACTCGGTACAGTAAATATGCTTCAGTGCGCTAAGGTTGCTTGGCAGACAGGCGACGACGAGTACAAGGACGGCGTTAAGTATCTTCAGGTTTCAACCGACGAGGTTTACGGTACGCTCGGTGCAGAGGGCTTCTTTATGGAGACAACTCCGCTTGATCCTCACAGCCCCTATTCATCAAGTAAGGCTTCTGCGGATATGTTCGTAAAGGCTTTCCACGATACTTACAAATTCCCGATCAACATTACTCGTTGCTCAAACAACTACGGCCCCTATCAGTTCCCCGAGAAGCTCATTCCGCTTATTATGAACAATACTCTTGCTCATAAGGATCTTCCCGTTTACGGTGACGGTATGCAGGTTCGTGACTGGCTTTATGTTGAGGATCACTGCAAGGCTATTGATATGGTTATCAGAGACGGCGTTGACGGTGAGGTTTACAATGTCGGCGGTCACAACGAAAGACCGAATATCTTTATCGTTAAGACAATTATCGAATATATCAAGGAAAATGTTGACTCTGAGGTTGGCGAGCATATGATTAAGTATGTTACAGACCGTAAGGGACACGACCGTCGTTACGGCATTGATCCGACCAAGATTAAGGACGCACTCGGCTGGTATCCCGAAACAACATTTGAGGTTGGCATTAAAAAGACGCTCAAATGGTATCTTGACAATATGGATTGGGTTAAGAATGTTACAAGCGGTGCTTATCAGGATTATTATAAAAAGATGTACGGTGATAAATAATGGGAAAATTTAATTTTATCAAAACTCCGATAAAAGATGTTTATGTTATCGAGCCTACCATTTTCGGCGATAACAGAGGCTACTTTATGGAAACATATCAGTATGAGGCTTTCAAGGAAGCGGGACTTGATATGGTTTTTGTGCAGGATAATCAGTCAAAGTCAAAGAAAGGTGTTCTCAGAGGACTCCATTTCCAGACTCAGAACTCACAGGGCAAGCTCGTAAGAGTTGTAAGCGGTGAGGTTTTTGATGTTGCCGTTGACCTGAGACAGGACAGCGAGACCTTCGGTAAGTGGTACGGCGTTGTTCTTTCGGCTGAAAACAAAAAGCAGTTCTACATTCCGGAGGGCTTTGCTCACGGCTTCCTCGTTCTTTCGGATGAGGCAGAGTTTGTTTACAAATGCACAAGATATTATGACCCCTCACATGAGGCAGGTCTTATGTGGAACGATCCTGATATCGGCATTGAGTGGCCGATAAGCGATGATATGGAAATTCTCCTTTCCGAGAAGGATAAGGTTCATCAGTCGTTCAAAGAGTTTTCTGAAAAGAATGTGTTTTAATTATGACGGTATCAGTTGCACTTGCCGCATATAACGGTAAGGAATTTATCGAAGAACAAATAAATTCAATATTATCGCAACTGTCCGCCGAAGATGAAATTGTCATTTCCCTTGACCCCTCAACCGACGGTACAAGGGAAATGATTTGTTTTATTTCGGAAAAAGACCGAAGAGTCAAGCTGTTTGACGGAGTGGGCAGGGGAGTTATAAAGAATTTTGAAAATGCGATTGAGCATTGCAAAAATGATATTATTTTCCTTTGCGATCAGGATGATGTTTGGCTTGACGGCAAGGTCGAAAGGGTAAAAAAAGAGTTTGAAAACCCCGAAACCGTACTTGTTATGCACGACGCTAAAATTGTTGACAGCGAGCTTAACACGATTGAAAGCTCTTTCTTCGAGCAGAGAAAATCGGGTGCGGGAATTGTTAAAAACCTTATAAAAAACACCTATATAGGTTGTTGTATGGCGTTTAGAAGGTCGTGCTGCGAGTATCTTTTGCCGATACCCGAAAATATACCCATGCACGACCAATGGATAGGCTTAATGTGTGAGCGTCACGGGAAAATTGCGCTTATCGACGAACCTCTTATCCTTTACAGACGGCACGGCGGAAATGTATCGTCGGACAAACATTCAAGCATATTGAATATGATTAAATGGAGGTTGCAGATGGTTTCTGCACTCTTAAAGAGATAATTATGAGTACCAATTTTTTTGCCGTAATGGTAATTTACAACAGAAAGCTTGAGGACAGCCTTTCGTTTTCCACCTTGAAGCACACGGGCGTTGAGATTTTTGTCTGCGACAACAGTACAAAGGATATGAAAAATTCGGCCTTTGAAAGCGACAGGGTGCATATTCTCTCAATGGGCGGAAATGTCGGACTTTCAAAAGCTTATAATAAGGCGATTGAGAATCTTGACGGCAGGGACGGCTATATCTGTTTTTTTGACGACGACACGGCTGTTCCCGAAAATTACTTTACCCTTATGGAAAAGGAAATTGAAAAAACAGGCGCAGATATTCTTTTACCGTGTGTTTTTGACGGCAACGGCTATATGTCTCCGTGCAAAATCAGCGGTGTTTCGGTTTCTGCAATTTCAAGCCTTGAGGAATTGAACGAGGAAAATATTTCCGGTATAAACAGCGGTATGGCGGTTAAAACGGAAGTGTTCAAAGCTTATCGGTATGACGAAAATTATTTTCTTGATTTTATCGACCACAAGTTTTTATCGGATATGAAAAAGCAAAAAAGGAAAATCGCAGCGGCGAAAAGCATCGAGTTAAAACAGGACTTTTCAGCTAATGACTTCAGCGATATTAAGGCGGCAAGACGCAGATTTGCCGTTTTCAAAAAGGACTATTCTCTGTTTTGCAGGCAGGCGGGCGGATTGAAAAATAAGCTTATCGGCGCGCTTGTCATTGCAAAAAGATTTGTAAATATCAATTTTATCGGGCGTTTACGCTCTAAGTAAGGAGGTGCGTGATGGCGGAGCTTTCAATTTCCGTTGTAACCTATAACAACAAGGACGAAATCGGCAGGCTTTTGAAAAGCGTGCTCAAATATACAAGGGCGGTTGATTATGAAATAACCGTTGTCGATAACGCATCCGAGGACGGAACGGTCGAATATATTAAAAGCAATTTTCCGACGGTCAAGCTTATCGAGACGGGCGAAAACAGAGGCTTCGGCTTCGGACACAATAAAATGCTCGGTGCAAGCTCTGAATTTCACGCCGTGTTAAACCCCGATATTGAGCTTAGAAGCGACGTTTTGTCGGAATTGGTAAACTATCTTAAAGCGAATAAGGACGTTGCCCTTGTAACGCCGAAAATTCTCAATCCGGACGGCACACAGCAGTACCTTCCTAAGCGTAAGCCGACCTTCAAATATATGCTTTTGGGCAGGCTTTCACGCTATGTTAAGGCTCTTGAGCCGATAAGAGACGAGTACACAATGAAAAATACGTCTATGACCGAGCCGACGCAGATTGAATTCTGCACGGGTTGCTTTATGGTTATGAGAACGGAATATTTCAGAAAAACAGGCGGCTTCGACGAACGCTTCTTTATGTATCTTGAGGATGTTGACTTGACCGAAAGACTTTCAAAGTACGGAAAAATTATGTTTTATCCGAGGGCGAGCGTTGTTCATAATTGGGAGGGCGGAAGCTCCAAAAACCTCAGACTTATGAAAATCCATATATCGTCAATGTTCAAGTATTTCAAAAAGCAAAGAGAGAATAAATAAAAACAGAATAAATAAACGTCCGTTTGAAGCATAGACCTCAAACGGACGTTTTTGTTTTGATGTAATTTAATCTTCCTTGAAATTCGGAACAAGCTCCTTTAAGAAATCTCTTGCCTTTGACGGGCTCATTGTCGGGATTGAGTTTATGTGCTCAAGGAGAACATTGTCGTCAAAATCGGTGGGTGCGGTAATGAAAATTTTGTTGTTTTCGGTTTTTCTCATACCGTCCTTTTCACTCGGCAGGATAAGCTCCTCATAGAGCTTTTCGCCCGGACGAAGTCCCGTGAACTGAATGTCAATATCAACATACGGCTCAAAGCCCGAGAGCTTGATAAGCTTTTCCGCAAGCGAAACGATTTTAACAGGCTCTCCCATATCAAGCACGAAAATTTCTCCGCCCTTTGCAAGTCCGCCTGCCTGAACAACAAGCTGCGCCGCCTCGGGAATCGTCATAAAGTACCTTGTAATATCGGGGTGAGTAACCGTAAGCGGTCCGCCCTTTTTGAGCTGCTCCTTGAAAAGCGGAATAACGCTTCCGTTCGAGCCGAGAACGTTGCCGAAACGAACAGCCGCAAATTTCGTATGAGTTGATATTTTGGAGAAGTGCTGAATTATAAGCTCACAGCATCTCTTTGTAGCGCCCATAACGTTTGTCGGATTAACAGCCTTGTCCGTTGAAAGAAGAACGAAGTTGTCAACGCCGTATTCGTTTGCGCATTTTGCGGTGTTATATGTACCGAGAACATTGTTCTTAATTGCTTCATAAGGGCTGTCCTCCATAAGCGGAACGTGCTTGTGAGCTGCCGCATGGAAAACAGACGACGGATGAAATTCCTCGAAAATTTCTTTAAGCCTTGAATATTCCCTTACCGAGCCGACACGTATTTCAATCTTAGGATTGCCGAAATAGTGAAGGTCAAGGGAATTTTTAAGCGCATAGGCATTGTTTTCGTAGATGTCGAAAATAACAATCCTCTCGGGATTATAGCGTGCAATCTGTCTGCACAATTCCGAGCCGATGCTTCCGCCGCCGCCCGTAACAAGAACGGTTTTGTCGGTAACATATTTACAAACATCGGGATTTAATTTGATTTCCGGACGGGACAGCAGGTCGAGAATGTCAACCGAACGCATTTCCTTATATGAAATTCTTGAATTTTCAAGGTCAGCAATATCAGGTGCGATTTTAACGGGAATACCTGTTTTAACAGCCCCGTTGAGGATTTCACGCTTCCTGTCGTCCGTGATTGACGGGATACAGAAAATTATTTCATCAATCGAATAATCTGCGCATACTCTTTCAATGTCGTCGCAGTTGCCGACAACGGGTACGCTGTTGACCAAAAGTCCGATTTTCGACTTGTCGTCATCAATAAGAGCCGCAGGATTGCCGAACTTATAGGAGTTGTTTTCAAAATCTCTTATAAGGCTTGTGCCTGCCTCTCCTGCACCGATAATAAGTATCTGTTTCATTTCGGCAAGGTGCATTTTCCTGTTGCGCTCATGCTTAAACATAAGATATGAGCGTGAGGCTAATCTTATTGTAAGACAACACAGGATAATAATCAGCAGGCTGTCAAGGTACACGGTTTTCGGCAGCACGTTAAAGTAAAGCGTGCTTGCTGTGCCGTTTGCGATTAAATGCTTGTTTGTTTTCATAAGTATATAGTCGCATACCCACACTCCGCAGGTTCCGACTCCGGCTGAAATAAAGTATTTTCCCATATCGGCAAGACCCGCATATCTCCAAGCCGTTTGATAAACTCTGAATATTGCATAGCACAAAATGTAAACGAGCGTAACATAAGGTATTCTCAACGCCAGCTGCCTTATCAGGGCTGCGTCGGTGCGGAAAATCCAATATGTAGTTGTGGTAAAAAAGTAAACAAGGTTTACAATGATAATGTCGGCAAGAAGATACGCAGTGTTTCTCTTACCAAACCTTTTAGTGCCGAGCTTCCTCGGCTTTTTGGTTTTCAAGCTGCTTCCCCCTAAATTTAATCTAATTTCCCATATATAAAACATTTTACTATTAAATGACATTTGTGTCAATTGAAAAAATAATCCCAAAATAATGTTGAAAGAATATAATTAAAATGTTAAAATAAAAAGGTTAAAAGATTATCTCTCGGAGGCGTAAGGACTTGTCTAAATATCGGTGGAAAATTGCAAATACCGACAAGGACTCTGCTGCGGTGATTGCTGAGGAATTCAGCCTTGAGCCGTTGGCGGCTTTGCTTCTTGCGTCGAGGGAGATGACAGACTCGCAGGAAATTGAGAGCTTCCTTTTTGCCGACGGGCTTTTCAGGGACCCGTTTGAAATTGTCGATATGGATAAGGCAGTCGAGCGTATAGGCTGCGCTGTCGATACGGGCGAAAAAATTACAATTTTCGGCGACTATGACGCTGACGGCGTTACCTCGACAACGCTTTTGTACCTGTATTTGAGAGAGCAGGGCGCAGATGTCGATTATTATATCCCCGACAGAGTATCGGAGGGCTACGGAATTTCGTCGCAGGCTGTAAGGGAATTTGCCGAGAACGGCACAAAGCTCATTATAACCGTCGATAACGGAATTTCGGCAGTTGAGCAAGTGAAGCTTGCAAATGAATTGGGTGTTGATGTTGTAATAACAGACCACCATAAAGTAGGCGATGTTCTTCCCGAGGCTGTTGCTGTTGTAAATCCTCATCGCACGGACAGCGAATGCGATTTCCGTGAATACGCAGGCGTCGGCGTGGTTTTCAAGCTCGTTTGCGCTCTTGAGGGCGACAGCGACACGATATATGAACAATATTCCGACCTTGCGGCTATCGGCACGTTGGCGGACGTTGTTCCCGTAATCGATGAAAACAGGGTAATCGTTAAAAAGGGAATTGATAAGATAAGAAATTCACACCGCTATGGTATTGAGGCGTTAAAGGCTGTTTCGGGAACGGATAAAAGAGTGTTTAACGCAAATTCCGTGGCTTTCGGAATAGCACCGAGGATAAACGCCGCAGGCAGAATGAAATCGGCAAAAACGGCGGTAGAATTGCTCTTATGCGATGATTCCGAAAAAGCAATGGCTATGGCGCAGGAGATTGACTCGGCAAATAGGGAACGTCAGGCAATCGAGAGCGAGACCTCCGCAAGGGCGATTGAAATAATCGAGTCGGACGACCGTATAAAATATGCACCGATTATCGTTGTATCGGGCGAAAATTGGCATCAGGGAGTAATCGGAATTGTCGCTTCAAGGCTTGTGACAAAATACGGAAAGCCCGCTATCGTAATTTCAACCGACGGTGAAACGGGAAAGGGCTCATGCAGAAGTATTGAGGGCTTTTCGATTTATGACGCACTTTCGTCGGTCGGCGATATGCTTACACACTTCGGCGGACACACTCTTGCCGCAGGCTTTGGAATTGACAAAAGCAAAATAGATGAATTTCGTCTAAAGCTCGGCGAGTATGCGTATAAGACCTCGATGCCGTATCCCGAGCTTAAAATTGACCTTAAAATAAACCCGTCGTTTATATCGAATGAGCTTCTTGACGTGCTTTCGATGTTTGAGCCGTTCGGTGCAAGCAATCCGCAGCCATGTTTCTTGATGAAAAATGTCGTTTTGAAATCGGTAAGACCCGTAGGCGAGGGAAAGCATCTTCGCATAAGCTTCGAAAAGGACGCAAGGGAAATCGCTGCGGTTATGTTTTCGCAGACCTTGGAGGATTTTCAGTATGAGGCGGGCGACGTTGTAAATATAGCGTTCAGGGTCGATAAAAACGAGTACAAGGGCGAAGTAAGACCGTCTGTCAGAATTGCGGACATAGGCTTTGCGGACACGGATTTTGATACGCTGAACGCATCACGCAGAATATACGAAAAATTCAAGGAAAACACAGCCCTGACCGAAAATGAGCTAAAGCTTTTAACGCCCGACAGAGCGTTTTTTGCGAGCTGCTATAAATTTTTCAGGGCAAAAAAATCCGTCCTTCGTGACACCGAGGCTTTTTGCCACAGAGCTAAATGCCCGTGCAAATATGCGGGAAGGGTGCTCGTTACAATGGACGTTTTAGAGGAGCTTGGTCTTGTAGAGGGCGATTCCTCAAGGCTCAGTCTTTCACAGGCTGCCGAAAGGGTAGATCTTGCTTCCTCGTCGATACTTAAAAGACTTACACAAGGGGAGATGAGCGTATGACACAGAATAAAACGACAGAAAAGACACCGGATGAGCTTTATAAGGAGCTTTATGACCGTTGTAAGGCTGTGTTCTCGGCGCAGGAGCTTGCAATCATTGAAAAGGCATACCGACTTGCCGCAGACGCTCACAAGGCACAGCTGAGATATTCGGGTCAGCCGTATATTATCCATCCGATAGCTGTTTCAAATATCCTTTTGGACTTCGGAATGGACGCACAGTCCGTTGCGGCGGCGATTTTGCACGACACGGTTGAGGACACCGATATTGAGCTTGTGGGGCTTGAAAGAGAGTTCGGCAAGGAAATTGCAAGCCTTGTTGACGGCGTTACAAAGCTCGGCAGAGTTCCGCTTTCGACAAAAGAGGAGCAACAGGCGGAGAATATCAGAAAAATGCTGCTTGCCATGTCGCACGATATAAGAGTAATCATCATAAAGCTTGCGGACAGACTTCACAATATGCGTACGCTTCAGTTTATGGCGCCGCAGAAAAGACGTGATATTGCACTTGAAACGCTTGAAATTTATGCGCCGATAGCTCATCGCTTGGGTATTCGAACCGCAAAAGAGGAGCTTGAGGATTTGGCGATTCATTTCCTCGACCCGATAGCGTATGAGGATATTGAAAAAAAGCTTTCCGAAACGAGTGAGTCAAGGACGGAATTCCTTGAGAACACGAAGCAGAAAATCAAGAGCAGAATTGTCGAAACCGTCGGTGACGCAAGGATTGACGCAAGAATTAAATCCGTTCACGGCATTTACAGAAAAATGTATATGCAGAACAAGTCCTTTAACGAGATTTACGATATTTATGCTATCAGAATTATCGTAGATAACCTTGCGGACTGCTACAACTGTCTGGGCGTTATCCATGATATGTTCACTCCGCTTCCCGGCAGATTTAAGGACTATATTTCAACGCCGAAGCCGAATATGTATCAGTCGCTTCATACCACGGTAATCGGTAAAGAGGGTATTCCGTTCGAGGTGCAGATAAGAACAAAGGAAATGCACAGAACGGCTGAATACGGTGTTGCGGCGCATTGGAAATACAAGCTCGGAATTTCGGGCAAGTCAAATATGGAGGAGCGTCTTGCGTGGGTTCGTCAGCTTCTTGAGGAGCAGCAGGAAACGGGAGACGTTCGTGAAATCGTAAGGGCAATTAAATCAGACCTTGTACCCGAGGAAGCGTTTGTGTTTACTCCTAAGGGCGACGTTATCAGCATACCCGTAGGCTCGACCGTTATCGACTTTGCGTATGCAATTCATACCGCTGTCGGAAACAGAATGATAGGCGCAAAGGTTGACGGAAGAATTGTTCCGCTTGACTATGTGGTTAAGACGGGCGAAATTGTGGAAATTCTTACCTCGCCGCAACAGAACAAGGGTCCGTCGAGGGATTGGCTTTCGGTCGCAAAGACAAGCTCGGCAAGGAATAAGATACGCTCTTGGTTTAAGAATGAGCGCAGAGACGAGAATATCGCCGAGGGTAAGGCGGAGCTTGAAAGAGAGCTTAGGAAGAACTATATTCGTTTGACCGACGAGGAATATGCAAGATTTATCGAAAACCTTGCTCATCATCAGCACTGTGCAAGCGTTGACGATTTATACGCTTCGATAGGCTTCGGCGGAATTTCCGTTATGCGACTTATGCCGTATATCAAGGACGATTACAATAAAAATTACAAGCCGCACGAGGAAAAGGTAATTGAACCCATTCCGACAAAGCGCACTCAAAACAAAGAGGGCGTTACCGTCGAGGGTATTGACGATATGCTCATCAAATTTTCAAAGTGCTGTAATCCGTTGCCGGGCGACAGCATTATAGGCTTTATCACAAGAGGCCACGGTATATCAATTCACAAAAAGGACTGCCCGAATGTGCCGAAGGATATTTCAAAGGCATCCGAGCCGGAGAGATGGGTAAACGCTTCGTGGAACAATTCATCAAAGCAGGAATTCCGTGCGGCGCTTCAGATAACGGCACTTTCAAGGATAGGACTTATGGCTGATATTTCAATTCAGATTGCGGCTATGAGGGTTAACATTAACGACCTTTCGACAAGAGAGGCAAAGGACGGCAGGTCGCTTATCAATATGACCGTCACGGTAAACAATGTCGAACACCTCAAGAATGTAATTGCAAGGATTGAGAAAATAAACGGCGTTCTTTTGGTTGAACGTCAAAATTCGATATAATAAAGGAATAAAAATATGAAAGCAGTAATTCAGAGAGTTAAAAATGCAAGGGTTGACGTTGACGAAAAGACCGTCGGTGAAATTTCAGAGGGCTATCTTATACTTGTCGGCGTAATGGACGGCGACACGGAGGCTGACGCTGAAATTCTTGCGAAAAAGACGGCTTCGCTTCGCATTTTCACGGACGAGGACGACAAGATGAACAAGTCTATCCTTGATATTGACGGAGAGGTGCTTGCGGTATCGCAGTTTACCCTTTGTGCCGATGTCAGGAAAGGAAACAGACCGTCGTTTATAAATTCCGCTTCTCCCGACGAGGCTGACAGGCTCTATGAATACTACTGCTCGAAGCTTCTTGAAAACGGAGTGCGTAAGGTTGAAAAGGGCGTGTTCGGAGCGCATATGGAGGTATCGCTTCTCAACAACGGCCCTGTAACAATACTTTACGATACGGAGATTTGGAGAAAATAAAATGGCAATTACCGTAAAATCAATCCCGTTAGGTCCTGTCAGCGCAAACACATATATTTTAACGGACGTTGCGACAAATGAATGCGCCGTCATTGACGCAGGCGATTTTAACGAGGCGCTTAAAAAAGAGCTTGACGGCAAGAATGTTAAATATATACTGCTCACGCACGGACACTTTGACCATATTTTAGGTGTACACGATTTGAAAGAATACACCAATGCCGAGGTTATGATACATAAGCTCGATTCCGAATGTCTTTCAAATCCGAAAAGAAGCCTTGCCGAATGGGGAGGCTGTGAGCAGAAAAGCGTTACGGCAGACAGATTGCTTCAGGACGGCGATGAAATTATGCTCGGCGAGACGAAAATCAAGGTTATGCACACCCCGGGTCATACACCCGGCGGAGCTTGCTATATAATCGAAAGCGAAAGAACGATTTTTACGGGCGACACTCTGTTTTCACTTACGGCAGGCAGAACAGACCTTATCGGCGGTGATGATTTTATGCTTATTTCATCACTTAAAAAGATAGCGGGGCTTGACGGAGATTATAAAGTTTATCCCGGTCACAACCGTTCAACCACGCTTGACTATGAGCGAACGCACAACAGATATTTGCGGAGAATTGTATGATACTCGGAATTAAAAATCATAAATTTCAATACGAAGCGGAAAAGCTTACAAGGGTGTTTTATCCGAATGAGAAAATTACCGTTGTAATCGGTGACAGCTTCAAGGACGGAGAGGCTCTTTTGCTTACGGAGTTTACCGACAGCGAGGTCAGAGTTGTCTTTACCGACGAAGCGGGAAGCGTGCTTTACAGCGAAAAAAACAGCCTTTCGGGTGTTTCCGACGGCGAACTTCTCATGGCGCAAATGATGTTTCGTGCGCTTGTTAAAATTACAGGCTATACGCCTAAATGGGGTATACTCACGGGGATTCGTCCCTCAAAGCTTTTGAGAAATCTCAAGGCGGCTCACGGCGGCGAAAAGGGCAAGGAAATTTTTATGAACAATTACCTTGTCACGAAAGAAAAGACGGCTCTTGCAGACAGCGTTGCGAACACGGAGGAGAAAATCATTTCACTTTCAAGGCCCGAGTCTTTCAGCCTCTATGTTTCAATTCCGTTTTGCCCGACGAGGTGCAGTTATTGCTCGTTTGTATCGCACGCAATGACAAGCTCGCTCATTAAAAAGCTTATGCCGGATTATCTCGATTGTCTTAAAAAGGAAATTGAGCTAACGGGTAAAATCGCAAAAAGCCTCGGCTTAAGACTTGAAAGCGTTTATTACGGCGGAGGCACACCAACTACGCTCGAAGCGGACGAATTAAAATATGTGATCGATGCAATTTCCGATAATTTCGATTTATCAACCGTTCGTGAATACACAATCGAAGCGGGCAGACCGGATACGCTCACAAGAGAAAAATTCAAGGTTATGAAAAACGGCGGAGTTTCAAGAATCAGCATAAATCCGCAGACCTTTGACGATAAAATTTTGGAGGTCATCGGCAGAAAGCATACGGCGCAGATGGCTGAAAACGCATTTTATATTGCAAGAGAAGAGGGCTTTGACAATATCAATGCAGACTTGATTGCAGGCTTGCCGAATGATACTTTAGACGGCTTTTGCTCGTCACTTGACAAAGCTTTGGGCTTCTCGGCGGAGAACATAACCGTTCACACACTCGCATTAAAGCGTTCATCGGTTATGGGAACAACTTCGGGACAGGTTGATACCGAAAAGAGCAATCTTGCAGGCGGCATGCTCGACTATGCCTATTCAACATTGACAGACAACGGATATTTCCCGTACTATATGTACCGACAGGCAAAATCACTCGGAAACCTTGAAAACACAGGCTATTCAAAGCCCGATAAGGAATGTCTTTACAATATCTTTATGATGGAGGAAAGTCATTCCGTATTTGCATTGGGCGGTGGCGGTGTTACAAGATTGAAAGCGCCGAACGGTGAGAAAATAAGCAGAATATTCAACTATAAATATCCGTATGAATATATTGATGACTTTGCGGAGATTGTTAAAAGGAAAGACGAAATTATTAAGTTTTACGATAGCTGTAAATGACCGAAGGGCAGGTAAGCACTATGTCAAACAATAATAACAGAATAGAATATATAAACGAGCTGGCAAGGGAAAATCCGCAGGCTTTTGTCGCAAGGGCTGAGCTTCGATACAGGAATATTATAAATAATATCGCAGAGAAGGCTCTTGACGATTTGGGCAGGAAAATTATAATGCTCGCAGGTCCGTCTGCTTCGGGTAAGACGACGACGGCAAAGAAAATAGCGGAGACCTTTACCTCGCTCGGTATGACAACTTATGTTGTGTCGCTTGATGATTTCTATAAAAACAGGTGCGATATTCCCGGCTACGCAGAGGGTAACCCTGACTTTGAAACGGTCTATGCGCTTGATATTGATTTGATTTCCGAAACCCTTAAAAGCCTTATGGCAGGCGAGGAAACGGAGCTTCCTATCTTTGATTTTACGACAGGCTCAAGAAAAGATGTCACACGAAAGATAACGCTCGGTAAGAACGACGCCGTTATCGTTGAGGGACTTCACGCACTCAATCCGATTGTCACAAGCGGACTTGACGGCTTAAAGCTTATGAAAATTTATATAAGCGTATCTTCGAGAATTTATGATGCAAAGGGAAGAATTGTTCTCAACAAACGAAACCTTCGCTTTATGAGGCGACTTATAAGAGATTATAATTTCAGAGCAAGCTCGGTCGAAAACACCTACGACCTTTGGCAGAGCGTTTGTGACGGCGAGGATAAATATTTGTTCCCGTATGAAGATATGGCAGATGTGAGAATAAACTCAATTCATATGTGCGAGCCGTGTCTTTTCAAGAATACCGTTCTTGAAATGCTGGAGGGTGCAAGTTTGAGCGAAGAATACGCCCGTTCTGCAAAAAAGCTCATACATTCTTTGAAGCAATTTGAGAGCGTTGATTTGTCGCTTGTCCCCGAGGACTCTCTTTTGCGTGAATTTATAGGCTGATTTGCTTTACTTTATGTTAAAATAAAGGTATAATATGTAATCTGCCTTAACTTATCGGAATGGGGTGTTCAGTTGGCAAACAATACAAAGCGGAAAAGTCAGTCGCTTCTCAACGGAGCAATGGTGCTCGCAGGAGCAACATTGATTGTTAAAATTATCGGTATTCTCTATAAAATACCGCTTTCAAATATGGTCGGCGCAGTCGGAAGAGGATATTTTGACTCGGCGTACAACCTTTATATACCCGTATATACCATTTCAATGGCAGGCTTGCCCGTCGCAATATCGAAAATGGTGTCACAGCAAATGGCACTTAAAAGGTATAGAGATGTAAGGCTTACCTTTAAGGTGTCGGCAAGGCTGTTTTTGATAACGGGTATCTGCGGAACATTGCTTTTGCTCTTGCTCGCTTATCCTTACGCTTATCTCGCAAAGAGCTTAGAGGCTATTCCTGCCATACTTGCGATTACTCCGTCAATTTTCTTCTGCTGTATTATGTCTATTTACAGGGGCTATTACAACGGTATGAGAAATATGACGCCCACCGCTATGTCGGAGGTGTGGGAGGCTGTCGGAAAGGTCGTTTTCGGTCTTGTGTGTGCGAAGCTCTCAATTTCATACGGCTATTCGAGATTTGAACAGGGACTTACCGTTTACGGAAAAACCGTAACCACACAGGCTGAGCTTTCAAGCGCTATTTATCCTTATGCGGCGGCAGCGGCGGCAATCGGCGTTACCGTAGGCACGATTATCGGTATGATTTATATGATGATTTTGCATAAGGTAAAGGGCGACGGAATAACGCATGCTGAACTTGCGGCTTCTCCGAAGCCTGCCGATTCAAGCACAATAGTAAAGGCTCTTTTCGGGCTTGCGGTACCGGTTGTTGCGTCTTCGCTTGTTTTCAGCGTTACAAACCTCATTGACTCAATGACAATTCAAAACAGGCTTGCGACAATGATTGAGGGCAATCTCGATTACATTAAAAATTTATATTCCGTTGAGCTTGCGCTTTCGAGCGTGCTTGACGAGGATATTCCGAAATATCTTTACGGCGCATATACAATGTCACTTGACTTTAAGAACCTTATTCCGTCAATTACTATGACTTTGGGTGTAAGCGCCATACCGGCTCTTTCGGCGGCGTGGGCGTTAAAGGACTCTAAGGCTCTTAAAAACTCGGTTGAGTCGGTGCTTCGTGTAACAATGATGTTCTCTCTTCCTGCGGGTATCGGAATGGGCGTTTTGGCTTATCCGATTTTGCAGATGATGTACGAAACGGGAAAATCAGCCGAGGCTGTTTCGATTGCCGCACCGATTATGGCGGCTTACGGCTACACGATATTCTTAATTTCACTTTCACAGCCTATGACGAATATGCTTCAGGCTCTCGGTAAGGCGAAAATTCCCGTAATATCGCTTTCGATAGGCGCTGTTGCAAAGGTTATTACGAACTATATCTTTATCGGTATTCCGCAGCTTAATATCAACGGTGCGGTTGTCGGTACGGTTGTATGTTATACCATAATCGTCGTGATAAATTTCGTGGCGCTTATTAAAACGGCAAAGGTCAAAATAGACTATTTGTCGGTGTTCGTAAAACCTATTGTTTGCAGTGTGCTCTGCGGTGTTGCGGCAAGAACAAGCTTTGGCATTTTCAATGCGATTTTACCCGAGATTTACAAGGGCGACCACTCTGTCACAAACATACTCGCTACGGCGATTGCGGTAGTTTTTGCGGTGATTGTTTACTTCGTTTCCATGCTTTTGGTAAACGGAATAGTAAAAGAAGATATAATTATGCTTCCGAAGGGTAAAAAAATCGTCAAAACACTTGCAAAATATGGATTTATAGGTTAAAATAGATAAGGAAGTAGCGCTTATGGCGGTAAATTTTGTATCAAAATTAAAATATGACATATCCGACCTCTTGGAAATAATGAAAATTCTCCGTTCGCCCGAGGGTTGCCCTTGGGACAGGGAACAAACTCACGAGTCGATTAAGAAATCGCTTATTGAGGAAACTTATGAGGTCGTTGAGGCTATCAATAAAAATGATAAAGAGCTTATGACCGAGGAATTGGGCGACGTGCTTTTGCAGGTTGTTTTCCATTCGCAAATCGGAGTTGAAAACGGTGAGTTTGATTTCTCGGATGTGTGCGACGGTATCTGTAAAAAAATGATTGAACGCCACCCGCATGTTTTTGGCGACATAAATGTTAAAGACAGCGATGAGGTTTTGGAAAATTGGGAGCAGATTAAGTCGAGAACCAAGCACCGTAAAACTCAAACCGATAAAATGCTTTCCGTGCCCCGTGAGCTTCCGGCTCTTATGAGGAGTGCGAAAATTCAGGAGAAGGCGTCAAAGGTCGGCTTCGATTGGGAAGATGCTGAGGGTGCATTCCAAAAGCTTTCCGAGGAAAGCGAGGAGCTCAAAGAGGCTGTTCGCAATAACGACAGGGAGAATATGGCGGAGGAGCTCGGCGATTTGCTTTTTTCTGTCGTCAATGTTTCAAGGTTTATAAATGTTGATGCCGAGGAGGCTCTTACGGCTTCGGCGGACAAATTCTTGAATCGTTTTGCGGTTGTCGAGCGTCTTGCAAACGAACGCAATATTGATATGAGCACAAGCTCTCTTGAAGAGCTTGACAGCCTTTGGAATGAGGCTAAAATACTTATTAAGTCCAATTAAAAGTGTTCGCACTTTTGGAAATATTAAAAATTCTTTTAATAAAACGGAGGAGACAAAAATGAATAAGACAGATCTTATCGCAGCAGTTGCTGCAAAGGCAGACCTTTCAAAGAAAGATGCAGACGCAGCAGTTTCAGCTGTATTTGAGGCAGTAACAGATGCTCTTGCAAAGGGCGACAAGGTTCAGCTTATCGGCTTTGGTACTTTTGAAGTTCGTGCTCGTGCAGCTAAGCAGGGCCGTAACCCCAAGACAGGCGAGGCTATGACAATCGCAGCTTCTAAGGTTCCCGCTTTCAAGGCAGGTCAGGCTCTCAAGAACGCTGTTAAATAATTGTTTTTTAACATTTGCAGAGGAAGATAAATTTATCTTCCTCTGTTTTTTTATTGAGTTTTGTGATATTATATATAAAACAGATCCGGGAGGCAGACTATGAGACTTGACAAATATCTTAAAATATCTCGAATAATCAAGCGAAGAACCGTTGCGAACGAGGTGTGCGACGCAAAGCATGTCACGGTAAACGGCAAGGTTGCAAGAGCGTCTTATGATGTGAAGGTAGGGGACGTAATCGAAATCCGCTTCGGCGAGAAAACAACGAAATACGAGGTCCTCAGCGTTTCCGAGTATGCGACAAAGGAACAGGCTTCCTCAATGTTCGAGGAGATATAAAAATACCGTACAGTTAAGCTCAGCCAAACTGTACGGTACTTTTGTTTTTTATGTTATTTAGTATTATTTGATATTCTCCGCCGCCGAGATAATCATCTTAACACATTCCTCGGGGGAGAAGGTCGAGGAGTTAATCATAAGGTCGTAATTTCGTCTGTCGCCCCAAATTTTGCCCGAGAAATAGTTGTAATGCTTTGAACGGGAACGGTTGGTTTCCTTAACCAATTTTTCCGCTTTCTTCGGCTCGAGTCCATATTTGTTGACAATTCTCTCAATTTTCTTAATGTCATCGGCATAGACAAAGACATTAAGGCAGTCAAAATCATTTTCAAGAACATAGTCTGCACATCTGCCGATAATTACGCAAGAGCCTTGTGAAGCATAATCTCTGATAATGTTGCTTTCGACAATGTCGATTTTGTCGTGGAGAGGAAGCTCGCCTGTGCGTGAGTAATTTCCCATAGCAAGATTGAACATAAGAGAGCTTGTGTATCTCTGCTCGTGCTCTGCGATAAAGTCTGCCGTAAGACCTGTTTTCTCCGCCGCCTTGTCAATGATTTTCTTGTCATAAAAAGGAACATTGAGTTCTTTTGCCAAAAGCTCGCCGATTTGATGTCCTCCGCTTCCGAATTCACGGCTGAGGGTAATAACAAGATTTTTTTTCATATTCAGCACTTCCTTTCATTTTGTGTATATATTATAGCACAAAGTGTTTTGAATGTTAATAGGAATTTGAAACAAACGCAAAAAAACACGCCGGAGCGTGCTTTTTTACTTTGTGTTATTTGAAAAGATTTTTAATTCTTGTGACGAAGCCTACCGTTTCCTGAGGCTCTGTCGTTTGCTCTGCCGATGACTGCTCGGGAACGGAAATTGCGTCTGTTTTATATGTGAAAACAACGTTCGAGGTCATAAGCGAGGTCTTTTCAGTGAAAATGTCGTACTCGTTGCCGTAGGTAAGCCATTCCTTCATTTTCTCGGTAAGAAGCTGCTGCTTTTCCTCGGGAAGAGAGTCGAGAGTGGTGTATTTGCTTACGGTTTTCATAAGTGCGTCAATCTGTGCCGATTTATCGTCGCTCGAAAGGTCGTTTATCATTTCAAGAACTTCCTTGTTATCGTCAATCGTCTTTAATACGCCTTGAAGCTCGTTTAGTGTTTCGGGCATATTTTCAAGCGACTGTTTAATCTCGGGGTCGTCCATATCGTTTGAAAGTGATTGAAGAATGGGCATTATCTCATTCATATCCTTTGCAAGCGTAGCTATTTCGGAAAAGCTTGAGGATAACTTCGGCAAAATTTCAAGCAAAGCGGAAACGGCGGGGTCGTTGAGCGTTGCGGAAATTGCGTCAAGGTCTGTTTTGCTCAAATCATCTGCGAGCTTTTCAAGCTTTTTAAGGTTTTCGTCGGTCATATATGTGCTGACGGTTTTAAGGAGCTTTTCGTTCTCACGGTAGAGCCTTACAGCTGTGTTGACAGAGCCGATAAGCTCATCAAACTTGTTTGAGTCGCCGTAAAGCACGCTTACAACCTTGTTTATATCAAGACCGTTGAGCGCTTTCTGAACATCCTCAAAGTCGGAGAGCACGCCCTTAATATCGTCAACGCTTTCGGGGAGAGTACCCGTACCGATTGAGCCGACAGCCGACAACGGCGCTGCCGCAAACATAATGTTGCCCAATTCGAAATTAGTTGTTGCGGCGGTTATTGTAAAGGAGTCTGCCGTGAGGGCATTGAGCATTGAAAGATTAAGCTCGGAAAGTCCGAGGCTTTCGTCCGCACCGGGTACACCCGTGAAGAATGCAATTTGCTTTGAGCCGTCGCTGAGAGCCGTTCCGTTTACAATATTAACGTTCGTGAATTTGTCCTCGGGTAAAATCATACCGCCGACAAAGAGCATAGGACAATAAATATCATAGCTTTTCTTGTTGATTGTAACAGCCTTTTTAAGTGCGCTTGTAACGTCAATCTGAATTTTAACGTTTCCGCTTTTTCCTGCAATTTCCTCCGCCGTCATTTCAACATCGTCGAGGAAATAGCGTATGGTTATATTAAGCGGAGAGGACTTTTCGGTCGTGCCGCTGTAATAGAGGTCTGTTGTATCCATATCCCAATAGAGCTTGCCGTCTTTTACGTTTGCCGGTGTGAGCGTTTTGACGTTTGTGATATTCTCAAGCGAGCTTACGTCCTCGATAACCGTCTGCGGAGTATCGGTGTGAAGCCAATCGGTTACGTTTATCTTTTTGACCGTGCCGTCGGAGTTGAGATTTATATAAACCGTTTCCTGCTTTTTCACATTTTCGGCAAGGGTTGTGTAGTTCTGCTGAACATAGGCTTGAGTACCTCTTGCGTCGTCAAGAATTTCATTTCCCGTCGTTTTCTGCTTTCCGCAGCCTGCAAGCGAGAGGGCGAGAAGCGATACCGTCAAGCCGATGCTTATTGCTTTTTTTGTTTTACTGTTAAACATTGTTCTTTGCCTCCTTGAAATGTTCCTTCTTAGCTTTAGAACGCCAATCCAAAGTAGTTTTACTTATCGGCTTTTCGCATATACAAAGCAACGGAGTTAAGAAGAATATAATTACAAATGCGCTGATTACCGAGCCTCTTGCAAGCAGTGCGCATATACCCTTGATGATTGAAATATCGCAGATACAATATACGCCGAACGTTGCCGCAAAGAATACCGAGGCGCTTTGAAGAATTGACCTTTCAGCCGCCGATACCGCATTGATGATTGCATCGTGCTTTGAACGTCCGAGGCGAAGCTCCTCACGAAATCTCGTCGTGAGAAGTATCGCATAGTCAACCGTAGCGCCGAGCTGAACGCAGTTGATAACCGTAGCATCTACAAAGGACATTGAGCTGCCCATCAAAACGCCGATTGCAAGGTTAATCCAAATCGCAAGCTCAATCGAAAGCACCAAGAGTATCGGCAGGCTTATTGATTTAAGGGTTACTGCAATAAGAATGAATATCGCCGCAATCGAGAGAATACTCGTTACCGTGAAATCTCTGTCCGTAACCTCGATAAGGTCCTTTGCTATTGCACCCTCGCCCGTTACGTAGCCGTTTGGGTCGTACTTGTGAACAATGGCATTGAGTGCGTCAACCTGATTGTTAAGCTCGTCTGTGGCGGTTGCGTATTTCGAGTTTACCATCATAAGCTGTAAGCCGTCAGCCTTGCAGATTTTCAAAATATCGTCGGGGATAATATCATCGGGGATTGCAGGGCCTACAATCGAGTTGTATGCAAGTACCGAGGCGATACCGTCAAGGGTTTTAATCTCGTTTTCCATTTGGATAATCTGACCCGACGGAAGCGTATCGTCAAAGATTATAAAGTGCGTCGTCGCCATATCAAAATCGGATTTGAGCTTTTCAAGACCCTGTACGGATATAAAGCTTTTATTGAGCGCCTTATCCATACTGTAATACGGTGTTGCCTTTGACTGTACGAAGTAAGACGGAATAATAAGCACAACGCAGATTATCGCAAGCAGCTTCCTGTTTTTGTAAATCGAATTATTGAGCTTCGGGAATGAGGGCATAAGGCTCTTGTGCTTGTACTTTTCAATGTATTCCTCAAACACAAGCAGCATTTCGGGGAGAACAAATACAACCGTAAGAATTCCCCATACAACGCCCTTTGCCATAACGAAGCCTATATCAAAGCCGAGCCTCAAACGCATAAAGCACAGAGCGAGGAACCCGAATATCGTTGTAAGCGAGCTGCCGAGCAGGGCGGTTATTGATTTTGTAACGGCATTTGCCATAGCCTCTTCCCTTGCGGCGTTGCGTGTTTTTTCCTCACGGTATCTGTCTATAAGGAAAATCGAGTAGTCAACCGTAACGCCGAGCTGGAGAATTGCCGCAATACTCTGTGTAACGAATGAAATTTCACCTAAAAATATATTCGTGCCCATATTATACAGTATCGCAATACCGAGCGTTGCAAGCACTACGAACGGAAGAATCCACGAGTCCATAAGCAGCGACATAATAATCAGTGCGAGAACAACCGCAACCGCTACATATATAGGTGCTTGCGTGTCGCATATTTCCTTTGTGTCCTCGACAATAGCCGTAAGACCGCTGATAAAGGTCTTGTCATTTATAAGTCCCTTTATTTGCTTAATCGTCTTTAGTGTTTCGTCAGACGAGCCTGCATACTTGTACTGCACAAGCATCATTGTCTGATTGCCTGTTTTACTGTAAAAGACATTTTTCAGCTCATCGGGGATAATATCGGCAGGAATACTGACATCCGCCAAATCATCCACCCAGAAAACTGCGCTGACGCCCTCTAATTTTGAAATTTCCTCCTTTAACGCAGCGGTATATTTCGAGGGCATATCCTCAATTACCAATATTGACATACCGGCGTTGTTAAAGGTTTCGTCAAGTACCTTTTCGCCTTGAACGGACGAGAGATTGTCGGGCAAATACGACATTATATCGTAGTTTACTCGGGTGCACAAAAATCCTATAAGCGAGGGTATTAAAAGTATTACCGCTATCAACACTACCGTCTTAGGATGCTTTGCTTCCCACAATGCAATCCTTTTCAAATGTATCACCTCTTAATAATGTTTACTATGCTTGATTCTATTATTTGACAAAGATGAGGCTTTAGCTCCTCTATCGTGTACGGCGTTTCCCTGATTATTGCGTTGCAGCAGGACGATACAATAAGCTCAATGTAAAGATAGAGCTTTGCACGTGCCTCCGCCTTGGTAACTCCGCAATTTATAAGCTCGGAAAAGATTTTCTCATAAAGCTCCTTGATAGGACCTTCCTTTGTCTGAGCAACCGCATTTACGCAGGTGTTGAGATTTTTTTCAATCAAAATGCAAAGCGTCTTGTTTTTCTGCAAAAAGTCCGAAAGATATTCAATGTAATGATGAACGCTTGTCGAAACGTCTCCGAAATCCTTCGGCTCGTACTCGTCGTTTAACAAGGACATATATTTTGAAGCCTTTTCGATTATAAGCGTTGAGATAAGGTCGTATCTGTCCTTGAAATAAAGATAGAAAGTACCCTTTGCGACGCCTGCACCCTTGACAATCTCATCGATTGAAACAAGGTGCGTTCCGTTCCTCTCAAAAAGACGGAGTGCCGTATCGAGAATTTTCGTGTATTTTTCATTCTTTTTCTGTGTAATCTTATCCAAGAAATCGCCTCCCGAGCAATAACTGACTAACAGTCATTTTCTTTACCGCAACACATTTTAGCACAAACTGACTGTTAGTCAATATTACAAATTCAATATTAACAGATTGTTCATAATCAACAAAAAAATTGTTAAAGAATAAACAATTTAATGATTTACAAAAGCGAAAATATTTAGTAGAATATAAGCATTGGGGGTTGAAAAATGAACGAAGAGGTTAAAAGGGTGTTGAAAAAGCCGTTTTTCAACGGGTTGAAGGACGGGTTACCGATAGGTCTCGGGTATTTTGCGGTTTCGTTTTCGATAGGCTTGACTGCAAGAAATGTGGGAATGAGTGTTTTCCAAGGCTTTTTGATGAACTTTTTCAACAATGCTTCGGCAGGCGAGGTCGCCGGCATTTCCGCAATGAAAGACGGAGCAACCTATATTACTGCGGCATTGATAATACTCGTTACAAATGCAAGATATATTTTAATGAGCTGTGCTATGAGCCAGAAGTTTTCTCCGAAAACTCCGCTTATACACAGATTTTTAATCGGCTTTGACTTGACCGACGAGCTTTTCGGAATTGCCGTTGCGTATCCGGGCTACATAAAGCCGTCCTATATGTACGGCGCTATGTCGTTTGTGCTTCCAATGTGGTCAATCGGCGGTATGTGCGGTATCGCTGTGGGAAATATTTTGCCCGACGGTATCATTACTGCTATGAGCGTTGCCGTTTACGGTATGTTCCTGGCGTTTATAATTCCGCCTTGCAGAAACAATAAGCCGATAACCGTTGTTGTGCTTTCAAGCTTTATAATAAGCGGACTTGCAAAGGTTATCCCTGTAATTTCAGAAGTTTCCGACAGCCTTAGAATAATCGTGCTTACAATTGTTATCTCTGTTGCGGCGGCGCTTTTATTCCCTGTTAAAGACGAAGAACAGGAGGAAGCGCAATGAGTGGCAGCGGTAATTTATATATCTATATTCTTATTATGGCGGGAATAAGCTATATTTTAAGAACGCTTCCTATGGTCATAATGAGAAAGCCTTTGAAAAATAAATTCTTAAAGTCGTTCCTTTTTTATCTTCCGTATGTAACGCTTACCGTTATGACTTTCCCCGCAATTATTACGGTTACGGGAAGTTATATATCGGGCTTTGCGGCGCTGATTGTCGGCGCATTGCTTGCGTACTTTACGAGAAATCTTTTCATTGTTGCTTGCGGTTGCTGTGCGTCGGTGTTGATACTTTCGCTCATACATTGAGCGCGGTATGCACAATAGCCAAAAACCGACACGATTTTTGTACTAATATTATGAAAGTAACCACCCTCGGAAAAGGTCAAAATTGTTGACTGTGATACGCCGATATGGTATACTTTTATCGTATTAAAAATACGGTTCTTTGTGACTGACGGATTATGTGGAGCACCACAGGGGAACAAAGAATTTATAAGACTGAAAGCCGACCGTCTGGGCACATTTAACCTACATACAGGGTTAAGTGTGTCCTTTTTTGTTTTTTGAAAATAGGAGGAAATCACTATGAAAAAAGTCGGAATTATTATGGGAAGCGACAGCGATTTGCCGATTATCAAAAAGTGTACCGATATGCTCGATTCACTCGAAATCGAATATACCGTTCACGTTTATTCGGCTCACCGCACACCCGAGCAGGCAGCTGCGTTTACAAAGTCGGCAAAGGCTGACGGCTACGGCGTAATTATCGCTGCGGCAGGTATGGCGGCTCATCTTGCAGGCGCAATAGCGGCGAATACAACACTCCCTGTTATCGGTATTCCCTGTAAATCGGCAGCATTGGACGGTATGGACGCATTGCTTTCAACTGTTATGATGCCCTCGGGCATTCCCGTTGCAACCGTTGCGATAAACGGCGGTGCGAATGCAGGCTTGCTCGCAGGACAAATTCTCGCTCTTTCGGATGAGGCTCTTTCTAAGAGACTTGTTGAAATGAGAGAGGAAAACACAAGAAAGGTTCTTGAAAAGGACGAAAAAATTTGTAAGGAATTCAGCAAATAATTCAAATAAAAATATATCAAAGGAGATTTTAACAATGGAAAAAACAACTCAGCTCTATGAAGGAAAAGCAAAAAAGGTATTCGCAACAGAGGATCCCGAAAAGGTAATTGTTTCATATAAGGACGACGCAACAGCTCTTGACGGTCTTAAAAAAGGCACAATCGTAGGCAAGGGTGCTATCAACAACCGTATGTCGAACTACCTTATGCAGATTCTTGAAAAGCACGGCGTTAAGACTCACTTTGTTGAGGAGCTCAACGACAATGAAACCGTTGTTAAAAAAGTAAGCATTGTTCCGCTTGAGGTTATCATCAGAAACATCTCGGCAGGTTCATTTGCAAAGCGTTTCGGCGTTGAAGAGGGCATTGTTTTTGCAGAGCCGACAATTGAGTTTTCATATAAGAACGACGATCTCCACGATCCGCTTATGAACGCTTACCACGCAATCGCACTCGGCGTTGCTACGAGAGAAGAAATCGAAACCATCAAGGCTATGGCTTTCAAGGTTAATGAGGTTCTTAAAGAGTACTTCCTCGGTCTCGGCGTAAAGCTTGTTGACTTCAAGCTTGAGTTCGGTAAGACTGCTGACGGCACTATCGTTCTTGCCGACGAGATTTCTCCCGACACCTGCCGTTTCTGGGACGCAGAGACAAACGAAAAGCTTGATAAGGACCGTTTCCGCAGAGATATGGGCGGTGTTGAGGACGCATACAAGGAAATGATGCGCAGAGTATTTGGTGAATAATCTCGGAGGATAAAATATGGGTGGATTTTTTGGCGTTGTTTCTAAAGAGGATTGTATGCTCGATGTCTTTTTCGGCGTTGACTATCATTCTCACCTCGGAACACGCAGAGGCGGTCTTGCCGTCTATGATAAACAAATCGGATTACAGAGGAAAATACACAACATTGAAAACGCTCCGTTCCGTACAAAATTTGAGCATATTTTTGAGGAGATGCACGGCACATCGGCTATCGGTTGCATAAGCGACACCGACCCCCAGCCGTTGCTCATTCGCTCAAAGCTCGGCACGTTTGCAATTTGTACTGTCGGAATAATCAATAATTCCGATGAACTTATAAATAAATATCTTATCACCGACTGCGGTCATTTTGACGCTATGACGGGCGGTAAGGTAAACTCAAACGAGCTTATCGCTTCGCTCATAAGCCTTAAAGATAATTTCAAAGAGGGCATTGAGTTTGCGCAGGAGGTTATCGACGGTACGGCAACGATTATTTTGCTAACCGAAACAGGTTCGATAATCGCCGCAAGGGACGAGCTTGGCAGACTTCCCGTGCAGATAGGCAAGAGCGAAACGGGATATGCCGTTTCTTTTGAAAGCTATGCCTATGAAAAGCTCGGATACGATTTTGAAAGAGAGTTAGGCCCTGCCGAGATAGTTGAAATCACAACAGAGGGAATAACTTCGCTCAAAGCACCGAAAAAGAAGAAAAAAATCTGTGCTTTCCTTTGGAGCTATTACGGTTATCCGACCTCGACCTATGAGGGCGTGAATGTCGAAAAAATGCGTTATGACAACGGCAGAATTATGGCAAAGACCGATATTCAAACAGGCGTTTGCAACGGCGTTGACTATGTAGGCGGTGTTCCTGACTCGGGCACGCCTCACGCAATCGGATATTCCAACGAAAGCGGTATTCCGTTTGCGAGAGCATTTATAAAATACACTCCCACTTGGTCAAGGAGCTTTATGCCGACAACTCAGTCGGAGAGAATTAAGATTGCAAAGATGAAGCAGATACCCGTCAAAGAGCTTATCGAGGGTAAAAATCTTCTCTTTGTCGATGACTCGATTGTAAGAGGAACTCAGCTTAAAGAAACGGTTGATTTTCTCTATGAAAGCGGTGCAAAATCAGTCCATATGCGCTCTGCGTGTCCGCCGATTATGTACGGCTGTAAATATCTCAATTTCTCAAGGTCAACAAGCGAAATGGAGCTTATTGCAAGGCGTGTTATTATGGAGCTTGAGGGCGAAGAGGGCTTTAATCACATAGAAGAATATTCAGACGGCAAAACCGAAAGAGGTAAGGCGTTGAGGAAGAATATCTGTGAAAAACTCCATTTGGCTTCGCTTGAATTCCAAAGCCTTGAGGGTATAATCGAGGCAATAGGACTTGATAAAGACGAGCTTTGCACATATTGCTGGAACGGAAAGGAATAAGGTTATGATTAACAATTCAAAATCAGATGTTTACGCTCAGGCGGGAGTTGATATTACGGCAGGCTATAAGGCTGTCGAGCTTATGAAAAAGCATATCGCTACCACAATGACTTCGGGTGTTTGCTCGGATGTCGGCGGCTTCGGAGGCCTTTTTGAGCTTGACCTCACAGGTATCACAAAGCCTGTGCTTGTAAGCGGTACAGACGGCGTTGGTACAAAGCTGAAACTCGCTTTCCTTATGGACAAGCATGACACGGTTGGTATAGACTGCGTTGCAATGTGCGTAAATGACATTATTTGCAGCGGCGCTAAACCGCTTTTCTTCCTTGACTATATCGCTTGCGGAAAGAATGTTCCCGAGAAGATTGCCGATATAGTAAAGGGTGTTTGCGACGGCTGTGTTCAGTCGGGCGCTGCTCTTATCGGCGGTGAAACCGCAGAGATGCCCGGTTTTTATCCGATTGACGAATATGACCTTGCAGGCTATTGCACAGGCGTTGTCGATAAGGATAAAATCATTGACAATAAAACAATGTGCGAGGGCGATGTTGTCATAGCGCTTCCCTCAAGCGGTGTTCACTCAAACGGATTTTCACTTGTCAGAAAGGTATTTGACGTTGAAAATTCCGATATAAAATCTCCTGTTGCCGAGCTTGGCGGAAGGTCAATCGGCGAAACACTCCTTACACCTACAAGAATTTATGTTAAACCCGTTCTTGCACTTATGGAGCAGGTTAAGGTTAAGGGTATTTCTCACATTACAGGCGGCGGCTTCTATGAGAACATTCCGAGAAGTATCCCCGACGGACTTTGCGCTAAAATCGAGAGAAGCGCCGTTCGTGTGCTTCCGATTTTCGAGCTTCTTGCAAAGACAGGCAATATTTCCGAAAGAGATATGTTCAACACCTTTAATATGGGCGTCGGAATGAGCATTGTTGTTTCAAAGGCTGACGCAGACAAGGCTCTTGAAATACTCAAGGCTAACGGCGAGGACGCTTATGTAATCGGCGAAATCGTTAAATCAGAAGACAAAATCGAAATTTGCTGATATTCGGAGAGTTATTATGCATACCGATAAAATGAACATAGCCGTTCTCGTTTCGGGCGGCGGAACAAATTTGCAGGCGCTTATTGACGCAGAAAAAAGCGGAATAATCAAAAGCGGTAAAATCAAGCTTGTAATTTCAAATAAAGAGGGGGCTTTCGCCCTTGAAAGAGCGAAAAAAGCGGAGATTGACACCTACACGGTGCTTAAAAAGAATTTCAATTCTCATTCCGACTTTGAAAGCGAAATTATAAGAATACTTGACGAAAACAAAATCGACCTTATTGTCCTTGCAGGCTTTATGTCGATTTTGAGCGAGAATTTCACGACTCATTATAAGAATAAAATTCTCAATGTTCATCCGTCGCTTATTCCGTCCTTTTGCGGCGAGGGCTTTTACGGACTTCATGTTCACGAGGCGGCTCTCAAAAAGGGCGTTAAGGTTACGGGCGCAACGGTGCATATCGTAAATGAAATTCCCGACGGCGGACCGATTGTTATGCAAAGGGCAGTTTATATCGAGGAAAACGATACTCCCGAGGTGCTTCAGAAACGAGTTATGGAGCAGGCGGAGTGGAAAATTCTCCCCGAATCTGTCGAGCTTATGTGCTCGGGTAAAATAAAAATCGAAAACGGCAGGACTTATATCGTATAAATTTTGAAAGGATATTGCTTTATGGAGATAAAATCGATTAAGGAAGAGCTTAATTCTCTCGCATATCACGGCAGGGGAATTATGATAGGTAAGAGCGCAGACGGCAAAAAGGCTGTTACGGCTTATTTCATTATGGGCAGAAGCGAGAACAGCAGAAACCGTGTGTTTGTTGAGGACGGCGAGGGCATTCGCACTCAGGCTTTTGATGAGTCAAAGATGGTTGACCCCCACCTTATCATCTACGCTCCCGTAAGAGTTCTCGGTAACAAGACGATTGTTACAAACGGCGACCAGACCGATACGATTTATGAGCTTATGGATAAGCAGATGACCTTTGAGCAGGCTCTTCGTACAAGAGAGTTCGAGGACGACGCACCGAACTTCACACCGAGAATTTCGGGTATTATCCACCTTGACAACGGCGAAATGAACTACGCTATGTCAATCCTTAAATCGGCAGACGGCGACGGCAGCTCCTGTCAGAGATACACCTATGCATATCAAAATCCCCTTTGCGGCAAAGCAAAATTCATCCACACTTATAAATGCGACGGGAATCCGCTTCCGAGCTTCGAGGGCGAGCCGAAAACGGTTGAGCTTCCCGATATGGATATTGATTCTCTTACAAAGCTTATCTGGGAAAATCTCAACGAGGACAACAAGGTTTCACTTTTCGTAAGATATATTGACATCGAAACAGGTAAATACGAGTCAAGAATAGTTAATAAAAACAAGTGAGGTAACGAAGATGAAAGAATTTGAGCTTAAATACGGCTGTAACCCCAATCAGAAGCCGTCTAAAATTTATATGGAGGACGGAAGCGATTTGCCGATTGAGATTTTGTGCGGCAGACCGGGTTACATAAATTTCCTTGACGCTTTCAACTCTTGGCAGCTTGTAAAGGAGCTTAAAGAGGCTCTCGGACTTCCTGCCGTTACCTCGTTCAAGCATGTAAGTCCCACTTCGGCGGCTGTGGGTATCCCGCTTTCGGATACTCTTAAAAAGGCTTGCTTTGTTGACGATATTGAGGGACTTGACGAGTCTCCGCTTGCTTGCGCTTATGCAAGAGCAAGAGGTACGGACAGAATGTGCTCATTCGGCGACTGGGTTGCACTTTCGGATGTTTGCGATGTTACCACCGCAAAGATGATTAAGCGTGAGGTTTCCGACGGAATCATCGCACCCGGATACGAGCCTGAGGCACTTGAAATTCTCAAACAGAAAAGAAAAGGCAATTATAATATAGTTAAAATCGATCCGAATTATGTTCCCGCACAGCAGGAGAAAAAGCAGGTGTTCGGAATTACATTTGAGCAGGGCAGAAACAATTTCAAAATTGACGCCGATTTGCTCAAAAATGTTGTTACAAAGAATAAGGATTTGCCCGAAAGTGCAGTTCGTGATTTGATTGTTGCACTTATCACACTCAAATACACACAGTCAAACTCGGTTTGCTATGCCGTTGACGGACAGGCTATCGGTGTCGGCGCAGGTCAGCAGTCAAGAATTCACTGCACACGCCTTGCAGGTACAAAAGCAGACACTTGGTTCTTGAGACAGGCGGACAAGGTTATCAATCTTCCCTTCAGAGAGGATATAGGCAGACCCGACAGAGATAATGTAATTGACGGATATATCAATCAGAACGAAGAGGATGTATGCGCTGACGGCGTATGGGAGAGGTATTTCACTGTAAAGCCCGAGCCCTTTACACACGAAGAGCAAATGGCTTATCTTGCTACCAAAACCGATGTAGCATTAGGCTCTGACGCATTCTTCCCATTCTCCGATAATATCGAGAGAGCATTCCGTTCGGGCGTTAAATACATTGCAGAGCCGGGCGGTTCAATCAGAGATGATGTCGTTATCGAGTGCTGTGATAAGCACGGTATGGCAATGGCATTTACAGGTATGAGATTATTCCATCATTAAGAGGTAACACAATGAAAATAATGGTTGTCGGCGGTGGCGGAAGAGAACACGCTATCATCAAAAAAATCAAGGAAAACAAGGGCGTTGAAAAAATTTACGCTCTCCCCGGAAACGGCGGAATGGCAAAGGACGCAGAGCTTGTAAATATCGGCGCTACGGATATTGAAAAGGCTGCCCTGTTTGCGGTTGAAAACAAAATAGATTATGCCGTAGTAGCACCCGACGATCCGTTGGTGCTCGGTATGGTTGACGCACTTGAGGAAAAGGGTATTCCCTGCTTCGGACCGAGGAAAAATGCGGCTATAATCGAGGGAAGCAAGGTTTTCTCAAAGGACCTTATGAAAAAATATAACATTCCCACCGCACAGTATGAGGTTTTCGCAGATGCCGACGAGGCTTTGAAATATGTTGAAAGCTGTCCTATCCCCACAGTCGTTAAGGCTGACGGTTTGGCTCTCGGCAAGGGCGTTATTATCGCAATGACAAGGGATGAGGCTAAAAACGCTGTCGTTTCGATAATGAAGGACAAGCAGTTCGGAAAAAGCGGCGACAGTATCGTAATCGAGGAATTTTTGACGGGTCCCGAGGTTTCGGTTCTCTCGTTTACGGACGGCAAAACGGTTGTTCCTATGATTTCGTCAATGGATCACAAGCGTGCAGGCGACAATGACACGGGTCTCAACACCGGCGGCATGGGCACGGTTGCACCCAACCCTTATTACACAAAAGCAATCGCCGACGAATGTATGGAAAAGATTTTCCTTCCGACAATCGACGCTATGAATAAAGAGGGCAGAACCTTTAAGGGTTGCCTTTACTTCGGTCTTATGCTCACGGAAAAAGGACCTAAGGTTATTGAATACAACTGCCGCTTCGGCGACCCCGAAACACAGGTTGTTCTTCCGCTTTTAGAGAGCGATTTGCTCACGGTTATGAAAGCTGTTACAGATGAAACTCTTGCCGACTGCGAGGTTAAATTCTCCGACAAAAGCGCTTGCTGTGTAATTATGGCGTCCGAGGGCTATCCCGTTAAATATGAAAAGGGATATGAAATTACAATTCCCGAGGAAGTCGAGGATAATGTCTATGTTGCAGGCGCAAAACTCGAAAACGGAAAGCTTTTGACAAACGGCGGACGAGTTTTAGGCGTTACAAAGATTGCAGATACACTTGAACAGGCGATAGATTTGTCGTATAATGCCGTTGAGAAGATTTGCTTCGGCAATGCTTATTACAGGCACGATATCGGACAAAAGGCGCTTAAATGCAAGGAGGTATAATTCTTGGTTTACAGAATTTTCGTTGAAAAGAAAAAGGAATTGGCAAACGAAGCCAAAGCACTACTCGGTGATGCAAGAAATCTTTTGGGAATTAAAAGCCTTGAAGATGTCAGAATTATAAACAGATATGACGCTGAAAATATCACTAAAGAGCTTTTTGATTATTCGGTTAAGACCGTATTTTCAGAGCCTCAGCTTGACATTGCAAGTGAAGAGATAAACACGGACGGCGCAACCGTTTTTGCTGTTGAGTATCTTCCCGGTCAGTTCGACCAGAGAGCCGACTCTGCCGCACAGTGTATTCAGATTATTTCGCAGGGCGACAGACCGCTTATCCGTTCTGCAAAGGTTTACGCTCTTTACGGCGAGCTTTCACAGAGTGATATTGACGAGATTAAAAAGTATGTTATAAACCCCGTTGAAGCAAGAGAGGCCACGCTTGATAAGTTTGAAACACTCAAGGTTGATTATGCCGTTCCCACAACGGTTAAAACTCTTGACGGCTTTAACGCTTATGACGAAGCGGAGCTTGCAAAATTCGTTGAGGACTACGGTCTTGCAATGGATAAGGACGATATTAAATTCTGTCAGGACTACTTTAAGTCCGAGCACAGAGACCCCACCCTTACGGAAATCCGTATGATAGACACATATTGGTCAGACCATTGCCGTCACACAACATTCCTGACGGTTATCGATGACGCAAGGTTTGAGGACGAGCTTTTGCAGAGTGCGTATGATGACTATATGGCTGTCCGCAAGGATTTGGGCAGAACAAAGCCCGTTTGCCTTATGGACTTGGCAACGGTTGCCGTTAAATATTTGAAGAAAAACGGCAAGCTTGATAAATTGGACGAGTCCGAGGAAATCAACGCTTGTACGGTTAAAATCGAAATTGAGGTTGACGGCAAAAAAGAGCCGTGGCTTCTTCTCTTTAAGAATGAAACACATAACCACCCGACTGAAATTGAGCCCTTCGGCGGTGCCGCTACCTGTATCGGCGGTGCTATCCGTGACCCGCTTTCGGGCAGAAGCTATGTTTACGGCGCTATGCGTGTAACGGGTGCGGCTGATCCTACCGTTCCCGTAAGCGAAACCATCCCGGGTAAGCTTCCGCAGAGAAAGCTTGTTACAACCGCTGCCGCAGGCTATTCGTCATACGGTAACCAGATAGGTCTTGCAACAGGTATTGTTGATGAAATTTATCACCCCGGTTATGCGGCAAAGAGAATGGAAATCGGTGCTGTAATAGCAGCCGCTCCGCAGGAAAATGTAAGACGGGAGGTACCCGATCCCGATGATGTAGTTATCCTTTTGGGCGGTAGAACAGGCCGTGACGGTATCGGCGGTGCAACAGGCTCTTCAAAGGCTCACAATGCACATTCGGTTGAAACCTGCGGCGCAGAGGTTCAAAAAGGTAACGCTCCCGAGGAGAGAAAGCTTCAAAGACTCTTTAGAAATAAAGAGGCTTGCCTTATGATTAAGCGTTGTAACGACTTCGGCGCAGGCGGTGTTTCGGTTGCTATCGGCGAGCTTGCGGACGGTCTTGATATTGACCTTAACGCAGTTCCGAAAAAATACGAGGGACTTGACGGTACGGAGCTTGCAATTTCCGAGTCGCAGGAGAGAATGGCTGTTGTTGTCGAGAAAGAAAATGTTGACGCATTTTTGGCTCTTGCACACAAGGAAAATCTTGAGGCTACTCCCGTTGCGGTCGTAAAGGCAGAGCCCCGTCTTACAATGACTTGGAACGGCAACAAGATTGTCGATATAAGCCGTGAGTTCTTAAACTCAAACGGTGCGGACAAGCATATTACAATCACACCCGAAAAGCCTCAGGACTACAAAAAGGTGATTGACGGCTCTTTCGTTGAAAATATGGAAAAGATGTCCTCTGATTTGAACATTTGCTCAAAGAGAGGTCTTTCCGAGCGCTTCGACTCCACTATCGGCGCAGGCACGGTGCTTATGCCCTTCGGCGGTAAAAATCAGAGAACACCCATTCAGGCAATGGTACAGAAGATAAGCGTTGAGAAAAAGCACACAGATGATTGCTCTCTTATGGCGTGGGGTTACAATCCGTTTATAACCGAAAAAAGCCCCTATCACGGCGCATACCTTGCAGTTGTTGAGTCTGTATGTAAGCTTATCGCAACAGGTGCAAAATTTGAGGATGTATATCTTACATTCCAGGAGTATTTTGAAAAGCCCGGTCAGGACGGTAAGCGTTGGGGCAAGCCTCTTGCGGCGTTGCTCGGTGCTTTCGAGGCTCAAAAGGAGCTTTCGATAGGTTCAATCGGCGGTAAGGACTCAATGAGCGGCTCGTTCGAGGATCTGGATGTTCCGCCCACACTTGTTTCATTCGCTGTTACGACAGAAAAGACAAAAGATATTGTTTCCCCCGAATTCAAAAAGGCAGGCAACAAGGTTGTTATCGTAAGAACAGAGCTTGACGAAAACGGACTTCCGAAAACCTCTGCTTTGCTTGAAGCATTTGACAAGGTAACTTCTCTTTTGAGAAGCGGTAAGGCTGTTTCCTGCTATACACTCGGTCTCGGCGGTGTTGCGGAGGCGGTGCTTAAATCGGCAATGGGCAACGGCTTCGGCTTTAAGTTCGATTCAAAGCTTTCGCTTGACGATATATTCGGCTACAACTACGCTTCGTTCATTCTTGAGGTTGAAGCTGCGGACGGTATGGAAATTGTCGGCGAAATTACAGAGGACAAGACCTTTGTTTACGGTGCAGAGAGCGTTTCTGCCGAAAAGCTTGACAAGCTCTATGAGGATAAACTCGAAAAGGTATATTCCTGCAACATCACCGACGAGGCAAAGACGGTTGAGAGCTTCTCCTACAAGGCAGAAAGCTATCCCGCACCCGCAATTAAATGCGCAAGACCCAAGGTGCTTATCCCTGCATTCCCGGGTACAAACTGCGAGTTTGACAGCGCAAAGGCTGTGAGAGACGCAGGAGCAGAGCCCGAAATCATAGTTATCAAAAACCTCACATCTTCCGCAATTCAGTCGAGCGTTGAGGAGTTTGCGACAAAGCTCAAAACAGCACAGATGGTATTTATCCCCGGCGGCTTCTCGGGCGGCGACGAGCCTGACGGAAGCGGTAAGTTTATAACTGCTTTCTTCAGAAACTCGGCTGTCAAAGAGGGCGTAACAGACCTCCTTGAAAACAGAGACGGTCTTATGTGCGGTATCTGCAACGGCTTCCAGGCTCTTATTAAGCTGGGACTTGTACCGTACGGAAAGATTATTGACACAGACGAAAATTGCCCGACTCTTACATTCAACACTATCGCAAGACACCAGTCGAAGATTGTAAGAACGAGAATTGCGTCAAATAAATCTCCGTGGCTTGCACTTACCGATGTCGGCGAGGTTTACAATGTTCCGATTTCACACGGTGAGGGCAGATTCCTGGCGAGCGAGGAGCTTATCAGAAAGCTTGCCGAAAACGGTCAGATTGCCACACAGTATGTTGACCTTTCGGGTAACGCTACAAATGATGTTCAGTTCAACCCCAATGACTCAATGTTTGCAATCGAGGGGATCACCTCTCCCGACGGCAGAGTATTCGGTAAGATGGGACACAGTGAGCGTATCGGCTCGGGACTTTACAAGAATGTACCCGGCAATTATGATATTAAAATGTTTGAATCTGCTGTTAAGTACTTCAAATAATAACTGTTAAAAGCAATGAGCGGTTTAGTTCAATTTTTGAGCTAAATCGCTCATTATTTTATTGACATCGGTGTTGTTCAATGGTATAATATCCAAAAGTAAATCTTTAATTCGATACAGAGAGATCGGCAAGATTTGTTATATGTATATGAATAAGGCGCAGGGATATTGCGTCGCTTGTTTATGCAGATAAGCCTTGCCGAAAAGCAAGGCTTTTTATTATTTTCGGAGGACTATATGAACAACATCATAAATGCTCAGATATGTACCTTGACATCGTTTCCTCAGTTCACAAAGGAAACGGTTTTAGACGCATTTTCCGAAATCGGAACAAGTGTTTATAATTCTTCCCAATATATGATTTTCCCCGGCTTTTGCGATGTGCATGTGCATTTGCGTCAGCCGGGCTTTTCTTATAAGGAAACGATAAAAACAGGCACGCAGGCATCGGCTCACGGTGGGTATACAACGGTCTTTTCAATGCCCAATTTGAAGCCTGTACCCGACTCTCCGGAGCACTTGAAGGAACAGCTTGACATAATAAAAAAGGACGCTGTTATAAATGTTTTGCCGTACGGAGCAATCACCGTCGGTCAAAACGGCGAAGAGCTTTCCGATATGGAAAATATGGCAAAGGATGTAGTCGCTTTTTCCGATGACGGCAGAGGTGTTCAGTCGGAGGAAATGATGAAAGAGGCTATGCTCAGGGCGAAAGCGCTCGGCAAGATAATCGTCGCTCATTGTGAGGATAATTCATTGCTTCACGGCGGATACATTCACGACGGCGTTTACGCAAGCGAACACTCGCACAGGGGAATTTGCTCGGAGAGTGAGTGGGGACCGATAAAAAGGGATATTGAGCTTTGTAAGCAGACAGGCTGTGCTTATCATGTTTGTCACATTTCCTGTAAGGAGAGCGTTGAGCTTATAAGGCAGGCTAAGGCGGAGGGCGTTAATATCACTTGCGAAACAGGACCGCATTATCTGATACTTACGGACGAGGACTTGAAAGAGGACGGACGGTTCAAAATGAACCCACCGCTTCGCTCGAAAGAGGATAGGCAGGCGCTGATAGACGGCGTGACAGACGGCACTATTGATATGATAGCAACCGACCACGCACCGCACAGTCAAGAGGAAAAATCAAGAGGACTTGAAAAGAGTGCATTCGGAATTGTCGGCATTGAAACGGCTTTTCAGCTTCTCTACACGCACCTTGTTAAAAAGAATATAATCTCACTTGAAAGGCTTGTTGAGCTTTTGGCGGTCAATCCGAGAAAGCGTTTCGGCATCGAGTACGACAACAGCTTTACCGTGTGGGATTTAGATAAAAAAACCGTTATAAATCCATCGAAATTTCTCTCAATGGGAAAGGCTACCCCGTTTGAGGACGAAGAGGTATTCGGCGAGTGCGAGCTGACGGTTTGCAACGGCAAAACAGCATATAAGAAGCTTTAATATATAAAATCGGAGGAAAAAAGTATGGCAAAAAGAACAGACATTAAAAAAGTATTGATTATCGGCTCGGGTCCTATCGTAATCGGTCAGGCTGCCGAGTTCGACTATGCAGGCACACAGGCTTGCCTTGCGCTTAAAGAGGAGGGCTATGAGGTTATCCTTTGCAACTCAAACCCTGCTACAATAATGACCGACACAACAATAGCGGATAAGGTCTATATGGAGCCTTTGACGCTTGAATATATCGCAAAAATTCTCCGTTATGAGCGTCCCGACGCAATCGTACCGGGTATCGGCGGACAGACGGGTCTTAACCTTGCAATGCAGCTTGAAAAGAAAGGTATTCTCAAGGAGTGCGGAACAAAGCTTCTCGGAACTTCAGGCGAGAGTATCGAAAGAGCAGAGGACAGAGAGCTTTTCAAGGAGATGTGCGAGTCGATAGGCGAGCCGGTTATTCCGTCGGAGATAACTTACAATCTTGAGGAGGCTAAAAAGGCTGCTGTCAAGATAGGTTATCCCGTTGTTTTGCGTCCTGCTTTCACATTGGGCGGAACAGGCGGAGGATTTGCAAATAACGAAGAAGAGCTTGTTGAAATCGGCACAAACGCATTTAAGCTTTCTCCCGTTCATCAGGTACTTATCGAAAAGAGCGTTAAGGGATATAAGGAAATCGAGTTCGAGGTAATGAGGGACTCAAACGATCACGCAATCACAATTTGCGGTATGGAAAACATTGACCCCGTAGGTGTTCACACAGGCGACTCAATCGTTGTAGCACCCATTCTTTCACTCAACGATCACGACCTTAAAATGCTCAACGACAGCGCTATTAAAATCATTCGTGAGCTTAAAATCGAGGGCGGCTGCAACGTTCAGTTCGCACTCAATCCGCAATCAAGCGAATACTTCCTTATCGAAGTAAATCCGAGAGTTTCTCGTTCATCGGCGCTCGCTTCAAAGGCAAGCGGTTATCCGATAGCAAGAGTTACCGCTAAAATCGCTATGGGTATGGCTCTTGAAGAAATCCCCGTTGCAGGCGGTACAGCGGCTATTGAACCGACGCTCGACTATATCGTTGCAAAATTCCCCCGTTTCCCGTTCGACAAGTTTGTTGACGCACCGAACACACTCGGTACGCAGATGAAAGCTACGGGCGAGGTTATGGGTATCGGCTCAACGCTTGAGGAGTGCTTGCTCAAGTCTGTCCGTTCACTTGAAACGGGCGTTTGCCACTTCCACCTTGCTAAATTTGACGGTTGCACCGACGAAGAGCTTATGAGCTATGTTCAGGAGTTCAAGGACGACAACGTTTATGCAATATTCGAGCTTATCCGCAGAGGCGTTTCAATAGAAAAAATCCACGAGCTTACAAAGGTAACGGAGCTTTTCCTTGAAAGCTACAAGAGAATCGTGGAAATGGAAAACAAGCTCAAGGAGAATGTCGGCTCTGTCGAGGTTCTCAAGGCGGCAAAGACTATGGGTATTTCCGACAAGTACATTTCAAAGGTTTGGAATATGCCTGAAATCGACGTTTATAACACAAGAAAGGCGAACGGTATCATTCCCGTATTCAAAATGGTTGATACCCTCCACACAGGCAAGTACATAGCATATCTCTACTCATCATACACGGGCGAGAACGCTTCAAGACTTACCGATAAAAAGAAAATAATCGTTCTCGGCGCAGGTCCTATCCGTATCGGTCAGGGCGTTGAGTTTGACTATTCGACCGTTCACGCAGTTCAGACAATCAAGCGTGCAGGCTATGAGGCTATTATCATCAACAATAACCCCGAAACAGTATCTACCGACTACACCACAGCGGACAAGCTCTATTTCGAGCCGCTTACTCCCGAGGACGTTATGGCGATAATCGACTTTGAAAAGCCTGAGGGCGTAATCGCTTCACTCGGCGGTCAGACTGCAATCAACCTTGCTCAGCCGCTTATGGACAGAGGCGTTAAGATTATCGGTACAGACTGTGCCGCTATCGAAAAGGCAGAGAACAGAGACAGCTTTGAAAAAATCCTTAAAGACCTTGATATTCCTCAGCCCAAGGGCAAGGCTGTTACAAATATTGAGGACGGTCTTAAAGCGGCAAATGAAATCGGTTATCCCGTACTTGTTCGCCCCTCATTCGTTCTCGGCGGCCGTGCTATGCAGATAGTTTCCAAGGACGAGGATTTGAAGCACTACCTTAAAACTGCCGTTGAAATCGACGAGGACAAGCCTGTACTTGTTGACAAGTACATTCAAGGTAAAGAGGTTGAGGTTGACGCAATCTGCGACGGTATAAATGTATTTGTACCCGGCATTATGGAATTGGTTGAGAGAACAGGCGTTCACTCGGGCGACTCGATAAGCGTTTATCCGACATTCTCAATTTCCGATAAGGTAAAGGGCATAATCTTGCAGTATGCAAAGAAGCTCGGTCTCGGAATAGGCATAATCGGTCTTTACAACATTCAGTTTATCGTTGACCCGCAGGACAATGTTTATATAATCGAGGTAAACCCCCGTTCGTCAAGAACGGTGCCGTTCCTTTCAAAAGCAACAGGCTATTCGCTTGCCGACATTGCAACAGAGGTTATCCTCGGCAAGAGCTTAAAGGAGCAGGGAATTTTTGAGCTTTATCCCGAGGAGAAAAAACGTCATTATGCAAAAGTTCCGGTATTCTCATTCAACAAGATTAAGGGACTTGACGCTTATCTTTCTCCCGAAATGAAATCAACGGGAGAGGCTATCGGCTATGACGATAAGCTCCACCGTGCAATGTTCAAGGCTTTGACCGCTTCGGGAATGAACCTTCAAAATTACGGCACAGTGCTTGTAACGCTCGCAGATGAGGATAAGCAGGAGGCAATTCCGCTTATTCGCAGATTTTACAATATGGGCTTCAACATTGAGGCTACAAGCGGTACGGCAGACATATTGAAAAAGAACGGTATCCGCACAAAAGTAAGGGGTAAGATTTCCGAGGGAAGCGAAGAAATCCTTGACTCTATCCGTGCAGGCTATGTAAGCTATGTTATTAACACAAGGGCGATACTTTCGGGCAATCATTATGATGACGGTGTTGAAATCCGCCGTTGCGCTACCGAAAACAATGTAACAATGTTTACCTCACTTGATACGGTTCGTGTACTTCTTGATGTACTTGAGGAAACAACGCTTACAATTTCAACTATCGACGCTTAAGGAGATAAGATGAAACAGGCTTTATTGACGGTAAAGGATAATATTCCGCTTACCGAAAATGTATATAAAATGACGCTTTGCGGTGATTGCTCGGATATTACCGCATCGGGTCAGTTTGTCAATATAAAATTAGACGGTCTTTTTCTTCGTCGTCCCATTTCTGTTTGCGATAAAGACGGCGATACCCTTACGATAATATACAAGGTTGTCGGCAAGGGTACACAGGCTATGAAAGAGCTTGAAAACGGCGCTGTTTTGGATGTTCTTACAGGCCTCGGTAACGGCTATGACCTTGAAAAAAGCGGAAGCTCTCCGTTGCTTATCGGCGGCGGAGTAGGTGTACCGCCTATGTATTTGCTTGCTAAAAAACTCATAGAGCAGGGCAAAAAGGTGTCGGTCGTGCTGGGCTTTAACACAAAGAGTGAAGTCTTTTACGAAAATGAGTTCAAGGCTCTCGGCTGTGAGGTTACCGTTACAACGGTTGACGGCAGCTACGGCGTAAAGGGCTTTGTTACAAACGCAATGGATACCGACTACACATATTTCTATTGCTGCGGTCCCGAGCCGATGCTCAAGGCGGTGTATAAGACCGCAAAAACCTCGGGTCAGTTCAGCTTCGAGGAGAGAATGGGTTGCGGCTTCGGCGCTTGTATGGGTTGCAGCTGTAAGACAATCACAGGCTACAAGCGAATTTGTAAAGACGGCCCTGTGCTTGAAAGGGAGGAGATTTTATGGGAAGATTAAGTGTAAACCTTTGCGGTATTGAGCTTGACAATCCCGTAATTCCTGCTTCGGGCACATTCGGCTTCGGATATGAATTTGCGGAGCTTTACGATATAAATTGCCTCGGCACATTTTCATTCAAGGGCACAACAAAGGACGCTCGTTTCGGCAATCCCACGCCGAGAATCGCAGAATGTCCCTCGGGTATGATAAATGCCGTCGGACTTCAAAACCCCGGTGTCGAAAAGGTCATTTCAACCGAGCTTCCGAAGCTCAAAAAATGCTTTAACAAGCCTGTTATGGCAAATGTCAGCGGATTTTCCGTTGAGGACTATGCCTACACCTGCGAAAAGCTCGATAAAGAGGAGCAGGTCGGCTGGCTTGAGGTCAATGTCAGCTGTCCGAACGTTCACGGCGGCGGTATGAGCTTCGGCACAGACCCGAATGCTGCGGCAGAGGTTACAAGGGCGGTAAAAAATGTTACCAAAAAGCCCGTTATCGTTAAGCTCTCTCCCAACGTAACGGATATTGCTGCGATTGCAAAGGCTTGCGAGGAAGCGGGGGCAGACGGAATAAGCCTTATCAATACAATGCTCGGAATGAGGATTGATTTGAATAAAAGACAGCCTGTTATTAAAAATAAAATGGGCGGATTTTCAGGCTCTGCCATATTCCCCGTGGCTGTGAGAATGGTGTATCAGGTATCTCACGCAGTAAACATTCCCGTTGTCGGAATGGGAGGCGTAAGCACTGCCGAGGATGTTGTCGAAATGATGATGGCAGGCGCAACGGCGGTTGAAATCGGCGCACAAAACCTTGTAAACCCCTATGCTTGCCGTGACATAATAAACGAATTGCCGTCGGTGCTTGATAAGTACAGAATAAATAATATCAGTGATATAATAGGAGTTGTTGAATAATGGGTAAGGACGTAATTGTAGCCTGCGACTTTGCGAGCGCAGAAAAGACTTATGAATTTCTTGACCTGTTTACAGAGCGTAAGCCCTTTGTTAAAATCGGTATGGAGCTTTTCTATGCTGAGGGTCCGCAGATTGTCAGGGAAATTAAAAAGAGGGGACATAAAATTTTCCTCGATTTGAAGCTTCACGATATTCCCAACACAGTTAAAAAGTCAATGGCTGTGCTCTCACGCCTTGATGTTGATATTTGCAATCTTCACGCAGGCGGTACTGTCAGAATGATGGAGGCTGCTCTTGAGGGACTTACAAGAGAGGACGGCACACGACCGCTTTTGATTGCCGTTACTCAGCTTACCTCGACCGATCAGGAGGCTATGGAGAACGACTTGCTCATTCACGAGCCGATTGACAAGGTTGTTATGCACTACGCACACAATGCGAAAATCGCAGGACTTGACGGCGTTGTTTGCTCTCCGCTTGAGGCTCGAAAGGTGCACGAGGTTTGCGGTAAGGACTTCTTGACCGTTACCCCCGGTGTTCGCTTTGCAGACGGAGATATAGGCGACCAAAAGCGTGTTATGACGCCTGCACAGGCAAAGGAAATCGGCTCTGATTACATTGTCGTAGGCAGACCGATTACAGCGGCGGAAAATCCCGTTGAAGCGTATGAGCGTTGTATAAAAGAATTTGTTGATTAAGTAAGGAGAAACAAAATGGAACTCAAAGAACTTATTGCAAAGGATTTACTTAAAATTAAGGCGGTTTTCTTCCGTCCGGAAGAGCCGTTTACATGGGCAAGCGGAATTAAAAGCCCCGTTTATTGTGATAACAGACTTACTCTTACTGCTCCCGAGGTACGCACAGACGTCGAAAAGGGCTTGGCTGAGCTTGTAAAGGAATATTATCCCGAGGCTGAGGTGCTTATGGGTACTTCGACCGCAGGTATTGCTCATGCGGCTATCACGGCTCATCTTCTTGATATGCCTATGGGTTATGTTCGCTCTGGCGCAAAGGACCACGGCAGACAGAATCAGATTGAGGGCAGACTTGAAAAAGGTCAGAAGGTTGTTGTTGTCGAGGACCTTATCTCAACAGGCGGCAGCGTTATCGAGGTTGTAAATGTTCTTCGTGAGGCAGGCGCAGAGGTTTTGGGCGTTGTTTCAATCTTCACTTACGGTATGCAGAAGGGTCTTGACAGACTTAAAGAGGCTGATGTTAAGAATGTTTCTCTTACAGACTTCGACCATATCGCAGAGGTTGCCGCACAGGAAGGCTACATTAAGCCCGAAGATATTAAAAGGCTTATCGCATTCAGAAACAATCCCTCGGATGAAAGCTGGATAGGAGCATAATAATTAGATTATAATGCCCTCAAAGTTTATGACAAAATAATTTTGAGGTGGCAGAAAGGCTATGGTGAACCATGAGAAGCATCATTGATATAGTTGAGCTTTCGACAGAGGAATTGGATGAGCTTGTTAAAACGGCTTTGGATATAATCGACAATCCGAAAAAGTATGAAAGCATCTGTAAAGGCAAAAAGCTTGCCACCCTTTTCTTTGAGCCGTCAACAAGGACGAGAATGAGCTTCGAAGCGGCTATGTACGAGTTGGGCGGTAATGTAATTTCAATGACGGATGCGGCTTCCTCCTCGGCGTCAAAGGGCGAGAGCGTATCGGATACCGCAAAGGTTGTAAGCTGTTATGCGGACATAATCGCAATGAGACATCCGAAAGAGGGTGCGGCGTTTGTTGCGGCAAAGGCGGCTTCGATTCCCGTCATAAACGCAGGCGACGGCGGTCATTGCCACCCGACTCAAACGCTTGCGGATTTGCTTACGATTTATCGTGAAAAGGGCAGATTTACCGATTTGACCGTCGGGCTTTGCGGAGACCTTAAATTCGGCAGAACAGTCCATTCGCTTATAAACGCTCTTTCAAGATACAGCGGAATTAAGTTTGTGCTTATTTCTCCCGAAGAGCTTAAGCTTCCGAGCTATGTTAAGCGTGATTCAATAAAAAATAAGAACATACCTTACGTTCAGACGACCGACCTTGAGAGCGTAATGCCCGAGCTTGACATTCTCTATATGACAAGAGTTCAAAGAGAGAGGTTTTTCAACGAGGAGGATTATCTTCGCTTAAAGGACAGCTATATTCTCACTCCCGACAAGCTCGAAAACGCAAAGAAGGATCTTACGATTATGCACCCGTTGCCGAGAGTAAATGAAATAAGCGTTGCAATCGACGACGATCCGAGAGCGTGCTATTTTAAGCAGGTTTTGAACGGAAAGTATATGCGTATGGCATTGATACTCAAGCTTTTGAAGGAGGCAGGCACGATATGAATATAGAGCCTATTCAAAACGGCGTGGTAATCGACCACATTGAAGCAGGCAGGGCAATGCAGCTTTACAGGCTGTTAAAGCTCGGCAGTCTTGACGCCTCGGTTGCACTTATAAAAAATGTACCGAGTAAGAAAATGGGCAAAAAGGATATAATCAAAATTGACGCCGACATTGACCTTGATTTTGATGTTATCGGCTTTGTTGACCCGAGCGTTACCGTTGATATTATAAGAAACGGTGTGCTTGTCGAGAAGAAAAGCATCGGACTTCCCGAAAAGCTTACAAATGTTATTTTCTGCAAAAACCCTCGTTGCATAACCTCGGTTGAGCAGGAGATAGACCACATTTTCAAGCTCTCCGACTCCGATAAAAAGGAATACCGTTGCATTTACTGTGAAACAAAGTATTCAAACTGATATTTACTTAAATAAAAAACACGCCATAAGCCTTTATGCAAGGTATATGGCGTGTTTAATTTTATGTGGTTGTTTATTACTTTGTCGCAAGGGCGCGGTCATTGTTCGGAAGAAGCGTTACCTCGCCGTTTTCACGGGTTTTAACCATATCTATAAGCCTCTGATTTGACGAGCCTCTGAATTGCAAGGTCAAGTCCTTTAATTCATCAACATATTTTCCGTCAACGAGCACGTCGATAAGCGACAGCATTTCATCCGTAACCTCACATCTCGGGTGCGAGCCGTCGGTTTTGAGGACTTCATAGGTAAAGCCCGTAAAGCACCAAATGTTTTTGTTCGGATAAGCCTTGCGAACTTTTTTTAAGAACGGTACAAGTGCTCTTTGGTTTTGCGGCTCCATAGGCTCTCCGCCCAAAAGGGTTAAACCGCTTATGTAATCGGGCTTGAGCATTTCAAGCAGCTTTTCCTCGGTCTCCTCGGTGAAAGGCTCGCCGAAGTCAAAATCCCAAGTCTGCGGTTGAAAGCAGTTTTTGCAATGATTTGTGCAGCCCGAAACGAAAAGCGTGATGCGAACGCCTATTCCGTTTGCAATATCACAATCTTTAATTGTACTGTAATGCATAGATACTCCCTCTTATAAGTGAAGCACCCTGTCACGGATTTCCTGCGTTCTGCCCTGATTCCAGAACTGAGTGCCGATATAACCGCAGGTACGTCTTGCAACGTTCATTTTATCCTGATCGGTGTTGCCGCAGTTCGGACATCTCCAAATTAGCTTGCCCTCTTTCTCGACAATCTCGATTTCTCCGTCCCAACCGCATTCCTGACAGTAGTCGCTCTTTGTGTTAAGCTCTGCATAGATAATGTTGTCGTAAATGAACTTCATAACCGAGAGAACGGCGTCGATATTGTCCTGCATATCGGGAACTTCAACGTAGCTTATTGCACCGCCGGGAGAAAGCTGCTGGAACTGTGATTCGAATTTGAGCTTGTCGAAAGCGGAAATGTTCTCCGAAACGTGAACGTGATAGCTGTTAGTGATATATCCCTTGTCGGTAATGCCGGGGATTATACCGAAACGGCGCTGAAGGCATTTTGCGAACTTGTAAGTTGTCGATTCAAGCGGAGTGCCGTAGAGAGAGTAGTCAATGTTCTCTGCCTTTTTCCACTCTGCGCACTTGTCGTTCATCTTCTGCATAACAGCGAGAGCGAACGGAGTAGCCTCGGGATCTGTATGGCTCTTGCCCGTTATATACTTAACGCACTCATAAAGACCCGCATAGCCGAGTGAAATTGTGGAATATCCGTTGAAAAGGAGCTTGTCGATTGTCTCTCCCTTTTTAAGACGTGCCAATGCGCCGTACTGCCAAAGGATAGGAGCAACGTCCGACGGTGTGCCGAGAAGTCTTTCGTGTCTGCAACGAAGCGCTCTGTGGCAAAGCTCAAGTCTTTCTTCAAAGATTGACCAGAATTTCTCCGTGTTACCGCCTGAGGAAAGTGCAACATCGGGGAGGTTGATTGTAACAACGCCCTGATTAAATCTGCCGTAATATTTGTGTTTGCCGGGCTCGTAGTTGCCTGCGTTTGCGATATTTCCGATACCGTTATCGGTGAATCTGTCGGGAGTCAAGAAGCTTCTGCATCCCATGCAGGTATAAACATCGCCCTTTAATTCAAGCATTTTCTTCTCTGAAATATAGTCGGGTACCATTCTCTTTGCGGTACATTTAGCCGCAAGCTCGGTAAGATACCAATATTTTGAGTCCTCTGTGATATTATCCTCTTCAAGAGTATAGATAAGCTTCGGGAATGCGGGTGTTACATAAACGCCCTTTTCATTCTTAACGCCGTCAATTCTCTGCTTGAGCATTTCCTCGATAATAAGAGCAAGGTCAGCCTTTTCACGCTCGTTCTTTGCCTCATTAAGATACATAAATACGGTGATGAACGGAGCTTGTCCGTTGGTTGTGAGAAGCGTAACAACCTGATACTGAATTGTCTGAACGCCACGCTTGATTTCATCCTTTACACGAAGCTCAACAAGCTCGCTCAGCTTTTCTTCACTTACATCTATATTAAGAGCAGACATTTCACTTTCAACGATTTTGCGGAATTTCTGACGGCTTACATCAACAAACGGCGCCAAATGAGCAAGCGTTATTGACTGTCCGCCGTATTGGTTGGAAGCAACCTGTGCGATAATCTGCGTTGCGATATTACAAGCGGTTGAAAAGCTGTGGGGACGCTCGATAAGAGTACCTGTGATAACAGTACCGTTTTGAAGCATATCCTCAAGGTTTACAAGGTCGCAGTTGTGCATATGCTGTGCAAAATAGTCGGCGTCGTGGAAATGAAGAATACCCTGATTGTGAGCTTCAACAATTTCCTGCGGCAAAAGAATACGCTCCGTGAGGTCCTTTGAAACCTCGCCTGCCATATAATCTCTCTGTGTAGAGTTTACTATCGGGTTCTTGTTGGAGTTCTCCTGCTTAGCCTCCTCGTTATTGCACTCGATAAGGCTCATAATCTTCTCGTCTGTCGTATTTGACTGTCTTACGAGGCTGCGGGTGTAGCGGTATGTGATATAACTCTTTGCAACCTCGTATGCGCCGTGAGCCATAATCTGATACTCTACCAAGTCCTGAATTTCCTCGACTGACGGAGAACGGTTCATTTTAACGCAAGAAAACTCAACGCTTTCGGCAATCCTCTCAATCTGGGTTGCCGTCATACGCTCATCCTCGTTGACACTTTCATTCGCTTTTGTTATGGCTGCGGCGATTTTATCAATATCAAAAGAAACCTCTGCGCCGTTACGCTTTAATACTTTCATCCATCCCACTCCTTCAAAATTTAGTCTGTATTCCTAACCGAAATGTCCGTATTTTGCGAATTAAACAGATTATATCACACTATATATAGATTTTCAATAGCAATTTTTCATAAATTTTTACTAAATATTGTGTCTGAAACGCCAAAAGCACGTATTATCGGTATGTGCGGGCATTAAAAAAATCTATTTTATGTGAAAAAAATGACAATTATTGACAAGATACACGTTTTATGTTATTTTATTACACGGATAGAGGCGCAGTTTTGATTAGTAGCGTGGTAAATCGTCAGGAACGACGCACGCAAAAGGCAAAATTGCCGAAACAGGATAAGAAGTTCCGATATTATCTTGTTGGGCCGTAGGAAAATATCTTGCGGACTGTCACGGAATGTGGAGGGCTATCGTACTTTTATTATGTTTTCATTTAGTACGGCGCTTTTTCTGCACCGTACTTTTTTATTTAAGGAGAAGAAAAAATGAAATTCAAAAAAGCACTTCCGAAAATTCTTCTTGTGCTTGTCGTTGCGGCATTTATGGTCGCTGCGTCATTCACAGGCTCGATAACCTCGGCAACGGGCACATTGTGGTCGCTTCTTCCGCCGGTTATCGCTATCGCACTTGCGCTTATAACAAAAGAAGTTTATTCTTCATTGTTTATAGGTATAGTTGTGGGCGGACTTTTGTCAACCTCGTTTGGCGGTCTTGCTACAGTGGACGCAATAATCAACGACGGCTTTATCGAAGCTGTCAGAACACAGGCAGGTATATTTATCTTCCTTGTACTTCTCGGCGTAATGGTTGCTCTTATCAACCGTGCGGGCGGCTCGTCAGCGTTCGGCACTTGGGCTTCAAAGCACATTAAATCACGCTTTGGCGCTATGATGGCAACATTTTTACTCGGTGTTTTGATTTTTATCGACGACTATTTCAACTGCCTTACCGTAGGCGCCGTAATGAGACCTGTTACAGATAAGCACAACATTTCAAGAGCAAAGCTTGCTTATCTTATCGACGCCACCGCCGCACCGGTTTGTATGATAGCACCGATTTCTTCTTGGGCTGCCGCTGTTTCTTCTTATGCACCCGAGGGAACAAACGGTATTTCATTGTTCTGCAGTGCTATTCCCTATAACCTTTATTCGCTTCTTACATTCGTATTCATCGTTTCGCTTGCCGCAATGAAATTTGATTACGGCCCGATGAAGCTTCACGAGTACAACGCTATGAACAAAGGCGACTTGTTCACATTCGGTGAAAAGGTCGGCGAGGACGAAGATCCCGCTACCTCAAAGGGCAAGGTTATCGACCTTATATTCCCGATTATCGTGCTTATCGTTGTATGTGTATTCGCACTTGTATATAATGGCGGAATTCTCGACGGCGAAACATTTGTAAGCGCATTTTCAAACACAGACGCAACAGTGGGACTTCCCTGGGGCGGAATTATCGCACTTGTTGTAACCATCGCATACTTTATCGCAAGACGCCTTATCCCTGCAAAAGAGGCTTTCGATTGCATTCCGAAGGGCTTTATCGCAATGGTGCCTCCGATTCTCATTTTGACACTTGCTACAACTCTTAAAAATATGACAGGACTTCTTGAGTCTGATGTTTTCGTAAAGACAGCGCTTGAGAGTGCGGGAACACTCGATAAGTTCCTCCCGGCAATTATCTTCATTGTTGCAGTTGCGATTTCCTTTGCGACAGGCACATCTTGGGGAACCTTCGGCATACTCATTCCGATTGTTCTTGCAATCTTCCCCGTAGGCAGTGAGATAGGCATTATCGGTATGTCGGCTTGCCTTGCAGGCTCTGTTTGCGGCGACCATTGCTCTCCGATTTCGGACACAACGATTATGTCCTCGGCAGGCGCACAGTGTCAGCACCTCAACCACGTTTCAACGCAGATTCCGTATGCGATAACAGTTGCCGTAATTTCATTTGTCGGCTATATCTTTGCAGGCTTCGTTCAGAAATGGTATGTTGTTCTTCCCGTAATGGCTGTCATTACAGTCGCTGTAATGTTTGTAATCAAAAGCGTTACAAAGAACAAAATGCCCGTTGAGGCTAAAAACTGATTATAAAATAAAACGAAAAAATCACCCCCGACTGCGATAATAATTCGTAATCGGGGGAGTTCTTATGTAAAATTCAGTTTTTCAAAAACAACTCTGAAAGAACGCTTTCAGCGTCCGTTACTGTAAATCCGCCGGGAGAATTTATAAAGTTCTTGACATTATTCCACCGCTCGCAATAGGCTTTGATTTGCTCGTTTGTCATTGAAATATCATCTGTCTTGACAATCGAGAAAACCGTGCGTTCAAATTCAAGATAATTCATATTTATCATTGAAAGAAACTCCGTAGCCTCTGCGTTTTTGTATTCAAGCGCACGCTTTACGAATGACGGCAAAAATGCGGCGCAGGCAAGTCCGTGCGGTAAGCCGTAATCCTCCGTGAGCGTGTAGCCGAGAGTGTGCGGATAGCAGGTGCCTGTGGAATTTATCGCAAGTCCCGCAAAAAGTGAGCAGGTGTACAGCTCATCTCTTGTGTCCTTGTCGGGAAGCTCGTTCGTTTTTGCCGTTTTGGTAAGCGAATTCCAAATTGACGGGATAGCACGCTTTGAATACATCTTCGACTGCTCGCCCGATTTGTTGGATAAAAGGCTTTCGACTGCGTGGCAAAAAGCGTCGATTGCCGTCGAAACCGTAACGCTCATAGGCATAGAATATGTATACTTCGGGTCTGCAAAGGAAACTTTAGCATAGTAGCTTTCACCGCTTACGCTCTTTTTTCTTCCGCTTTCGTTTGTGAGCACCGAAACGCCCGTGACCTCGCTTCCCGTACCCGAGGTCGTACCTACCAAAATTACAGGCAGGGGAGGAAGCATAGATGTTTCAGTATATATATCGTCTGCCGATAAAAATTTATTGGAGGCATAGACGGCTATTGCCTTTGAAGCGTCAAGCTGACTTCCTCCGCCGACGCCGATGATATATTCAACGCCGAAGTCCCTTGCCACCTGACCTGCGTTTTGGCAGTCGGTTGTAAGCGGATTTTGGGTTATACCGTCGAAAATTGTGTATTCAACCGAGGCTTCGTCTAAAGCGGCTTTTATATCATCAAGAGCACCGCTTTTAACAGATGAACCCTTACCGCATACGATAAGACATTTTGAGCCGTATTTTGTGAAAATATCCTTGTTTCTGAAAATTGCATCCTTGCCCGAAAAGACTTTTACAGGCATATAGTAATCGGAAAACATAATCTCACCTCATATAGATTTTATCACAAAATGTATGGAAGATACAATAGTTTATATAATATTGTTATTTATATAACAATTCTTGAACATTAGAAGAATTTATAATATAATAGTATGGTAAAATTGTCGAAAAGTGGGTGTAAGTATGAAGATAAAGGAAATTACCGTTTTCCTTATCCTTTTTGTCATTACATTCGCTTTTTCTTCTTGTTCGGGCGCAGGCAAAACGCAGGAGGCTTCCTCCTTTGCTATGGGCAGCGTTGTAAGCGTTAAGACCTACTCTGATAATTCACAGGCAGGTCAGAGCGTGTGTGACGAAATCACAGCCGAAATTTCACGCTTAGACAAGGTTATTTCAAAAAATGACAAGTCCGCCGAGCTTTATTCGGCAAATCAAAGCCTTTCAAGCGGCGTAAAGGTCAGCCGTGAGCTTTTTGACGTTGTGGAAAACACGAAAGAGCTATTTTCTTTGAGCGCTAAAAAGGTCGCTGTAACATCCGGTGCTTTGACCGAGCTTTGGGGCTTTGATACGGACAATTTCAATGTTCCGAGCGATGATGAAATCAAAAAGGCGATTTCTCTTTGTGACGACACTGCGCTTGAGCTTGACAGGAATAATCTTACAATTAAGGCTAATCAAGGTCAGATATTAAATCTCGGCGCGGTCGGCAAGGGTGCGGCTTGCGACAAGGCGGTTGACATTCTTCTATCACACGAGGAAATAAAGGGCGCAGTTGTGTCTGTCGGCGGAAGTCTCGCTCTTTACGGTAAGCCGTCGGGCAAGGATAATTTCACAATCGGCATTCGCAATCCGTTCGGAGAGGTCAACGACACTTTTGCGACGCTCAAGCTTAGCTCCTGCTTCGTTTCGACCTCGGGAAGCTATGAAAAGACCTTTGAAAAGGACGGCGTTACCTATCATCATCTTTTGAATCTCACAACGGGAAAGCCTGCCGATAACGGACTTTGCTCTGTCACGGTGGTTGCTCATTCGGGGCTTGAAAGCGATGCTCTGTCAACGGTTTGCTTTGTTTTGGGCGAAGCGGCCTCGTATCCGATTTTGCAAAAATACAATGCGGAGGCTGTTTTCGTATACACCGACAAAACCGTCAGCGTTTCGGACGGACTTCGAGACTCGTTCACCCTGACTGACAAGGATTTTACGGTGGAATGATATGAAAAGAAAGCTCATTTCCCGCTGTGATTTGATATTGTTTGCGGTAATCGGCGTGCTGATTTTGCTTTCGGTGCTGACGAGGAAAATCATAAACGGCGGCGAAAAATACGTTACGGTAACAATCAACGGCGACACCGTGTATCATGATAAGCTGTCGGTTGACAATGAAATTGCACTCGATAACAGCATTAAAATAAAAATAGAAAACGGCGAGGCGTATTTCCTCGAAAGCGATTGCAAGGATAAGACCTGTATTAAGGGCGGCAAGCTCAAAAATTCGGGTGATGTTTCGGCTTGCTTGCCGAATAAAACGGTGCTTTCGGTAAAAGGGGAAAAGACGAGCTTTGACGCCGTGACATATTGATATGAAAAATAATACTTACAAAATTGCATTGTTCGGGGTGCTGTCGGCGGTTGCGCTGACGCTCTCTTACCTTGAGGGGCTTATTCCGACTGCGGCGTTTATGCCGCCGGGGGCAAAAATGGGCTTTTCAAACATTGCCACAATGTTTGCGGCTTCGTCAATGGGGCTTGTGAGCGCACTTGCGATAACCTTTATAAAGGCTTTGTTTGCAGGTGTAACCCGAGGGGTAACGGCTTTTTTTATGAGCTTTTGCGGCGGAATACTCAGCACCGTTACAATGTATTTGCTTTTTAAGTTTTCAAAGAAAACAGGATATATGGCAATCGGAATTATCTGCGCTCTTGTGCATAATTTCGGTCAGCTGATTGTTGCGATTATAACTGCGGGCAATTTATCCGTATTGGGATATGCGCCCGTGTTGCTTATAAGCGGCACCGTAACAGGCGCCGTAACGGGAACTGTTTTGAGGGCGGTTATGCCTGCTCTCGAAAGGGTAACCAAAACTATCACTCGAAAAGGGGGAAAATAAATGCACTCTGAAATCATTAAACCCGTAAAAAAAGTACGGGGCGGAGTGAAGGTCTCACATGACAAGAACACCAAGGATATGCCTGTAAGACGAATTGAAGCGCCTGATTTTGTTACGCTTCCGATGAGTCAGCATATCGGCGCACCCTGTACGCCTGTTGTCAAGGTCGGCGACGAGGTAAAGGTGGGTCAGCTCATAGGAGATACGGACAAATTTGTTTCTGCGCCTATACATTCATCTGTTTCGGGCAAGGTAACCGCTGTAAAGGAAATAAGGACCGCAACGGGTATGAAAACTCAGGCGGTAATTATCGAAAATGACGGCGAGAACACACTTTACGAGGGACTTGAGGTGCCGAATATCGACACAAGAGAGGACTTCTTAAAGGCTGTAAGGGCTTCGGGACTTGTAGGTCTCGGCGGTGCGGGCTTCCCGACACACGTTAAGTTAGGCTTTAAGCCCGACGCAGGAATCGACACGCTTATTATCAACGCTGCCGAGTGCGAGCCGTTTATCACAGTTGACTACCGTGAGTGCCTTGACAATTCATGGGATGTTTTCAACGGCGTTCATCTTGTAAAAGAGATGCTCGGCTTTAAGAAGTGTATTATAGCGGTTGAGGACAACAAAAAAGAGGCTATTGAAATTCTTGAAAGAATAGCCGAAAAAGAGGATAAAAATGACGAAATCAAGGTTATGACCTTGAAGTCAAAGTATCCGCAGGGTGCGGAGAAAATGATGGTTCTCTCTGCAACAGGCAGAAAAGTACCGCCCGGAAAGCTTCCGGCAGATGTCGGCTGTGTTGTAATGAACGTGGCTTCGGCGGCATTTTTGTCAAGATACTGCAAGACGGGTAAACCGCTTGTTTCAAGGTCAATGACGGTTGACGGCTCGGCGATTTTACAGCCGCAGAACATAAGAGTTCCTATCGGTACCGAAATTGATTACATAATAAGCCGTTGCGGCGGATATAAAGAGGATCCGGTTAAAATCATCGCAGGCGGTCCTATGATGGGTACTTCGATTATCGACACTCACACACCCGTATTAAAGAGCAATAACGCGCTTCTTGTACTCGGCAAAAAGGATGTAAGCATTAAAAAGGAAACGGATTGTATTTCTTGCGGCAGATGTGCAAAGGCTTGTCCTTTGAGCCTTATGCCGACAAAAATCGAACGCTTTGCAAAGGTAAAGGATATTGACTCACTTCAGAAATACGGCGCAATGGTTTGTATGGAATGCGGTTCATGCGCTTATTCGTGTCCCGCAGGCAGACCGCTTGTTCAGTATATGAGAAATGCAAAAGCAATCATCAGAGAGGGGGCGCAGAAATGAGCGAGGAGAGAAAACTGACTGTCACCGCTTCACCGCACAGACGAACCGGTGACACAACAAGAGGAATAATGCTCGACGTTGTTATTGCGCTTATGCCGGCACTTGTGCTTTCGGTAGTTCTTTTCGGTTTCAGAGCGTTGCTTGTAACATTGACGAGCGTGGTATTCTGCGTTTTGTTTGAGTTTTTAAGCCGTAAGGCTATGAAAAGAGAAAATACAATAGGCGACCTTTCGGCAGTTGTAACGGGTGTTTTGCTTGCGTTCAACCTGCCCTCGACAATTCCGCTTTGGATGGTTATTATCGGCGACGCAGTTGCGATAATCGTCGTTAAGCAGTTCTTCGGCGGTATAGGTCAGAACTTTGTAAACCCTGCATTAGTCGGCAGAATTGTTCTTATGACATCTTTCCCGACCTATGTAAACAATTTTGTTCCTGCATTTGCGTGGAGAATTAAAACACTTGACGCAGTTACAACGGCAACTCCTTTGGCACAGTTTGCAGGCAAGTATAATTCAGAGGGTATTGCACAGACCTTGAACAGTCCCGAGCTTCCCGAGCTTGCAAAAATGTTCTTCGGTGTTCGTGGCGGCTGCCTCGGCGAAACCTGTGCGGCGGCGATTATTTTAGGTGCGCTTTATCTGTTCATCAGAAAGGTTATCTCACCGACAATTCCGCTTTTCTATATCGGCACCGTTGCCGTTATTATGCTTATCGTAGGCAAGGGTAATGTTCCGTTTGTACTCTATCAGCTTATGGCAGGCGGACTTTTGCTCGGCGCTGTGTTTATGGCTACCGACTACACCACCTCTCCGATAAATTTCAGAGGCAAGGTGATTTTCGCAATCGGCTGCGGTATCATAACCTCGCTTATCAGAATTTTCGGCTCACTCCCCGAGGGCGTATCGTTCTCGATTATTCTTATGAACATTCTTGTTCCTCACATTGATAACCTTACGGCGCAAAAGCCGTTCGGCTTCATTAAGGAGAAAATTAAAAAAGAGGAGGCGGCAAAATGAAAAAGCTAAACGCAAAAGAAATTTTAGTTCCTGCCGTTTCACTCTTTGTAATCTGCCTTGTCGTTACGGCTCTTTTGGCTGTTACAAATATGGTAACAGCTCCGAAAATCGAACAGCTTGCCATCGAAACCCAGAACAATACCAAAAAGGTAGTTTTGAGCGACGCCGAGAGCTTCTCGGATGAAAAGACGGTTGAAAAAGACGGCGTGCAGTATACATATTTTGAGGGACTTTCAAAGTCAGAAGAAAAAGTCGGCTATGTGTTCCTGACTTCTGCTAAAGGTTACGGCGGAGATATTGACATTATGGTCGGCATAGATACCGAGGGAAGCGTAAAGGGCGTCGCAATCCTTTCGATAAACGAAACCGCAGGTCTCGGTATGAACGCTAAAAACGATAAGTTCTTAAATCAGTATAAGGACAAAAATGCGGAAATTTCCGTTATCAAGACAGGCACACCGTCAGACAATGAAATTCAGGCTTTGACAGGTGCGACAATAACCTCTAAAGCGGTTACCTCGGCGGTAAATACGGCTTTGGACTTGTACAAGACAGCAGGAGGTGAGGCAAATGGCTGATAAGAAATCACTCGGACACGAGTTTACAAAGGGTATCATCAAGGAAAACCCCGTTTTAAGACTTGTACTCGGTACCTGCCCGACCCTTGCGACAACAACCTCGCTTGAGAGTGCTATCGGTATGGGACTTTCGGCTATGATAGTCCTCGTATGCTCAAACATTGTTATTTCGGCGCTTCGTAAGGTAATTCCGCAAAAGGTCAGAATTCCTTGCTATATCGTAATTATCGCAGGCTTCGTTACAATCGTTCAGATGCTTGTAAAGGCATTCTTGCCCTCGCTTGACGAACAGCTCGGCGTGTATCTTCCGCTTATCGTCGTAAACTGCATTATCCTTGGCAGAGCAGAGGCGTTTGCAGGTAAGAACTCCGTTGTGGCTTCGGCTCTCGACGGCTTGGGAATGGGCGTCGGCTTTACCTGTGCGCTTGCAATTATGGGCACTGTCAGAGAGCTCCTCGGCTCAGGCTCGCTTTACGGTCACGCAATTCTTCCCGAAAGCATACCGCCTATGACTATATTTGTATTGGCTCCCGGCGGATTTTTCGTTTTCGGTCTTGTAATGGCTTGCGCTAATAAGCTTGCAGAGGCAGGCGGCGGCAAAAAGGCGACTCTCGGCGGCTGTAAGGCTTGCCCGATGGCTGCTAACTGCGAAAAGCTTGCGGCAGGCGAAAAATGCGGAGAAAAGGAGGTTGAAAAATAATGAAAATATTTTTCTCAATCCTTTTAACTGCAATTCTTACAAACAACTATATTCTTTCAAAGTTCCTCGGTATTTGTCCGTTCTTGGGCGTATCGAAGAAGCTTAATACGGCAGTCGGAATGAGCCTTGCGGTTATTTTCGTAATGCTTCTTTCCTCGGCTGTAACCTATCCGCTTAACACATTCCTTGATAAAAAAGGTCTTGGTTATCTCCAGACAATCGTATTTATCTTGGTTATTGCGGCGCTTGTACAGCTCGTTGAAATTGTGCTTAAAAAGTACATTCCGGCGCTTTACAGCTCACTCGGAATTTATCTTCCGCTTATCACAACAAACTGTGCGGTCTTGGGCGTTACGATACTCAATATCGACAACGGCTATTCATTCTCACACGCTATGATAAACACCCTCGGCGCAGGTCTCGGCTTTATGGTTGCGATGGTTATGTTTGCGGGAGTTCGTTCAAAGCTTGAAAGCTGTGATATTCCGAAATTCCTGCAGGGACTTCCGATAACTCTTATATCGGCAAGCCTCACATCTCTCTCGTTCCTCGGCTTTACGGGACTTGTTGAGAATATGTTCGGTTAAGGGGGTAGAGTTATGAACGGAATTATTTCGGCGGTTATACTTGTCTGTGCTATCGGTCTTATCGCAGGCATAGGTCTTTCGATTGCTTCGGTTGTTATGGCTGTGCCCAAAGACGAAAAGGCTGAACAAATCAGAGAGTGCTTGCCCGGCGCAAACTGCGGTGCTTGCGGTTTTTCGGGTTGCGACGGTTACGCTTCGGCTCTTTCAAAGGGCGAAACAACCAAGACAAATCTTTGCGCTCCCGGCGGTTCGGAAGCGGCAAAGGGTATTGCGGAGGTTTTAGGCGTTAAGGCGGAGAGCGTTGAGCCTATGGCGGCTTTCGTAAGATGTAACGGCACATCCTCGCACAACGGCGACAAGCTTGAATATGCAGGCGTGCAGAGCTGTAAATTGGCTTCCCAGCTTTTCGGCGGACCGAAGGATTGTATATACGGCTGTATCGGCTTCGGCGACTGCGTAAAGGAATGTGAGTATGGCGCTCTTAAAATCTGCGACGGTGTCGCAAGAGTTGACCCGATGCTCTGTAAGGCTTGTAAAAAATGTATGTCGGCTTGCCCGAAAAATCTTATTGAGCTTTTGCCGTTGCACAAGTCCTTTGCAACGGTTACTTGCAGAAATCAGGATAAGGGCGCACTTACACGCAAGGCTTGTGATGTCGGTTGTATCGGCTGTATGAAATGCGTTAAGGTCTGCGAATCACAGGCTGTTACGGTTGAAAACAATGTCGCTGCGGTTGATGTTTCAAAATGCACTAATTGCGGAAAATGCGTCGAGGCTTGCCCGACCAAAGCAATTAAGACTATTACAATCGAATAACACAAACAATAAAAAATCGGCTGTCATCATTGGCCGAGTGTTTATAAGGAAGCTTTGGTTTCTCGTATAAAAGAATTTTTATAACTACGAAACTGCAACGCACTTCAAGATAATATATTTTTTATACAAGAAAAGGCAACCCCCGCAGATAATGCTGACGCATATCTGCGGGGGTTAACGAATTATTGTTAGAAAAGATGTTGTTTTGAAGCAAAGCTGCCTTATGAATACTCAGCCTTGATGACAGCCTTCTTTTTAGCAGCAGCCTGTTCTGTTGCAACCGCAACCGTTGTCATTATCGGAGAGTAAGATAATGATGATAATGAGAACCAAAAGACAGTTGTTATTGAAAAAGTTGTTCACTGTGGTGCCTCCCTTCGTCGTTCATCATTACATACTATGACAATGCAAAAAATGTGTTAAAGTAAAATTGAAAAAAGTTTGACTTTCAGACCTTTTATAAAAAATAAAAATTTTTGAAATTGTTAGAAATTCGAAGAAAATCAAAGAAAATACCCTGTCACACGCTGAAAACGAGTAAATTTGACCATTTTTGACCTTTGACTGTGCGAAAAAGTCGGCTATAATAATAGTCACAAAGGTCAAAGAAAGTCAAAGTCAAAGAGAGGCGATAATCAAATGAATCTCAGTAAAGAAATAGCGAATATGATAATCGAAATGCTTGAAACGGACGGAACAAGCGCAGAAATTCGCCGAAATGACCTTGCGGAAAGAATTGGCTGCGTACCCAGTCAGATAAATTACGTTATTTCATCACGCTTCACACCCGAGAGAGGATATATCGTCGAAAGTCAAAGAGGCGGCGGCGGATATATCAGAATTACAAGAGCGCAATATGACCTATCGACATTGAAAATGCATCTTATAAATTCAATCGGCGAAAGCGTTGACGGAAAAACCTGTAAGGCTAATGTAATAAATCTTCACGACAGAGGGCTTTTAACCGACGAGCAGGCAAAGCTTATCATGACAGCCGTATCGGACAATATTTACAAGGAATTGCCCGAAGAAAACAGAAACAAATTCAGAGCGTCAATGTTCAAACAGATGCTTCTGAGCACTATGAATTAAAAGGAGAGATAATTATGTTGTGTCAGAACTGTAAAAAAAATGAGGCTACTACTCATATAAAAACAATTGTAAACGGCGAAGCGACAGAGGCTCATCTCTGCTCTGACTGTGCAAAGAGTCTCGGCTATGACGGAGTTTTTTCGGACTTCGGATTTAATTTTTCGGATATGTTAAGTTCATTTTTCTCAGAGCCTGTTATGGCAGGTCTCGGCGGAAGATCACTTCGCTGCGATAAATGCGGAAGCACCTTTAACGATATAGTAAGAAGCGGTAAAATCGGTTGTGCGGATTGCTATTCAACCTTTTACGATAAGCTCTTACCGTCGCTTGAGAGGCTTCACGGCAGAACAAGTCACGAGGGCAAAATCCCGAATGACATTATTGAAGTACCCGACAAGACCGAAAAGGAAAAATTGCAGGATGAGCTTGACGAAGCGGTAAAATCGCAGGATTACGAAAAAGCCGCAGAGCTTCGTGATAAGATTAAAGAAATGGAAAGCGAGGAAAAATAAATGAGTAAATGGTACATCGGCGAGGGCGATCACAACGATATAGTCATTTCAACGAGAATAAGAATTGCGAGAAACCTTGCGGATTATCCGTTCCCCGTTCGCCTTGATAACAAGAGCAAAATCGAAGTAAACGAGAAAATAAGAGACGCTTTGGACGGCAAGGAAAACCTTACCTATACAGAGCTTAAAACCCTTACCCGTTCGCAGATAGTGTCCCTTGCGGAGAGGCATCTTATCAGTCCCGAGTTTGCGTCAAATTCCGATGCGAGAGCGTTGCTTATGTCCGATAACGAGGATATAAGTATAATGCTTTGCGAGGAGGACCATGTAAGAATTCAGGTTATGAAATCAGGTCTTGCGCTTAAAGAGGCTTATGAGCTTGCCGATAAAATCGACTCGGAAATCAACCAATCGCTCAAATATGCGTTTGACGAAAAACTCGGTTATCTTACCCAATGTCCGACAAATCTCGGTACGGGTATGAGAGCGTCTGTAATGCTTCATTTACCTGCTCTTACCGCAAAAGGTCAGATAGGCTCGCTTGCCTCAACCGTTTCAAAGCTCGGACTTACAATCAGAGGTGCTTACGGCGAGGGTATGTCGGCAATGGGCGACCTTTATCAGTTGAGCAATCAGGTATCGCTCGGAATAAGCGAAAAATCGGCAATCGACAATCTTAAAACAATAACTCTTCAGCTGGCGGCTCAGGAACGCTCGGCTCGAGAGGAAGCAGCTAAAAGTATCGAAACCGAAGATGCTGTTTTCAGAGCATACGGAATATTAAAATCGGCAAGAATATTAAGTACAAAAGAATTTATGAGTTTAATCTCCAAGGTTCGTTTGGGCGCTGTTTTGGGAATGATAAACACAGACCTTAAAACAATAAACGAGCTTATGGTATCAATGCAACCTGCAACGATAAATGCCTTTGTCGGCAAAACGCTCAGTCTTGAAGAGCGTGATGTTGAAAGGGCAAAAATCGTAAGAGAAAGGCTATAACAGACATTGACAAGCGGAGATTTAATTCTCTGCTTGTTTTACAAGTAAAAGGAAAGGATGATGTTTTATGTTCAAATTCACAGGTTTTACGGAGAAAGCAAACAAGGCTCTCAACAAGGCGGTTGAGTGTGCACAAAACCTCGGTCACACCTATATAGGCAGTGAACATTTGCTTTTAGGTCTTTTGTCCGATACCGCTACAGTTGCGGGCGTTGTCCTCTCCGGCAGAAAGTTTTATTTTGATGATGTAGAGGAATACATTAAGCAGACAGTCGGCGTAGGTATGCCCACTCAGTTAGGCGCTCAGGACTTCACTCCGAGAAGCAAGAGAATAATCGAAAATGCGGTTTATCTTGCAGGCAGAACGGGCAACTCACTTGCCGGTACAGAGCATATTTTGCTTTCGATAGCAAGCGATGACTCCTGCTATGCTTATCAGATATTGGAGCGTGGCGGAGTTAATTCCGAGAGCATTATGTCGGATATTTCAAAGAAGCTTATGAATTCTTCTTCGGCAAATGCAAATGACGACAACAAGTCGGGTACAGGCAATGAAACCCTTGATCAATTTTCAAGAGATTTGACAGACCTTGCAAAGCAGGGCAAAATCGACCCCGTAATCGGCAGACACGACGAAATTGAGAGGGTTATCCAAATCCTTTCAAGGAGAACGAAGAACAACCCCTGCCTTATCGGTGAACCCGGTGTAGGTAAAACGGCTATCGCAGAGGGCTTGGCTCTTAAAATCGTGTCAGGCGAAGTTCCCGAAACGCTGAAAAACAAGAAGATTGTTTCCCTTGACCTTACAAGTATGGTCGCAGGTACAAAATACAGAGGCGACTTCGAGGAAAGAATTAAAAAGGTTATCGACGAGGTTAAGGCGTCTCCCGATATTATTCTGTTCATTGATGAGGTGCATACGCTTATCGGTACAGGCAGTGCCGAGGGCGCGGTTGATGCCGCTAATATCCTTAAACCCTCACTTGCAAGAGGCGAATTGCAGGTAATCGGCGCTACGACAATCGAGGAATACAGAAAGAATATCGAAAAGGACGCAGCGCTTGAAAGAAGGTTCCAGCCTGTTATGGTTGATGAGCCGTCAAAAGAAGAAGCAATCGAAATATTAAAGGGTTTGCGTGATAAATACGAGGCTCATCACAAGGTTAAAATCACAGACTCGGCTATTAAAGAGGCTGTTGAGCTGTCAGTGAGATATATCGCAGACAGATACCTTCCCGATAAGGCAATTGACTTGATTGATGAGGCAGCTTCTCGTGTAAGGCTTCGTGCCTTTACAGAGCCGCCCGAGCTCCACGAGCTTGAACAGAAGAAGAAGGATATAGAAGCCGAGAAATTAAGCGCAGTAAACTCGCAGGATTTCGAGCTTGCGGCAAAGCTTCGTGACGAGGAAAAGGAAATTTCAGACTCCCTTGAAAAGAAAAAGGAGGACTGGAAGAGCAAGGCAGGCAGAAGCAAGGACGAGGTTACGGAAAACGAGATTGCGGAAATCGTATCTCTTTGGACGGGCGTTCCTACGGCTCAGCTGACACAGCAGGAAAGCGACAGACTTCTTCACATGGAGGAAACGCTTCACAACCGAATTATCGGTCAGGACGAGGCTGTTAAGGCGGTTTCGAGAGCGATAAGACGTTCAAGAACAGGACTTAAAGACCCGAAGAAGCCCATTGGCTCATTTATCTTCTTAGGCCCCACGGGCGTAGGTAAAACAGAGCTTTGCAAGGCGCTTGCACAGACCTTGTTCGGCGATGAAAACGCTATGATAAGACTTGATATGTCCGAGTATATGGAGAAGCACACGGTATCCCGTTTGGTAGGCTCGCCTCCCGGATATGTAGGCTACGAGGAGGGTGGTCAGCTCACCGAGAAAATCAGGAGAAAGCCATATTCGGTTGTTCTCTTCGATGAGATTGAAAAGGCTCATCCCGACGTATTCAATATGCTTTTGCAGATTCTCGACGACGGTATTCTTACCGACTCGCAGGGCAGACGTGTTGACTTCAAAAACAGCGTTATCATAATGACCTCAAACGTCGGCGCAAATCTTATAACTCAAAAGAGTGCCGACTTCGGCTTCACGGGAAAAGAAAATTCCGCAGAAGCTGAGATGGAAAAAGAAAAGATCAGAGAGGCTGTTATGGGAGAGCTTAAAAAGACCTTCCGCCCCGAATTTTTGAACCGTGTCGACGATATAATCGTATTCGACAGACTTCAGAAAGACGATATTAAGAAGATTGCAGTAAATCTTCTTGACTCACTTAAAAAGCGTGTCGAGGAGCTCGGTATCGGTATTGAATTTACCGACAGAGCAATAAGCGATATTGCCGACGCAGGCTTTGACGAGGTTTACGGCGCAAGACCTCTTAAAAGGGCAATTCAAAACAAGATTGAAAACCTTTTGTCTGAGGAAATGCTCGAAAACAAGGTAGTCAAAGGCAAGTCGTATATCTGCGATTCCGAGGACGGCAAATTCAGCTTCAAGGAAAAAACCGAAGAGCCGAAAGAGCCGAAATCCGAGGAAAAAGCGGAATAAAAAATAACAGCTTTGCCTGATACAGTACCCTTTACGGCAAAAAAATTTCAGCCCCCCCGATTTATTTCGGAGAGGCTGAACGCTGTTTATGCGGATTTTATATGCAACCGTAGGGACAGCCGCAAGGGTTGTCCCTACGGTCGTATATTAAATTAAAATTTATATTAAACAATCAGCCTCCCTTGTGTAAAGGGAGGTGCCGAACGAACGTGAGGCGGAGGGATTGTAAGGCTGATTTTATAAACTTCCTCAGTCATTTTTTGTTATGCAAAAAACGACAACCCCCTCAACCAAAGCAAAAAGCCATAGGACAATTCCTATGGCTTAATTTTATATGTTGTGCTGCTTATTCCGCTTTCTTTTTTCTGCCCGTAAAGAGCGAAACGCCGAATATAACACTCAAAAGGACGAGCGCAAAGGTCATCCAACCGATAAGCACCGGCTTGCTCTGTGAAGCAAAGGTGTCGTAATATCCCTTGAGGTAAACGACGATTACGATAATCGGCAAAACATACTGCATATATGCTCTGACCCATTTCGGGAATTTCACGCCCTCGCCTGTATTTGCTTCCTTGAGGAAATTCTCAAAGCCCCAGCCGTTACATCTAACGCAGAACATAACGAACAGCAGGCTGCCGAGAGGCAAGAGGTTGTACGAAACAATGAAGTCCTCAAGATCCATAATGCCCGTGCCGCTGCCGAGAGGCTGGAATTTTGAAAGGACATTGAACCCTAAAATCGCAGGGATTGAAATGAGAGTTACGATAACAAAGTTTACCGCAACCGACTTTTTGCGTTCCCATTTTTTCATATCCATAAATGCCGCAATTAGGTTTTCGAATACCGCAACGACCGTCGAGAGAGCCGCAAACGACATAAAGATAAAGAAAAGTGTACCCCAAAGTCTGCCGAAGGGCATCTGATTAAAGAGGTTCGGCAATGTTATGAATAAAAGAGACGGACCTGCACCCGGCTCAACACCGAACGAGAAGCAAGCAGGGATAATTATAAAGCCTGCCGTCAATGCAACGAGCGTATCCAAAATCATAACACTTATAGCCTCGCCGCCGAGACGCTTTTCTTTTCCGAGATAGCTGCCGAAAATTTCCATTGCGCCGATACCGAGGCTCAACGTAAAGAATGAGTGGCTCATCGCCGCAAAAATCGCAGTTCCGAAGCCCTGTGCCTTAACCGAAGCAAAGTCGGGTACGAGATAGAATCTGAAGCCCTCGCCTGCGTTTGGAAGTGTTGCGGAGTTTATCGCAAGTGCAATCATAAGAAAGATAAGCAAGATCATCATAACCTTTGTTACCTTTTCAACGCCGTTTTTAACACCGAGAGCGCAGATACCGAACGATATAACGATAGCGACAAATGCCCACAAGCCCATTGTCAAGGGTTGACCGAGCATATTCGAAAATGCGTCCGCAACGCCGTCAACCGAAAGTCCTGTGAGCTTACCTGTAAGCTCAAGGTATGTGTAGTAGAGCATCCAGCCTGCAACCATTGTGTAGAACGACATCAAAAGGAAGCAGCCGATAATGCTTATCCATTTAAGTCTGTGCCATTTAGTGCCTTTGGGTTCAAGCGTTTCAAACGCCCTGCCCATACCGTATCTGCTCGCTCTGCCTATCGCAAATTCCGAAACGAGAATGGGGAAGCCGAGTATAACCAAAAACGCCAAATACATTACTATAAAAGCCGCACCGCCGTACATTCCGCAAATATACGGAAATTTCCAAACGTTACCGATACCGACCGCACAGCCTGCCGAAACGAGAATGAAACCGAGTCTTGAACCGAACTTCTCTCTCTCCATAAAACACCTCTTTCAAAATTGTCATATTATATAATACCATATAATACAAAAGTGTTCAATAAAAAAACCTTGAAATCGACAGGGTAAAGGCAGATTTTTCGTAAGCCTTAGATTTTCTCGAAGCGGATAATATCCCCGTCGGCATCTTTAATGCCCTTTTCAAAGCTGACAGAAAGCCTGCCGTCAATAACCTCTGTAAATTGCACAATTACAAATTCGTCAGTCTCGGCAAGGTCCTTAGTTATAATTTGCGTGCTGTTTTCCATTTAATTCAACTGCTCCTTTACATAATAATCACGCCGAAACATTTTAAGAATTTAGCTGCGTAAAACACATATTCCACTCTCCTTTCCGAACAAATGTTCTTACTTATAATACCACATTCATTCATAAAGTCAATACCTTTGGAATATTTAAGTACAAATAACGGTACTCACAAAAAAATATATTGACAAACACCCTTTATAAATGTTAGTTTATAATCAGAAAGGTTAGGGGGTATTTATATGGCTGATTTTAAGAAATTCAAGGAAAAGCACGAAACCGTAATTCAGTTTATCAAGTTTTCGCTCATTTCAATGCTTGCAGGACTTACGGAAACAATTTCATTTTTGATAATGAGCTATCTTTTGCCTGCGAGGCTGCCGGCTCAATTCGATTTTTTTGTCTTTCACTATGATACAACGGGAATGTTCGTGGCGTTTTTCGTCTCGGCAATTCTTGCGGAAATAGTATCGTTTACAATCAATCGAAAAGCAACATTCAATGCCAATAACAGCGTTGTAAAAAGTGCCTTGATGTACTTTTCAATGGTGCTTGTCGTAATTTGCCTCAAAACCTGGATTGCAGGTGCATTACAGCCTGTTATGAGAGGCGTAACGGATATAAAGCTTCTTATCGATTGGGTGCCGAAGCTCGTTTCAATGCTTGTTGCGGTGGCGATAATCTTCCCGATGAACAAGTTTGTAATTATGAAGCACACCGACGAGCCCGAAAAGGAAAAGACGGAAGAAAAGTAAATATAAATGCAAAAAAACGACGGCTTATTTCACACGAAGTAAGCCGTTGTTTTTAGCTTTGTTTAATTAAACGTAAATATGAAATTCTTGTCGGGAACGGAAATTTCAACGATTTTCGTTCCCTGCAAATTTGTCTTGATTTGAAATTTTGTGCCGTCATATTCGCCCGAAAAAATTAGATATTCGCCCGATTTCGTCTGTGAAAATGCCGTACCGCTTTTTTGTGCCGCCGTCAAAGTCTTATTAAGCACGGATATTGCGGAATTTTTTGAAAAATAATTCTCGGCGGATGAAATTTTCAAGCCCGAAAGCTCTGCCGCAGAGCCGTTTTCGTCCTTTGTGAGCGTAAGACCGTCAATATATTTCGGCGAGGAATAGCAGAGGCTTATATAGCCTGCTCTTTTCGTGAGTCTTGCCGTGGATTGCGACGAATTGTGCTCAATTAAAATATCGGCTGAAATTTCCTCGGGCAGAACGAGAGCCCTGCCTGTTGTTGCATTTGAACATCCTGTAAGCAGAAAAACCAATAGCGTGGTCGCAAACAGGAATTTTTTCATAAATTATTATCACCCTTTTTCAAAGGCAGAAAGCGTTTTCGGAAGCTCTTTGATTATCTTCTGCGCCGTCATACCCGGTTTCGAGTATTTTTCAGTCGCAATATCGCCTGCATATCCGTGGATAAATGTTCCCATAACAGCAGAAAGGTCGGGGTTTATCTTCTGACAAATCAGCGATACGATTATGCCTGCCAATACGTCTCCGCTTCCTGCCGTTGCAAGTCCCGAATTTCCCGTCGTGTTAATGTAAAAATCCTCTCCGTTGCTTGAAACAACCGTGCGTGAGCCTTTAAGCACAACGGTGGCGCCCGTGAGCTTTACCAAGTCTCTGCAAGCACCTATCCTGTCTGATTGCACTTCTTTTACTGTACAGCCGAGAAGTCTTGCCGCCTCGCCCGGATGAGGTGTTATTATAACCTTCGCCTTTGCGTTTTTTATTATATCTATGCTCTCACACATACTGTTTATGCCGTCAGCGTCCAAAACAATCGGTACTTCTGAGTTTTCAAGTACAAAAGCTACAACCTGTTTTGTATCGTAATCGTTTCCGAGACCGCAACCGATAAGCACGGCGGAGCAATTTTGAAGTTCTGATTTAAGTCGAGCTTCGCAAAGTGCCGAAATTCTGCCAAAGCGGTTTGAGGGCAGGGGTATAAGCACCTTTTCGGGACAAGTGTTCATCATAACGGGGTACGCTTTGTCGGGAAATGCGAGCTTTACAATTCCCGCACCGCACTCCGACGCAGCTTGTGAGGAAAGAAGCGCAGCACCGGGCATTTCATAGCTTCCGGCTATAATCAAAGCCTTGCCGAAATCGCCCTTGTTGGAAAGCTCGCTTCGTTTCGGCATTTTCGATTTAATATCGTTTATGTTAAGCGTGTAGCCGCCCGAAAATGAGCGTAAAATATCCTCGGGAACACCGATTGAAGCGACTTGAATTTCTCCTGCAAATTCCGCAGAGGGATAATATACAAGCGAATATTTGAGCGCAATTACCGAAATTGTCATATCCGCCTTGACGCACGGCGCCAAAAGCTCGCTCGAGTCCGCGCACATACCGCTTGGCAGGTCAATGCTCACAACATAGCCGTTGCTCTCGGACATTTTCTTGAAAAGGCGTTGCAGTCTTTCGTCGGGAACACCCGAAAAGCCCGTTCCGAAAACACAATCGACGATAATATCGCTGTCTTTAATTAAAAGGTCATACTTTTCGTCGTTGTCGCAGTAATTTTCAACTTGAACGCCGCTGTTTTTTATACGCTCAAGCATTTCCCTCGCCGTGTCGGCAACAGGCTCGCCCATAGTCAAAAGCACCGTTACCCTGTAGCCGTTTTCGGAGAGCTTGCGTGCGATAACATAACCGTCTCCGCCGTTTTTACCCTTGCCGCAGACAATCAAAGCCCTGCGAAGTCCCGTGTCGTCAAACTTATTGCGTATGACCTTTGCGCACGCAGAGCCCGCATTTTCCATAAGGCGAAGAAAGGTAATTCCGCCCTCGTTTGCCATATTTTCAACTTCTCTTATCTGCTGTGAAGAAAGTATCTTAATCATATTAATCACCATAGCCTTTCAGGCAACAAATAATTTATTAAAAATCACCGTTTCAACCTG
>DAVZHW010000006.1:0-83199 GCA_052273625.1 Candidatus Fimenecus sp. | reverse complement strand
CCCTTGCTCCTGTCCCTGTCCCTTGCTCCTGTCCCTGTCCCTTGCTCCTGTCCCTGTCCCTTGCTCCTGTCCTGTCCTGTCCTTGCCTCCCAGCCCCCCCTAGGGTGAGGAAAAGCGAATTTTATTCGAGTTTTTTGCATTTACGAAAAGCGGTTTTAAACTTTTCGGACACATAGGATGAGAGAGTTTAAAAAAAAATAGACGGCTTTAATTTATTTTTTTTATAACGGTTGCATAGACAACCGAGGAGGAGAAAATGAAATTCGAAAAGAAGAATATATTTACAGTTTTAACTGCGGACGATGTAAAAATCGGAAGCATAGGATTCTTCGCCGACACACTCAGCACCCTGCGGTGTGCTGTTGAGGAGGAGGACAGCAAGGCGAAAGGAGAGATACAGGACATCCTGGAGGAGGACAACGCGTATAGATTCCTCCAAGATAATGGAAACGCTTCCAGCCTCTTCTTCCTTGTAGAAGAGCCTTTCAACTGGGCTGAATAAAAAGTCGGGCGATTGCCCGAAGGTACTACTACACTACCCGAGGGCTTTAGTTTCAAATTTTTGCTTGTTACGGTTGAATAAGCAAAAAAAAGGCGGTATAAAACCGCCTAAATCCCTTGAAACAGGTCTAGTGTGTCGTTTTTAAGGCGACACTGTGAAAGTATCTGATTCAGATACTTTATCTTACACATTAAACATCTTTTTGTAAAGTTTTTTTTACAAGTGGAGGCTGTATGAGTTGTACAGAATTAGATTTGGCTGTTTTGAAATTCAAGGACGCTTTGAAACGGCAGCAACGGACTGAAAGCGTAAAAGACGCCTGGCTCCGTATGTCCTTAACGTCAACACAGAAACGCTTAAAAAGCAAGGAGGCAAATTATGTACTCAATAAGCGATGAAATTTATGAATTCATCACCGCAGAAGAACTAGACAAAATTTTGCTTTAGTTCTTTTCCAGCACGAACAGGATTTTTTAGCCTTTAATGACGTGCAAATCGTCATTCGTGCTTTTCAAAATTTTATCAAACAAAAGGCGGTTATCAAAAACCGCCTTTAATTTTAAGGAGGTATTTGATGAAAGTAAAAGATGTTTTTATAACAAGCCCAAAGGATACAATCCCTTTATTAAAGGGATATGCAAACAAAAAGCAGGAGCATTTTGGCATTATTTGCGTAAATGCTGGTCGGAAGACGATTTCAAGAGATTTGTTGTTTATAGGAGGCGTAAATTTCTGCCAAATCGATGAAAAGTGTCTTTTTTGGAAAATCGTAAAACGCCAACCCGTAGGCGTAATTATCTTTCATAATCACCCAGGAGGCAACGCCTCTCCAAGTACAGAAGATATGACAACCACTCGAAAAATTTTCAATGGGTTGAAACTTCTAGGAATTCAACTTTTTGACCACGTAATCGTTACTAAAACGGATTATTTTTCGTTTTTAGAGCACGATATTTTACCAAAAGATAATGACTAGTATATTTTAGTATACTAGTCAAGGAGGTTTTTGTATGGAACTGAATAAACACTGTTTTTATTGCCTCACAATAAACGAAGCAAAAAGGGTTAAAGCCCTGAACGAAAACGATTTAACAACGGCTGACGAGTACGATGAAGCCGTAATTTTAGATTTGAAGATTTGGGCTTTAAGTCTTCCTGTTCCTGAATTTTCAGAACAGGAATTTAAAACATTTATTAAAGATGCCATTGACAAAGAAGGTATCTTTTTCGATGACAACCGAGAAATTGAATATCTCCGCGATGTTATGCGGGATAATTTAAGGTGTTTTAAAAATGCTTAATCCTGATTTTATACTGAAAAAAGGCGGTTTTTATACCGCCTTAATTATTTTAAGAGGCACATTATTTTATTATCGCAAAATGCGGTAAGGAGATTTTTATGAAATTGAACGAACTAACAAAAAACGAGCTGGACGAACTCCGCCTGAAACTGTACCACAGTTTAGGACGTGAGGGCTGGGAAGACGTCAGCAATGACGATTTGCAGAACGAATACGGCAACAAAGATTTCGACTATTCAGAATTTTTCTGCAACAACAATATTTTTAAGCAAGTCTATTTTGACGTTGCTTCACATCGATTTTACGAGGTTGTAAGGCTTCTTACAGAACCTACAAAGTCGTTGGTAACTATCTTTGACAACAGGCTTATCCCTGTAAGCGAATTCGAGATAGACACTATCGGAATTGAAGAAACAAGAAGAGAACTTTGCAGTAAAGAAAAATTGACTGCAAATAATCTTTATTCAATTTTTCCTAGGAATTTCTACAAAGCACTAGATGAAATGGAGAGTTTTCAGAAAACAACGGTTGCAGATTTAACTTGCGACGCTTACTAATAAGGAGTAGAAAAAAAATGGACAAAGAAAAGATTAAAACTTTGATTGAAAGTTTGACAAAGTTGTTAGAAGACGACTTTGATGTACGACTTACAGAATGGCTTAAAGAGAACGGTTTAGAGAATGAAGAAGAAGCCTTTTTAAAGTATGACAGAAATGCTCTTGAATGGGCAATTGACAACAAAATTGATGTCTGCGACTTTGAACATTGGCAGGCGTGGAAGCGTGTTTTAAAAAATACACCGCAGGAAATCACGTTTGAATTAGCGATGAAATTGGATAATGCTATTGCGGAATATGATTCAGCAATAAGCGTTTACGATTTTAAATAAACATTAGGAGGCTAAAAATGATAACAATAACCGTAAAGGTATTTCACCGCCATTATAAAGGGGATAATTCTTATCATATAGAGAGATTGGACATTCGGGCAGATTGCCTCGGATGGTGGATTAAGAATAGCGGCAACGGTGATTTTGTGCTGCTGCACTACTGAAAACAAAAATTCACACAACATAGATATAAGTGTTATGTGAAAATCACATACAACAACCATAACAAGAGGTAAACATTATGCAAAAAATGAAAACAATGAAAAGAGGTACTTTTGCAAATAAGCAGTTTGAACTAGATAACTGTTCTGTATCTGTAAAATTTCGATATATGCTGTTAGACAGGATGCTATGCGATTGTGATTATTTTTTAGTTTCTCTTTGCTGCAAATATCTATGGGCAGGAGATACAAGGGAGCAGATAAAAGATATGATTTCTCTTTGGCTGTCCTTGCCTGTAAAACCTGAATGGTTGACAGTTAAAAAACTAGACTTTTACTCTGTTCTGCTTACTGGGCAACATCTCAAAAAATTCGGAGTAAAAGTAAGATTTTAGACTTCGTATTAGCAATATATATTTTAACAACAGAAAAATATATATTGCTATAAAAAAATACATAAGGAGAAAAAAAATGATTTACGGATTTGGTTCATTCGGTTACGAGGGTTCTCTGGTTAAGGTTGAAACTGATATTAAAAATGGGATTCCAGCAATAGAGTTTGTAGGACTTGCAGATTCGTGTGTTACCCACACAAGGGAACGAATAAGAACAGCAATAGAACAAAGCGGTTTTGAAATTCCTCAAAAAAGAATTCTTATATCTCTTATACCTTCAGATACAAAGAAAGATGAAGTAGGCTTTGCTCTTCCTGTCGCTCTTTCGCTCCTTGTAGAAAGCAAGAATAACGATGTACTTGTTATGGGTGTGCTTGAAATTAACGGAAATATTAAACCTAACACAAAAAGCACTTTTGCCGCCTGTCAAAATGCGGTAAATAAGGGTATAAAATATGCAATTATTTCAAAAGGTTCTTATGTTCCTGCTGGAATAAAAGTCTATGAGGTTGACAACCTAAAAGAAGCTGCTGACGCAATAACAAACCTTAACATTGGCGATGACAGCCTTTTCAAGGAAAAAGATGTTTCTAAAAACTTCTCAACAGATGATAATATTTTGTTTAATGACGTTACTTCAGATTTAAAACAGGATTTTGACAAAACAGAGAATAACAACCTCAAATTCGCAATGGCGGTTGCCATTGCAGGCAGACATCATACAGTTGTTTCCTGTAACTCCGGTACTAGGTATAACACTCTCACCATTATCGAAACAGGACTTCCAATGCTCTTGCCTAGACTTTCGGCTGACGAAAGCGATGTTGTTTCACGGATATATTCGCTAGCAGGACTGTATCGGCGTGATTTATATGAAAGACCTGTAAGAATGCCTCATAACTCTTGCACAATCGAAGGTATGTGTGGAGGCGGAGTAAATCTCTCTCCAGGAGAAACAGCCCTTACACATAATGGAGTGCTATTTCTTGACGATGCCTCTGAATTCAGAACATCAGTTTTACAAATGTTGAGAGTTCCTCTTTCGGCAGAAAAAATATGTTTAAGCCGTGCAGGACGCGTTACAACTTATCCTTCAAAGTTCCAGCTTTTTATGGTGGCAAGTCCGTGTCCTTGCGGTAACTTCGGCTCAAAAGAAAAACTCTGTCTTTGCTCACTAGGCAGTGTCAATAGGTACAGGACAAAACTTACATTTCCTCTTAATGACAGGATTGCAGTAAAACTAAACACAAGTAGCGATGACAATTCAGCCAAGAAATTCACTCTTGAAGAGCTGCGTAACTTTATTAGCACTGCGTGGAAAAGACAACTTCACAGACAAGGAAAATTGAACCAGGACTTGTCGCTTGACGAGGCATTTGACCTGAAAATTTCTAGCAAGGCAAGAGAAGTCTTCGAAAAAGCGACAGATTACTTCTCGGATGGCAGAAAGGCTGAAATTCTCAAACTTGCCCAAACACTAAACGACGTCTCGGATGGTTCAGAAGAACTTCAAGAAGAGCATATAGCGGAAGCGGTAAAACTGAATGAGGATAATCTAGCCGCAGTCTAATAAAAAACTGAATGGAAGTCCAGTATCCTTAAAAACTGGACTTCCAAGAAAACACGAAATATTCCTGAAAAATATTAGGAGGTAACTGAATGACAAGACAGGAATTTGAAGAAATCGCAGAGCAGAACAATAGTATAGATTATGCTTTGGAGGAGCTTATGGCGGAAAACAGCCATATAAAATTTAATTGCACTGATGAATGTAATTATTGGTTTTGCTATGGGAATTTACAGCCTGTTCCACTTCGCAGTGCAGATGATGTTGAATTTTACATTGGTTTCAAGAATTAAAAGGAGATTAAAATGCTTACTTTAAAAGTTGTATTTTCGGACGGAGATTATTTTATTACACGTTTCAACGGAACAAAACAGGAAGCTGAAACATATTACCTTGACAGGAATTTCAATGTCGGAACGACAGCTGACAAAATGAAGAAGTGTATTGAAATTGATTTTTTAGAGGAGGAAAAATAAATGAAACCACTTAATCAAATTATTTTAGAAGGAGCAATTGTGGACAAAAAAGAATTGACCACTCTTACAGATAAAAATGTTTCCATCGATTTTATCGAATTTACACTAAGATATGTTAGACACGGGATAAATTCCGCAGGTGAAACAGAGGAACTTTTAAACGATTTTCCTGTAGTCGCAAGGGGGAAAACGGCAAGAATGCTCTCATATAAGAAAACAGGAACAAAACTCAGACTAGTTGGAACTTTAAGTATGATAGCGGACAAGGCAGTAATTGAAGCCGAATATATCGAATATAGACCAGTTTTTTCCACAAAATAATTTTGAAATAAACATTTATTTCAAAATTTCTTAAAAAGGACTAAAATAGACGATATTGATATTTAAAGCGACAATAGAAAATAAAAAACAGTGAGAGAGTTTATATTCTTAAAAAAAAGGAGATGAAATTGGATTATAAAGAAATTGATTTTGACCCTGCTCTGGCAGATGATTTTAAGGAGTGTCTAAACAATAGTTTTGTGCGAAAAGACAGAGTTTATTGTTACTGTGCCTTACACGAATGTTATGTAAGTCGAAGACAGGCAAAAAACCGCAATTGCAAAAGCGATTGTGTACATAAAAGAGAACCGGATTTTACGGTTAATAAATAAAAAAGGCTAGGATAAAACACCTAGCCTTTTTTATTAAGGAGCATATATGAATGAACTTCTGGACTACCTAAAAAAAGACTTGATAGAAGTTAATAACGACATTATAAAAGGCAATACAGATACAAGTGATTTCAACTATCATCTTGAAATGCTGCATACATCAATATTCGCTTATCTTGCAGAGTTCTACAGCAAAAACAAAAGAAATATTTGGAATAAGGAGGTTAAAAATGAAATTACAAGTTGTTTACAAAGTCGGTGATATTCCGTTGTCAAGTCCGCTTTATACGGAAGAGTATGAAGTCCAGCTTTTCGATGTTCTAAGAAAATACTCAAGACTTTATGCAACTAACCTAAAAATCTATTATACAGATGAAAAATCAAAAGAACTTCTGGCAGAAGCAGATTATGACTATATAATAGACTGCATAGAAAAAAGGAATACAAAAGATTTACAAAAAATTGTTTTTTGTAAACATAAAGGACAATGGAAAAAACTTCCAGATTAAAGAATTTATTCAAGTAGGACAATATATGTCCTGCTTGGCAGTTTAATATAACTGCAAGGAGAATAGAAAATATGGCATACAAAATTCCGATAAAACAAATCGGTGCATGCAAACAGCCGATAAGACGAATCGATGTATACAAATGGTGGAAACAGAACTACAACAATTTTAACGAACCATACACTCCGACGGACGAAGAAAAACACTGGGAGCAGTATCTAAAAGAACTTGTTCCAGGTGTTCTGCCGTTCAGGATAAAGTCTGTTCCGTCATTCCATACAAGGGAAAATTTGTTCGCTACGTATGAATACGGTGGATGCGTAATAACCGTTTCAGAAGAAAAGAATACAAGCTGGCTTTCAAAAACAGACTCTTACATCCACGAGTTAGCTCATCATATAAATAATTACCATATACAAATGTCAACTTCGTACCGGGAGCATACTAAGGCATTTGAAGCCGTCGTTGCTATCTTGAGAGTAAAAGACATTCTTATGCATCCTGATTCGTATTCTAAGGAAGACGCTGATTTTTATATAAGATACCTGAATATTTACCGCGAAAGTCATTTTACTTTTCATTCATTCGCTGAATACGGACGCTTGCTTGGCATTGACCTTGATAAAATAAAACTTTTGGACTAATCAAAGAAACGGCATTATCATTTAATGATAATGAATTTTATGCGGGTGGGAAAAGGAGTTGCTGGATGAACTCTTTTACAAATTGCACGCATCAAGATTTACTACAAAAGATAAAACGTATCGGAGAGGCTTGTCATTTGCCACCAATAATAGCCAAAGATTTTTTCTACGGCTATCTAGTTGCGGAGCAGGATAAGCCTAATGTATATAAAACACTGACTGGACAATCACTTGATTTGTCAAAAATCAACTGATTTGTAAAAAAAATGACTAACTGATGTTTTTCGGAGAGAGTTTATAAAAAAAATAACTTAATAAAAGAGGTGTTAATATGAATAACCCACTTGGATTTGTTGTAGGATTGGCTTGGATTGTTGTTATCGCACTTTTCCTTTATAGCATACATGCTGTAGTAGCATTTAAATCAGAAATGAGAAAGGATATACAGCATCTTAAGAGAACCTCCAAAACAGAAGAGGAGCTTGAAACAGTAAGACTTGCAGAGAATCTTTACAACGAGCTGACGAACCCTGCTGTTCCAACGGCAATTGTTTGCTTTTGTATACTGCTGTCTTTTATAATCGCACTTTTCGATTTTGATAGCGGGGCTGAATTTTTTATTGTTACTATATTTCTTATTTCGCCTGTCTGCATTGCAGTTTCGGCTATATTTTTCGAGCTTAATATAGAAACACGCCATAGCTACGGAATTTATAACACAAAAGAAGATTTAAAAGACCACGCCTCCGCCGCTTTCGCTTTTTACAGCATAGCTTCTAACGCGAAAAAACTTGCGGGTTCTGGAAAACGTCAGACAGACTACTTCAAATCAAAAAACAAAAAAATCTAATATCTTTATCATAAAAGTTTGTTATATCAACGCATATAGGGTTGTTTTAGTTTCTATGTGCGTTGATTTTTTATGCCTTAAAAATTAGTATTACTGATGTAACTATTAGTAACACTAAAGGGGTTTAGTATGATTGACTTAAAAGACTATCCTACAAAAGAAGATTTTGTAGAAGGAATACTTCGCTGCACTGCAGAATGCAGGGAAGTATTAAACGATGTCGAATATCTCTGTAAAAGGTATGTCGACGGAGATTATTTTATGACAGAGGAGCAGGTAGCGGAACTGCTACATTGCGACATTGAGAATATTCCGAAGATGCCATATTACCGGTCTTATGACAGGAGAGATGACAACAAATACAAGCGTTATTACAAACGCATTGATGTGAACAATCTTCTTGCCTCAAGAAGAATTGAAATAAAAAACTAAAGGAGAATAAAAATGATATTTGACAAATCAAAAGTTTACACTTCAATTAACGCAGATGAACTGAAAGTTGGCGACAAGGTTATAGTAGCAGATGACCTTGTTTTTCTGAAAGCCTTAGTTGAAAGAGGTTCACGGTTAAGCACGATTGACGAAATTTACGATGAAAACTGTCAGAGTAGATTTGTTGTTGAAGGTTATGATTATGTTTACAGTCTTGCATATCTTGTAGAACGTGCAGAAGAAAGGAAGTGGCGTCCGTACAAAAACACAGACGAAATGATTGCAGACTTCAAGAAACGCTTCAATATTCAATGTGCAAATTATGAATTACCTTTGATATGGGTGCAGGAGAAAAACACAGCATATAAACGTTTTATAGCAAACTTCTATGGGGCTGTTGTTGGTATGACAGACGATACTAAGCTCTTGTCAAAGCTATTCAACCGTTATACCTATCTTGACGGCACACCTTGCGGTGTGGAGGAATAGAAAATGACTTTTAAAGCAGAATTCAGCCAAATAGGTAATGATTTGTTTTGGAATTTTTGTAAGCTAATTGAGACAGATAAAGGTTATGAATTTTTTGATACGACTTGGACTGGATATAATGACGCTAATTGGTGGAACAATGTTGCACCATTAAAACAGACAAGAACGGCTGTAGTTACAGGCGATAAAGGAACGGTAAAAACCTTTCAAATTAACTTTACTACAGGTGAAGTTGAAGAAATTGAGGAGTAGAAAATGATTGATGAGAATAACAATAGCGGAAACTGTAACAGCGGAAACTGGAACAGTGGAGAACGTAATAGTGGGGATTGGAATAGTGGGGATTGGAATAGTGGTGTCTATAACAGTGGAAGTTGTAACAGTGGGAACCGGAATAGTGGAAACCGGAATAGTGGGAACTATAACAGCGGAAACCGGAATAGTGGAAGTTGGAACAGTGGAGACTGGAACAGTGGAGAATGTAATAGTGGGTACTTTAATACAGACACTCCACCTATTCGTATCTTTAACACAGAAACAACTACTCCACTTAAAGAAATTGTTTTTCCTGATTTTCTTTATTTCGACCTTACTGTTTGGGTTTCTCACGATACAGCAACTGACGAAGAAAAGAAAGAACATAAACAAGAAATTGAAACTTGTGGCGGGTTCTTGAAAACTCTTTCTTATAAAGAGGCTTTCCGTATTGCTTGGGATAAAGCAAGTAAAGAAGAGCATAAAAAACTCTTAGACCTGCCTAACTGGGACAATGAAATATTTAAAGAAATCAGCGGAATAGATGCTGAGGCTGAAATTGCAAAGGAGAAATAAAAAATGGAAGAAACAACAAATAAAAGAGTAAGAATGAATATCTCACTCACTGCAAAAGGTTTGGCACAATGGGATTGCACCGCAGAGTTTGACAGTCCAGAAGAAAGTGCTGAAAAACTTGACGAAGCAATAAAACTGCTCCGTTCAACAATAAAACAAAACGGCTTAAAAGAAGTAGGAGATGTAGCATGAAACCAGAAGATATGAAAAAACTATGTACGCCATTCCCCGCAGACGATATTGAATGGCGTCTGCAATCTTGCGGAACAACTAAAGCAGGAAGTTTTTGGGGCAAAGTCTTGGCTTACATAACTTCAAGGGCTGTTCAGGACAGACTTGATGAAGTTTGCGGACCCGACGGTTGGCAAACAACCATCAAAAAAGAAGGTGAAGCCTATCTCTGCACTCTTTCTATTCGTGTAGAACATTCAGACGGAACAACAGAATGGATAAGCAGAACAGACGGTGCTGACAGCACAGATATAGAAGCGGTAAAAGGAGGCATATCTGGAGCAATCAAGCGTGCCGCAGTTCATTTTGGAATCGGTCGTTATCTTTATAACCTGAAAGAAAATTGGGCTGAAATTTCAGAAAACGGAAAATTTTCTGGAAAAACAAAAGATAACCAATGGTTCAAATGGAATCCGCCTGCACTTCCTCAGTGGGCACTTCCTGGTGGAACACCTCTTCCTCAAGAAGCCACTAAAGAACTTTCAAAAGTAGATATGGAAAAATTTAACCAGTTAAAATCGTCAGCTTATGAAATCTTGGCAAAAAAATCACTGCCGGAAAATATGTTGACAGAACTGGAGCATATTCTCATCGCAAAAGATGTCAGTCGGCTTTCAAAATGTATAGATTATTCTAAAAATATGCTTAAACAGCAGCAGGAAACAATCGCTTAAAACAATCAAGGGCTGTAAAAAGCCCTTGATTTATTACTTTTTATTACAGGGAATTTATATGACAGAAAAGATTTTAATAATTAACGGAAAACAAATTACAGAAAACGATGTAAAAAAAATGACACTTTCAGATATTGCAGACCTGCAATTTGAAATGATGGTGGTTATAAACAGTGTAGCAGCAAAAAAGAAAAGTGTTCTCTCACGCAATCCTAAATCAGACGTATCTTCCTTTAACCGCGTAATAAACAAAGTTACAGAAGCAGGAATTTGGGTCGGTGCTATAAAAAAGGAAAAACGCGTTGCAACAAACAGAATAAATTTTATAAATCAACGTTTTGTTGACATCGCAAGAAATACAATGAAACCTAAAGATTTTGAAAAAATTTACACACAGGCGGAAAATGAAAGTAATTAAATGGAACTATACGAATAAAGAAGGATTACCTTCCGAAGAAAAAGAATATCTAGTGGCTTTTGCAAACCTCCATAATCAAAAGAAATATGTAAGGGTCGATAAATGGATAAACAAAAAAAACACCTTTCAGTCTATTGATATGATATGTGTTTATGCCTGGGCTGAAATCACGCCGCCACCAAAAAATACAAAAATATTCTAATAAAAAAAAATAAAAGAGGAGATATATGAAATTCATTCATATAGCGGATATTCACGCTAGCAAAGACAGAAAAAATCAAACTCTTAAAATTCTGCAACGTTTGCAGGATTTTGTGTCTGCAAATTCTGACATTGATTTTATCGCTATCGCAGGAGATTTTTGGGATACTACAGTAACGAACACGAAATCAAGCGGATTTTCCGACATTGTAGATGCAATGAATGTTCTTAACAAGTTATGCCCTGTAAGAATGATTTATGGCACGGCTGGACACGAGGCGAATGGAAGCCTCGATGTATTTAAAATACTTGGAATCGAAGTCCATTCTGAAATCGAGTTTTCAGAAAAAGATAAAATTCTGTGGATTCCAGAACCTAGAAAAAGCCTGTTTATAAAAGAAACTCAGGAAGAAACTAATGTCGCCATAAAACAATATTTGGAGAAGATTTCCAAATATACAGATGTGAACGCTGTTGTTGTTCACGGAGAAATAGAAGGTGCTTTTTACGATAATGGAAGTGCCTGTAACTCCCCTATTTCTATACCTCGCTCTCTATTAAAACATACCAACGCAAAATATATTGCAGCAGGTCATATCCATACACCGCAGGTGATAAAAGATATAAATTGTTACTATGTAGGAAGTTCAGCTCCATTAAATTTTGGCGAAACACACGACGGACATTTTAATGTAGTTACAATCAACGAAACTGCCACTGTAGAAGAAATCAGTTTTGGATTTCCGCAAAATGTAACTATAGAAATTCCTTTATCAGATATTCCAGCAATATGCAAAAATGATTTTACAAACAAGAATATCAAGATAAAATTACTCTGCGATTCAAAGGTCAATAAAAAAGCAATTGAAAAAGAAATTACAGAAAAAACACACTGCACTTCTTGCAAAGTCAACCCAGAATACAAGAACAATATATCTATTCGCTCCAAAGAGATTTTAACTCAAAAATCAATAACAGATAAGCTGAAAACCTATGCCGCCGTGAACGGAATAAAACTTTCCCAGCACGCCTTGAAGATTGCACATAATCTTGAAGAAAATATGCTGATAAAATACCGTTTTCCAAGCCACTCTTTCAGACTTCTTTACGCCTCAATAAAGGGAGCAATCGGAATTGAAAAGCCGGAAGTAAATCTGGATTTTTCAAAATATTCGCCTGGAGTTATCGTAATGACAGGGCATAACGGTGCCGGAAAAACAACAATTCTTGAAAATCTACATCCTTATCCCTGTATGCTTACCCGCTCTGGAAAACTCCGAGACCATTTCTCTGCACACGATTCACACCGTATTCTTGTTTATGAAGATGAAACTGGAAAAAAGTACAGAATCACGATGCAGATTATCGCGGACATAAAAAACGGTTCTGTAAAATATTACGTTGAAACAGATTCTGGGAACGGCTGGCAGCCTGTACCTGAATGCGACGGCAACTTAGATTCTTATAATAAATATATCGAAGAAACGTTTGGTTCTCTTCCGTTATTTATGAGGACATCTTTTTTTACTGATAAAGAAACAAACTCCTGTCCGGATATTTCAAAAACCACGAAATCTGAAAGAATGGATTTGTTTTCAAAACTTGCAGGAACAGACCACTTCGCCACACTTTGTCAAATTACAAAGGATTCGGCAAAAGATATTTCATCGCAAATAAAAAATCTTTCACTTGCGATAGGAAGCAAGCCGGACTGTTTGAAACTAAAAGACACTCTTCTCGAAAGTCGTTCTAAGACAGAAGAAAGCATTGAGGAAAATATCAAGATTTTGCAGACTAAAAAAGAAATCTTTTCAAAATTAAGAAGAAAAGATATTGAATATCAAAAATATCTTGCAAAAGAAGAAGCCAGCAGACTTTTAGTTGAACAGTACAAAAAAGAAATCGAAGAAAACAATCTTCTTTTAGAAAAAATAAAGGAAGATAAAGCCTTGACGGTTTCTTTGGCAGAGCACGAACACGATATTCGTCTGTTTAATGACTTTTCCGAAAAATCGCAATCGTTAAAAAACGACCTGCTTAATTTTCAGACAAAATTATCTCCTGTCGACAAAAAACTTAACGAACTTGCCCTCCAAATTGCAGAAAAAGAAAATAAGGTTTCAAAAATTGATTCTGAAATAAAAATAATACAAAACGACCTTATCCACGAAGAAGAGCATATTCATCTGGATTCTACAGAAATTTGTCCTGTCTGCGGTGCAAAACTGTCAATTGAAAAACAGGAAGAGTTAAATGAAAATCTTCGCGAAACAAAAAAGATTATAGAGAACCTTAAAAAAGAAATTTCTCTTAAGGTTTTGGAAAAAGAGTCTTTTTTATCAGAAATTGAAGATATAAAAAAAGATGTCGAAAAAGAAGAAACCAAAAAATCTGCACTCGCTGACGAATTTAAAGTCTTAAAAGAAGATTTGGAAAGATGTATCTCCTCGTTGCAAAAATTTTATGACAACAAGATTGATATTCTTGCAAATTCCAAACCTCTTTTTTCTGACCACGATAAAAAGATTGTACAGGTAGAAACGAAAATTTCAGAACTAAATTCTGAAATAAGAAAGCAGACGCCAAAGAATGTTCCGCAAGATGTTTCAGAACAATTAAAAGCCGCAGAAAAAGAAGTTGAGGAATACTTGGAGAATGACAAAGTATTGTCGAATGAGCTTCAAAAAATAAACCTCAACATAGAAACTGCTGATAAAAATCTGAAAGAAATAGAAGAAGCAGAGAAAAACATCTCTTCGTTAAATAAAGACCTTGAAGATTATGAGGTTCTTACAAAAGCGTTCTCCAATTCAGGTATACAGGCATTGGAACTTGAAGCAACTATTCCTAAAGTTATCGAGATAGCAAATGACATTCTTCATAATTCTTATGGCGATAATTTCACTATAAACTTCTCTTCAACACATCAAGGCTCTACAAAACTTATTGAAGATTTCAACATCACAGTTTTCAATGCTGCAAAAAATCGTGAAGTAACGCTGGATTATGTTTCAGCCGGAGAACTTGTTTGGATAAAACAAGCCTTGTATTATGCGTTTTCTGTTTCACGACAGAACAATACAGGGTTCAGCTTCCTGACAAGGTTTATGGACGAATCTGACGGGCATCTTGATTCTGCAATACGCGTAAAATATATGCAGATGATAAACGCTGCACATATTGCAGGAAACGCCTCGCAAACAATACTTATAACCCATTCACAGGAAATAAAGGACGTTGCGGAGCAAGTTATAGAACTTTAGGTTCTTTTTTCTAATACATATATTAGTATTGTAGTTTTTTACTAATATATGTATTAGTATACTAATATGAAAAAGATTTGTTTAAGAACTTTAGTTGCTAAAACATCATCTGACTATGTATTAAAGCCTGCTACTCCTGCCGATAAGACTGCCCTTGATATGTTCTTTCAAGAAAATCTCGGAAAATACGTAACGGTTACTTGCTCACAAAGAAAAGGAACAAAAACTTATGACCAAGTAAAAACTATATGGGCACTGATTTACATACTTTACGAATCAATGAACGGCGGTAAACCTAATACAGAACAAGCGGCTGCTTTATACGCAGCACTTATCGAGGATTATGCCCCTAGAGAACCTAATCCGCTCCACGCAGGAGATACACAGCCTGTTACCCTTTCCAGAATGTCAAAACAACAGGCGGCTGTTTTTATACAAAGCATAATAAACGAAATTTCTCTTTATCATAAACTCTCAGAAGATGCCCAAATAGATTTACAGGAACTGTTTGCGTCTTTTCAAGAATATAAAAGTGATTTCGCAGAAGACCCTGTGGATTTTAAGGAAAATGGCGAAATGTACTCACTTGATGAGTGGCTGGAAAGAAATCCTGTTTCTATGGCTTCCGGCAGAACAGAAAACCTTGAAGTTGCACATATCTTAACAAGAGGTGCATATCCTCAATTTGCAGATTGCACTTGGAATATGGTTCGACTTACACACGAAGAGCATATTGGAATTATGCACAACAAAATAAACAACAATGGAGAAATTACAAAAGATGAATGGGATTTATTTCTCCAGATTTATCCGCATTTAAGAAAAAGAATAGAAAAAGCAAGAAGCATTGCATATAAAATAGACCAGTTAAACAACAGCACAACAACCGAAAACCTTGTGGCACAAGTAATTTAATCTTCGTTTTATCATTCATAATAATATAATAATCAAGAGGTGTATTATTATGAATGATAATTTTTGTAAAACCTGCGTTTTTTCAGTTCTGCTCTCAGAAAAACAGTTTATAAAACTTCCAAAAAGAACTGTAAACCTCAACTCTATAATATTTAAAAATATTGCAAAAAATATTTCCCTTTTAGATACAAATGAAAAAAAACTATATTGCACAAATGAAAAGAATTCTTCCAAAGATTTCGTAACAGGAAAGAGCATTCCTGTTTTATGCGACAGTCTGAATTATTATGGAGAGTGTCTTTTTCATAAAACACAGAAAGAATTAGACAAAGAACAGGAAGATAAAATAAATAATGAAGAGCAAAATGAAACAATAAAAGGTGAGCCAGAAACAAAACTCCCGAATGGAATTATAGAAGAAAATACTGAAACTCCAGGCACAAAAACTGAATAAAGATAAAAGAAAATGACAAAAAAAGAACTAGCGAAATATTTTAACAAAACTTACCAATGTATCGAAAATGCCTTTTTAGCAGCGAAGAAAGAACACCCAGAACTAAGAACGAGAGACAGTTTTAACGGTTGTATAACTGTCGATTACACGTTAGATGAAATTTTAACTATAATACCGTATTTAATTTTCAAAGTTTCAAACTTGGAAATTGAACTTCTTAAAGAGAAGTTTATTCACAGGGAAGCAGATTTCGTTTCTTCTGAAAAAGAATTTGACCCTATGGTTTCAGGGATGAAAGAATTTCTTGAAGAAACGAAAGAATACAAATACAGACCTTGTTGTGAAACCTGTGTATATCTATCCGCAAAACCTTTTAGAACTACAAGGTTAAAGCCATTCTGTTCTTTTTACCAATTTTATATGCACTTAAAAAGAATAGATATATTTCACGATTATTGTAAGACATATCAATACAAAAAAAGAGAACCTGTCATCTGGTATAAAGAAAACGCTCCTGTAGACCAGACTAATTTTAAGGCAGGAATTGATAGAGATAACAAGGTTGAAATAGATTTTTAAGCCTTGTTTTGAAAAACTATATTAGCGTGAGAACAAGCCTCGTGAAGCACTTGTGAAGCCGTATCTTTCGCTTTTGCAGGCTCTCGAGAACATATATTTATAAGGCAGCACTGATTGCATTTTATTCCTTTACAGCCGTTTCTCTGAATATAAAGAAGCTGGTTTCTGAATAATTTTCCAACCCTTGCCAGCTTTTCTTCTTTACAGTCCATTATATTGTCCTTTCACTTGTATTGATAAAAAACTTGGAGTCCTTCTTTTTTATAGAACCGCAAGTTTTCTTCCGTCTGTTTTTTTGACTCCGAAGCAAAAAGATAGACAATCCAATGTCCGGAATCAGACGACTCTTCAAAGAAAGAAGTCGGAATTTTTAACAAAAGTTTATTTAATTCCTTTTCAGCTTCTTTCTTTGTAAGGCATATCTTGTACAATATCCGGTGCAGTTTCATATACCTGTTGAACCAAAACCGCCTTTGCCACGTGATGTTTCCTGTGTATAAAGTTTTTCTTCATCTACAATTTTGAGTTCATCCTTGATATAAGGAATATGTACAAATTGCGTAATTTTCTGTCCGTATTTTATGCTGACTTTCTTGCTGGAAGTGTTCATAATACCAATTCCTACCTCGCCCTGATAGTCCTCATCGACTACCTTAGCAGTAGGAACAATTCCTTCTTTTGTCGCAAGTCCAGATTTCTCCCACGCAACAAGTGCTGTTCCTGGATTTATAGAAACACGGAAGCCGCTTGGAATACATACTCTTTCGTGTGGCTTAAGAACAATAAAAACATTGTCCTCGCACACTTCAAGTGAAGTTTTATTAAATTTTTCATAATGAGCCTTGAATACCTCTGAGTATTTAGGAACATAAAAATCCCATCCAGCAGAACCACAAGTTCCTTTTGTCGGCACAATGAGAGACCCCTCCGGGTATTCCTTTATTGCCGATATTTTTAGTATACTGTACTCGTTTGTATGTATAATTCTGAACTTCAAAACAGGAAGCGATGTATCTACCAAGACTTTAATCTTCGTTCCCTTGAGGAAGTAGCCATTTCCGTTATCATTGATTTCAATCATTTTACTAAAGCTTTTGTTCAGTAAAATTTTATCCAACAGCGAAAAATCAATTCTAACTTCGTGCAGATTACGCTTGTTTCTTGTCTTTATATAAAAAGCAAGCAAAGCAATATAAAATTCAAAAAAATAAAAAATTCTATTTTTCAAACAAGTTCTCCTTTAAAGATGTTTAACAACAATAAAACTTCATTCGGAATTTTAAAATGGAATGTCTTCTTGAAATCCGTCAATGTCTGCCGGAGCCGTATTCGCAGGAGCAGAAGCCTGATGTGGCTGATTAGGCTGGTTTCCATTAGGTTTTCCACCTACAAGCTGGATGTCCTCGACAAGAATATAAACTTTTGAGTTTTTCTTGCCGTCCTTTTCCCAACGTTCCTGTCTTAATTTTCCTGAAACAGCAACCTTTGTTCCTTTTGTAAGATAAGGTGAAAGTGCCTGTGCGACTTTTCCCAAAAGCCTGCAATCAAAAAAATTTACTTCCTGTTCATAAACATCATTCTTTTTTTGACTGTAATTGTTAGCAACGCCCATTGTGCAAATGTTAAAGCCGTTTCCTACAACCTTTAATTCCGCATCTTTTACAAGAGTTCCGATAATCGAAACCGTATTTAAGTCTGTCCGAACTTTGTCTGCCATTTTTTTTATAGCTCCTTATTAGTATTTTATGTTTTAACAAATTATAAATCTAATTTACTAATACTTTCAAGATTATTATGTTTATTTTTTATATTTATAACCTGTTTTTATATGCTTTACTAATCCTTTTAATAATTTGTAATTAAAACTTCTTTTGTTGTTTCCGGTAACTTCTCTTTCGTCCTCTTTATCGAATATTTCATTGCAAGGTTATGAACTTTGTAATCACGTTCGCTAAGCCATTTCGAGAGAAGACGGTTCGTTTTACCTTTGTGTTCAAGCACATCGGAAAATGCAAAACGGATTGAACGAGAATTTAATCTGTCCAGAATATTATAGAGCTTTACCTCAAGTTTTTCGTCCCAACCAGTAAAACCTCTTTTTCCGTCATTGTAAGAAGCTGCTGTAATCAAATACGGAGGGTCGCAATAAACAAAATCATCAGAACCTAATAATGACAGGTCAAAATCGTCAAATGTGTCTGACGAAAACTCTACGTTTTTAGTCTTTATTGCTTTTATAAAATTTATAAGGTTCTCTTTTTGATGACTATTAAAACATCCTAATCCGGGGGACTGGTTGAATTCGTGCTTATTGTTAAAACGTATCTGATTGGAAAAACTAAAGGAAACCAGCACAAATAAATCCAATGGATTTCTGTTTTCGTTGTAATATTTCCGCATAGCGATATACCCATTTTTGTTTACGGGAGAAAGACTATATTCTGCAATTCTCTTTTCAATATGCGAGATAATTTGTTCTGAACTAAACTTTTTTAACGCCTTGTAAAAATCAATTATATAAACAAGATTGTCATTAAAAATAACCTTTTCTGCATTTACGTTCAACCCGACAGTGCAGCCTCCGCAGAATAAATCAACAAAAGTTTTTATATTAGCCGGAAATAAAGGAATGATTTGTGGAAGCAGACGCCGTTTATTGCCCATATAATTCATAGGTGAAGAAATATAAGAAGATGCCATTAAAAAACCATAAAAATCAACCTCTCTTATTTATAAATATGGCTTATTCATTTTCGTGTCCACGGTGGAGTTTTTCAAGGACTTTTTCACGAGCGTTCTGTTTCTCTGTTTTACGCTCTAGCTCCTCAATTTTCTTTAGATAATCTTTTAGGATATTCTGAGTTTCCAGACAGGCTTCTTTCAAAAGCTCTGTATCAGCACAGAGAGTATCGGAACACGTTTTGATTAAATTTAAAGCATCATAGACGTGCAGTCCGTAAAATAAGTCTGAAACAGGACTATTTTCTTCTTGTCGTATTATCATATTCACTAATATAACTTATTTTATAAATCTGTTCTACTAATACGGATTGTCAACCTAAATTCCGTAAAAAAACCTTCCACAATCAGGTTTTCCGCATGCGGTTTTTCCACATACGGTTTTTCCGCATGCGGGTTTTCTGCATACGGTGAGATTTTTTATGTACAAAAATGTTTCAAAAAACCAAAAAAAAGAGAAAAAACAGGAAAAAGAAGAAAAAAAATAAAAAAAATACTTGATAACAAATAATTATATTTTTGTTATTTGTATGTTTTATAAAGAAATACTTACTAACAAACGGATTAGCGATACATATGTAGTAGTTGACACGATTTTTATTTTTGCCTTATATATAAAAAGGGGTTTCCCCCAGACCCCCTTCCTGAAAAACATTAAATCCTGTCAACCTAACATCCCACTCTCTAATATATCAAAACTCTACGCAACACTTTAGTGTTGCCACGAGCGTTAGCGAGTGCTGAGATTGTCTTATACAAATTGCTTTGTTATCTTAAGATACAACTTACCTCGACTCCTTCCAGGTTTAAGGCAAACTGTCTTCTTTTCCAAAGAAGCAAAGCCTTCTCCTATCTCTCTTTCTTTAAAAATTTACGTTATGTAGGTCTTATAAACTAACGTTTATAAGACGCAAATTACTCACTACGTTCGCAATTTGCAAAGACTAAATAATTCTTTAAATCAAAGAGAAGAGAAGAAATAGTATCTATTACAAATTCTCTTTTATCTTCTGATAGTGCTTCTATCTCTTTCATTAGAACATACATATCTTTAGATAAAAAATTCTTATCTTCCTTGCCTGTTAATATCCAGGATATTGATACCCCAAAGTAATCTGCAATTTGTCTGCACACTTTATTTGAAGGTTCTCTATTCTGATATTTTCTTTCTGCAAAATAAGAAGGAGATAACCCTAAATCAATAGCAACTTGCTTATTAGTAAGACGCTGTTTCTTTATTAAATAAAATATTCTGTCTAATACCGATGTTTCTGGCAATTCTTCCATTTCCTACTCCTTCATAAAAACATCTACAAGTTTTTCCTGTAAAGAATAAACTTCTGGAAACATATCTGGTTTCCAGTTTGTATAACGTTCAGTCATACTTCCTTTTCCGGAAGAATGACCCATAACTGCCTTTACTTTTATTTCAGTTACATTGTTCGCCAAAAGATAAGTGTTAAAGAAATGTCTCCAAGAATGAGTACAAAGCCCTCTTTGCTTACGTTCTTCTTCCATTCCTAAATTATTTAAAACTTTCTTCAACTGTCGCATTACTACTGTTCCTGACACTTTTCCAAAACAGAATTCTTCACTAGTTCTGTTTAATTCGTTTTTCAGAGCTGTATAAAGTTTTTTAGGAATTGGAACTTTTCTTTTTTCTTTAGTCTTACAAGGACACAGAACGCCTCTGTAAATCTGTTTGCTTACATCAATGTATTTCTCTGTCAAAGTCTTTTTGCTTATAGCGAAGATTTCGCTTATTCTCATTCCTGTTACAGCTGCCGTAATGCTGATTAACTTGAATACAGGCGATTCCCATTCAGAGTTAAATATCTTTACAGCTTCATCGTAAGTAAAGCCATCTCTGGTATCAGCGTCTGATTTTAACGGTCTTATTCCCCTTAATGGGTCGAACATAAGAATGTTATCCGCTAAGGCATAATCTGTGATAATTCGTAACACCCCGACGATGTTATTAACAGTCTTTCTTGACAATCCTTTAGACTGAATAAGCTCCGTTCTAAAATGCTTTACATTGCTAGGTTTTATATCGCAGAGTTTATACTTTGCGAAGAACGGAAGAATATGCTTTGCAAGTGTTTGTCTATATTGAATTATCGTTGATAATGACAGTGCCGGTCTTTCAGGTGTTCCCTCGCTCATTTTATCTTCCAACCAAGGAGAACCGTCGTCAAACCATTTATTGGCGTAATAACCGAAAAGAAGATTAGAGCCACCGTAAAGAATCCCTTTTTGTAACAAATCATCGCAAAAAGCTCTTGCTTTCATTTTTGAATGACATCCAGTGCTTTTACCTGTAGCAAGAGTTCCGTCCGGCTTATAAGCCCTGTAATACCAAATTATTCCTGATTTGAAATTTCTTTTATAAAGAAAATACGCTCCATGCATTGCTTTTTTTTAGAGAGGGATATATACTAAATGTTGACCAAACATTTTTGACAAATATAAAGAAAAGTTCTCTAACTTCTTATACGAGAAGAAGTTAGAGGTACATCTCCTAGCAGAATTGAACTGCTGTTGTCGGGATGAAAAAACAAAGCCCTTATAACCGTATATTTTTAAATGATATGGGTTATAGGATAAAATATTAAGAAATGATATACAAGCACGTTTCTTAATATTTTGCTTGTGCACTTTTTTGTACACTTGGGCTTTTTTATCCCCCTCTTCTACCTCCTTTTCTTTGTAATTTTGTTTCAAAAGTTGTTTGCAGTATGACTAATACCAATATTTGCCTTACTAACAGCCTTTATGTTTTTAAGTTCGGTAAACGGTAAAAAAAAATAAGATTTTCAGGAGGTTATAACTCTTTTTTATAAAAAAATATTTTCAGAAAATCACGAGCTGAAAATAAAAAAAAAGAACAGATAAAAAAAAGAAAAACTAATCAAAGGTATTTTATGTTGCTTTTATCTGTGGCGACATATCGGAAGTCGTGAGCCGAGTACCTTTGGTTAGTTTTTTTTGTTAAAGCGAAAAATACAGGTTTTGTCCTGTTATTATCCCGTCCAAAAGAATGAAAAAACGTTTAGCCTAAAGAAACGAGGTTTTTTATGAACGAGATTTTAACAGTGCAAGATGTGGCAAAAATGCTTCAAATATCGGAGCAGACAGTAAGAACGCTGACCGTAACAAATCAATTGCCGTCGCATAAGATAGGCAATATTGTTCGTTACAACAAAAGTGAGCTTCTGGCTTTAATGGGTGGAGAGTTCCAGTCAGATGTAATTCTTGACTGGCTTATAAAACAAATAGAGATAAGAAAATCTATGGGAGGACAGAAATGGTAAGAATTATTGCAGAAGAAAATATTCCAGAGGAATGCTTTGAGGAGACTTTTTATGATGTCTTGGTGAAAAAAATAGACAATTGTCTGGACGCGGCAGAAAGGTGCAGTTCTGATATGAAAAAAATATGGAAATTAAAGGCGGAGGAAATAAGGGAAAGCATCAAGTTCTATTCGGTTGAAGAACTTATGCAGGTGGTTTGATTAAAAAAAAAACAAATGTGCTGAGGAGATTTTTATGGGTTCAGATGAAGTTATTTTTATAAAAAATGAAAAAAAAGCAAATTACACGGTTATTCATAATGGCTATGTAAAAAATCCCAGATTAAGCTGGGATGCAAAAGGTGTGTTTACCTACATTCTTTCTCTTTCTTCTGATGAAACGATAAACCTTGAAGAAATTTCAAAACATTCTACGGACGGAATGACAATTCTCCGTTCTGCGATAAAAGAACTCGAAAAAGAAGGATATATCAAAATTTCAAAAGAGAGAAATGAAAACGGTTCTTTTGCAGGAATAAGATACGAAATATCAGAAAATGGAGCAGAACAGCCTCAAGAAAACGTATCACAGAAAACTTCTGAACCTGTTGAAAAATCTAAACCTGTTGCAAAGTCTGAACCTGTTGCAAAAAAAACAAGAAAAACCGGAGCTTCAAAAAGAATTGGCACATTGTTAAAAAACGAAGAAATTGATGAACTCTTAAAAGATGAGCCTCAAGAAACTATTTTCGCCTGTAAAGAAATCGTTAATACGATTTTTATGATAAACAAAAATAATGACCCTAAATATTCTCGTTCTGAACTTTATTTAAGAAACAGAACGAAAGATTTGGTTTTGTTTCTTAAAAAATCGGAACGTTCTGTCCAGGAAGCAAAAAGCGTCTATAACTTTGTTATTCAGGATAATTTCTGGAAAAACGTAGTAAAAACTACGGAAATATTCATCCGCAACTATGAAAAAATTCTTCAAAAAATGAAAAGCGTTCAGAGTTATAGCAGCCCAAAACAAAACACGGCTTACAAGGCGTATAACGAGCAAAATTATTACGAGGGGGAATTTTAAGTGATTGTAAATGGACACGAAGTAAAAAAAATTGACCTTTCTAAAATGCTGAATATCAATGCAGATGAAATGAACATTGAAGAAAAAACTGATGTTTCAGAAAAAGAAATAGCGGTTTCGCTCCGTGAGTCAAATCTTATGAGTAATATTCCTAAAAGATTTTACGAATGTAGATTTGGAAGCGAACTGACCGAGGTTGAAACGTCGGTAAAAAACTTTTCGTTAAAAGATGTCAATGACAGGGCTATTCTGCTAATAGGGGCTACTGGAACAGGAAAAACGACAGTTTCTGCGTGTGCAATGCACGAGAGGGCTATTCGAGGAATGAACTGCGGTCTTTATCTTTCAATGCGTTTTTTTATGCCTATGCTGAGAACATCAAGGTCATTTTCCGCAAAAGAAAGCGAATATGACCTTCTTCAAAAATACACCGAAACACCGTTTCTTGTTATTGATGAAGTTGGAACTGCGACTAATATCGTTGAGGAAAGCGAATTTTTAAGGACAGTAATTGCAGGTCGATATGACAATAATCTGCCGATTATTTTTATTTCAAACCTGTCTGTAAGTAACTTCAAACTACTTCTTATGGGTAAACGTTCGGAAGATTTTCCGACAGAAGAAGCGAAAACACAGTTTTTAAAAGCAATTGAGGCAGACCCGATTATAAACCGGTTGAAATCAATTCTGTCTATTCTTGTGCTAAATGGACAGAGCCGGAGGCAAATTGCGTGATATTACTGCTGAAAGAAGATTCCGATTTTATCAGACGTGTTTTATTGCCATTTGTTGAAAGCCAATATTTCTTAACAAAAGTCGCAATAGCAGAGGCAAAAAACTCTTACTACAAAAAATCTGTAGAAGAAACTGATATAACAAAAAAAGAAGAAGCACTACAAAAATACAAAAACCGTATTGATGAAATCGCGGCTGATTATAAAAAAGACCACGATGTTTTTGAAAAATGCTTTTCATTACTTCAAAACGGTTCTGATTTAGGAAGCAAAAGTGAATAATATACCGTCAAAAGATTTTTACAGCGAAGATTACGAACAGGCTCTTGTTGCCTGTTTGTTGATTGACAACTCGGTAATTGATTTAGTTCAAGGAATGTTGAGCGAAGATGCTTTTTATTGTTCTAAATACAAGTTGCTTTTTAAGACAATTCTTAATGATTTTACAGAAAACGGAATCTCAAATATTCTTTCGCTAAAAGACCGCCTGCCAAGATTTAACCCAGTGGTTCTTGCGGAAATTACAAGTTCAATCCCGTCAGCCGCTAACTGGGATTTTTATGCGAATAAAATAAAACAATTCTACATTGCAAGACAGTTGAGGTCTAAATTAAAAGAAAAACTAGGGCTTCTTACTCCTGAAAACACAATCGATACGTTACAGGACTTGGATTCATCTCTTACGTCTTATATGAGCTATGAAAATGGCAAGACAACAGCAAAAGACCTTATGCCACAACTGGTCGAGATGATGCAGAAAAATATGAAAAACAAAAGCCCTTATCTTGGTTTTCATACAGGATTTGAAAATCTTTCGGATATTCTTGACGGCATACAACCTGGAAAACTTTATACAGTAGGAGCAAGACCTTCTGTCGGAAAATCAGCTTTTGCCGTCCAGTTAGCAGCAAATTTGTGTGAAGCTGGTGTCGGTGTTGGGATTTTTTCCTTGGAAATGTCCGCAGTTTCTATCGGAACAAGGCTTGTAGCGTTTAAGTCGGGAATTCCGATTTCACATATTCAGCACGGATGGGTCGCACATTCCCAGGCAAATCTTACAAAGTTAAATATCGCAATGGATAAAATTTATGACTACAATCTCACAATTTACGACAGTAATATTTCAGATGAAAAAGAACTGGTTTCAAGAATTAGAGTAGACGCAAAAAAAGGCTTAAAGATTTTTATCCTAGACCACTTAGGATTGCTCCCCTGCTCTAACACAACATTAAAAAGGAATGAGCAGGTAGGAGTTATCACAAAAAAGCTCCAGCATCTAGCACGAGAACTTAATATTGCAATTATTGTTCTATGTCAGGTAAACAGAGCAGCGGAAGGAAAACCACCGTCTCTTGCGGACTTAAAAGATTCGGGAACTATCGAGGAAAACTCGGATATTGTAATGTTTATACACAGGGCAAGAGCTACAGGAAACGAGATAGAAATTCCAACGGACTTGACAGTTGTAAAAAATAGAGATGGCAAATGTGGAACTGCCAAAATGAATTTTATTCCTTCGATGACTAAATTTGAAGAAATTAAGGATAAGGAAGAAATATAACAAATTTTTTAAGTCAAACCTATATTAGTATTTTATATGTTATGTTATTATAAATATACATTACTAATATTTAATTGGAAAAAATCTTTTCCTCTTATTTATAATATGTGGCTTTAAAAACACCGTCTGACAGTACGGTAAATAACAAGAAGGTTCGTTGAAAGCTTGTTATTTGAACACTGTCGCTAGGAACATTAGCTCAGGCGGTTAGAGCGAAGGTCTTATAAACCTTATGTGCGAAGTTTAAATCTTCGATGTTCCATAGCACTGTAACCTCAGTGGAGGAGCAATGCTCGAAAAATGTTTCCGAAAAGCCTGATAGCCGTCGTTGGCGGCGTAAATGGAAAAAGTGGAAACAAAAGTGGTGAAAATGGCAGCCAGGAAAGACTGGCACTTAATCTGGCAAGGAAACGGATTCTAGCCAGATTAAGTTTTATTTGTAGGGAGAATAGAGATGAAGTATTACGCTAAATATTCTTTTACACACAACCCTGAACATCAAAAAGATTATGTCTTGAAAGAATTTCAAGGCAGAGAACCAAAGAATTTTGAAATGGCTGTTTACAAAAAAGGTGGCAACCTTGGAAAAAAATATATAAGAATGGATGTTCCTCGTTCACCTATTATGAAAAAATATTTTGCCTACACGTTTGAAATGTCTTACAACATTCCTTTTACATCGACTGAAAGATTAAACTCAAAAAATCAGACATTTGGTGATTCCAAAAAACTGGGTAGTTCCGACTTAATCCTTTTTCAGTTCGATGACCAGTTAGAAAAACTTGATGTTTATTTTTTAAAAGACGCTGCAAGAAATGTAGCAGAAAAAAAATACAACTTCGATGAATGGGCAAATGGTGAAAAATTAGAAGCAGAATGGGCGTAATAAAAAAAAGTCCATAGTAATTGGAGAAAATCAAAATGTCAAGAAACAGAAAAGTTATAAGCCTTATGAGGGAAAGAATTTTTACCCCTTTATCAGAAGTTATGCCACCTATAGGCAGTAAGGGATATTTTGCTGACAGTTTGGAAGAACTCGATGACATAGTTGAAAGGGAAGATTTGGATGTCTTAAAGAATATCTGTGGTTATCCAAAGCAGATAAAGGAATATCCATTTGACGGAGAAAACCAAACAGTCCTAAAAAGATATTTTTATCTAATGGAAGAACCAGACGAGAAAACAGGTCTTGAGGGAAGTTTTCTAAGAGCAAAGAAAGGAGCGTCCTCGTTTTTCTTTGCTCTTGACGGATTTTTGAAAGAAGCAATGGAAGGCGACCTTCTTGATGGAGAGGATACTAATTTAAAAATGATGTATTTCCAATATATAACAAGACCGCTTAAAGACTTGGAATTTGAAATAGAGGCAGTCGTAAACAAAGCAAAAAAGGCTCGTTGAGCCTTAAATAATAAGTCTGGTTGCCGGACTAAAAACGGCAAAAGCAAGATTTGTAGTAACGCAGTTGTGCGTAGTGCCGTACAGTTTTAACTTTTTCGCTCTGCAATTCAGGTAAAAATCGGTGAAAAAAAAAAGAAGTTGTACGGCACTAAAAACAACATTTGGAGAAAGAAATTAAATGTTAGATAAAATTCTAAAGTCTTTATTAGGAATGTCTTTGGGAATGTGTGTTGTGTGCCTACTTTGCATAGTCGCAATAAAATGCACGGAACTTGATATAAAACAACTAGAAAAAGAAACAGCGTTTCTTAATAAACAAACAGCAGAATTAGCTGCCGAAGCGGAATCTAAAAAGGTTCAGTATTTTGAAACTTTGAATAAAGTTTACACCGCTGAACTGGTAAAGCAAAAAATGGACAAAAACAACAAAGATAAAAAATGGTATTAAACCTGTAAAGGGAAAAATAGTGATAGAAGATAAAAACCGTAAAAGTAACGGACAGTTTAGAAAAGGATGTATTCCTTTAAATAAAGGAAAAAAAATGAAAGATGAAACCAGAAAAAAACTGGCTTCGTCTTGGTTTCAAAAAGGTCATTTAAATTGGAATACGAGAAAAATTGGTTCAGAGCGAATAGCAAAAGACGGTTACATTGAAGTCAAGGTAACTGACAAGTTTCATAACAATGAAGCAAGGAAAAATTGGAGAAATAAACATTTAGTTATTTATGAAGAATACCATAAATGCACAGTAGATACCAAAAAAGACTGTGTAATTTTTCTTGACGGAAATAAACGGAATTTTGACATTGACAATTTGTATTTAGTATCTAGGGCTGAAAATAGAACATTAAACGCTAAGTGGGGTAAATGGGATAGACATTCAGGAGATAAAGAAGTCGGAAAGAATGCTGCTTTAACAGTAAAAATATTGCAAACAATAAGAAAAAGAGAAGAAAAATTTCGCAAGAAATAACTAAACAGTGTTTTACAGGAGAAAAAAAATGAAAAACAGTTTGTCAGATTTGAATAATTATTTATTTGAACAACTCGAACGGTTACTTGATGACGAGATTTGCAAGGATGAAGACAGCACAAAAAGAGAAATTCAGAAAGCTAATGCGGTAACTGCCGTTGCAAATTCAATTACAAATAATGCAAAAGTGCAATTAGACGCAATTAGATTTAGGGAAGGAATGGGGCTGAAAAAAGAAGAAATGCCAGACATGTTGTTAGAAAAGAAATGATAATTGAATAAAGCGAAAAAAGAACCAGCTGAGATTAAGAGAGTATCAATAATGATTTACCAAGGAAGCAAGGCTAAACTTAGAAAATACATAGTTCCTGTATTACAGGACTGCATAGACAGGCACGGCGTAACAGAATATATAGAACCGTTCGTTGGCGGAGCAAATATAATAGACCATATACGATGTGAGAACCGCGAGGGATTCGACAACAATCCCGAACTAATTGCACTTTTGTGTTATATGCAGAATAACCCGGAGTTACCAATTGCTCCAGAACACTGTAACTTCGAGCATTATAAAGATGTCCGTGAGAACAGAAAAAAATCACACAGGCAAATATTCAATCGAGTATACGGCACTTATCGGATATTTCGCAAGCTACGGCGGCAGGTACTTCGACGGTGGTTACGGCAGAGACGCAAAAGGAGTTAGAGATATATATGCGGAGCGTCTTAAATATGCTAAAGAGCAAGCACCTCTTCTTTCTGGCATAGAGTTTGCCTGCTCTGATTACAGGGAATTAAATAGTCGCAAAATCAGTAACAAAGTAGTTATGTACCTAGACCCACCTTACAAAGATACGAAGACATATAATGGAAGAAAATTCAACAACGAAGAATTTTATAACTTTGTGCGGTCTATATCCAGCGAATGTTATGTGTTCATTTCCGAGTTTGATATGCCACCAGATTTCAAGTGCATATGGAGCAAGGAAAGAAAAATTTCACAGAAATCTGATAGAGAAAAAAGCGATGTGAAAATTGAAAGACTGTACACAATAGGTTTGTCAGCTGAATAAAAAAAACACCAAGTGTATAAGAAAAAAAAATGAAATAATTAACGACAAAAGGGAGGATATTATGAACGAAATCACAACAAAGACAGAAAAAACAATGACTACAAAGGAACTCGCAAAAGTGTTAGGCGTTGATGTAAAAACAATTAAAAGAACTGTTGAGAAATTAGGTATAGACATCAATGTCCTACCCTTGCAAACAAAAGGTGGTATTCAAAATACTGTCGTGTTTACAGAAGCACAGGCAACAGCAATAAAAATTGAATTACAAAATCATTCTAAAGTTGCTAAAAACGGATTTGATACGCTTAGTATATCTAATGAATTAGAGTTTTTAGAATTACAAAAAAGACTTGAAATTTACAGAGAAAATAAAATACAAGAACTTCGGGAATTAAATAAAAAACAACAATTACAACTTTTAGAACAACAGCCTAAAGTTGAATATTATGATGACTTTATTGAACAAGGTGGAAACACTTCTTTTAGAAAAACTGCAAAAGAATTAGGTATCAACGAAAAGAAATTCATCTCATTTCTTATTTTCAATAATTATATCTACAGAGATAGCTCAAATAAATTGCAACCATATTCTGAAAAAATTGAATGTGGGTATTTCGTTGTAAAAGATTGGGTAAAAGGAAATTTAACAGGAACACAAACTTTAATAACTCCTAAAGGTAAGCAGAAAATTCAATCTTTAATTTCAAAATGATTTTTACACTCCTGTCGTTGACTCGGTTTGTCTAGCAAAAAGGGTATAAAGACTTACCAAAAATAGATTGGATAAATTAACACAATAAATGAACGTGAGATAAAAACAATGACATTTAAAAGGAAGAAAAAAATATAGCACAAAAAAAATATTTGGAGGAATAAAAAAATGAAAACAAAAACAATTGAATGTAAGTATTGTAAAGGGTCTGGAATGGTTCAGATTGCTCAAAATTCAAGAGGCTTAAAAACCTGTCCATATTGTAATGGTAAGAAGCAACTTAAAATGAAATGGGTTGATTATGATGCAGGTGAAGACTGTTATGAAGATGAACATAAAGGGCATTGGGAGATAATAAAATAATGACTTTAAATAAAAAAGAACTTAATAAAGATTGTTATGTTGATGTGTGCGGTGTTCCTTTTCTTTATAAGGAAGTTGAAAGCAATTCAAGAACTGATGGTTCAATGGGTAGAAGCGATTCAAAAATGGCAGTTATCACAATAAATCAGGAAATGCCAAAAGAAATGAAAGAATCAATTCTAATTCACGAGTGGATTCACGCAGTTTTGGATTGCGGTGGATTAGGTGAATTATCGAATAATGAGCAACTGGTTTGCTTATTGCAAAATGAATTGTACCGTGCAGGATTTAGAGTAATACGGGGTAAGTTATAAAGAAAATTTTATTCAAGCTTGATGGAACTTATTTATTGAAGAAGTGTAAGGAGTAGAAAATGAAATTTGACAAAAGCAGAGTATACACTGTACTTAATGCAGATGAGTTGAAAGCAGGCGACAAGGTTATAGTAGCAGATGACCTTGTTTTTCTGAAAGCCTTAGTTGAAAGAGGTTCATCATTAAACACGATTAACGAAATTTACGATGAAAACTGTCAGTGTAGATTTGCTGTTGAAGGTTATGATTATGTTTACAGTCTTGCCTATCTTGTGGAACGGGCAGAAGAAAAGAAGTGGCGTCCGTACAAAGACTGTGATGAAATGATTAAGGACTATAAAAAGCGGTTCAATGCTGATTGTCCTGAACACGAATTGCCATTGATATGGGTACAGGATAAATCTAGTAAAGAAAAATGTTTCATAACAGATTTCTATAACTATACTACAGTTGGTATGTCAGATGGATATTATAGATTTTTGTCGGAGTTGTTCAATCAGTTTACCTATCTTGACGGTTCACCTTGCGGTGTGGAGGAATAAAAAATGAAATGCAAAAATTCAAAGGCAGTAAATGAAGTTTATGACGATGGTTTTGAACTTCCTGTTGAATTAGATGGTGATGAAGTATTCGACATTGCAGAAAAATATAAGGTGTATAAATGCTTGGAAGATTTTCAGAAAATTTTAGAAAGTCGAAAAGTTATAAGTCATCATTTTTTTACTGCTTATAACAACTTAGCAGAAGCCTGTGATAAATTCGGCGATGCTATGACAGACTTAATTCACGAAAAAAAAATGAAAAGAGCGAATCCAGAATATTATGAATTTATAGAGGAATGGAATAGGAACAAAGAAAAAGAAAAAGCGTATAGAGAAGATGCAAAATAAAAATTGAATGTGTAGTTTGTGGTAAACAGGTTATTACAAATCGGAAAATCCAAGTTGTTTGTTCGCCAGAATGTGCAAAAATCTATCACATAGAATATGAGCGTGCTGTTCGTAAGATAAAGTACAACATTCGTAATAGCAAGCAAAAGTACACAAACTCAAAAGAAAAATTACTTGCAATTAAAGAAAAATATAAAAACGGAGTTACAAAAGAAATGATTGAAAACTGGCTAGAAGTTATTTAGAGGAGTAGAAAATGAAGAAAGTTTTGTTATCAATAAAACCAGAATATGCCGAAAAAATATTTTCTGGAATTAAGACATACGAATACAGACGTAAAATTTTCAAAGATGAAAATGTAAAAACCGTCGTTGTTTATGTAACTTCTCCAATAAAAAAAATAATTGGAGAATTTTCCATAGAGAAAGTATTATCTGATACACCTCAAAATATATGGGAACAAACAAAAGACAATTCTGGAATTACAAAAGAATTTTACGATAATTATTTCCGTAATCACGATAAAGCGTATGCCATTAAAATAAAAAGTCCAAATAAATATAAGAAACCAGTGGAATTGAAGGAATTTAATATTTCTTCGGCTCCACAATCTTTTATGTATCTTAATGCAAATTGAACAACTGGGAGTTAATCAATGGATGTAAAAAGATATGAATATTTCCGTGGCTACAGGAACGCTCTCTGTAGAAATTGCAAAAAACTTGCAAAAGTTCGTGAGGTTAAAGGAGCAAACGGGGGAGAATTGAAAAGTTGCAAGCGGTGCGATGTTTACAAAAATAATGTCGAATTTAGTCCATACAATATGAGGAGTAACATTTGAAATTATACCAGTTGTTAAGGGTTTTATATTTTGACAATTCGGACGTTATTATCAATTCGAACCGTGTTTTGCCAATCAGGAAGCCAGCACGAAACTTTTATGAAGATTTTATGAAAGATAGAAAAAATATATTTTTCCTAAGAAATATCGAAAAAATCACAGTTTCAGGTTTTAAGGAAGTTGAAGTTTATTTGCAAAAGGAGAAAAAATGAAAGTTTACATAAGTGGTAAAATGACAGGTTTAAGTAAAAGAAAAATCATAAGGAAATTCAGACTGACAGAAAATAAGTTAGTCAAGAAAGGTTTTTCTGTTCTGAACCCTGCTATTTTTTATTATTTGAAAAATATTGACTTTTTCTCTTATGCTGATTTTTTACAGATTGATTACAGAATGATAGATAGATGTGATGCTATCTATTTGCAAAAAGACTGGAAAACATCTAAGGGAGCAAGTTTGGAGTTAGCTTATGCAGAGCATAAGAAGAAAATAATTATGTATGAGGAATAAGAAAATGACTGATGAAAAACTGAAATATTTGAAAAATAAAATCTCATTAGAGTTAAAAGATGTTTCTACTCAACAGGGATTTGAAATTATATGTAAAAGACTTGATGCGGCAGAAAAAGAAAATGCAGAACTTAAAACACAAATTGAAGAATTAAAAACCCACTGTATAGCAGTAGACAATGTGAACGCAAAAATGAAGAACTGCGTTAACTGCAAATACGGTGAGGATTACGATTATTTTAAGAGTCGTAAGTGTGATAAATGCAATTCAAAATATTCAAAATGGGAGTTAAAAGATGAAAAGGGGAAAGCAGAAATGACAGAGGAAAAGAGAAAAAAAAAGGTCTACATAAGCGGACAGATAACTGGACTTGATGAAGCGGAGTACAAGGCTCTTTTCAACAAAGCGGCGGATATTCTCCGCCAGTTTGGATATGAGCCTGTAAATCCAGCGACACTAGACGAAACAGAAAATACAAAGAACTGGGGCTGGTCCGACTACATGAAGCACGATATAAAAATGCTTTGCGACTGTGATTATATTTACCTTCTTCCGAACTGGAGAAATTCCAAGGACGCAAAGTTTGAATATATGGTGGCGGACTTGTTGAACATTCCGTGTCTTAATTTGCAGGATGTTCAAGAGGCTGCATGTTAAAAAAGATTATACATATGGAAATAAAAAGAATTGACTTCCGGGGCTTTGGCGGATTAAAAGCAGGCAGAGAAGAGCTTAAAACACAAATTGAAAAAATGAAATGTTGTGAAAATTGTAAGATTATTTTCTTGAAGACATAGACGGTCTGTTATGCTTGGTTTGTTTGGCAAAAAGGATATAAAGATTTACCAAAAATAGATTGGATAAATTAAAAATTTAGTGGAGGAACTGAAGTTATGCTGATATTTTCGCTTAAAAAAGAATGGTACGAAAAAATCAAATCAGGTGAAAAGACGATTGAATATCGGGAAGTAAAGCCGTATTGGAGTTGTCGTTTAGCAAAAGAGTTTGATTTTAATCAATACGCATTTTGCAGTATAGGCGACAGATTGGAAATGGTTACCTATTATCACCCCATAAAATTAAGGCTAGGGTATACGGATAAATATACGGAAGCTCTTGTATATAAGATTGAAATTGTAGACGGAAAGGATACGGACTTGCACATCGACAAGCCTGTGTATGCGATACACTTTGTGCAGGTAAAGGAGGTTTTGAAATGAAGATTAAAGTATTAGAAGAACATCAGAATAAGAAATGTTTGAAATGTCCTTACTATTGGTCTGATGGCGTGTATTCTGAAAATGGCTGTTACATAGATGAAGGGAGACTTGGAAAGTTCTAGCAGAAGTTGACAGAAGTGTTCCAAAGGTATGACTATAGCGGTTGTTTCATTCCTTCTTTTGTTTTGAAAATTTTGTATATAATACAGGATATAAAAAACAGACGGAGATATGAAAAATATTAGAAATTGAAAATATAAGAGGAATAGAAAATGATATATAAAGCAGAGGCTAGACAACTAAGTAATGATTTATTTTGGAATTAAAGTTATTATTTAATTTGACAATGTGTATAAAATGTGTATAATAAAATTATGAAAAGAAAAGATTTGATAAAAAGGCTTGAAAAAGCGGGGGTTACGCTTGAGCGTCATGGCGGACACCACGATGTTTATGCACGAGGAAAAGATAAAGAAATCGTTCCTAGACATTCAGAGGTAAACGAAAGCCTTGCAAAAAGTATCCTGAAAAGGTGGAAACTGTAAAGCCTGCCGCCAAAAACGGCGGTTCAAATCTTTTTTATGGAGGTAATTTTTTATGACAGTTATATACCCAGTTATTTTTACAGAAACAAAAGATAAAAAGAATACAGTGCTTGTTTACATTCCAGATATTGACAGAACAACGGAAGGCTACGGAATGGCGGACGCTATTGCAATGGCAAAAGACTGTGTTGGAAATATATTATTTGATGTTCCGAATTCTGAAATTCCAGTTGCAAGCGAAATAGATTCGGTAAACGTAAGTTCAAGCCCATTTTGTAATGACGGAAAAACATTTGTTTCTTTGATAGACATCAACCTAGATGCGTTTAGGCAAAAGGAAAAAGCGAAAAGCGTCCGCAGAAACATAACGCTTCCGCAGTGGCTTGATGATATGGCAACCGCCGCAAAGCTGAATGTTTCTGCGATTACGCAAAAAGCCCTTAAAAACGAATTAGGAATTATATAAAAAATGAGTTGTCAAGTAATCCTTGACAACTCATACAATCCGCTATGCTTTCAATGCAAGCTCAACAAGAAATCTTGTCATATAGCAATGCTTAAGTCTGACAATATGGAAGTGTATGATAATTGGGAGCTAAAAGAATGACATATCACGAGAAGTCAATAGACTATGCTTATAATACTGTTTGTAAAAATTGCATGAGCTATGTATGTAGCAATAAAGATGATTCAATATTACATTGCAAGCGTGCTCGTACCTTATATCAGGCACATCTTGCAGGTATTATGTATGTACAGGATGAGATATATAAAATGAGAAACTGTGATAACTGTAAATACGGTACACCTAATGGCTGTAAATTGGCAAGTAAAAACTATTGGTGTAACAGAGATAAGTGGGAGTTAAAAGAATGACATACAATATGAAATCACACAACAACTTGAGTTATTTGATAAGGTGTAAATATGACTTGTAGACAATGCGAATATTTAGTTCATACATATAATAAGCGTGGTTATAATTTATATTATTGTGGATACAATAAGAAAAAATTAAAAGCAATGTGTGGAGCATATATTGACGATAAACCATTTTTGACAAATTGTAAGTTCAAAGAAGGTAAAAATAAAAAAAATGACATTTGAAGAATTTTTAGAAGAAAAAAATCTCACGCCTGAAAATACTCCAGGAAGTGAACATGTCCTTTTACAAGAAGCGTATAGAGAAGGCTTTCTAGAAGGTAGGATGACAGAGAAAACCTTTCAAAGTTGGAAAAAGAAACTGCAAAACTTAAACATCAGATTAAAAAAATGAAGTGTTGTGCAATCTGTAAACACTGGCTAGGAGTTGATAAGAAAAAATGACAAGTGATGAATTTGAAAAGATAAATGTTTTAAAAACTCATTATCTTTTGAAGGAATTGGAATTAGCAAAAGAACAAACTAAAGATTGTGCAGGGAATGCTTGGATTTACAAAGTTTTGACTGATGCAGGAATTAAAATTTTATTGTTAGAAAATGAAATTCACGACTTAGAAAATCGAATTGAATTGCTAAAAGATGAACTTGAAGAACTAGGAGAGCAAGAAAATGACTGATGAAGAAAAAGTAGAAGAATATATGAAAGAAGTTACAGGTTGCGAAGAAGTATATAACGATATTCAAGGAAAATATGAATGGAGATTTGATGAAGAACAAATCAAACAAGCATATCTTGACGGACTTAAAGAAGGCAGGGAAGGAGATGATTAAATGACATTGCAAAAACTGACAAATATCTTACAAGACTGGTGTCATCACGGACACGCACAAGATGAGGTTTATTTTGTAACAGAAGATATAGTCCGTGTTACAGACCATATTGAAATAAAACGATGTCCATATAAGGACAAGGCTATTTTGTTTTGCGTTGATGCAGAGAAGGATGGTCAGTGCTAGGTTTTACTCCCCTTAAATTATCATTTATAACCGAACATTTTCTTGAAAGTCTAAAAATGTCTAAAAATGTCTAAATAAAAAAATATAACAATTTTTTTTAAGTCAAATCTGTATTAGTATTTTATATATTATGCTAATATAAATACATATCACTAATATTTAATAAAAAAAATATGGAGTTTTAATTATGAGAAAAGATTATCAGGAGGAAAACGCTTAGAATCCTCGTAGACGAGGTTGGAAACTGCGAATTGTGGTAGTTTCCGTAATTTTTGAAACCGTGGCTTTTTAGCAAGTAAATAAATCCGTGTATACAAGATTATCTTGCGTATACGGTAAGCTTGACAGATTTTGAATTTGTACTTTCTGACAGGATACAGAAAATAAAATCAATGGATGAAGATTACGACTTGGAGCATAATGCGTACATTTCGTTTTCAGGAGGGAAAGATAGCACAGTATTATCTGTACTTGTAGACTTGGCACTTCCGGATAACAAAATTCCTCGTGTTTACATAAACACAGGAATTGACTACCGGGCGATAACAGATTTTGTGATGGACTATGGCAAGAACGATAAACGTTTGCAGATAATAAAGCCTTCACAGAATATCAGAACAATGCTTGAAGAGTACGGTTATCCGTTTAAATCAAAAGAGCATAGCCAAAAAATCAGTTATTACCAGCATAGCGGAATGTGTAAGACTGTTGTCAACTATCTTGGAATGGGCGACAAAAAAAACTTTTTATGTCCGGAAAGGTTGAAATACAACTTTACGGAAGATTTTAAACTGAAAGTTTCCGATAAGTGCTGCACCAAGCTGAAAAAGCAGCCTGCACAAACTTGGTCAAAAGAGAACAAAAGACCTGTTACAATAACAGGTATAAGACAGGACGAAGGCGGATTAAGACAAAGCACAAAGTCTTGTGCAATTTTTTATGATACGAACTGTAAAAAACTGCATAAATTCCACCCTCTTCTAGTTGTTTCTAACGAATGGATAGATGAGTTTGTAAAAAACTACAATATAAAACTTTGCAAGCTGTATTATCCACCGTTTAATTTCAAACGAACAGGCTGTAAAGGATGTCCTTTTTCCGTAGATTTGCAGAAACAACTGGACATTATGCAGGACTTGCTTCCACAAGAACGGAAGCAATGCGAAATGATATGGCATAAAGTCTATGAAGAGTACAGAAGAATCGGTTATAGGCTAATTTAAGCCTCTATTGGTTGGAGGGGATATTTTTAGTAGCAGATAGAATGGCACGTTACTGAAAGTATCTTATAAAAAGGAGAAAACAAAAAAAATGACAAAAGAAATTATAGCTATCAGCAAGCAGATAGTTTTAGGAAAAGAATTTGAGATTTACGGCGACTTTGAAAGCCCTCTTTTCTTGGCAAAAGACGTGGCGGAAATGATTGGACATTCTGATGCTGGAAAAATGGTAAACAGAATTGATGAAGATGAAAAGCTGATACGAACATTGTTCGTATCAGGTCAAAATAGAGATTGTCTTTTTCTTACAGAGAACGGCTTATACGAAGTTCTTATGCTCTCAAGAAAACCTGTTGCAAAACAGTTCAAGAAGGCGGTAAAAGAGCTTCTGCATAATCTTAGGACAAGCAAGGTTGTTATTACTCATCAAAAATCAAAAGAAGAAATTGAAAATGAAAGAAAGAAACTGAATATTGAAGCGTACAACGCACTACACAGTCTTGCTGACATTTACAGAGTAAAAAACGAAGGCTACGGGCAGATTTTAGACGCTTATGCGACAAAAGAATTGTCTGGGGAATTTCTGTTGCCGCTTCCAAAAACTGAAAAAACATACTCTGCCAGCGATATAGCCAAAGAATTAAATGTAAGTGCAAATCTTATCGGAAAAATTGCGAATAAAAATAATATGAAAATTGATAAATACGGTTGTTTTGTACTAGATAAATCAAGACATTCTGCAAAGGAAGTTCAAACTTTTAGATACAATGAAAATGGTTTTAATAAACTTAAAGGATTGTTAAGAAGTATCTAAATAGATATGGACTGATAATAAATAAAAAAAAAGGAGTATATATGAAATTTGAAAATACAGAGGTTTTTAATTTTGGAGGTGCATTGCGTGGTATGCGTAATCCATTAAACAGCTGGGATAAAGGCGATTCTGGCTACATTGATAAAAGGTTCAATGACCAGTTTCATATCGGCAAAAACGACCTTGACCTTGCTCAAAGGCTGATAAAAGCAGGTAATGAACACAGAAAATTTCTAAGACAAATTTTCGTATCGGTAGATATTACCGCACCACTCTTCTGGTGGAAAGAATTTGATACATACAAAGTAGGAACAGTTGCAAACTCCACAAGCACAATGCACAAGTTGGCAAGCAATTCAATAACAATGGATTGTTTTGAAATGGACGACTTTGAACATTGTAATATTAAATCAGAAGATTTGATTTTTCCTTTAGAATCTTCTTGGGAATCACTAGTGAGCGATTTGGAATCTTTAAGACAGCAGTATCTTGAAACAAAAGATAAACGATACTGGAAAGAGCTTATCAGGTTTTTGCCTGAAAGTTGGTTGCAGAAACGTACTATAACAATGAACTACGAGAATGTTTTGAATATGTACTACCAGCGGAAAAATCACAAGTTGTCTGAATGGCATAAATTCTGTGAATGGGCTTTGGAATTACCTTATGCCAGAGAGTTCTTTATCAGTCCTTTGGAGGCAAAATAAATGGATTGTTTTTCTTTTGTTAATTCAACAGTGTGGCACTGGGATTTGAACTCTATAGTGTCGATTCCTTATGGTGGCTTGATAGGAATAAACAATATATGAGGAATAAAATGGGTAAAGCTTATGCTAATAGAAAATTGGAGGAATTAAGACCAGCACACGATTTTTACGAAACTCCGCACTGTATGACGGAAGAACTTGTAAAGACTGGTGTTTTAGACGGTGTAAAAACAATATGGGATTGTTGCTGTGGAAAATACGCAATTACAGATGTCCTTGAAAAACACGGTTTTATATGTTTTAAGAATGATATAATGTATGGCGATGATTACTTCCAAAGCAAGTTTCAAAAGCACGAATGTATCGTAATGAATCCTCCGTTTAAGTTGTTTAATAAATTTGTAGAAAAGGCAAAGACAGAAGCAGATTTAGTATGTTCAATCGGCAAGGCTAATTATTTTGGAAGTCATTCCAGAAATATTACAGGTTTGTGGGAACATCTAAAATATGTTTATATGTTTGACCGTCAGATAGCTTTTGATAAGCCTTTACGAGATGATGAAAAGGTTGAATGTGGAATGATTGTTTCCGGCTGGTTTATTTGGGATATGAACTATACAGGTGAACCAACCTTGAGAGTTATCGATATGCAAAAATATATATTAAAAAAATCTGATAAAAGAAAGGAGTAAAGAAAATGAATGACAAACAATTGGCAGACGAAAATTCTACGAGCAAAAAATCAGGAAACGATTTTAACGAAGTTTCAAATCCAGCTCATTACTGCAAAGACAGAAAATATGAGCCGAAAGACGTAATCAGGGATTGGGATTTAAATTTCAATCTTGGAAATGTTGTTAAATACATCTCTCGCTCTGGAAGAAAAGGCAGCGGTTTAACAGACCTTTTGAAAGCGAAACAATATATAGAATTTGAAATCGCTTATCTTTCAGAAGAATAAAAAAAAGGCGGATTATATGAACGTAAAGAAGATTTTGTTGTGGATTTGGCAGCTTCCGCAGAATGTGGCTGGCTATATTCTTATGCGAAAATCAGAATTTAGAACGACTGTAAGCTTAAAAAATCAGTTCCCTGTTTACCTTTCAAACAATGTTTTTGGAGCAGGTGTTTGTCTGGGAGATTATATTCTGCTCGACTATAAAACGAATATTGGAAGAAAGGACAGGACTGACAGGTTGCACGAGTTCGGACATCACAGACAGTCAGTTTATTTAGGCTGGTTCTATCTTATAGTAATCGGGTTTCCGTCTTTGCTAGGTAATCTGTGGGATAGATTAACCCACAAAAAATGGACACGTATACAGCGTTTCCATTGGTACTACAATCTCCCTTGGGAGAAATGGGCTGATAAGCTCGGTGAAGTAAAAAGGTTTTAACGCCTATATTAGTAAAATAGTTGTTTATAATAAAAATATATTTTATACTAATACAAATGAAAAGTATTTATGAGCTGCAAGCTGTTTCCGACATTGAACTTTCTAATGTTTTTTATATCATCTGTAAAAAACAGAAAATTGCTCGTATAAATAAAGTTTCAAATAGTTGGAAGGCTTGGTTTTATAAAGACAAATTCTCTATAAGAAATGACAAATTGTCTGTCATTTTAGAACGTTGCGAAAATTATTACAGGAAGCGAAAAGATGCGTTATTCTCTTAAATTCCAACAAAAGGTTCTAAATGACGGCTCTTCTCTGTCTGTAAAAGAATTATCTGAAAAATACAATCTGTCAGAATCTCTTATAAAAAAATGGCTTTTGTTGAATATTCCGGAAGAAAAACTGAAATATTCAGTTCGTCAAAAATTTTATAATGTTATTCCGCCTCTTGAGGCAAAAATTGAAGTTATTTATTCAAAAGTTGTTTCAGATAAAATCACAGATGAAGAATGGGAAGATTGTTCAAAATCAGTATCTCAGGCAATTATTGATTTTGCCTATAAAGTTTATAAGTTGGGAATTTCTGATTCGGTTAGCTAAACAATGACAAGTAAGAGTATTTTATTTCCAAAAGGGAAAAATGACGAATGGTATACTCCTGATTATGGAGTATACCCGATATTAAAATATATCCCTAAAAACTGGACTGTTTGGCTTCCTTTTGATACTGAAAAAAGCCAATTTTTCAAAATTTTCACAAATCAGGGTTACAAAGTTATCCGCTCCCACATAGATGACGGAAAAGATTTTTACAAATGGGAGCCAAAAGAGCATTGGGATTGTATAGTTAGTAATCCGCCTTTTACTAACAAAAAAAGTATCTTTGAAAGGGCTTTGTCATTTGAAAAACCGTTTGCTCTTATAATGACAAACTGTTGGCTAAATGATAGTGCCCCCAAAAGACTATTTATGGAAAAAGATTTGCAACTTTTAATGTTTGACAAAAGAATGAAATTTGAAAACAACGGAATTGAAAATAACAAAATACCATTTAGCTCAAGCTACTGGTGTTGGAACATTCTGCCTAAACAGATAATTATGGAAAAACTTTAGTTTGACGATTTTATCACGTGCTTTGCAATAACAACAAGATAAGCGGCAAATGAGGATAGCCCTACTCCTAAAATCGTACTTACAATTTTTTGCCACGCTTTTAACGCCAGTTTTCCGGATTTTTCTTCAAGGGCTTGAATCCGTTTTGTGTTATCATTGATTTTCTCTATTAAAGAATTTAATGTAAATTGTATTTGTTTTTGCTCATTTAGTGTTTGGCTCATTTTTGCGGTCAATTCTTCCATTTGAGCAATTCTTTTTTCCATATAGCAAAGTTGTGTTTCTATACGAGTATCACGCTCAGAGGATTCTTTTGAAAGTGTCAATATTTCTTTAAGAGTGTCAAAATCAGTCATATTCGCAAGAACCTCGGTTTTTTTATTATCATTATAATAGAAGATATTTTTTCATTCGTTAAACTTTTTTAGTAAGATATAACCCAATCATCTCCAAAGCCAATATTTCTTGCTATTTTCTTCATATCCAAAACCGCTTTATTATCGCTTTTTTTTCGTCCAATCCAGTGAAGAAAATTATGACATTGGGAACATAAAACAATAAACCTGTCTTTACTTAAATTCTCGTATTCTTCTTCTGTCTTGCAGTTATAAATATGGTGAACAGTTCTTGTGGCTCTTTTTGAGCCACAAAATACACAACAAGGGTTTTCAGCCAGCATTTGCTTTCTGAAAGAAAGCCATTTTTTTGTGCGTCTAAACTTCGAGTGCTCAGATGTTCTATTTTCTTGTTTCATTCTAAAGAGATACCTGTACTATGTTCTTTCAGATACTTGTATTTTTCATAAGCAAGTTGAACTTCTATGTCATAATCTACAAGGGCAAAGAAAAACCAACTTGTAATAAGTACATCTTCTTTGTCCTTATTTTTTATGATAACGGTTTCTTTCGTTTCGTCGGTGTAATTTATGACTGTATTTTCTTTTAATTCAATGGGAAATGTCGGAAAATCAATGTCAGGAAGTTTTACTACGGCTTTCTTTGTTGTTCCGCAAGATATTAAGAGCATTAGAAAGACGCTCTGTGTCAGAACTGTTAGAAATCCTGTTTTTATTTTTTTTTGCCTTTGTTTCTGATTTTGAAAATTCATTACAAATAGCCTCCTGTGCTTTCATTGCTGCTTGAGCTTCTTTTAGTTCTCTTCGCAATTCTTTTACACTCTTAAAAAGAAAATAACAGATTGCGGTTTCTAGCAATATTACTGTTATCATAATCAACGCTATGTTCATTTTTTCTCCAGTTCTACATCAAAGTCGTCGGAAACTTCTTTTCCGACACTGGTTGCAATCCTGTTGCCCTCAAGACCGCCTACAATACAGCCTAGAACAATCATCACCGCGGACATAAAGGAAGTTAGTGCAGTTGATACATCCGCACCTTTTCGCATATAAATGGCAACTCCAATATTCACAACAAGACAAATAGAAGATATTGCGTATTTATGAATATTAAGCGACTGATACTCGCCTTTTTCCATTTTTGCAGTTTTTGTAATCATTCCTGCGACATCAAGCCCTAGATAAAGTCCAAGCACTGTGATGTAAGATACAGAAACCGCTCCTGCACTGTCTGGAATAAAACAAAGACAGAGAGCCATTACTAGCGAAGCAAGGACAAAAAGCATAGCTTTTATAAATTTAATCATAATTATTTGCCTCCAATTATTTATACATTTTCTTCTACGATTTCTCCGGAAATAATATCTCCGGGTTTTACGTTGTATGCGTGCAAAATGCTGTTAAAAGCCTGTAAATTTGAGCGGCTCAACATAAGACAGCCAGCACTGTAAGCATATTCGGCTTCCCGCTGTTTCGCCTTATTGTAAGTTGAGTGAATAAGCCATCGTCCGGCTTTTTCTGAATTTCCGTAATCCTGCATAGATTCAGTGTCGATTATCTGACCGTCCAAATCTTTTGTTTCTATAATTCCGTGAATTTCACCATCGTAACCACGAGGCTCAACAAAACATTTTATTTTGAAATATCCCTCGGCAATAGTATCGCCTGCGGTTTTTGTCATTGATTTTGCATTTTCGCCCCAGCAGTAATTTGCGACAGACTGAACTGGACAGGAAAATAATTCTGCTTTTCCGTCAAATAGCCGGAATGTATCAATCATATTGTTCTTTATGTTATTTGAAAAAGAATCGGCTTGGTTAGGATTCAGCTTAAAGTCATACGATTTTTTCTTGCGTTCAACAACAATGCTTAATGCCATAGAAACTCCTTGTAAAAACCACTTTATATATAAAGTGTTATATGGTTAATTTTGATTGTAAAAAAACAGAATAAATGAGATAATTTTAACTATGTTGAATACAGATTTATTTAAAGAGCAGATTGCAAAGCATAATTTGACGCAAGAGCAGGCAGCGAAAGAATTGGGAATGTGCTACAATACATTCCGTGATTTTCTAAAGGGAAATAACGTAAGAATGGATGTTGTAGATAAAATCTGCACAAAATGGGGATTACAGCCAAAGGATATTATAAGATACGAAAAAGAATAGTATCAAAATATATCTTAATAAAACTAAAAAAAGGAGATTTGTTTTATGAAAAAGTTGTCGTTGTTTTTATTGATTTTGTTGTGCTCAGTTAATGTTTTTTCAATTCAAGTTGTAAGTGGACTTGGAATTTTCTACAAAACACCGTATGAAGAGGCTTTGAAACAGTTAAAAGACGAAGGATTTGAGATAGAAAAAATCGAAAATAAAAAAGATGAAAGTCAAGATGTTATATATGTGTATCTACGTCCTTTTGTTTATAGAGAAATACCTTTTTCTTATGGAGCACTCACTTTTATGAAAGGTGATGAGGGAAGATATAAATTTTGTCTGGCTGTGGCTGGAGTAAGCCCAAATGAAGTAATTGAGGATAAGATTATTGCGTACGGTAATTTATTGGCAGGAATGTATAAAACCGTGAATTGGAGTAAAGATTTTTTTGAACAGGTAAAGAAAAGCTCCGATAAAGAAGGCATTGCTCTTTTTTGTGGAGATAATAAGCGAAGCTACATCAGTTTGGATTATGACGCAAAAAAAACGGCATTTTTGATTGGTTACTTCCCTACAACAAGCGATTTTTAACAAAAAAAAAGCGGTCTTTGTTTAAAGACCGCCAAGAAAGATACCAGAAAACTACGCTACGAACGTAAAATAGTAATTAAATGGGTTTTTATTTTTTGCGTCCTCATCGTAAAAGTAATCCATTACAAGCATACCAAAGAAATCAGGCTCGTTTTCCAGTTCAAATTCCTTTGCAGTCTTGTAAAAATCACTGTACCACGCATTTACGGCTGCATACCATTCCCATTTATTTATGACAGTCCAGTTGTTTTGGAGTTTATTTCCAAGCTCACAAGTCTGCTCATAAGTCCATTTTTCGCCTGTAGTCCTTTCAGAGCCGTCGGTTACTTTCATAGACTTTACCCACGCTTTGCATATAGATTCCGTCAGATGTTCACCGTAGGCTTTCTTATAAATCATTTTATAAGTGCACGTCGGCTCATCTTCATTTTCTACAGCGTCGGTAAGTATTGTAACCAGCATTTCATTAGAAAGTTTCTGGTCTTTCTTAATTTCAGCTATCAATTCTGATAAACTCATTTTACCCTCCGAACCTTTTCCTTGCCGAAAACATTTTTTACTACTTCATACTTGACAGTTTCATTGACCGCCAATCCTTTTTCTTCCTGCTGGACAATTTCTTTTTCAACAGGACTAGACGCCTTATTATTCGGCGAAACGATTTCACCACGATAACAAGGCGACATACAAAGCAAACAAAAACCGTTACAAAACATTTCCGCATCCTGCGTTGTAAGTAATAGGAGAATTTGAGGCTATGATATGAGGTTCAGTAGCCCCAAACCAACCTTTATACAACCGGTTTCTTTTTACATCGCCTACAAGCATTGGATTTCCGTACTTGTTAAGGACAGGAACACTGTTGCCGTTTACAGTTGCATATAAATTATATGCGGCATTTGCGGACGGCAACGATGTAACAACTTTGAAACAGAAACGGTTTTTATCGCTTGCAGTTGCATTGTTTACAAACTGTAATACAACATTTGTCGAGCTGTCATTTACAACATAAGTGTTTGCTATATGAATACATTTGCAAGCCATATTTTTCACCGCCTATGCTGTCTGGCAACAGCCATTTGTATACTGTCTGAACCAGTTTTCAAGGTTGTTTGTCTGGTTAAGAATTGCAGCGGCAATTCCTGTTGTCTGCAATTCGCGGTCTTTGTCGGCAAGTCTATCACGAAGGTCTTGTTCAGTGTTGTGCTGAATAAGGGCACGTGTAAGTTCGCCTTCCGAATGAATTGTGTTTTTAATGTCGCAACAACCCTGCTGCATTTGATTTCCCAGATTGCAAAGATTTGAGTTTATAGAGTTTGTATTCTGGTTCATAAGATTTGCAAGATTTCCAAAACCTGAACACAATCCCTGCTGAATATTTGCAAACTGCGAGTTCATCCCCATATTGACAGAATTAAAACCTGCGTTTATTGCAGATGAAAGGTCTGTAACCTCTCTCTGTAAAGACTGGTTGTTAAGTCCTTCTGTCAATTCCGCTCTTGTGAGAGCACCCTGAGTTGCCGCATTGCCACCCCAGTTGCCCCAACCTCCCATTCCAAAAATTAGGAAGAAGAGAATGATAAGAATTCCGTTTCCATTAAGGAAATCATTGCCTTTGCCCTGCGTCATTGCGAGAACATCGCTTGCTGTTAAGTCTGACATTTTTGCCACCTCCGATTTATTTAAATTGCCCACCAAATAATTTGGCAAGCATTTTTGCTTTTTCCAGTTGCTCCTTTGTTACTTTTCCGCTTGATAAAAGCTGGTTAAGAACGACATTTGGGTCTTGACCGCTTTTCTTGAATTCATCGCAGAATTTATTGAACTGGCTCAACAGGGAAGTTGAGTTCTGGTTGTTTTTTAGCATTGTGTTCATTTTTCTTGCCTCCAATTAAAATCGATTTTAATTCTTCCAAAGAATTTTTAAGTCCATCAAATTCCGCCCTGCTTATATTTGCAGGTGTATTCTTCGACATATATTCATCAGTCTTATCTATGCACTGATATATTTTCAGACTGTAGCGACCTGTGTTATCGCACTCTTTTATATAAAGAATATCCTCGTTCGCGTCTATTAACGCGACAGATTCTTCATTTTCAAGTTTGTAATCTTTGGCTTCCTGAACACCATTTACTCTAGCAACACTGCGTTTTACAGGAAATGCAGTGTTATAAAGCGATGTTAAAAATGTGTTTTGATTCATTTATGCACCTTCTTGGATTGGATAATAATTCCAAAAGAGTGTTGTTGAACAGGGATTGGATTAGTATTCTTTTAGGAAAGAATATAGCTTTTTGATAGCTTTTAATTGATTTTTATTTATGGTATCTTCTTCAAGGTTGAAATAAATAGAACAATCTTTTATTGTTTCGCCTTTTACTAATCTTTTTAATAAAAGTTCGGCTTCCCTGTCATTTAAATTTGATTCTGTCAAAAGATTTATCTTTTCACTTCTACCCAATTTTGAAAACAAATTTTTTACATATTCCATTTGATAAGTCATAACTTATGCCTCCTATAACGGAACGTTATAAAAAAATTTAAATGTTAATTTGCCAAAATATTGACATTCATTATCAAATGAATAAAATTTTATTATCAATCATAAATACGGAGAGTGGATGGAATATTTAAGGAACAGAGTATATTCATTTATAGACGATAAATTGCAACTATTGTCATTAGTTGGAGTATTTACTTTTTGTATTATATCAATTCTTTTTTGCTATTATGAGCCTAGCCTCGAATGGAAACTTAGAGTTGCTATTTATGGTTGCGGCGTTCTATTTATTTTCTTTTTCGGACACCGCGGAACTTGGATTACTTGGTGTTTAGTCGCCTATGTAATGTTTTATTTTTCTTCATTTAATAACGCGTTATATTTTGTAATAATAACAATGCTCATAGCGTTTTATCCAATGTTGAAAATTCCGATGATTGCAGGATATTGCATAAATGTTTTTGTTATTTGCCATTTGCATCATTTGGAAATAATGAAAATCGTATTCCACGTTGACGCTTGTTTCTTTGCCTTTTTATCTTTTACAGAAGCTGTAAAACGTGTTAAGAACCTTATAGGTAAAAAGCTGGAACTTACAGCAGATGAGAGAATAATACTAGATTATCTTTCCAGAGATTTTAAACAGAATGATATTCCGGATTTTAGTCCGGTAACTGTATCAAGAAAATTACGAAAAGCAAAATTAAGAAACGGCATTGAGAAGACAGAAAAATTTAACTAAAAGATATAAACAGGAAAAAGAGGCTAAATAAAAGAGTATCGTTCAAGAAATTCTTTTGTTACTGGAATTTCTACATAATCCTTAAACGTGATATGCGGTTTTTGTTCTAGTATCTCAAAAACCGCTTTGTTATCTTTTATCTGCACATCTATCACGTTCTTCTTTAATTCTTCTGCAAGTGCTATTATTGTGTTCTTTAAGCGTTCTTTTTCCATTTCCATATAAGCCTCTTCATATCATCAATCACGTCTTTGAAGTAGTCAAAAGTGTAAACACCCTGTCCAGCCTCTGAAATCATTTCAATGTCTAACAAGTCTGGGCAGAACAGCAGCATAAACAAAACACGCATTTCCAGAACCCTATGAGGTTTTATCATAAGATATAAATCGTCTGTGAAAGGTTGCACTTGATACCACTCAAAATTGCAACGATTTATAACATTTCTTACAAATTGTTTGTCATTTAGTAAAATTTGTTTTTGCGTTGCTTCTGTGTATGTTCCGCACATAGAAACAGTACCTTCTGGAGGCTCTTCTAATCGTTCAAGGTTCATTCCTAGCCTTTTTATTACTTTTTCGGCAATATTTATTTCTATCTTTCCTTTCTCGACATTGTTTTTTCCATCTTTTTTTACCGCTCTTAATCTGTAATTTTCAAAATTGAAGTTTCTCCAGAAATGGGTCAAAATTCGTGTATCACATCCGCCTGTTAAGGTAGGAATGAATTTCTTTTGTTTGCATAAGTCGGAGATAATATCTGAATATTTTTCTGCCCATACCTTTATCAGCGGATAACTGTCCTCAATGTCCACTGAATACAAATTTGATAAGTCGTTATTTTTTACGATTAGTTCTCCGTTTTTAGAAAGGCAGATTTCCGACCAATTATCGATAACTTTATAGGGAAGCTCAGGCTTTTCTGAGTTAAGCATTTTCTGAAAGTTTCCTTTTACCCCCCCCCACATACTGTGTTTGATGTTCAGTACAGGTTCAAATATTTTCTTTTCGTTTATTTTTAATTTATGTTCTGTAGATAAAATAAAACCGTCTTTATTTTTGATAAAATAAAATAGAGGGCAAACAAAGTGTGTATTCTTTATCGTTATTGCATTGTCGGTTCTATATATATCAATATCGAAAATGTCCTTGTTGTCATTGTGTATAAGAAAATCAGATGAGTTTATCGTAATCATTTCCGTTCTCCATAAAAGTTTTGAACTCTTCTTTGTCTTCTTTAGGCATATTGAAGAGATACTTTATATGATATGCGTCCTTTTTTCCTTCGCTACATAACTGTTTGTACAAGTCAAAACTTGTTGCATATATACAGGTTTTTTCTCCATAAAGTCGGTCTATATCTTTTGTTGTTTCAACGTAGATGTTCTTATAATACTTATTTTCTATTCTTGGAAGATGTATCAACTCGTTATGAAAACTCATTCTTTTTAAGTCATTTATGTTATTAGTTATGAGTTCTTTGTCGCCTTTTATTTTATCTGTATTATAGTATTTCTCTAAAATAGTTTTTGGTGTTTGAGTATCCTTTCCGTTATGAACAGCACAAAATAAGTTTCCAAATATACGAAAATTTGTATCTTCTGCAATTTTTTGTATAAATTGGCTTTTCATAAGATACATATCAGTGTCAAAATACATCATATCTTCATATAAAGAAAGAATATAAAGTCTGATAGGGTCGCTTGCGATAGGTATTTTTCTTTGCTTTACAGCCGAGTTTATCCATAGTTTATACTTTTCTTTTGCTTCTTTTACTTCGTCAGAGTTATAGTCGAAAACCTTTATATCAAACCCTGCTTTTTGCCAAGAGTTCATACAAAATTGTTGAAGTTTGCTTGTTGGTTCACAATTCTTGAAATAACCATCATCAAATGCGTTTACTGTAAAAATTGTCATAAAATGTACCTCTCTGTAAATATTTTATATTTTCACCATACTTTAAATAATGAACCTTTATGCCTTCAGCTTCTAATTCTCTTGCTTTCTCAAGATTGGAAACCAGGCTTTTCTTAAAACAGTTATATGCACGTTCCCTTACTCCGCCATTTTCCTTGAGTTCCCTGTCTTTGTACAAGTTCAGAAAATACTTAAAAGCGGACTCTTCTGGAACTGCGACTTCAACAATTTTTATAAATGAAACTGTATCAAGCTCAAATTTATAAAATCTGTCCATATTGAACAGATAAATATTTTCATCATCGCAGTTTCTCGCAAAATCAGAAATCATCTGCCGTACGACCGCTATCTGCCGACTTGTTTTTACATTTGCAAAAATATCAAAATCAAAGTATTTCGTATTATGTTTTTCAAGGGAAGTTTTGCCGCAACACATAGAAGTCAGGATAATGTTCATTTTGTTCTCCAAAGGCTTTGATGTCCGCAAAGTGTGCAGTTTCCTGCCTCGCAAATTTTAGGCTCTACAACCTCAAAATCCTCTATTTTCATTCTGTTTGAGCAGGCGTTTGAGGTCTTTGTTCTGCCAACAACTGTATCAAAATCTATGTATATGTAGTCGTAAGAATTTGAACAATAGTACCCGTTTGTATGGATTGCCTTTTGCCAGCGGTTTTGATTGTTATTTGCATCCATTAAAAGTTGGTTTCGCGAAGTATAGTTTTTTTCTGTTCCGTCAGCAAAGCAAACATTATAGCGGTCGTGCTTAACTTTTTTGGAACTTTCAACAATCAGCCCACCTTTTCTTGCCTGCTCTTGACTAGAACGCAAATCACCCTCAACCATATAATCAAGATTTAGTTCCTTGCATTTTTCTATAAAAGCCCTACAGAGATTTTGATTTTCCGAATTGGAAACCATTTCACATCCGAGAATATCGAAGTAATTTCTTAACAACTCAATTTTTTCAAAATATTTTTCAAAAGATTGAAATTCGTAGTGAAAACTGGCAACCGCAGTAGATTTTATACCTTTTGAATGGAGCAAATCACAAAGTTTTTTGTAGTAATCTACAGACTTTAATAAATTGGTGGTCAGATTTATTCTCTTGATTTTTCCTGTTGTAAAATTGCCGCATATTTTCTCCAAGTCAAGTATTGAAACCTCTCCGCCTATAAGGTCAATCTTGACATTATGAAAGTCAGTTGAATCAACCATTCTCGAAATCTCTTTTGCAACCTCACAAAGACGCTCATTCTGCTCTTTGAGCCGTTCAGGAATAACTCCTACGTGCCTGCCTTTTCTTATGCAATAGGAACAGTCGGCATTGCACATCTCTGTCATACGCCACTTAATTATAAAATCCGAGTTGTCAAGGTCGGTTATAGATATTATGTCTTTCAAATTTAATACTCCTGAACAGTTCTTGTAAATGTTTTTGAGATAGAGCCTAGTATTGCACTACTAGCTGTCTCACTGTTTGAGTACAACAGTGCGTCCAGTTTTGCACTTATATTCACATTGCCCCAATCCGTTCTTAATTCAGAACCATCTGAATAGACATCTCTGAATATCTCGACAGAGAACGGGTCAGAACCTATACTGTACGTATCGAAACCTCTAAAGTTTCCAAAGGTCTGGTTTGTTTTAGGGTCAAGATTAGAGAATGTTTCGTGGTGGAAACACAAAGTATCCAGCATCATAGCTCTTCTGAAATAAACTTCTACATTAGGAATACTTCCTCCCGAATCCGATAAGCTATCCCCTGATGTACCATAAGATACGAAAAAATAACCAGTTCCCTCCACGTCTACATAGTCATCATTACATGATTGATACACTGCACCAGCTTTTAATGAGCTATAATATATCCAGCAGTGTATGGTTGCTGTGCATTTGTATGTAACAAATTTATGGATAACATCTTTTCCGTTTACCTGTAATCTTTTTACATCTGTGCCGTTTACTTTGACTTGTGAAACATTGTTTTCATTGCATTTTAAGTCGTATGTATATGAAACTGTCGCCATTTTCTTTCCTTATTTAGTTTGTGGTAAGATTTAAGACACCGTTTAAATAAGAGCCTGTAATATAGTGGGGTTTTTCTGTTACATTGTCCCACTCGACAGAGCCGGCAGAATTTGCATAGTTGACACTAAAATTTTCCGGATTATAAACATACTGATTGGCACTGTCATTTCCTCCCCAAAGCCACGCAGGTTGTCCGCTTTGTCCTGCCCAGTTGAAATGATGACCGTCTACGGTGTCGGCATTTTCAGCATTACCTACAGTAACATTAGCAGGAGCTATATCTTTTATAGCGGTTCCGTTGCTATTATAAGCTGCTAAAAAACTACAACTAGTTAAACTAGCACCTGCATAGCCTATCTTAATCTTCTTAGACGTATTACCGTAATCTAGGACTGCTGTTGCACTGTCGGCATTACCGTTTAAATTTCCTGTAAATTTCGTTGCCGTTACGCTGCCACTGGCGGTTATTGTTTTTGTTTTAAGAGAGTTTTCATTAAGCCCAAGAACTGTTTCTATCTTGCTCTTTATCCATTCCCATACTTTAGCCCCGCTTCGTTTGAAAATTCCAAAATCGTCTATGCCGCTGCGTGTTGTTATAAAGCCCATTGCATCTGAAGGAAGCTCCGTGAATTCTTCAATCCCTGTCGCAAGATTATTTATTGCTTGGGTTGCGGTACTTGCTGCTGTACCACCTTTTTCTATAGATAAAACTTCCCCTATCTTGTCGTTCGTTACACTTGCGTCCTTTATTTTATCTGTAGTAACTGCATTTGTTGCTATCTTGCCCTCTGTTACTGCATTTTCTGCAATTTTACTTTCCGTTACATTTGCGTCTGCAATCTTATCTGTAGTAACTGCCGAAGTGTTTATCTTATCTGTAGTAACTGCACTTGCATCAAGTTTTGCCGTAGTTACGGCAGATGAGGCAATTTCTTTTTCTGTTATATTGCAGTAGTTATCATAAGAAGAATGCCATCCGTCAGACAAGAAAATCAGCCTAACTTCACGTTTTGCAGGAACGATAATACCTGCTGTTCCTCCGTCAATCCCGCTTACGCCGCCTTTTACGGTTATACTTCCGCTCGATACATTTATAACTCTCGCCTCGCAACCCAAGAAAGAATCAGAACAATCGTGCAGGGTAAGAGTTATGTTTTCAGCCTTTGCGACAAAAACGGCATTGTGTTGTATCTCTGTAGTTTCAGCGTCTTCGTTTATTTCGTAAGGTCGCATTTTGCGGAATGGAAGCATAGCGTCATCGGCACATTCTGCTGTAGTCAAACCTCCGGTAGGCTTTTTTGTTCCAAATTCATTTACATAGGTCGGAAGTGCTGGGATTTTTAAGTTATCAAGAGTACAATCTATTGTCATTTATCGCTCCTTTTTTTATTTATTATATTAGTTATTGTTATTTTTTACTATCAAATATATTCGTTACTAAACCATCTGCGTCAAGTATAAAGTGTTTCTTCTTATAATCAAGTGTTCCCCAAGGAATTCTTGCGTCTGTGTTTCTCGCAAAATCTTCAAAATTCTCACAGGCTGTTTCGTCTATAAACAGCTCGTCAAGAATAAAAGAGTTTTTTAACTCGTCTCCGAACCTGTTCAGAATAATATCAATATCGCTGCTTAACGTCTGAAATCTGGTGAAACTAACCTTTATTTTATCAAGATAAACAGAGATTTCATTTTCTGTAACAATAATCCCAATGTGCAGCCAAGAATTAGATTCAAAAGTTATTCCCAGTTGTTTAAATGTTTTAATATTATTTTCGTCTGGAATAGGATTCTTTTCACCTATATGAAGAATATTTGTAGAGGCTTCTGCTGGTTCATTCCATACAATAACATCACCAACCATACTTGCTTCTGTATTCCACATAGGTTCATTTTCATTTGGTGTGTTCCAGTATTGCTCGTTCTCTTGTACTACTAATTTTACCCTATCCTCTTCTGTGCCTGCTTCAAACAAGATTTGATTTTCGCACCATATATACTGAATCCAAAAATCAGCTGTCATATTATTTGTTGCAGAAATTTTTTTAACAAGCTGGTACTGACCGTAAAGAGAATTGGCAACTTCTGAATATGGAGCGACTGCTAAGATAGCTGAGGTAAAATCAATGTTTCCTTTTGTATGGCTTCCAACTAATTCCAGTTCTCCTGACTTAGATATAATAAGGTCTGTTTGTTGGTTCTGGTCATTCAAATCCGTATCAAAATGCCATACTCTTGAATTTGGAGATAAGTAGACTCTTCCTACGTCGTGCCCTAATTTACGCCGTTCCTGTATGCTCATATTTGTAACAATAAGGGAATGTTCTGAAATAAGAGCATTTGCAAGAATACCCTGTGTCGTCATCTGTGCGATAGAGAACCATTCAGACTGCAATGTTTCCCGGTGCTCATAAAATGTTCCGTCAGGAGTTATTCTTGTTCGGTCAAGAGATTGATTATCTTTTATAATTACCAACTCACCGTTGATATTTGATGCCTGAGAAGAAATTTCAAAATTTCCTACCTTAAAAGTAATGTTATATCCGGCAATGTCATTGTTTTTTATTTGCGGTTCAACAAGCAGATACTGGTCTTCACCTCCAACTCTCATTGCCCCCTGCCACCGTTTTATTCCAGTTTCTTCATCTATGAAAGTTGATAAATTCCAGTAGTTTTTATCGTTTCCTGAAAGACTACCTTCTTTTATCGTTCCTACATTTGCGGATATGGCAGAAAGTTTTGTAATATATGCTTCTTTTGCGGTTTCGTTTGCGTGAACAATATCCCTGATATTTGTACATAAAGCTGTAGCAAAAATCTCCTCATTAGGAGAACTTTCTCCAGCTTCACTTACAGCCGTAACACTGAATTGATAAGAAGTATCCCTAAGAGAATTAGTTTCTTGACCAGCAAGAGGCATTGTTTGTGTATATACATTTCCTGTTTCTATGTATCCTGTTCCGTTTTTGTAATTATCTTCCTCTTTATAAGGGTCAAATTCCCTGCCAGGCTTGAACCACACATCATCGGGGTCATATCCGGGTCTTCTTATTTTTATTCTGTATTTAATGTTTCCGTATTGAGTAACGCTAGAAGTTGGCAGACTGATTACCAAAGTTATTGTTCTGTCGCTTACTCTGGTAACTACGTTAGGCTTTTCTAGCTTCCAAGTTCCATAAGATGTAACATTTGGAGAACAGTTGGTATAATACAATGCAGGAACTCCTGCTACTGAAACAGGACGACACCTTACTTTCCATTTCAAGAGTTCATCAGCTTCTAGAAATTCATTTTTAAATACGTAATCAAATTTAGAACTATCAGAAGTGCGTGTTATCCAATTATCATCATCACCTTTTTTTATTCCAAATTCAAAACTATAAGGAAGTCCGTATTCTTCCGTAGACGGATACGTGATAATTTCAGAAGAAATTCCATTTTGGTCAGCTACGGCATTAAGACTGTTATTAGAATAGCTAGGAACCCAAGTTCCATATCCTCTTAATGAGCAATCCATTTGTGAATTGGTTTTATATTGTGGACACTGCACAGTAAAGGCGGAGATAGACACTTTATACAAATCAAGACATCTTCCTTTTGATGTAATCTCGTGTTCTTTCAAAGCGTCTAATACGCTCTTTTTTTCGGGGAAGCCGTCTTTGTCAAAATCCCTGTCAAATGTGTAATCCGCATTTTTTTCAACAGCTTGAGCAATTGTTTTTATGACTTGTGTGTCATATAAAAATTCGGTCTTATATTTTATATCTCCAAAAGTTAAGTCGCTTACAATATCCCATGTAGATTTTAACCCATCCTTATCTGCTGTTAATGAGGTCGCTGTAACCTGAGGAGCAGTCCAAGTTTTATAAGAGGACGTATCTATAGTGGAATTTTCAACTGCCTCGCTTTCATTTCCTGATAAAGCATCAAATGATGTTACAGTGCAGTTATAAAGACTTAAATCTGTGGCGTTAGGACACGTAGAGTTAATTTCATCATAAATGCTTTTTATTTCCGGATATTTATCCAGGTTTCTATTAAATACATAGTCGTATTTTTTTTCTTTTATGTTTTTTGATAACCGTTGTTGTGTTCCGTAATTTAATATAATACGGTATCTTAAATCTCCGTAAAATTCTCTTTCTGTATCATCTACATCCCAATCAAGAGAAAGATATTCTTTTTGAGCCGTTATAATTACACTGTGCGGAATCGCTGGCTTCCAAGTTCCATAAGAGGACGTATCTATAGAAGCTGTTGTTTTTTCTGTTGAATAAACGCCATTTGAATGGACAAAACCTACCTCCCAGTCAGAAAAATCCTCTGCCTCAGGATAGCCGTCGGTTGCACGAGAAAATATATAATTATAAGAAGTGGAAACTATAGAATTGATGTTTTTTTGAAAATCTCCGTGCTTTACACTAAGATTAAATACTTCATTTCCATACAAACTGTTTTGTCTGTTCCAGACTATTCCTAAGTTTTCTTTTCTAGCTATCACAAGAGGTGTTGAAACTTCGGGAATCCAAGTTTTATAATAAATGTCGTTTACAGATGTATCATCACCGTTTTGTATACTTCCACTTTCTATATTTTTGGCAGAAATGGCTATCTTGTATTTTCCGAGAGACGTTGTTTTTGTATATTCTTTTTTATCCAAATTGTCATAAACTGCCTGTTTTTCAGGATATTTATCAACAGCCCTGTTAAACTTGTATGAGTAACTAAGGCTTGTTGTTACATATTCGTTTATAAGCTGGTCGTCATAATAAACCTTAGCGGTGTATTTCAGAGAACCATACATATTTTTTTCATAATCGACATTCCAAGATATATCAATGCCGTTTTCGTCTGCTATAGCGTTTATGTTTTTTGGAGTTCCGAATATCCAAGTTCCGTAATCAGAAACATCGATAGATGCGGTGGCAAGTTCAGATTCTTTACCGTAAATATTTATACATTTTACGGCTATTTTCCAAGGAGATATTTCATCTTTTTCCGGGAAACCGTCTGTCGTTCTGTTAAAATTATAAGAGAAACTTGAAGCTGTCGTTCTTCCGATTTCTTCATAATCTCCTTTGTTTATGTACCATACATAACAATTTACTGTTTGGTCTAGTTTATTAGCAGAGTTGTCAATATAAGGCGGATTGCACTTTAAGAGAATATTGTCTTTTTGAGCATAACCATAAAGACCTGTCGGTGCAGATGGATTGCCCGCTGTCTGCCCTGTAGTTAAAAGTTTTGCGACGTTTTCTGCCATTACCTGTGCATTTCCGTTTATCTTAGAAGCTAAAATGTCTGGAGTAAGGTCATTGCTTAGGTTATATGTTTCTCCGCTTCTGTCCGGAATAGTCATATTGTTCTGAAAAGCAGGCAACGCTTTTCCGTATTTATAGATTTCTGGGTTGTAATAAGTAAGAGTTAAATCATAATTAAAATCTTTATCAGCCTTTATTTTTGTAACTTTATAGGTTTCGCTAATACTGCCGATATATCCAAAATTTACGATATTATCAACCTGAGGTTTGTAATAAAGAATATCAGAGGCTTCACCCTCAAGGCTCTCATTTGCTTTTGAAACTTTCTTTTCAAAAAGAACTACATTCGTCTGTCCTTTTTCGGCTGTGTAAATAACAGTTTCTGTGTTTCCGTCTAGGTCTGTTTCGTTTACAGGGACTTTTGTTCCCTCAAGTGCAAGTCTTAAACACACGCAGTTGCTTTTGTTCTGCTTTATAGGCTGGAATATCTCAACACCCTGTCTATTTCTTACGGCTCCGTCTATATTTTCAGTTTCGCCTGTAAAATGAAACATTTCATTGCATATAAAACCGTATATATAATCGTTGTCCTCAATAAGACGTTGTATTCTGCCACCGAAGTCTGTACCAAGTAAAAGTACAGGAAGCTGAACTACAGCAGTTCCAAGTAATTCTGCATTAAAACCTTCCCAGCCGACTTTTGCGGAAACTGTTTTTTTATTCAGTACGCGGCTTGCTAAGACATACCGACCAAGGCTCCATACTTGCTTAGGGTTCGTGGCATAAGGAACTTGATACTGTTCCATATATTTTTGTGGATTTTCTGAATCTTCCGCATCTTCCATACAATAAATTGTATTTGTTTCAAATTCATCAGTTTCATCAGAATACTGCATTACAAGACCGGACGGTGTTTCTTCATAACTGTACATAACAGAACTTGAAATACAGTTCTGTTGGTTTATAATCATTGTCGGGAAATCTTCTTCTTTATCGAACAGGAACTGTATTTGATTATATTCGTTCCTTGTAAACATACATCTTCCCGCTGTAAGAATATTCGCAAGGACAGTTTCCGCCTTTGTCTGCTGGTAAATCCAGGCATTTGCTGAATATTTTATTGCAACTTCTTCACCTTTCTTATGAGAACTTCCGTCAGAATCTATAGTATCTTTGTTATATACAGAACCGTCTTTTATAACATTACAATCTTCAAATGCTTCAATAGCTGAAATAATATCTATATCTTCATATCCACGAGCGTCAACTCCTGCGTGTGCTCCGACAAGCCAGTAGAGGGCAGATGATATGGCGTTATTCTCATTGCATTTTCTAATCTGAGAATTTTCATCCGGGTTTAAGAAATATCGTCCTTTAGAATCTTTGAATTCTTCTTTAAATATAAGATTGTCTATAGTTTCTAAATAGTTGTTTCCTTTTCTATAGCAATTTGCTTCCTCTCCTTTCAATCTCAAAGATTCGTAAATCGCTTTTTCTTCTTCTTCTGAACTGGAAGTTATTCTTTCTCCTTTTTTCCAGTTTTTAGAGATTTCATCATAATAGTTAGGATAGTAATATTCCGTTTTTTTAGAGATATTGGCAGGAAATATTTCCTTTGTATTTAAGTCTACACAAGGCTGAAACGCTTCTGCTATTACCGAAAGTTTTTTTAACTGCCCTTTTATATTTCCACCTGTGTCAGCTTTCGCTTTCAATGCAACAATACAAAGTTTCCGCATCTTTTCTTCGGAAATAGGTCTTAAAGCCGGAATTGCTTCTGTTGTGCCAATATATACTTTTTTTATCGAAGAGTACGTGTAATAAGAAGCATAATCGGAATAATCTTCGTTGTAATAATCATCGTAACTTCCACAAGTTATTGTTCCATATCCAACCTGTACTGTATGCACTTCGTAATTAAACGGGTCTTTATATTTATTTACTATTTTGTCTTCATAAGATGAGGCTTCTTTTGGGTTTATTGTAATCCACTGCTTATTTATACAACTGTAATCACTCCATTCATCATTTCTGAAAGTTCTGTTCCAAGTTTCTTTTAAAACTTCATATCTATAGTTTTCTTGAGAAGTTGTGCTTTCTAATTTTTCTACTGCATCCTTGTCAAACTTCCACGTTGTCAATGTGTTCCATTGTATCAAATCCTGAAAACTTGCCGGACCCGAACTTCCTCTGCTTTTTGTTTCATCAAAATAGCTCGGAGAAACTCTTATTACTCTAACCTCGACAATATTGGAAGGATTTTCCGTTTCAAGCATTTTTTTACATTCGCTCAATGTAAAATTTACATAGCCTGTAAAACGCATTTCAGAAACATTGTTCTCATCGTTATCTTTGTCGTAAGCGTCTGCAAAGTTGAACAGATAACTTCCAATCCAGCCTTTATTTAGAGTTTCTTTTTTATCAGAATTGAATGTATTTCCTGTGTGAGCCTCAAGGTCGGCGGTTCGTTCTTCTTCTGTAAATAATCTTGCAGTCAATGGGTGATTTGTATCTTCGTTTAAAATTGTAAAACTAGTCCAACCTGAACCATTTTCTGCGTCAGATGATTCGTTTTCGGTACTGTAAATACGATACTGCACGGCATACCAGATAGGAATTGCCCAGTATTTTTGATACGAATCTCCGTCGTCATTTACGTTCTTTGTTCCATACAAGCCTGACTGTGCATCAAGTTCTATTGCAATTTTTCTAGGGCAAGACTGAGTTAAACGAACAGAATTATTTCTAAAATAACGAGGAAACCGAGAGCCTTTATACTTAGTCTGTAAAACCTCATCTAGGTCTTTATCTGCGATGAATAAAGGACTTGCATTTACCTGTGTTTCAATTACCGCTTCCGGATAAATAGTTCCGTAATCAACGTCGCTGTTTGGATTTTGCTGTAAAATTTCTATTTCTATATCATTGTTGTAGAAAGCGTTTGTTATTTCGCCTTGGTCATTATCGGCAACTCCGGAAATTTTTCCGTGCATTATAGTTGTCAGGTTTGCATTTTTAGCCCATTTTTCATTATGAGCCAAAATTCTGGAATCCATTTTGAAATTTGTAAGTTTCAACGGAGCATAGCCAACCGCGTAAAGAACCCTTATTTCCTGATTGATTCCATAATCTCCTATTGCTGTAGAATACGGAGAACCACATACAAAAGGTGTTGTTAAATGTTTTCCTATTACAACAGGGAATGAGTTTCCTACTAAACTTTGATTTTCTGCTCCACGAACTCCAAGAGCGGATTCACTTTCTAATGCCGCCTGTGTTGAACCACTGCTCTTTTTTCCGAAAAGCCCCTCTAAACCTTCTGTAAAGAAATTTCTACCAAAAACTCCGAGCGTTGCCGCCATTAAATACATTCCTAAAGTAACTTTTCCCATACTTACGATTGTCTGCTTCCAACCACTCCAACTGGAAAAGCGTGTACCGCCACTAGGAAGAATAATAATGGTTATAATGTCGTCTTTATTTATTTCAGAATCAATATCTGCGGATTTATTATTGATAGCAACAGAAAGAGAAAGTGTGTCGGTTGTGTCATCTTCAAGCGGAACAAAAGATGTTTCGCCAGTTGCAGCGTCGTAACATTCAGCATATTGACCAGTGTAAACATCTTTATTTACATACTTTTCAATAATGTCTTCTACGGTTTTGCAATCAGCTACCTCAAACTCTGTTATATCATCTTTTAGTATATTGTTTATTATTTTTGCTGTAGCCATTTGTAAAACCTCCGGTTCTTAAAATAAAAACCATTTAATTTGCTTACTTGAACACCTTTTACATCGCAGTGAATAAACATTTCTTTGTTCAAACACATTCCTATATGTAAAGACCTTCCCTTGTTATCAAAAAACATAACAAGGTCTGAATATTCCGGAGAATTTATTTCTTCAAACATCTTCACAACGGAATTTACAGATTTTTCTCCTACTTCTTTAAATGCGGAATTGCTCATTTTTTCATACCAGAAATCAGGAAGAACTCTTCCGAGCCTTTTGTATAAAAATATAACCAATCCATAACAATCAAACCCTTGCTTATCCCTGCCGTGCTGTTTGTATGAAATCCCTAAAAGGTCTTTTATATCAACCATACAAAGTCCTTATTATTCACCTGTAGAAGAAACAGAGGGGAACTGATTTTGCATTGCCAAATCTCTCGGCAAGTTTGTCGTATTGTAGTCATCACCGGAAAGTGTCAGCACTGCCGTTGTCGAGTTACAGGTCGCCACTTTTGCCTGAAATTTCCACTTAGTAATTGGTATAAAAATAAATTTTGATGATAATACCTGCTCGTTTTCATCTGTTTCGTATTCCTGTTTCGCAAATGATGCACAAATATTTACAGTGCAAGGGATTTTACATTCTCCGAGCATCTGCGGAATTCTTGAATCTATGGAAGATATTGAGATTGTGGCACTACCTGTGGATTTTCCATTTTCTTCTGGAGGGTCAAACTCAAACTGACACGGAAGATATGTTTTTCCTTTATATTTAACTCTTGTAGTATCGTTTATAACTCTCAAATAAGTATCTTCTTGGTCTGTAGAGTTGTCATTCCACGCTAAATCAGGATTATATATTTCCAGCAACACAGGAAGGAAACCGTTCGAGTTCTGGGAAAAAAGTTCTTCTATGGCAACTTTGTTTATGTTTTTTCTCATTCTTTTTTACTCCACAGAAATTTTTTGAACAATAGTTTTTCCGGCATACGTAACAGAAACGCTTCTTGTTCCGCTCGCCATTTCGGATATAAAAATTCTTGTTCTATTTTTATTACAACTTATACTTAAAGGTGTAATGGCAACATTGTCGACTTTGATAATTACGTCATTTGTTGTAGGGTATAAATCAGGTACATCTGTAAAGACAAGCTCTATATATGATTTATTTACAGAAACTCTTTCTAATGAAACGGAAACATCTGGAATGGTAATTGTTCCTTCAAAAACCGACTCCCAAGTCATAGTAAAGCGTTCTGAATTTCCGCTTTTTTGTCCTTGTACAGCACTTGTAATACGATACCATTCTGTAACACCTTTATTTTCTCCTAGTAAAACTGACGGAAACTGGAAACAGTTCGCACCGTACTTTAATTTGTATTGATACCAGTTTAGGAAGCGGTCTTTTTCAGTAAGGTTGTTTATATCCTTTTCAAGCCAGTCAAAATCCATAGTAACTTGAAAAATCTTTGGTGGCAGGGAACAGGAAAGACGTGTCTTTTTTCTATTACTTTCAAGGCTGTCCTGTTTCAACGCATTTTCACCTACAGTAACTTGTGCAGAATCGAGAATAGTTTTATTTACATTTGACGCCCAAGAAATATGTTCCATAGAATGCAATTCTATTTTCTATGGAACGTAAGGTTAAACTTTTAGGCGATTACAGAGCGACCATTTCTTCTTGCTTCTCTTGCCATAAAAGCGTCATCAGTCTTTGAAGATGAAATCATTTCTACGATTTTATCCTCAATCATCGCTTCTATGTTTATAGTGCCGTCGCTGCCTTTTGACATTTTGTAAGAAGAACTTACTTGTCCGCTTGATTTATTTACAACATTAAAAGAAATCTTAGGACTATAGTTTCCAATTCCGCCTGCAAGTTCCTCCGGATGCTTTGTTGCTATAAGATAATCCTTAGGGTCGGTCGTTATTATGTTACCATTTGAGGAAATCAAGGCATCGTGGACACTTGAAGTCTTTGTTGAGCCACTCAGCCTTTCACCTGTAGAAAGTGCATTTCTATGGCGAAGCTCGTTCTCGTAATAAATAGCGTCGTTTCTGGCTTGCTCAAGCAAATCTGAAAGGTCTTCCTTTATTGACCGAAGTTTTGCCGCCTCGTCCTCGTCGCTGTCGTCGTCAGTTCCGCTCATCATTCCGGAGATTATTCCTGCCATTCCACCGGCAGCAATAAGTGCAGCACCAACTTGCCATATATGCGGTTTCGTAGCAATCAGACTAAGTCCTGCCTGAACAAACAGTGAACTTAAATTAGACATAGCTGCGATTCCTAATTCTTTCATTCTTTTTCCACAGCCTTCTAGTGCATCATTACCTGTTACAAGGTTTTCGCCTATCTGCTTTGTCGTGTCGGTAATAGAACTTGAAGCAAAGTCGATTGCCATATTCTTGACACCGTTTCCTAGTTCCACGACTAACTTTGTCATATCAAGGAGTGAAGCATCCATATCTCTCAATATGGCACTCGCCTGCTCAAGTTTTGCAGGGTCAGCTTTGATAGAATCGAGCAAAGCCTGGTCGCTTTGTCCTTCTTCTCCGAATTTCTCACGAAGAACCTGCATCTCCTTTTCCTGTAAAAAGTTCCTATTTTCAGGAGAAGTTCCTTTTAAATTAGTCAAACGGTCAGTGCCAAAGACTGATGATATGTCTTTCCAGTTTCCTGTAAAGCCAAAAGAGTCCATTGCCTTTTGTTCTCTGTAGCTATTGGTTCCGGTTATTCCTAATACATTTCTTATTCCTGTTCTAAATGGATTTTCTGAAATACCATTTAGAAGTAATTTTGCATACGCATCCGAGTACGCTGTTTTACCGTTATTCTCTTTTTTGTATTCGCTTGTTTTGGCAAAAAACTCTGCTAAATCTATCTTTTCTTTATCTGTGCCGTATTGCAGGACGTCTTTAGGAATAAGTTTTTTTACATCATCAAGAGAATTGATTTCTTTGTCTTTTAATTCATCAGAAAGCCGTTTTATAAAAATACTTATTAGATATTCATACGCACCGTCCGCCTTATTAAGTTCTGGGTGTGTATTCAAATATTCCATTGCCGAGATTGACGCCTGTGTATTTATAAATGAGTTCCTGCGTTCGGTTCTGTTTTCCTCATAAATACCTTGTTTTATAATGGCAGTTTTTAACTGGTCAGCAGCAGAAGCTATTTCCTTTCCGTACTTGTCTATGAATTGAGAAAGATTTTCAAGGCTATATTTTACTTCATCGTTAGCTTCTATAAATCCACCTGACGCCTTTTTAAACTTCTTTGCTTCTCTGTCAAATGTCAAAATTTCCTCTTTACCATTGACAGTCGCTTTTATAGTTTCGTCCTCGCCTATTTTTAATCCGGAAAATGCGTTTACAAAAGCATTGTTGAAGTCTTGTCCTTTTACATACTCTCCGTTTTCTTGCTGTTCAAAAGAGGTCTGTACTAGTTTTGCGAGAATATCAGCCCTGTTGTCCATAGTCTGGTGCAATAACTGTAATGTTCCCGAGTTCAATTTTCCGGATTTAGCGGCATTTAAAATATTTTTTTCTGTTTGCAACCAGTTTATCTGGGCAACCTTTTCTGATGAACTTTGATAATTTACGATTGTAGGTTTTGACTTTGAGTTTTTTACTTTTTCTGACGCTACAGTTTTTTCGGTCGCAAGATTTCCACCATTATCTCCGTTTCCTAACACTTTGAAGCCGTCAAATGAAAGAAGTTTGTAGGCATAGTTTAAATCGTTCTTGTTTCTGCCTAACGCTCCGCCGTTTTTATAAATAGAGGCAATCGCAGAAGATACTAGCTGTCTTGAGAATGTAGGAGCCAGCTGTGTTTCAAGGATTTGTTTGCTACCCATACCTTTCATCATATTTATATCAAGTCCTGTTGTACTTGCTATAATACGTTTCCATAAAGGCTCAAGGTCGACAGAGTTGAAGCTGGACGCTTTTAATGATTTCAGTGTAGACAAATCCATATCCGCCATTCCGAATGTACTATAGTCATTGCGTCGAAGAGCGGAAGATAACTCAACCAAAAGGTCTGAATATCTTTTCTTTTCTTCTACAGGTAGGTTTTGTTCTGTTTTACCCTGCAAATAATCGGCTATACCTTTAAAACTCTCGAAAAAGGATTTTACAGTTGCAGGCAAGTCCATTTTTCCGTACATAAGAACATTTTTTAAATCTTCTATTTTGTCCAAAAGTTCCGTATCATCAGTGTTTGCTTTTAATATCTGTATTACACCTCTTGTATCTTTTACAAGGTCAATAAAATTCTTTTTTGTTTGGTCAGACTTAAATACAGCGTTTTCGTCCATTCCTGTAAGAAAATCGGATACACTTTCTCCGTAATATCCTGTATCTGTATTTGCCCAGTTTGTTTCAAGGTCTATATTCTGCTTTAAAGACAAGTCTTTTTGTGAAATTTTTCCGCTTGAAAGTCCATTTATCAATTCTTGAATTTTTTCCGCATTTGTTTTTGCATTTAGAAGTCTTTCATATTCTGACTCTTCTTCTTTTTGTTTTGCTTCCGGAGTATTTTTTATTATCTCATTAAATTTACCCATTGTAGTTTGAGAGCCATTAACACTTTTTTGAGTTTTCTGGATACTGTCCCCAAGTAGATTTATTGCCGAGGTGATTGCAGATGAGCCTGCCGCAAACTGTGTTTCATAGGTAGACTGTAACTTGGAAGGAGACGGAGTTCCTGTTTCGTTTAACTGGTTTATTAAACTAAATAAGCTTAGCATTTCATTTTTTATCGCATTTCCAATGGTAATTATATCTTCGCTACCATTACCAGCATATTTAGCCGCATTGTTTATAAAATCATCAAATTCTTTTATTGCCTCCGTTGTTTTACCCAGGTCTTGAGTCCCAAGTGCAAGGAAAAAAGAACGCGGAGTAAACTCATTCATATTATTCTTTATAAGGTTTTTATTAAATTCTTCAAGAGACTTGCTCATATCTTCTAGTTTCTGTTTGATAGATTTTTTTATCTCTTGTGATTCATTATAAGTCTTTGACTGTTGTTCATATAATTTTTGGACAAGAGTATTTATCTTTATCTGATTATCTGGATTATAAAAACTGCTGATTCTGTCTTTTTCCAGACCTATAGCCTTAAGAATTTCCTTTTTCTGATTTTCAGGAAGTTTATAATTCTTGACAAACTCTTCGTAAGACTCCAACTCTTTATATCTACTTTTAACGGTGGCGAGTTGTTCTACATTTTTTATGAGGTTTGAAGTTTTACCCCAAGTTTCCAAGCTTTTATAAAAACCTTCCTGCATATCAATAAGTTTAGACTCGGAACCGCCTAAGCCGTCAGGGTTTCCCCTGTTCATATTCCATTCGCCAAGCTGGGCTTTCGCCATAGTCTTTACGTCTTCAAGGTTTTGTCTGCGTGATGCTAATGTCAACGCACCTTTTTCTGTGGCTTCATTAAACACGCCGCCTTTTGAAGTCATTTTTTGAAAAACTTTCTCTATGACTTCCGCAGAAACTTTTCCGTCAGAAATCATTTTTCTTAATTCAGCTTGAGATACTTTGAGATAATCAGCAACTTCTTTGTATATAGGAATTCCGGCATACGCAAATTGTCGCATATCCAACATTGACGCCTTTCCTACTGCAACAATCTGTGCGTAGTTGTTCGCAATGCGTTTCATTTTTTCGTTGTCGCCGCCTGCCGTGTCTCCTATCATTTTTAATGTATCGAGGAGGTCTGAGCTGTAAACACCTGACTGTTTCAACAGTACCGCAAATTCTGAAACAGACTCAATGCCGAAAGGTGATTTTACCGCATAATCAGAAAGATTTTGAAAGACAGAATCAGCCTGCGTCTTAGTGCCGAATACTACACCCATTTGTGTCTTTATTTTTTCAACAGAACCGTAAGCCTCAAGAACAGAATCCCTGAAATCCATTAACGCACTTCCAGCTTGTTTCAAAGATTCTGTAATTATTCCCCACGGTCCCCTTGTAAGACCTGCGGCTGTAATGCCAAGAGCCGCCCCAGTTGCCCGTCCTAAAACTCCTCTGTCTCTTACTTTATTCTCAGCGGACTCAAGAAGATTGCCTACCGTTGAATTAGCACCTCTTTTGGAATTTTTTATACGGTCTTTTCTAAGTTGCTCTCTTAATTTTCTGTTGGCTGATTTTTCCTCAACCTCAGCCATCTTTGCTTTTGTTTTTTCATCCTGTCTGTAATTCTTGCCGCTTTCTATTGTAGACGCTAAAACTCTGTCTTTTTGTTTTTCTGCAAGCCCCACTGCACTTGTTTTGAATTTTACGTTTTTCTTGTAAGCATCAGCTCTTTTCTGCTCCGCTTTTGCAAGTCTTTCCAAAGCTTCCGACTCTGAGTTTATAGCTTTCGCAGTTTCCTCGTGGGCTTTACTCTCCGATTTTATGGAAGAAAATATCCTTCCTCTGGCAGTTCTTGCCTGTGATTCAGTTAGTTTACTTTCTCTTTCCAGTTTGTTTATTTCATCTAATTTTGATTCAAGTAAAGTTAAATTGCTGGTGGCTGTCTTGGCTGATTCTGCTATTGTATCAAATCCTTTGGCAACATCTTTTGCTGCATTTGAAGCCTTGTTTTTTATTTCTACTGTCGCTTCGGTACGTATTTGAGTTTCGTTATCAGCCATAATCAACCACCTTATTTATTATCTTTCATTTTTTCAATCTGTTCATTTGCCCACGCTTTCATCTTGAATAATATGCGTTTATCAACCACAGTCAACGGAACTTTCATACATTCCACATATTCGTTTATAGTACGATATGTAAAAATTCTGTTGCCCATTAAATCGGTTTCGCATTGTCCCCAGATAGCAAGGAAATGACCCCAAATCCAACTGTATTGGACAGGAAAAGGAATATCTTGCAATTTCTCAAACCTTTCAGAAGTTTTCGCTAATTGCTCGAATTTTTCCCTTCCCATTTGTTTTATAAATTTTTCCCTTTCTTCAAAATGTCTTTTAAAGGAAGTTTTTTTTTCTTTTTGTCCGTCTTTCTTTACAACTGTCAATTCGTCTTTGTACGGATAATACAGGAAGAAGTATCGCTTTACAGCCTTTTCTAAAACTTCTTCCTGTTCGTAAAATTTTCAGTATTACGCGAGAAAAGCACAATGTATTGTGCACAGACAGGCGATTTTTCAAAAATATGACGCACAAGCTCATCGGAATATTCAATAGGTTTTCCTTCAATAACAACTTCCGCATCTTCTGCACACCGAAGTCCGACTGTTCTTTTTGCGGCGGTATCAATATAAAGTTCGTCCGCTTTTCTAGCTTTTTCCGCAGGGTCTTTTATCGCATTGATTTCGCCGTACTTCTTGTTAAATTCTTCTATGACAGGAATAAGTTTGTCGCTGTTTGCTCCGATAACCTTGAATTCAACACCAATTTTGATTCCGAAAATCTCAGGTTCAACCCATACTCCCTCTTCCTCGTTGTCTTTCGTAAAGATAATGTCCGCAAGGTCAAATTTTCGTTTGTTTTCAGTTGATTTCATAAAAACTCCTTTATAAATTTTCTCCAAGCCACGCTTGGTATAAAAAAAATAGACAGGCAATTTCCGCCTGTCTATTTTTATACTCTTAAAACCGCTGTAGGTTAAAAACTAAGCCGCAACATTGGCTGTTACAGACTGATTATTCCAAGTAACTTTTAGTTCCCCTGCGTCCGTAAGAGCAGTGTCAAATGTGTATTTAACGACGCCGTTTACGACAGAAGCAGTGCCTGCAACAGTCTGAGAAGAACCGTCAGTTGGTGTAAATTCTACAACAGGAGCATTGCTTGCTATGTCGGCAGAGTTTACCGAATAGTTAGGAGTAAAACTTACCGAATCCTTTGTTTCTGCTACTGAGAGTATTCCGATGTCGGAAACAACAACACTCAATATACGTACAGCTTTTTCCTCAAAGCTCTGGAACGGATAAGATACATCAATTGAATCGGCTCCGCTTACAGACGCCTCGTGGTCTGTGAATTTAGTCTTGAAAATCTGGAACATATACATATATTCCGGGTTTTCATCGTTGTCCTGTAAGCAGAATAAAAGCTCATTGTCCAAATCATCAACCGCAGAGTTGAAGATTTCATCAGCCCCGTCTTTTACAAGATATGACTGGAGTGTTCCTGTTATATCAAGTGTGAGCGGAGTGGTGGAAATTGCGGAAGGAACAAAAATTGCGAATTTGTGCTCAAGACCATTGTTAATTTCAAGGCTGAGAGAATTTGCGAATTCTATGTTTTTTCCGTTGATATACAAGAAACCTTCACGAGCTGTCAGCTGTTCTGTAGACGTAGATTTTTCAGGAAGTTTTTCAATGAAGTCTTTTCCTGTAATACTTGTGTCTACAAAACTTTCGTTGCCTGAACCTATCGTATCAGCGTCTGCGGTGTTTCTTTTTCCGCCAAAATCATCTTTGATAGAATTTTCATCTTTCATTTTAGGGTCTGTTGTTCCTAAAATTCCGAAAGAGCCTGTAATGATAGAACCAACAGCAATATCAAGACTGAAAGTATTGATTGCAATATGATTGAAACGCTGGTAAAGGTCTTCACCTTTTACGCCACCAAATTTCTTCATAAGCATATACTTGATGTCTGTATCACCGCAAGTAAGTTCCCTTACAATACAGCGAGAAATTGTTGCGTCGTCTTTTACTGTAATCAAACCTTTGCTATCGTCCTTACATTCCGGGTCGGCTTCTGTTCCTAAGAGTTTCTTTGCACCAAATTTCTTCGAAGCCGTACATCTTGTTCCGAAATATCCCGAAGCGTACTGTTTCTTATCGAGGTTGATTTTACTGTCAGTGTCGGAAGTCCAAGGCTTCCATTCATTTCTGAAAGCTGCTGAAATAAAATCATCGAAGGTAATTGGAGAAAGCTCAAAGTCAACCGAGCCTTCGGACGAAGAATTGCCTTTTCTAGGAGCTGACTTTACACGTCCCTTGCGAAGCTCGTTTGATTCAATGGATTCAGTAGAACCCTTGATTGAATTTCCTGTAGTTCTAGTAAGTGCAGGATATGAAAAACCGTTTTCTGACGATTTTAATTTTCCCACATCAGTTCCAGAAGTAACTTCACGAGAATAGTAGAGGTCTGTATCAGCACCTGTTTTCAAATTGAAAGTTGGGTCGATTGCCATAATCTACTCCTTAATTTTCTAGGTCAGCTTCCCAAAGGACACTGACCGCCATAGAACAATAATCTCCCGACTGCCGTGCGGATGAGCGAGAAACGGATTTGATTCTTATTCCATTTTCTATACATCTGTTTGGAAAAGCTTTGAAGATAGCCTCGTAGCTTGCTTCCATAGCAGAAACTCCTATGTTGAGCGGAACGCAGATGTCTATCTGCATAACGCTTACCCATCTATTTCTTGAATACATTCCAAGTGATTCCGGAGCTGGAGGTGTCGACATAAAAGATATTTGATACCAATATCCGTTTTCCGGTCTTTCTACAGTTTCGTTTTCAAGAAATAAATTTGTATATTTATTTTTATCATTTTCAGTTTCAATGGTTAAAAAGTCCGCCATCTTTTCTTTGAAGCGGTTGATTAAAAATTCTTTTACTGCTGAATCCGTCATTTTTCTTTACCTGCCCTTGCCCCTAACAACTGCTGTATATCATCAAGAGTGAACCTGCTTTTTCCTCTTTTTAAAGCTTTTGTGAGTAAAGCCAACTGTCTGCTACTCAAAACTTTCGATGTCCTCTGACTTCTGAAACGCCTTTCAAGCGAACGTGTAGCTGTAGACGAGGCTATACGGTCAAGTTCCGCAAGCGTAAGTCTTGACATCCCGTTTGGAGCTTGCACGGAATGATGATTTTGCAATCCGTGCTCATATTTTCTTCCGTTTGCTATTTCAGAGGACGCTTGTTTATATTCTCCAAACTCAAGATAATCGAAATAATCGCTGGTATTTATAAATTCAATGTTTTTAAGGTTGCTCAGCTTCGTGTTCTCAAGGTTTTTCCATAGGTAGTCGAATATATAGTCAATATCTGCGGAATTGTTATAATTTTCAAAAAGACTGTTTTTGGAACGCCAAAGCTCATAGGAAGTAAATGTCTTTGAACCAATTTTAAGTTCCCAACGAAGCCTGCAAAACTCCTTGTCTGCCTTATGTTGTATATAAATTTTTTCTCCGTCCGCTTTTATCAGCTGTTTTTTATAATCCTCATCCATAGGAGTCCTTGAACAAACCCTGTCAAAAAAGATTGCCGCAGTCTTTATAATGCGTGTCTTGTTTATGGACGCACTTTTTGCGACAGCCTCATAAGCAAGTATGTCGTAAGTTGAATCAAATACAGGAAACAAGTCATTCCTGCTTATTTTTTTTGACTTCATCACGTCTTTGTTTATTTTTTTTTCAGAGTTGCTGAAAGCTCCGTGAGAGGAAACCTTGAACGTCATCGGCATATCAAGTCCTCCTGCATTGAACGGAATAAAGCACCACGGTAGTCGAATCTGGGTCTATCTTTTCAATATTTATGATATTAAAAGTGTCTTTTCCAAAAATAATCTGGTCTTTCTGCTCGGACGGCTCTTCCGGAAAATAGCAGAGAATCTTCACGTCTCCTGCTTTTATAATGTTGTTAAGAGAGCCTATGGCTTCTGTCGCGTATTTCAGTTTTACACCATATCCGGAATACAGTTTGAATGACTTCACTGTTCTTTTTGTTACTGGGTCTATTTCTGATACGCCTGTATATTTTCTTAAGTGCACAGAAGAAGCTGAACCGAATTTTGAGAGAAGTTTTATTGCCAGATTCTGAAATTTAGCGTAATCCATCATCGCTCCATATACAGCCTACGTTGTAAGTGCACTGGTCGCTTTCAGTCTTGAACAGACCGTAAAGTAAGGAGTTAAGAACGTCATAAATCGATGAATAATCAACCTTTGATGATTCGGATTGGAAATATTCAACTTCAAGAGAATCAACTTTCTGTCTTTTTATCGCACCTTCGACATCTTTTGTTGCAAAAAGGGTTTCTGTATTTCTATTAAGGTATGCCGCTTCACAGACAGCTTTTTTCAAATTCAACGGAATGTCATCAACAAAAAATCCGTCGTCGTCGATAAGCTCTACACGTGGAAAAGCAAGTTCCTGCTGCCGGTATTTTCTTCTTCCATACCATTTATAGAGTTTGTCTATATAATCAGTGCCAATAATAAGGCACTTCTTCTTCACCTCGTCATCAAGAGAAGCCCATTCAAGACGGTTTCTTGAGTACATATACTTGTCAGCAAATTCTATAGAACAGTAAGAATTCGCGTTTTCAACACAAGAGCCGTCCTCTACAACAAGAGCGGTTATTTCTATAGGATTTCCGTGAATATCAAGCTCGGCAAATCCCTCTGACGATAATTTGTACTCGTTTTTTAATATTGCATATCCAGTTTCTTCCGACATAAAATAGGTTTCAGCGTCTTTGAAAAGAACTTTTTCTTTGGAAATTTCCAATCCGTTTTTGTCCGTAAAAACAGTGTCTTCTGTATAATGTGCTTCATAAAAACTCATATTTTACCTCTGGATAAAAAACAAGTCTTTTTCTGCTGTAAAAAAAAAGACTTGTTTATTTTTTTTAATGGCTTCGTCTATGCCCACGGACAGTTTCCTGTTTAGGTTCGTCCGATTCTTTTTTTTCTTCTGTCTTTGTTTCCTGTTTAGGTTCAGTATCTTTTGGCTCAGCGTCTTTTTTAGACGTTTTTTCCTCGCCAGATACCACCCAACCGCGGTTTTTCAGAACTTCAACATCACACTCCGGAACACTGAGCTTTGTCGGCTGATTTTCAGCTTCCGGATAATCTCTAGTCATCGTGTATATCTTCATAACTTTTGCCTCCGTAATTAAAAACAAAGCCATTTCCCCCTCTAAACAAAGGGAAATGGCTTGCTATCAAAAGAAAACTACTGAATCAAAAGTGCAACGTTTTCTGACTGGAGTACACCAGCACCGTAAACAACTGCAATTTCAACAGTATTCATACCACGACCGCCGTATACAGAAATTACGAAAGGAATTCCTGTTACAGGGTCCTGTACGATAGTGCGGTCAATTGCCGCATCGCCACCATTTGGAAGATATGGAGTACGAACACCGAAAGCAACTGCCGACTTCTGGAAAGCAACAGAAGGTGTATAACTTCCGCCGATTTCAACGTTATCACCGTCAGCAGCAGCTGCGAGAAGTCCAGGATTTCCAATAGAAATTGAACCTGCGGCGTCAGTGCCTTTGTTGATTACATACTGTGCTTTTCCTGCACCGACAGTAACAATGTCGCCTGCGAGAATTTTTCCAGTACCTGTGTCAACAGAGAATGTCTTTTTGCCTTTTTCAGTATCTGCTGCTACGAGGTAGCCCGAACCTGCACCTTTTTCGTGTTCAGTAAGACCGCCGGAAGCCCAGATGTTCATACCCTGCAACGGAGTGTTGAGGAAACCTGAACGGAGGAACGCATCAGAACCGTATTCGTTTACCTTGAAAAGGTTGCTCATATTTGCCTGCATATTTGCAAGTGCAGTTGTGTTCAATACGAGCTGGCGGTCAGAAAGCGGTGTACCGTTGTCATTGAAAATTTTGTTAAGCATTGCAACATCTTCGAGGTTGCCTGCTTTTCCAAATGGAGTTGTTCCAACTGTTCCTACAGCACGAGAAGCACCTTTTACAAGTTTGTCTGCAAGGTAAACTTCCATTTCATTTGCAAGCTGACGGAATGCAGATTCAAAACGCTGCTGTGTAACTGTAGTTCCTGCTCCGGAGAATTTAAGACCAGCTTCAACTTCTCCAGCAAGAGGGAATGAAACATAGGACGCCTTGTCCATTTTGAGTTCAACGTAATCCTGAGATGTTACGCCTGGAGTTGGTATGCCCATCTGCTGTTTGTATTCAGCAGGAGCGGCTACCTGAACAAGCGGAACTTTTACAGTATCGTTGACCGACGCACCTGTGAGCTGTGCATCAACATTTACGGCAGGAATAAAACCTGTCAGTTCGCGATTAAAAGTTGGAAGAGCAGCATAAATATCTGCCATAAAATCTGAAAGAACTGCCATAACGCACCCCTTTTTTAGTCTGTTTAGACAATTTTGTATTTTTTGGCAGCTTCAATTTTCTGAATCGGGTTCAGAGCCTCGAAGTCAGCCCGACTGATTGTAGTTTTTCCGCTTCCGAAATTTCTGTTTCCGTCCGCACCACCGCCAGAGTTTCCGTTTACAAGGAAACGCTTTCCGATGTCAGAAGCAAAAAATTCATCTACAGCTCTTGCAATAGTCTTTCCGTTTGCGTCAGCAAGGACTTGTGCACCTTCGCCAATATCTCTGCGAGCAAAACGAGTTCCGTTTTCACCGAGAATCATCGTTTTTGCGTAAGGAATAGAACTTGGGTCGATTGTCTTTCCGCTTTTTGCGTTTTCCGCAATAGCCTGTTCAAATGCCGCGGTACAATCCCTTTCAAGGACAACTTTCTGTAAATCAGCAATCTGCGAATCACGACTGGCAAGCTGTGATTCAAAATCTTTTTTCGTGTTAGAAAGTATGTCTGAAGATTCTTTCAATTTGTCTTCGTAAATCTTTTTTATGTCGTCAGGAGAATTGTTTTTCAACTTTTCATTCAGAGCGTCATATTTTTCCTGTAAATCAGCATTGACTGATGAAAGTTCGTCATACTTCGTTTTTATCGCTGTTTTTTCGTCTTTCAATTTTTTTTCATTCATTAAAAGACCGTTGTTGTCGCTTTTATTGATTTCCAAAAATTTTTTTGATAAATCATCCCACATAGCATCATCCATTCCTTCTGGACGGATTGAGTTAAGCTGTTCGTTTGTTACCATACGATTTTCCTCTTTTCTTAAAGAGCTACCATTCTTGGTGTATACTTCTGTATACTTCGCCCTATAAAAAGGAATGTAAATCTAATAAAAAAAGAGGTTAAATTATTCGTCGTAAATTTCTTTCAGAGTAAGTTTCTTTCCGTTGTTCACAAAATGAGTAACGTCCGTTCCGTTCTTATAAAGTGTGTACCTTGCTTTTCCCAGTATTTTCAGCTGAGTTTCATCGTCCTGTTCACTTATCCACTGCGAATAAGACGGTATCTCGATTTCCACGTCCGCCGGAGCACCTATAAGGGAACAGCGGCAATTAAGATGGACAGGAGGAAGCATAGGAACGTCGGTGATATTTGAAAAGCGTTTTCCGTGCATTTCTCCGCATACAAGACAGGTACTAGAATCCAAAATAGAGTTCCATACATAGGTCATTTTGTTTTTCAAGAACACATAATTGCGTGTTTGCCGCTGTAAGCCTGTTGCTATATTTTTAGTTTCTGTTTCCAGATTTTTCTGTATCGTTTCCACTGACGTATTCACGGTTTCAGACACATCTTCCTTTGAAGTGCCCATAACATAGCTCGACATAACAGCGTTTTTATAAACCGACTTGACTTTGGTTTCCAATGATGTCAAATAAGTTTCTATGGAGTTTGATTCGCTGTACGGAGCAAGAGGTATAACTTTTGTTATCTTTTTTGGAATAAATAACGTAATACCGAAAACAGCCAGCAGTTCTTTTTTTATAAAATCGCTTTCTTTTTCCGCTATTTCAACAGAAGTGTCCGTTAGTTTCGTCCGCAGGTCTTTTATGAAATCTTCGATTTGCAAATCTGAAAACGAGAGAAACTTGTTAGTTGATGATTTTGAAGCAAAAGAGTCAAAGCTAAGAAAATATTCAGATATGGTGTCGCACATATTGATAAAATCTTCCCGGCTTTGCTCATACAGCTCGTTGCCGAACATCTCGAAAAGAATGTCGTGCTCAATACAGTCGTTTATATACTGTCTTACTTTTTTTTTCATTTATCCCCAACCGTTTCTATCTCGCCGTCAGTTTCATCTACCTTGCTGTCGATTTCCTCAAGCGTTTTACATTGAAGTTTCGACGTATCAACCTGTGAAACTCCTGTTTCCTTGTATTTTTTATAAGCAGCGTACGCCTCTTTTTCTGAAAGACCTGAATGCTCAAGCTCAAGATACTCGATATAGTCCTCGAACTGCATATTTGAATCCGGGATAAACTCTCCTTTCATCATCATTCCGTAAAGAACTATAAGAGGAACTTTTCCTTGTGCAAAAATATTCGCCATAGCGTTAAGTGCGTTCGCGTCAAAGTGCATAGTTTCATAATCAGTATTAAAATCGACGCTAGCAAATCCTGAACATCCCTCCCAGTCGCAAATAATCCGCAGGATAGTTGTCGCTTTTTCAGACATATTTCTCGCGAACGAAGCCAGTTTTGCGTTTTCTCCAGCACGATGAATATTTGCAGATTCTGCGGTTTCTGACATACCGCGTTCAGGAGTAATAATTCGTGAACCAAGAACAACCATTTGTACTTCTGCTGATTCCAACGCTTTTTCTGAATGGGTAATTCCTTCTCCGCTGAATTCAAGGTTTCCGACTTTTACAGACGGGTCTTTGAACATAAGAAAGGCATCCTGTCCTAACACCATAGGAACAATATTTCCTTTCTCATCTTTCTGCGGTGCAGCACCTGTTACCCAGCCTGTCGGAAATTCCGTAAGATGAACACCGTTTTCGTAATCCGCGGATTTCATATAATGACCGATATTTACGTGAGCAATATCTAAAAGCATAGGTTTTTGCGGAACATTTTCCGGGGCAAATACAAAAGGAATATAATTAAGTCTTTTTCCCCTTACTTTTACAGGGATTTCTTCTGCGGTGTAGCCGAACTGACCGTTACTTTTTTTTGACTTGTCGATAATCAGCTGCCGATACTCCCTGTTCTCGTCAAGATACAGAACTCTGAACCTGTCTTTCATCTCGTGTGAGAAAATTCCGACCTCATCCGATTCGACTTTTTCCAAAAGAACGACAAGCACTGGAACTTTCACACCGTTCACTATGTCAAATTTCCAGTTGATAATGTTTTCTGCGGTGTAATATGTTACGTAAGGACGTATTCCCATTTGCTCTGCATCAAAAACTGAAATATTCTCTGTGGACATCGGCATATCGATAAGATATCCGCCCCAGCCAGTCTGCATAATATCGAACACGGAGTCAGAGAAGAACTGGTATAGAGTAGAACCCTCTCTGTTGATGTTGTTTACAATTTTCTCAATCTCGGCAGGATATTTCAGTACAGGAGCACGACGGAAAATCATACCGTGTGTTCCCTCTAAAGTCTGATACACATAATTTACAAAGCGTGCACGTCTTTTAAAAGCGTTGTAACGCATATTGCTCATTCCGATAGCTCTCGGAAGATAAACCTCTCCCTTGTCTTTTATTGCGTCCTCGCCTTCCACGCAATCCCGAATAAGCTCCCATTGACGGCGACGTTTTATGTATTCAGGGTGTCTTGTTTCCACGCAAGAAAGATTTCCGACTATATCCATAAAAACTCCTTAAAAAAAATGAAGTTGTTATAGTCTTGCCTTATTTGAAGAAAAAGATTAAACGCCATATACGTCAGGCTTGTATATATGCTCAATTCCACCGTCCAAAGGAAACATATAGTTAAGATAATAGGCAAAGGCGTCTGTTATATGGTCTAAACCGCCTTTTTTATCCGGAATACCTCTTTTTTCATCATAAGAATAGCCGTAAAGACATTCGCACAAATGAGGACATTTATCCCGGTCTATGAATACGCTTCTGTCGCCGTTTGCGTTACACAAGGCGGCATTCGCCGTATTGAATTTATCCGCAGTGTTATACGGAGCAAAAGGAGCACGGACTTCTATTCCCTGGCTTTCAAGTAAGTCAAAATCAGACTTACCGACAGATGATGACTGTTTTCTTTTTCCTGTCGGGTCAGGATATGCGTATATTTTTGAGAATGGATATTTTTTTCTAAGCCACTTTGCAAGCTCAAGAGTATGGCTTCCCGGCTCGTAATATTCATCGAATGTGTAGGAACAGTACCTGTTCAGCTTTGGCTCCCACTGGTAATGGGAAATAGTCGCAGTCATAGGAGTTACGTTGAAGTCTATTCCTACGTGAATATCATCGTACTTCCAATCTTCTTTCATCTCACAGGCGTTCTCTTCCTTGCTGTATGAGTAGTAAATCCTGTTACTCATTGTTTCAAAAGAAGCGTAGTATTCCTGTAAGAATTTCTTAGGAGACATCTCCTTTTTCGCCTTTTCAATTTCTTCCTGTGTTACATTTCCACCGTCAGCTGTCGTGAACTGAAAAGATGCCCAGTCTTTTTTCAAGTCATTGTCATATTGGTTCATCCACAGGTCGTGAAACCAGTTGAAGCCACGTGGAGTAGATATAAAAAGAGTTTTTCCAAGATGATGTTTGTCCGAAAGAGCCGGACGAATATATTGATATATTTCATCAGTAGGAATTACAGCACATTCGTCAATTATCAAAAGGTCTATACCACTTCCTACAAGGTGGTCTGGATTATCTGCGGAAAAAATCTTTATTGTTGTTCCATTGTGAAACCTCATTATCATACGCTGTTCGTTCTTGTACGCGATAAGATGTTCCGGAATATGCTTTTTCATCCAGCCATCCCACATAATATTGCGTGCCTGGTCAGCGACAGGTGCTATGTACCATATCTCGAAATCACCTCTTTTTGACGCATATTCTGATGTTCCCTCGACAAGCATTTTTGCTCCGGAAACATAGGTTTTCCCAAAACGGCGTCCGGCGTTTACTACAATGTTCCGTTTATCGCACATCAATATCTCAGACTGAGGTTCAGACAACTCGATTTCCATTACGGCACAAGCTCCATTCCATCACCAAGCAAAATCCGCGGTTCATGTTCTTCTATGGCTAACTGAGCTTTTTGTTCCAGCTTTTCTCGGTCGCCCTGATGAACTATAATCTGAACAGGGCTTACAGCCTGTTTTGTTTCGTTCGCACGAACTTCCGGCTTTCCTTCTGTGAACTCAAGTATAACTTTCGCTATCGTTCCAACTACTTTTTCATTATCAGAATAAAGTGCAATATCCCATAAACGCTTTGCAAGTGCGTCTATTTTTCTTACAGTGATTGGCACACCGATTTCATCACTTGAGACAGTAACTGTTTCTGTTCCCATTCTTTTGAGAGCATCTGATATAAGTCTTTTTGTGTTTTTTTCAGAACTTGTTGTTAAGTTCGGAGATATTTTTCCCATATCTTAAAAATTATGGACGAAGTTCCGATTAGGTTAATTTTCTGTGCTTGACATTATAAAGAAATACTGTAATATAAAAGTAAGCATTACTTGGACTATGATTTCTGCGACCCATCATAGTATTCCTAAGGTATTCTCCTCACGATGCCCGGTAAATATAAGCCGGGTATTTTTTTTATTTAAAATAAAAGGGGAAATAATACTGTGTAAAAAAAAAGACCGTCAAAAAAAACGGTCTTTCAATAACTTAATATAAAACTAAAGCAGATACGCAGGATACGCTTTTTTTAACTCCTCTATCTCCTCCTGCAAAGCTTTTTGACTTTCAGACAGAGCGTCAAGTTTAGAGATAGGGTCTGTCTTGTCCTTTTTGCATCTGCGTTCAAAATCCCACTCTTCGTCCGGTACGTACTCCACTATGTCGCTTAATTTACATTTGAAATACTTGCAGAGCCTGTCCAATACGACAGTCCTTACGGCAGAAGTTCCGTCAAACATTCTTTTGAAATTGAGGTTTGTAAAACCCTCCTGCTTCTTTAATGCTGTCGGCGATATGTTCCTTTTTAGCATAAGAACTTTCAACGGAATAAAACTAATCATATTATTCTCCTTTTGAAAAAATTTGCTTTTAAATTTTTAAATCAGACTTCCGGTTAAATCCTAATTTTCAATTATTTCAAACAGGTCGGTCGGCTTCACTCCCAGATACTCCGCTATCTTCTTAATAGTTCCTATCCGAGGCTTCTTGCCTGCGTATATCCCGGAGATACAATCCCTGTTCAGTCCTGCCGCCAAAGAAAATTCCGCTCTACCCATTTCTGTTCTCTCGTAGAGTTCAAGGAATTTGTCGAACTTTACAACGCTGTTCCTGTAGTCCTTGCGAAGGTCAAAACTCTTATCGGAATACCAATGCACAAGCTTTTCTACCGGAAGCCCTGTTACTTCACATAACTTACAAAACATATCAGTAGAAAGACCTTTTGTTCTTCCCAGAACCGCACTCCAATATCCGGTTCTTTTGCCTGTCAGTCTCCCAAACTCCGCAATCGACATATTATTTTCCTTTAGCCATTTCTCCAATCCATCGTAAACTAACACCCAACCACCTCGTACAAATCTGTCGGTTGGACACCTAGAGCGTCCGCTATCTTTCTTATGGACATTGCGGATATTTTTTTGCCGTTATTCAGACGTTGAAATATAGACACAAAAGTTACTCCGGACTTTCTTACAACATCATTTTTCGTAAGACCTTTTTTATCCATCAACGCAAACATCTTGTCCATACTTACATTACTCTCGTTGTAAATATCCTCCCAAGTCTTTTCATACACGACTTCTTTGCCGCTACTTATTTCAAACAAATCTGTAGGTTCAACGTTGAAATATTCCGCAATAGACTTGAGTAGTTTTATCTCCATTTTGCCCCCCTTCTTTTTTTTTGTATTTATCTTGTCAAAATAGCCATACCAAACACCAAGTCTTCTTTCCGCTTCTCTTATAGAAATTTTTCTGCTTTTTATAAGTTCAAATAATTTATCAAAATAAACTTCATTTTCTCTGTAGGATTTTCTTATATCCTCCGTATCGTCCGGAACCCAGCGAACCAGTTTTTCTACAGGCAGCCCCGTAACTTCACATATCTTATTAACTGTAAAAGTCTTAGCACCCCTCCTTCTACTGAGAAGTCCTGACACAATATCACAGTTTCCTATTTTTTTAGAAAGCTCCGTTTCTGTCATTCCGTTCTTATTAAGCCACTCTTCCAATCCGTCATATACCAGCATATATTCTCCTGTAATCTCCACGCTTACTTATGGCAACATCTAAAAAAACGTTGCCTTATACCAAACTACAACTTGTACGCTTAGTGTAAGGTATCATTTCTCCCTATAGGGAAACACCAACTTGTACGCTTAGTCAATAGATACTACAACTTACACGCTTAGTCGATATAAACACATTTTCTTTACTACAACTTGTTTGCTTAGTCAATCATAGTGCATTTACAGCACTACAACTTGCACGCTTTCTCTATTTTAATACAATATGCACACTTAGTGAAGAAACTATGTATATACCTCAGCACTTTACTTACAACTAAAACAAAATATTATTTCTTCTATAGTGGTAACTAACCAACCCCCTCTTATTCCATATTTCCGTGCCACCTGCCTTTGAAAAAATCTGTTTTGTGCGGGAGGGGATAAGCCATCCCCCCCTCCAGTAAAAAACCCTCCTATGGGGGTACTCATAATATTTTGTTATATCATAAAATAAACACTTGTAAAAAAAAATATTATCGTTGACATTGCTAGTCATTCATTATATTATTAAATCATAGAAGTAGGAAGAAAGAGCCTACAGTTCTTTGACATTGGGATGGGAAGGGATGCTAGCTATCGTGGTCATAGCGACGAGGCAAGCACGGCTCTAGACTTTTTTATTTTTCTGTCTATCTGATTTTTTTTTTCAGATACGAAAAATATTTTTTGAAAAAAGATAATAAAAAAGTTCTATAGCTTCTAATGTGTCTTGTCTTGCTTGATGTACAGTAGCTTTTATTATGCAAGTTTAGTTTTTTTTTAAAAATGAAAAAAATTGAATACTGTATAAAAAAAGTGAACGGGTGTATATACGCATTGATTTCAATATATACGCCTTCAGATGTATGCGGGTGGCTGAAACTCTTCAATTCTTTATAGCCTTTATTATACTATGCTAACAGCCATTTTTGCGGCTGAAACAAAAATTAGCATAGTATAACAAAAAAAATAAATTAAAGCCGTTTAAAAAAAACGGCTAAAAAAAAAATTCCTTGCTTAATGTAAGGAAATAAAAAAAAAGGCTGTGCCATACAGTCAAGGAGGTAAATATGGCGAAAACTTTAATTGCTTTAACGGCTGAAAATTGTTGCGGAGGTAGGAGTTGGATGCTCCGCCTCCACAACGACGGCTACACTATAGCCGTTCAGGAATGGGGAGCATGGGGGGATATGGATGAAGAATTCTTTATCCCAACCCATAAAGCCCTCCAGTACCTCCAGCAAGCAAAGGAGGGAAGTTTACCGCTTTCATTCCTTTGCTTTGGAGTTGAGGATTACAACCGCGGTACAGACGGCACATATCGCGGTTATACATATTGTAACTAGTGCCATTTTTTCAGCCCGTTGTTACCGTTTCAACGGGCTGAAAAAAAAATTAGACGGCTTTAATTTATTTTTTTAAAAACCCGTGCCATACGGGTAGGAGGCATATTATGGCAATTATGAATAATTTATTTGACGACGGCTCAAAGGTTGAGCCGTCAATCGTTGAAATTCTTAAGAAGTCTGTTGAAGACTTTGAAAGAAAACATCATGGTAACGGGTTAAAAAGCCCGTTTAAGTTGAGCCAATATTGGCTCGATAAAAAAAAGTGGACAACGAAGGAGGCGTTGATTAGATCAATCAACAGCCTTAATTGTCAACGGGTACAGGAGGGAAGGCTCCTCCTGTATATTCAGCCTAACGCGTCGGACAAACCCGAGGCGGTACTCGTCCGATTGACGGACGACAAAACGCTCTTTTCTAAAAAAGAAACGAAAAAAGCGGAAAAATTGCCTCCTTCAAAGGAGGCAATTTTAGAAAAATTAAAAAAATCAATTGAGGAAGTAAAAAAAGCCTCAAGTGATGGCAAATGGGAGGCGGAATTCAAAGAATTTATAAAACAGTTCTGTTAGACTTAAAGCACTAGGAAAAATTCCTAGTGCTTTTTTTTTGCTCCAGTGCTTTTTATCTTGTTACACATTGCTAACATTTGTTTTTGCTGTACAAATGGCTGTTATCCCTTGCTAACAATTTCACCCTTGCTCCTGTCCCTGTCCCTTGCTCCTGTCCCTGTCCCTTGCTCCTGTCCCT
>DAVZHW010000005.1:0-90559 GCA_052273625.1 Candidatus Fimenecus sp. | reverse complement strand
ATTTAAAAAAAGCAGGACTCATAACAACTGAGCAGCGATATCGAGAGAAAGGTGGTAAAAGCAGTTTGTTATATAAACTACAAAAAAGATAAATTGCATAAAAATAAAAACATCCGCCGCCAAGAAAGAACTATGCTCTCTCGGCGGCAGGTGCCACCTGTCATGATGGTAGGTGAAGTGAACTATCCACTTGAAAATATATTACAGCAGAAAAGAAATGATATTACAGGTTTTAACCGTTATAGTTGGTGAATTACGCATACCTTCAATATTTAGCGTGTGAGGGTGGATTTTTAAATTGCCCTATAATTGCATTGTTAAATCTTAAACAAACAAAAACAGAAAGACAATGGCAAAAGTTATTGTCTTCCTGTTTGAATTAATGTTTATCCATTTTCAACAGTATTGTAGAAGTGAATATTTTTGAAGCATCATCGTAATTCCACGCAATATTACCTGAATACTTCTTTGTTATTTTCGTGATGCTTTTTATTCCGATACCATGTAGTTTGTTGTTGGATTTCGTGGATTTTATTATTCCGTTTGTTATGATCGGTTTTTGCTCAGAAGAATTTGATGTTTGTATGCGTACATATCTTTCATTTTGTTTTTCAATGCTCAAATCAATTATTCCGATTTCCGATGCTTTTGCAGCCTCATATGCGTTTTCCAACAAATTATCTAGCAAAGCGGTTATATCGCTGTCAGACATAAATGAAAAATCAACACTTCTTATGTCGACAGAAAAGCGTATATTTTCACTTTCACATAACTGTTCATATCGGTTGACGATTATATTGACAAGTTTATGATTGCTGAATTGTTTGAACGATTTAATTTCATAGCCGTTATATATGGAGTCTATATATGTAATGATGTGGTCGTTTTCTTTTTGAACCGACAACTCCCGAATATTCATTAAACACTTTTTTATATCATGAATTAACAAACTTGAGGAATTATATTGCTGTTCAAGTTCTCGATAATATTCATCATTGATTTCCGTTTTTTGCATTTCTAATTGTAATTCTGCGTTTTTCATGATTGTATCGATGATTTTTTCGTGCACGATCAATACAATTACATTTGATAACAATAGGACTATTGAAGCTACCGAAAATAATATATTTGTTGTTTTATCAATTGGTAATATAAATGAAAGATAAGCAAAACTTGCAATAATAAGAATGGAAACTGCCGGTAAAATAAACAAAAGAAATGAATAATCATTTTTACTGTATATATTATGTGATTCCTTTTTAGAAATTTTAGAGATAAGGCTCGCAACGAAAAAGTAGAATGCTTTTGTTGTGGCTGTTTCTAAAAAAATAATAAAATTGCTGTTTTTGCACGCCAATAAATCAACATTCAATATAGATGAGAACAAATACATAACCACAATTTCTGTAGTTATCATGACGCCTTCAAGTAGGAACGTATTAAAAATAATTTGTCTGATAGAAGCTTCAAAGCAAATTGCAACGATTATAATGTTCGCAACAAAAAACGAGGCCAAATTTAAAAATGGATTATCGAAAAGCTGAATTGCATATTGCGTTAAAAACGATAAGACATAACAAAGCCCTATAATTATAGCCTTCCTTTTTGGATGGAATTTATTTTTGAAATACATGTATGCAATGAACTGTTCAAAAATGTATATAAACAGATAACACAGAGTGGTCATTTTATTTTATTCCCCCTGCAAATTCAAAAAATGCTTTTTTAAATGACTGATATTTTCGCTGAGACATATATGTGGATATTGTTTTTTCATTGTTTATTCTAAAGGTTACAGAACTTTTGTCAAAATCGATCACATTTTGAAGATTTACTAAAATACTATTATGTGAATAAACAAAACAACTTGGTTGATTGATAATTTCGCTCCATTGTTTTGGTTTTTGATTTGTTTTATATTGGTTCGTTTTTGTATGGATAATAGAACCGTATTTTATATTTTCAATATAGAAAATATCCTTTGTTCTTATTTTTATGATTTTATCGTTTTCATGAATTACAATGTTTTTACTAATGAAGGTATACTCTTTGACAGCGGCAATAAAACTTTTGTAAAAACGGTCTTTATCAATTGGCTTTGATAAGTACCTAAAAACATGAACTTGCATAGCGTCATCTAAATATTGTTGAAAAGATGTTAACACAATAATTTGAATATCCGGATTCGCTTCTTTTAGTAAAGTCGATAACTGAATACCATTCACACCATTCATTTCCACATCAACGATGGCAATATCAAAGGCGGCGCTTTCTGTCAGCATAAAAGCACCATCGTTCTTTTTGTCAATTAAGAAATGTATTTTATGGTTATATTCAATCTCTTTAATCAGCTTTTCAACTTGGCAAATTATAGAATCATCGTCGTCACATATAAGTACTCTAATCATAAAAGGCCTCCTTTATATGATTATACAATAGAATCGGTTGTTTGTCACCATATCAATTTTACCGTCAAATACATAGTTGCATTCACACCGTTGGATATGACAAAAAAAGCATAATACAGTGAAGATCTCAAGCTTGATAATGCTTATCAGAACATGGTTTTTTGTTTATATAAGCCGAAAAAATGGAAATTTATATCGTTTTTTCTGAATTTAAGTGCGTTTTTGCTAAAAGCAACAAAACATATAGATAATTTGTTAAAATGCAATCAAGAGGTGTAATATATGATGAAAAAATTAAAACGATTACTTGAAAAATTATTACCAACAGTAGTTGGATGCTTGACATTAGTGTTAGTAACAAATGCAAATTCTGCGAGTTGCTTTATTTTAAACGAGCCAGAAGTGCCAAAAACGATAGATAAATATAAATTGTTTAAATAATGGAAGAAATATATGGAAAAATCGCTTCTGCTTTAGTTGCAAGTAAGAATATAGAAAGCAACGAAGAAGAACTGTACAAGTACGCAATAAAAATAACAATACATACGCTTATTAATACTATTACAACTTTGCTCATTGGAATTGTGTTTGGGATGCTTAAGGAATGTATATGCTTTTTTTTAGTTTTCTTTATTCTGAGAAAATTCACTGGTGGAGCTCACGCAAAAAGATATGTTAATTGTTTTTTTAGTTCTGTTATTTTAATCGCAATATCATTATGCATCATAAGGCTTTTGCAAAATAATAATTATCGATTTGAATTTATATGCGTTGATATGTTTTCTGTAGTTTTAATATGCGCTCTGTCGCCTGTTCAAAATATAAACAGACCACTATCTAGCAGGGAGAATAAAATATATAGAACATTGTCAATAATTTTATCTGTATTTGTGTTGTTGGCTGTTTTATATCTTAATATAAATGGCAGAAAGGTTTCATATTCGGTTGGAATGGGATTGATTGTTGTCTCTTTGCTAATGATTATTGCTCATGTAAAAGAAAAAATAACTCTACAGTTACAGTGAAAATTTCAACTTATTAAATTGAAGAATATCTTTATTTTGTATTCAACATAGCATGAAATGCTATGAGGTTTTAAGGAAAGAGTTTGTTTTGGGGAAGTGGTGATTTTAATGATTTAACATATTTATCAACTAAATAATAGCTCACAAATAAAAAGGAGAATGATTATGAAAACTAAAAAAATACTAATTTTCTTATTGACATTGGTTGCAATGTTATCAGTATTTGCAGTTTCTGCAAGTGCAAACAATCATACGGATGTGGATTTTATACTTTATGCCTTTACTAATCCAGAACCAAATACATACACAGCCGCTAGATTAAAAAAGGATACAAGCAGTTCTTATGTTAATTATACAACTAACAGCCGCGGATATGCAGCTAGCGGACCATATAAATTCGAAGCCTTTATTTATGGCTCATCTAATGGTTCTACATTTGTTGACTGTTCAAGCTATACATACAATAACAGACCGAGATCCAGAGCGATTATTACAAAAGGGACAAAGGGATTCATAAGGCAAGATGTTTATGAGCGTTTCGGATACAATTCATATGCCCAGATTTGGGCGAAACAAGAATCGCAGGCAAACAGAGGAACAGCAATGGGTTGCTGGAGTGCAGATAGCGTCGGAACATACAACCATTATAATCATGTAATTTAAGTTATCAGTTATTTACTCCAAATTACATACAGTACATACCGTAAAATTTAATTTTGCCATTATATAGCCGAGCCGAACAATCCTTCGGCTTGGCTATATTAGAAGTTGGGAGGTAATTAAGATGAAACTAAAAAAGAGTATCGCCTTGTTTTTGTGTATGCTGTTCGTTTTTTTATGCTCATCTTGTTCCTATGTTGAATTTGAAAATAAGATACATCAGAAAATTGATAATAATTCTATTGAACCTAATATAGTTGAATCCGAATCTAAAGACTTTTTAGATAATGTCAAAATATTGGGAACCGGCGATACCATGGAAGCTTCTTGGAATATCACAGTTCGGGAAACACAAGAAACAATTTTATGCGGTACGCCAGGGCTTACATATACATTAAACGGAATAGAAATTTTCGATTCAATATGTACTTCCGGCATAGACATTAAAGAAACAGAGTGGGACGATGACAACCCAAATTATGAGAAAACATTTGCTGATAATGCTTTTATATTGGTTGATATGACAGCAACTTATCAAGCGCAGAACGGTGAAAATGAAGTTTTTACATCTATTGTGTTTAGTGCAGAAAGTGATGAAAGAAAACTCGGAAAAAGTTTTTCGGAAATAAAAAACCAAACTCAAAAAATGCAACCTTATATAATATATTTCAGTAAACACCCTACAGATGATGATCCAAGGTTGAGTTCAAAAGAAGGACAATACTATTGCTTTTCTATAAAAAATGGAGAAACATTGAATTTTAAACTTGGCATTATTGCGGCACAAGAATTTATTGATGCGAAAAATGTTTTATTAGCTCTTGGGAATGTAACTGCCGATGAGTCCGTAGCAGTACAAAATCTTGATTGTAGAATTTTTGATTTATTTAAATGAGCGGTGAAAATATGATTAATACATTAAAAATGGAACTAAAAAAAGCTCTGGTTTCTAAATACTTTATTATAGGCCTTTCCGTCATGCTGTTATTTGCAGTTCTAAGCGGTATATATATGATAGAGAGCAGAGCAGGTTACAATCCCGATGACATATATGAATACTGTTACAGCAATGGTGAATTCACAGAAAATCCGGACACTTCATTGTTTGGGTTTTACAATTCGTGGGTCGGTGGTGAGGAGCTTTCGCTTGCATATACCCTTTTCTTTCAATTACTGCCATTAGGTGCGGCACTTCCGTTTGCGTGGTCGTTTTATCGTGAACGAAAAACAGGTTATATTAAAAATATTACATCGAGAGTCAAAAAAGAATATTATTACTATTCTAAAGCGATTGCGGTCTTTCTATCTGGAAGCCTAGTTGTGCTTGTTCCGCTACTTGTAAATATTTTACTGGTTAGTGCGTTTGTGCCCGTTGTCAGACCTTTTGTTGGTTATACACATTACAATCATTTGTATTTCGGGAATATGTGGGCTGATATTTACTATACAACTCCAATGCTTTACACAGCTCTTTATGTAATCCTTGAATCCTTATATGGTGGGATTTTTGCTCTTTTAAGCTTTGCAATAACATTTTATATAAACAATATTTTCGCTGTCGAAATACTGCCGTTTATTCTTATGATTGCTTTTGGTTATCTTCAAGGATTTATTTATAACCTTATCGGCACTGCTACCGTTCAGTTCGAATTTGTACCAACTTATTTTATCCATTCAAGAACCCTGGGAGGACAGGTTGTGTCTTGGGTTGTCATTTCCGTGACATTGCTCTTAATTGCTTTTTCGCTTGTGACAATACTTGTTAGAGGTAAAAGAGATGAAATTTTTTAAATTGATAAAATTTGATTTGTATCAAGGTGTTTTTAAACAGTACGGTAAATTTATCATCATTTTCATTTTTCTTATTATCTCATGTCTTGACTTTTATGTGCAGTTAAAAGCATTCTATGTAACAGAATATACATACGGGCACTTTTTATTATATATTTTCGGTGGTATGAAAGAATATATCCCATCGCCATCTGAACCGTTCCCCGTTCCTTACCGTTGGCTGTTATGGCATTTTCTGGTTTTGTATTTCACTTTACATTATATGCACGATGATTTAACAGGATTTGGTCAGAACTTAATTTACAGATGTAAAAGCCGTACAATTTGGTGGATTTCAAAATGCATATGGAATGTAATCTATGTTTCTTCGTTTTATATAATCGGATGGATAACCGTATTTGTTTTTTCAGTTCTCTGTAAAGCAAAAATGTCTTTTGATATAACACCGATACCTATGCTTTTATCATTCGGCGAGGAACAAATTATAAGCGAACATTACAATTTACTTTTTCAGTTGACGATTTTGCCCTTGCTCGTTTCTATCGCTGTCAGCCTCATTCAAATGACAATGAGCTTAATTATTAAGCCAATGCTGAGTTTTGTTATATCCGCTGTTATCTATATTTCTTCCGCATATAAACTGGTTCCGTGGTTATTGGGAAACTATGCTATGGCAGTTAGAAGCGATTCAACCATCAGCAATGGGATAAACAGCAAGATCGGAGCAATTTTTTCCGTGCTGCTTTCCTTGTGCAGTATCATCATAGGCATTTTACTGTTTAAAAAATATTCGATTCTTAACAGCAAAGAGGCTTAACTCGAAAGATATGAAGATAGGAAAAAGACACCAAGCGCAAAGCTTTCTGCTTTATGACAATTTGAGCGAAATTTGTATCGCATTGCGCTTCATGTGTAAAATATTAAGAAAGGAACGATACGACGCAGAAAAGCAGATTTCTCATCTCTTTTTGTGCGGATTTAATATCGCATGGCGATGAATATGGCTATAGAATTCATAAATGTTTCAAAGAAATTCGGAAAAAAAACGGTTCTTAAAGAACTGAATTTTGTTATTCCTACGGGGAATGTCATCGGCTTGCAGGGCATAAACGGTTCCGGGAAAACAATGATTATGCGTTTGATTGCGGGCTTGATTTACCCTACTACCGGGGACGTTCTTATTGATAAAAAAAGGCTTGGAAAAGACATTTCGTTTCCTGAGAGTTTGGGATTGATGCTTGAAAACCCTGCTTTTTTAGACTCGTATTCCGGATTTGAAAACTTAAAGCTTCTTGCCTCCTTAAATAAAAAAATAACAGACAAAGAAATTTTCGAAGTGCTTACGCTTGTAGGTTTATCAGATAATGCAGATAAGAAATATAAAAAGTATTCTCTAGGCATGAAACAACGTTTAGGAATTGCAGCTGCTATCATGGAAAAACCCGACATAATTCTTTTGGATGAACCTACCAATTCTTTGGATGAAGATGGCATCCGTATGGTTCGTGAGATTGTATTTAAGGAAAAAGAAAGAGGTGCAACAGTTGTTTTATCTTGTCATGATGCTACCATTTTAAAACAACTTTCTGATTCGGTTTTGTGTATTGAAAATGGTGAAATCGTAGATAACTACATTTGTAAAAAGGAAGTGTAGGCATGCATAAAAATATACTAAAAAAGGGAAAAAAGAAAGCTATAATCATTAGCATATGCTTTGCGGCAGCTGTTTTCATATTGCTTATCCTATGGGTAGTATGCACTGTAAATACCAATCAAGCTAAATTCGTTGAAAAAGAAGAGTATTATAAGATGGGTGAAAGCGTTGCGCTTGAAAATAATTTTTTTGTATCTTCAAACGAATCGGTGAACGGGTATTTTATTAAAGTGAACCATGTTGAGTTGGCGAATTACAAAGAGGTGTTAGAGAAAAACGGCGGTTCTATAGAAAACGGTGGTTTTTCCAAAAACTATCCCGCTCCGAAATATGTTTTCCTTGTCAATATGACAATAAAAAACGAGGGGAATACGGATGGATCTCTATTTCTATTGTCATACGCTTTATATAATAAGTCCTTAAATATTCCGATTGATTTTGTCCTGTGGGATTTAATGGATGAAAACTATGATGGTTGGCCTAATATGAGCATTGTTGAAAACTCGACGGTTACATTAACAATTCCATTTACGCCTATGCCGTTAGATACGGGAACAAACGCAAGAGAAATTGAAAAACGAATGGAAAATGAACCGTTTTACTTTTGTGTCAGCGCATTCCCAACCAGAAAGATTATAGAAGTAAAAGCGGATACAAATCTTAATTAATGTTCTAATTCATCCGCAACCTTTATATTGTAATTTATTGACCGTTGAATAAATCCGAATAGCATTGCAAGCAGTGCATTTGTTTAATATTATGAAAAATAAAATATGTACAATTCAATATTTAAGATTTTCATTGCATAGACAAAATCCATAACCGGCAATGCCAAATGTAATTACAGCACTGTGTAAGGTAAAAGCAGTAAACGGAAGATATAATGATGCTTATCTATATGCTAAAGAAGCAATTGCTGAATTATCAGACAAATATGTAGAGTTGTTCAGCAGGAGATTTAAATATGTTTTTATTGATGAATATCAAGATTGTAATGCTGTCCAACGTATAGCATTAGATAAAATTTTTGATAAGACAAAGGCATGTGTTATGCATATAGGTGATCCGGACCAAGCTATATATAACTCTGATGTTGTAAATCAAGAAGACTGGATCCCTAGTGAGTCGGCATTATCAATTGCAACATCTAATCGATATGGTCAGCAAATCGCAGATGTTATCAATCACTTGAAAAAAAGAGAAGGAAATATTATTTCTGCAGAGTCGTTAACTTCGTGTAAGCCAACTTTAATTGTTTTTGACGATGACACTAGAAATAAAGTCATAAATACATTCATTGGTATTCTTAAGAGTAATAATCTTATAGCAACCGATGGAATATACAAGGTAATTGGCGCAGTAAAGAAAAAAAGTCTAGCTGGCTTAAAAATTAGTGATTATTGGGAAGATTTTGATCCAAGTGGGAAACATACTAGTGAAAACAATTATTGGAATTATATTCAAAAAATCACAATGTCATTAGAACAAGGTGAGGGCTATTTAGCAGAACTGAATATACGAAAATTATTATGTAAGATACTTAACTATTTAGGAATGAAATATACTATTCATTCAATTAAGGAGAAGTTGGACAACACTCATTTTGAAACATATAAGATGTCTATTCTGAAAATATTTGAGTTATCAGAATACACCAAAGATATTGTAGATGCTGAAATAAAAAACATGGTAAATGCCCTGATTACTAGTGCAAATGGTGGCAAGAATGTTTGGGATGAATTGCCAAAATATTTTCTTGAAGACATATATTCACAGGATAATGATATTAAACATCACAATTCAATGTATTTCTCTTCGGACGACATTACTATCCAATTTGATACTGTTCATGGTGTAAAGGGAGAAACACATGATGCAACGCTATATTTAGAAACCGAAAAAGGTGGTACTTCTGATATAAAAAAGGTTCTACCATTCTTCATTGGGGGTAAGCCCACCAAAACAGCTGATTATAGTAGAAAATGTGTTTATGTTGGTATGAGCAGACCTAGAAAATTATTATGTTTGGCTATACATAAAAAAACATATGGAATTAGCAAAAATGCTTTTGATACATGGAATGTAATTGAATGTGAATAAAATGAAACACCTATTGAAATCTGAACCCCCATGGTTTGGACAACGATAGGTGTTTTTCATTTCTCCTTGATTCTATGCGTGTTTCAGGGTTTTAAGTATATATTTTTAATTGGACATAAAAACTGAAAAAGTTTAAAATAGAAAACCAAAAGATAAAAAACAATAAATCTGGACCCCTTTGTCCAATATTAATTATTCGATTTATTGGCTTGTTTGTTGGAAAACTCGAGTTCTCGCTTTGCCAGTGTCTTGTATCCGTTTTTGGCGTGAGGTCTTTTCTCGTTATAAAATATCATAGAAAGCATATTAGGTATATATTGTTAGTTCAAATCCTCATAACAAATTTGAAAAAGCATCTTTTTTGTATCATCTTTACAAAAATAGAAGCGTTCTTTTGAACGCTTTTATTTTTTTCCAAATTTAATTCGTTCAAGGAAAGTTTGTGCAAACAGCCGAGCTGATGTTAACTGCATCGTGATCGAGCACTGTTGATTGAATATCAATAAAATCAGGCAGATAGAAGATAAATTGAATTGCCCCAGATTGTGCAAACAGTACAAAAACAGCCTAATTGGTAGAAAATTAAATTATAAGCAACAAACTGATTTCATTTTTCATGATATGCACCCTAAAAGTTAGACGCTTTTGGAGGTGCATATTTTTATGGGCAAAACAGGAAGAAAAAATAAAGTGCATAGTGCAGAATTCAAAATATGTGCTATAATAGATATGCGAGAACACCATTTGGGGTATAGCGAAACGGTCCGAAAATATTGGAATATAACGAAAGGACAAGAGCAGAACTATAAAAACACAGTTATAAGGAGGGAACGCCAAATGAAAATAATCCCGTTTGATAAAAAATATCGCGATGATATGATTTTTATGATACTCGAAGCCAAAAACGCTTTGGGGCGCGTCCCGGGGCTGAATGATGATTTGCTCGACATACAAAAAGCCTATTTTGACAAAGGCGATATGTTTTGGATTGCATTGGATGAAAAGAGCAGGGTAATTGGCAGTGTAGGATACAGCACAAATGTAAATCCCGATGAAGTGACTTTGCACAGACTTTTTGTAAAATATAACTTGAAACACCAAGGCATTGGCACTGCACTTTTAGAAACAGCCGAAAACCATATCAAACAACAGGGGAAGTGCGCCATATATGTTCATTTGGGAGACCGCGAACAGTGGTATGAGTCGCACAAATTTTACCCAAAGCACGGTTATATAGAGTATAAAGAGAATTATATGAAAAAAGAAATATAGTTTTTATATTAGCATTTAGCATATGAGGAAGCGTTAGTATGGAAATTACCAATAAAAATATTGACTATGGAAAGACGTTTGATTGGGGTAGAGTATCGGAAGATTATGGAAAATACAGAGATATTTACCCTGATGGGCTTTGTCAATAAAAGTGTGTAAGTTTTTAAGAAGTTAGATAAATAATGTTTTTGACCGCCTTTGGAGTGGAGCGTAGCGAAACGAAAAAGGCGATCAAAAGAGGCGTCAGATTAAATGCTCGTATTTCTCAATACGGGTTTTAATTTTGTCGAGATTGTTTTTAATGACCATAAATGCATAAAATTTTTATGTTTGCCTTTTAAGATTTGGATTGCCGTGTTTTTCGCAATACTTCAGTTTCCGATGTATGTCCATCCGGATTTTCCCACAAAATCATTTCCTCTGCTTTAATTCTGTTATAGACTATAAAGCAGTGCAAGAGGAACGACTATTTCAAATAGAGATGAATTTCATAAAAAAATCTATGTTATCTGTCTTTGATTTCTTGACATATTGCACAAAAAGTTATAAAATATCTAAGATAATGTTTTATAATGCGAAAATATCATTATCTGAAAATTATTTAACGATTTAATAATTTTTAACGACTTTTAAGTTTATTGAAAAAAATCACAAAAGGAGGTGCAATGCTTTTTGAATACTACGGTTTCAGTTATACTCATTATCGTCGCTGCGGTTGTTTGCGGCGTTTTAGGATTTATTTTCGGCGAGCTTCACAGAAAAAAGGTTGCCGAGGCTGCAATCGGCTCTGCTACAGAAGAGGCTACAAGAATAGTCAATCAGGCAGTTCAGACAGCCGAGAACAAGAAAAGAGAATCCATACTTGAGGCTAAGGATGAAATTCACGCTCTCAGATCGGAGGCAGACAAGGACATTAAAGAACGTCGTGCCGAGATTCAGAGACAGGAACGAAGAATAATTCAAAAAGAAGAAACTCTCGATAAAAAGACAGAAAATATCGAGAAAAAGGAAGAGGCTCTTAATGCAAAGCTCAAAGACGTTGACGCTAAATTGCAGGAGGTTGAGTCTATAAAAAAGAGTCAGTTTGATATGCTTGAAAAGGTGTCGGGCTATACTAAGGAGCAGGCAAAGGCGGTGCTTTTGCAGAACCTTGACGAAGAGCTTACACACGAAAAAGCAGTCAAAATTATGGACTATGAGCAGAGAACGAAGGACGAGGCTGACACGCTCGCAAGGGAGATTATCTCCACGGCAATTCAGCGTTGTGCTGCGGATTGTACTGCCGAGACAACAGTTTCTGTTGTTGCATTGCCCAACGACGAAATGAAGGGCAGAATTATCGGGCGAGAGGGACGAAATGTCAGAACTCTTGAGACGATTACGGGCGTTGACCTTATCATTGACGATACGCCCGAAGCTATCACGGTTTCAAGCTTTGAGCCTGTTCGCAGAGAAATTGCAAGGCTCACACTTGAAAAGCTCATTGCGGACGGCAGAATACACCCTGCACGCATTGAGGAAATGTATGAAAAGGCTAAACGTGAGGTTGAGCAGACAATTCGTCAGACAGGCGAAAGAGCTGTTATCGACGCAGGCGTAAACGGTATCCATCCCGAGCTTGTAAAGCTTCTCGGTAAGCTCAAATATCGCACAAGCTACGGTCAGAACGTACTCAGCCACTCTCTTGAGGTTTCATATATCGCAGGACTTATGGCGGCGGAGCTCGGCGCTGATGTTAAAACGGCAAAACGTGCAGGTCTTCTCCATGATATAGGCAAGGCGCTTGACCACGAGATGGACGGAACACATATTGAGCTTGGCGTTGAATACGCTAAAAAGTTCAAGGAAAATGAACAGGTGGTACACGCTATCGCAGCGCATCACGGCGACATTGAAGCGAAAACCGTTGTTGCTTGCCTTGTTCAGGCGGCTGACGCAGTTTCGGCTGCACGTCCCGGCGCAAGAAGAGAGAATGTTCAGAATTACATTAAACGTCTTGAAAAGCTTGAGGAAATTGCTTGCTCATTTGAAGGCGTTGAAAAATCTTTCGCAATTCAGGCAGGTCGTGAGGTTCGCATAATGGTTAAGCCTGACGTTGTAAGCGACGACAAGATGGTGCTTATTGCACGTGATGTAGTTAAGAAAATCGAAGAAGAGCTTGAATATCCCGGACAGATCAAGGTCAATATCGTTCGTGAAAATCGCATTGTCGATTACGCAAAATAAAAAATCGGCGGCCCTGACTGTGCAGTCAGGGCTTTTTCCGATAAAAGACAGATTGAAAGACAGATATAGAAATCGGTGAATTATGAATAAAACCGTAAGGGTGCTTGCAGTCGGCGACGTTGTTTCGGCTGTGGGCTGTGAAAAATTGAGGGAGCTTTTGCCCTCGCTTAAAAAAGAAAAAAATATAGATGTTTGTATTGTAAACGGCGAAAATGCCGCAGTCGGAAACGGAATGACCGCTTTTTCGTGTGAGCATATTTTTGCAAGCGGTGCAGATGTCATTACAGGCGGAAATCATACGTTCAAGCGTCGTGAATTTTACGAAACGCTTGAAAATTCGTATTCGATAATACGTCCTATAAATTATTCGGAGGATTGCCCCGGCAGAGGATATACGATCGTTGACAAAGGCTTTGTCAGAATAGGCGTTGTAAATGTTCTCGGCACGGTCTATATGGAAAGCCTCAAAAATCCTTTCGATTGTATGGATGAGGCAATAAAAAAGCTTCGTGATGAGGTCAACATAATTATTGTAGACTTGCACGCAGAGGCAACAGCGGAAAAAAAGGCACTCGGATTTTACCTTGACGGAAAGGTTTCGGCTGTGTACGGCACACATACTCACGTTCAGACGGCAGACGAACAGATTTTGCCAAACGGAACGGGCTATATAACCGACGTCGGAATGACGGGCCCGTCGCTTTCGGTAATAGGTGTTAAGCCCGAGCTTGCGATTGAAAAAATGCGTACAAATATGCCTGTAAGATTTGAAAATCCCAATGACAACGCTCTCTTGCAGGGTATAATATTTGAGATAGACCGTTCAAGCGGAAAAACCGTTTCGGTTGAGCGAATAAGTATATAAAAAGGAGGCGACTGCCGTGAAAAAGAGGATAATTGCGTTTTGCTGTGCACTGACGGCGGTTGCAATCCTGCTTTGCTCTTGCACTAACACTCCGGCAACTCCCGAGGGAGAAACAAACACAAATACGGGAACGGGAAATACGCAGACGGCGGAGATTATTTTGCCGTATGCAACGAGTGACTCATTAAATCCGTATTTCGCAACGGGCAGCGAAAATATTGCGTTGGCTTCGCTTTACTGTCAACCGCTTTATACGGTAAAATCGGATTATTCGGCTGAGGCGGTGCTTGCGGACAGCATCGCAACAGACGGCACAAAGGTCAGCGTTACGCTTAAAAATGCGGTGTTCAGCGACGGAGCAGCCGTTACGGCAAAAGATGTTGTCTACTCTTTTAATAAGGCTAAAGCGTCCGTTGCGTTTTCACAAAGGCTTTCAAATATCAATTCGGTTAACGCTTCAGGCTCAACGGTCATATTTACCCTTGCAGCTCCCGACTCACTTTGCCAAAACATTTTGACCTTCCCGATAGTCAAGCAGGGAACAGCCGAAAGCTCGGACGCTGTTCCGACGGGCTCGGGACGTTTTGTCTTTGAAAACACCACAACGCTTACGGTAAATCCGAAAAGTGAGACCGCAAGTAAAATCTCTAAGATAACGCTTCACGATATAAAGAAGCTTGAATATATCACGAATGCGGTTGAAATAGGAAATATAAATTATCTGTTTGAGGATTTTTCAAGCGGAAATTACAAGAGGATTGTAGCGCAGAACAGGGCGGTTACGCTCAATAATTTCGTGTTCCTCGGAATAAATCCGACGGGTGCGCTCTCGTCCTCGGCGATACGCACGGCGCTTTATTATGCAATCGACAAAGAGGATATAAGTCAGGGCGCATATCAGGGCTATGCGAAGTCGGCCGTTACCGTATTTAATCCCGATTATAATATGCTCGCTTCACAGGAGCTTCCCTCGGCAAAGGGCGATGTTACAAAAAGTGATTCCATTCTTTCAAAAATGGGGTATAATTATTATACGAAAAACGGAGTTAAAACCGATCAGACCAATGTGCTTTCGTTTTCGATACTTGTAAATTCGGAAAACAGCTTCAGAGTTTCAGCGGCGCAGAAAATCGCACGTCAGCTCGGAGAGCGTGGCTTTTCGGTTACGGTTGATGCTGTCAGCGGCGACGTTTACAGGCAGAGAGTTTTAAGCAGAAATTACGAAACGTATATCGGAGAGGTCAAGCTTTGTGAGAATTTCGACTTATCCTCACTTTTTGACGGTAGGTCGGGAATGGCTATTGAGACAAACGGAAGTTTTGCCACCGCTTATAATTCATTCAAGAACGGCCAAGCTGATATTAAAACCGTAAATGATGCATTTTTTAATGAAATGCCGTTTATTCCGCTGTGTTACAGAATGGGAATGGCAGCTTATTCAAAGGGTATTACGCCCGACTTTACTTATTCTCCGTTTGACATTTACGGCAATATGGAAAATTGGGAAAAATCGGCGGAATAAATATAAGTAGATAGATTTATCGCTTCGTTGTGGCTGAAACGGAGCGAGATGGGTTTATTATACAGCCGGAAAGGTTCAGTGAATATGATTAAATTTGAAAATCATCTCGGAACAACAGAATTGCATGAGCATTATTTTTCAGACCTTATCGGTCATACGGTAGCCTCATGCTTTGGTGTCGCAGGAATGGCGAACAGCGGAGCTACGCAAAATCTTCGTCAGCTTATATTCAGACACCATAATTATATCGACCAAGGTGTATCTGTGCGTGCCGAAGCGGATGAGCTTGTTATTGATTTGCATATTATCGTGACTTACGGTGTCAATATTCAAGCTATTGTTGACTCGATTAAAAACAAGGTGAGATATACCGTTGAAAAATCGACAGGCCGAACGGTTAAGAGAATTGCCGTCTATGTTGACGGAATGAAGGAATAATAGGAGTAGTAAATAAATGCTTAACGGTATCATTTTCAAGCAAGCGTTGATTTCGGGCGCAAACAATATAGTAAATCACAGACAAGAGGTTGACGCTCTTAATGTTTTTCCTGTTCCCGACGGGGACACAGGTACAAATATGTCTATGACAATTTCGGCGGCGGCAAGAGAACTTCAGGTTTGTGAGCAGACGGATATAGCAAGTGTTTCCGCAAAGGCTGCGGCGGCATTGTTGAGAGGCGCAAGAGGTAACTCAGGCGTTATCCTTTCGCTTATATTCAGAGGAATTTCAAACGGATTTAAGGGTATGGATTCGGCAGACGGAAAAGCTCTTGCAAAGGCACTTGAGCTTGGCAAGGAGTCGGCATACAAAGCTGTTATGAAACCCACTGAGGGAACAATTCTCACGGTTATCAGAATGGCGACAGAGGCTGTTAAAAACACTGAAGAAACAGATTGTAAAATAGTTCTTAAAACGGCTTACGAAGCGGCAAAAGACGCACTTATGAAAACTCCCGAAATGCTGCCTGTTCTCAAGCAAGCAGGGGTTGTTGATGCGGGCGGTCAAGGCTTCGTATATATTCTCGAGGGAATGTTGAGCGTTATTGTTGACGGAAAATCCGTTGAACCTATCGAGACACTTGATAAAAAAGAGTCGGCAAAAGCGGATAAAAGTGTTGTTGCGTCGGCTTCGGGAGATATTAAATTCGGATATTGCAGCGAGTTCCTGATTAACAAAGAAAAGAATGCGCAGTCGAATGCGGCGGCTCTCAAGGCGTATCTTGAATCAATCGGTGACTGTGTTGTTGTCGTTGAGGATGATGATATAATCAAGGTTCATGTTCATTCAAATGAGCCGGGTAATGTAATTCAGGCGGCTCTTAAATGCGGACCGCTTACGAATATAAAAATCGACAATATGCGTTTTCAACACAGAAATGCGGAACTTGGCGCGGAAAATGCAAAGAGTGAAATTCCTGCGTCGGAACAAACTCAAGCACCTGTTGAGCCGACAAAGGATTACGGTTTTGTTTCTGTTGCTGCGGGCGACGGTTTTGTTGAATTGTTCAAGGAGCTTGGCGCAGATAATATAGTTTCGGGCGGTCAGACAATGAACCCGAGCACAGATGATATTTTATCGGCTATTGAGGCTACACCCGCAAGGCATGTTTTTGTGCTTCCGAATAATAAAAATATTATTATGGCAGCTGAACAGACGGTAAACCTTGCAGACAGAAAAGTTTCCGTTCTTCAGACAAAGACTCTAACACAGGGCGTCAGCGCAATGCTCAATTTTTCGGAAACGGAAGATGTTGAGGCTAACCTTCTAAATATGATGAAGGCTGCCGAGGCTGTTCATACTGCACAGGTAACATTTGCCGCAAGGGACAGCGAAGCGTTTGGACAGAAGATTAAAAAAGGTCAAATTCTCGGTATGGAGGACGGTAAAATCACTCTTGTTGAGGACGATATAGTAAATGCTGCATATCGTACCTCAAGGCGTTTGGCTAAAAAATATAACGCATCATTTATCACAATTTATTACGGCGAGGAAACAGATGAGGGTATGGCAAATCTTTTGAGCGAACGACTCTCGGAGAGATTTCCGAATATAGAAATAAATGTAATTCCCGGCGGACAACCCGTGTATTATTTTATTATATCGGTAGAATAAGAGTGATATTATGAATTTTTCAACCGACATTAAATACTTAAAGGGCGTTGGCGGTGTTAGGGCGGAGGCTTTTCAAAGGCTTTCCGTCGGCTCTGTCGGTGCTCTTTTGCGCTTTTATCCGAGAGCTTACGAGGATTGGAGTGCGGTTTATCCTATCAGAGAAGCACCGTTTGATACAAATATTTGCGTAAAGGGTATTGTGTGTGATACGCCGTCGAAAATTCGTATTCCCGGCGGGACTACGCTTTATAAAACGAGTATTACCGACGGTCAAGGGCTTATAAATTTAACCTTTTTTAATAACAAATACATACCGAATATGTTAAAAAGCGGTGAGGAATATTATTTCTTCGGCAAGATAACGCAGTCTAAATTCGGCGGCAGGGAAATGGCTTCTCCCGTGTTTTCGAATGCGAGTGCGGGAGCCGGCATAAAGCCTGTTTATCCGCAGACGGCAGGACTTAATTCAAAGCTTATTGCAAAATGTGTGAAAAATGCGCTTGACTCAATCGAGGAAATCCCCGAGAGCTTGCCGAGCAATATAATTGCCGAAAATTCTCTTTGTTCACTTGATTTTGCGATACGCAACATTCATTTCCCTGAAAGCTATGAAGCGTTGGACAAGGCAAGAAACAGGCTCATTTTTGAGGAATTGTTCATCTTACAGCTCGGTCTTTTATCGCTTAAAAGCAAAACGCAAACGCTCAAAACAGAGTGTATCGTAAAGAAAGATTTTTCGGAGGAATTCTTTTCGCATTTGCCGTTTTCTCCGACCTCGGTACAGGTTAGGGCTGTCGGAGAAGCGATTGAGGATATGAAATCAGGGGAGCCGATGAACAGACTTTTGCAGGGCGATGTCGGTTCGGGTAAAACGGCGGTTGCGGCGGCGCTTATTTACACTTGCGTAAAAAACGGCTGGCAATGCGCTATGATGGCACCTACGGAGGTGCTTGCAGAGCAGCATTTGAGAACCTTTGAAAAGTTTTTCAAGGATACGGATATAACCGTTGATATTATCACGGGAAGTATGAAAAAATCTGAAAAAAATCTTGCAAAGCAAAGGCTTGCAAGCGGAGAAACTAAGCTTATTATCGGCACTCACGCCTTAATTCAGGAGGATGTTGAGTTTAACAGGCTCGGTCTTGTAATAACCGACGAGCAGCACCGCTTCGGCGTGGCACAGCGTTCCTCTTTTGCCGCAAAGGGCGACAATCCGCATATTTTTGTTATGTCGGCAACCCCGATACCGAGAACGCTCGCTATGATTATGTACGGCGATTTGAATGTGTCGGTGCTTGACGAATTACCGCCGGGCAGAAAAGATGTCGAAACCTTTTGCGTTGATACGAGCTATCACGAAAGAATATACAAATATATTAAAAAACACCTTGACGCAGGATTGCAAGGGTATATTGTCTGTCCGCTTGTCGAGGAGGGCGAAATTGATAACGATTTGGTAAGCGCCGAAAAATATTATAAAAAATTGTCCTCGGGAGAGTTCGCAAATTACAAGTTGGGCTTGCTCTACGGAAAAATGAAGCCTCGCGAAAAGGATGAGGTTATGCGTAAGTTTTCCTCGGGCGAAATTCAGCTGCTTATAGCGACGGTAGTAATTGAGGTCGGAGTTGACGTGCCGAATGCGGCGATTATGGTCATTGAAAATGCAGAGCGCTTCGGACTTTCTCAGCTTCATCAGCTTAGGGGAAGAATAGGCAGAGGCAGCGAAAAATCAACCTGCGTTCTTGTCTCCGACGCAAAGGGAGAAGAGGCAAAGCAGCGTTTTGACACAATGTGCTCGACCTCGGACGGCTTTAAGATTGCGAATGTTGACCTCGAAATGAGAGGCCCCGGCGATTTCTTCGGAAAAAGGCAGCACGGCTTGCCGAAATTGAGGCTTGCGGATGTTATGACGGATACACATTTGCTTATGGCGGCGCAAAGCTGCGCTCAAAATGTAATCACAAACGACAAAACCTTGTCGAGTGATGAAAACAGAAAGTTGCGTAAGCAAGTCGATACCTTGTTCAAGGATAATTACGGTTCATAAGCCTTTGCTTGAAATGGCGGTAAAAATGTGATATAATACTCGTTATCGTAAGTTTGGTCATTATAATTGAAGTTGATTTTCACGGAGATATTATGTTTGATTTAATTTATAAAAAACTATATATTCTCGGTTTGTTTACCGCAAGGTATGTGACAAGGTTTTTCAAATGGCTCGGCAAGCTTGTTATGAAGCCCGTCAAGGCTTTGTCTGCCGTGTTGTTTGCAGCCTTCGTCATTGCCGATAAGCTTGTGTTAAGCTCGGCAAGGCATATAAATTCCGAAATAAAGGAGCTTTTCGGCGATATTAAACGTGTTTTCAGAAAGCTCGTTTCCCTGTTTAAGCAGGACAGGAATGAGGCGGCCGTTACCTTTAAGACCTATGTAAAAAAGGCTTTTCAGCGACACGGAATAGTGTTCTCGTTTTTCACGAACATTGTTACACCCGTTGCGGCTCTTGTCATTTTAATTGCAACGATACGCTATTGGAGCAGTATGAATTTGGCACTTAAAATAACCTACAACAATGCCGATATAGGCTATGTCAGCTCGGAATCGGTTTACCTTGACGCAGAGGATAAGGCTACGGAAAGGCTTAAAACCGCTATTGCGGCAAATGACGGTGAGGCTCTCATAAAGAGCGCACAGTATAAGATTGTGCCCGTTAAGCTCAACAATATGAAGGACTCCGAGGCTATTTGCGATAAGATTATCGAGTATTCCAACAAGAATATTACAAACGCTTGCGGAATTTATATTGACGGAGAGTTTTTGTGCGCCGTTAAAAATGAGACGGACGCTACGACGGTTTTCGACAATATTCTTACAAGCTATGATGCAGGCGACAGCAATGCAATTGTGAGCTTCGTTGAGGACATTGAGTATGTTCAGGGACTTTATCCCGACGACGATAACGCCGTTTGGGGTGCGGACCGCTTGAGTGAAAAGCTTAATTCAAAGAAAAGCGAAGCGGTTTATTATACTGTCGCTTCCGGCGATACGGTTTCGGGAATTGCGCAGAAATACGGTATTTCAACCGCAAAGCTGTTTGAGTTAAATCCCGGCTTGAATGAGAAAATTCATGTGGGCGACCGTGTCCTTATTTCAAGCGAGGTAAATTTTGTACGAGTTCAGGTTACAAAGACCGAGGTCAGAGCAGTTTCTGTTCCTTATAACACCGTTAAGGTCGAAAACTCAAGTATGTATAAGGGAACGAGCAAGACGGTTACAAAGGGTCAAAACGGCGAACAGCAGATAACGGAGCTTGTAACGTATATCGACGGCGTGAGGGTTTCCTCGAAGGAGGTTTCGAGAGTTACCACTAAGGAAGCTGTTGACGAGAAGATACAGGTCGGCACAAAGACGTATTCTTCGGGCTACGGCAGTATCAAGAATTACGGAACGGTTCAGTCCTACGGCGGCAAGTTTGTATGGCCCGCAATCGGTGCTTACAGCATATCCTCGGGCTTCGGCTACAGGCACGGCAGACTTCACGGCGGTATCGACATCGTTAAGCCCGGCGGAAACAGTACAGGCTGTCCGGTTGTTGCGGCAGCTTCGGGTACGGTCGTTTCGGCAGGTTATCATCCGAGTTGGGGTTACAATGTTCTCATTAACCACGGCAACGGCTTGCAGACGAGATATGCACATATGATTAAGGGCTCGCTGAAGGTATCGGCAGGTCAGCGGGTTTCGGCAGGTCAACAGCTTGGAAATATCGGCTCTACGGGTAACGTTACAGGGCCTCATCTTCACTTTGAGGTTTATGTCAACGGAACAAGAGTAAACCCGATGGGCTATTTAGGCAGATAAAATACAACGGACAGAGGCAAGGCTGAGCGTTAATAAGGCAGTTTCGTAGCTATAAAAATTCTTTTATGCCGAAAAAGCATACCGGATTTTTATGTGAGAAACAAATACTTCCTTATGAACACTCAGCCGAGGGTTTCTGTCCGTTTTTTCGAGATAGGAGAAATATATGTCCCTTGTAAAAAATCAAGAAATAGAGTTGCAAATCGAGTCGTTTTCTTCAGAGGGCAGCGGCGTTGGGCACTATGACAAAATGGCTGTGTTCGTAAGCGGTGCTGTTGTAGGAGATAAGGCTTTGGTGCATATAATCAAAGCAAAAAAGACCTATGCGATAGGAAAAGTCGTTAAAATTTTAAAGCCGTCTAAGGACAGAACCGACTCCGATTGCGAGGCTTCTGATTCGTGCGGAGGCTGTGCGTTTAGGCATATTAAATATGACGCAGAGCTTGAAATGAAACGCCAAAAGGTCGAAAATGCGTTTTTACGCCTCGGTGGAATTGACAAGAAAATAGACGAAATGATAGGTGCGGAGTCTATTGTGGGTTATCGCAACAAAGCGGAATATCCCGTCGGCTTTGACGGTAGGCTTAAAATCGGTTTCTACGCTTCTCATACGCACAGAATTATAGACTGTCCTCATTGCGCTTTACAGCCCGATGCGTTTTCCGATATAGTTAAGATAATAAGAAAATGGATTGTCGAATACGGCATTTCCGTTTATAATCCCGAAACGAACAAAGGCATTATCAGACATATTTACATAAGACAAGGTACGGTTTCAAAGGAAATTATGGTATGCCTTGTCGTAAATTCCGATTTCTTGCCGAAAAAAGACAAGCTTCTTGAACGCTTGCTTGTTATAAGCGATATAAAAAGCGTTGTAATTAACATAAACAAAGACAAGACTAATGTTATTCTTGGCAGAGCTTGCAAAACGCTTTGGGGCGAAGATTATATTTATGATGAATTGTGCGGTGTGAAAATCAGACTTTCTCCGCTTTCGTTCTATCAGGTAAATCACGCACAGGCACAAAGGCTTTATGAAAGGGCGAGGGAATACGCTTCGCTTACGGGCAATGAAACACTTTTGGATATGTATTGCGGAGCGGGAACTATCGGTCTTTCAATGGCTGACGGTTGCAAAGAGGTAATCGGAGTCGAGATAATCAAACAGGCGGTTTCAGATGCTAAGGTAAACGCAGAAATAAACGGCATAAAGAACGCAGAGTTTTATTGTGCGGACGCATCCGAAGCGGCGAAAATGCTTGAGGAAAAAGGCACAAAGCCTAATGTTATAGTTCTTGACCCACCGAGAAAAGGTTGCGAGGCTTCGCTCGTGGAAACGGTCTGCAATATGTCACCAGACAGAGTGGTCTATGTTTCTTGCGACCCCGCAACGCTTGCGAGAGATTGTAAATTGTTTGAGGAATTAGGCTATAAGGTTGACAAATTAACCGCCGTTGACCTCTTTCCGAGAACAGTGCATATAGAGTGCGTAGTGCAGTTGGAAAAAGTGAAATAAGGAGAAAATATGACGCAAAAAGAGAGAATGGAAAAAGGTTTGGTTTATGACGCTACCGCAAATGACATAATGTTCGAGCAGGTAACATATCTTGAAGCGATGTACAAGTTTAATCACACCGCACCGACGGAGCTTGAAAAAAGAGAGGCTCTTTTGAAGGAAATGCTCGGAAGTGTCGGCGAGGGCTGTTATATCGAGACGCCGTTCCATGCAAATTGGGGCGGAAAGAATGTGCATTTCGGAAATTTTGTGTATGCGAATTTCAATCTTACGATGGTTGATGATGCGGATATCTATGTCGGCGACAATGTTATGTTTGGACCGAATGTCACGGTTGCAACCGCTAATCACCCGATTTGTCCCGAGCTTCGTGAAAGAGGCTTTCAGTACAACAAAGAGGTGCATATCGGCAAAAATGTTTGGATCGGCGCAAACTCGGTTGTTGTGCCCGGTGTAACAATCGGCGACAACACGGTAATCGGTGCGGGCAGTGTCGTTACAAGGGATATTCCCGAAAATTGCGTCGCCTACGGTTCTCCGTGCAGGGTTGCTCGTGAAATAGGTGAGCACGACAGAGAATATTTTTATAGAAACGAAAAAATTGATTGGGAAAATCTCTAAAAGCAAGCATACCTCACTTTAAGTTGGGAATAGTTATAAAAAAAGGAGAAATTTTATGTTAAAGCATATTGTAATGTGGAAATTTACCGACGGTTGCGGCAACACCAAGGACGAAAACATTGAAATCGCAAGAAGCGGGCTTGAGGCGTTGCCTGAGAGCGTTCCCACCCTCAAAAAAATTACATTTATTAAAAATGCGGTTGAGTGCGACAGGAACTTTGATGCGTTGCTTATCGTTGAAACTGAAAACGAAGCGGATTTAGAGTCATACAAGCTTCATCCCGAGCATCAAAAGGTTGCGAAGTTTATAAAAGAGGTAACCGTCAACAGAGGCGCGGTTGATTTCTACGAATGATTAAAAGGCAATAAAAAAGAACGGCTCAAAGTTGCCGTTCTTTTTGTATTTAGTTGTTACTCAAAGAATTTTTCAAAGAATGATTTTTCTTCTGGCTCATCTTTTTTGAGAAGCTCCTTTGCGTGCTCGGGATTGGTTTTCAACATCTCGAACAAGGACTCGTCTGCTTCGTCGTCAGCTTTTTTAGTCTGATAAAGACCTGCGCCTATCCAGCCTGCGATACAAATTGCGAGAACAAGAATAGCAGGAAGCGGAAGCGGATTACGTCTTGCAACATCTGCCGCAAATGACGGAAGTGCGCTTGCAAATGCGAGAGCAGCCGAGAGTGTGGCAGCCTTGAATATTTTGATAGCTTTTTTCATCTTAAATCCCCCAGATTTATTTTAACGTGTTAAGCGTTAAGCTTGAGTGCGTATTTCTTCCAATTCGTTTGCGATATATTCGTCCATTGTGGGCTGTGAGCTCAACTGCTTTTTGAAGCTCTTGCTTGTGACCACGCTTATTACGACATTCGCAAGGAAAAGCACAGCTCCTATTGCATAGCCCCACCAAATGACATTGCCCGAGAAAACATCGATGCTGTTTGACATAGCGTTTGTGACCGATATTGAAAGGAGCACAGCCGAAGCAATCCAGCCTGCCGTTGCGACAACGTTAAGGAATATGTTGAAGCCTGCCTTGAGTGATGCCGCAGCTATAAGCACAACGAAGAAGTTGAGAACGCCTGCTAAGACTGCAACGAATGCGAAAACGATTGCGAGCATTAAGAACTTAAAGGTTGAGCCGAGAGCCGTTGCGCTCATAAGCTGAAAGCCGCCCATAAAATCGAGCTTTGTTATGTAATTCAAAATGAGCGTTAGGAATGAAACCGTCGAGGTATCCTCGTAGAACGGGAGCGAAAGAGATACCTTCATAAGAGGCACTACAAGACCTATCAACGGAAGAAGCGTTGCTACAAGTCTGATTATCCTGAACGGATTTCCGACTGTTGCGCTTTTGAAATTGTTGAGCCTGTAATGGAGCTTTGCGAAGGAGGTTTCTGCCTTGTCGGCGTCCTCCTCAAGCCTTCCCTCCCAATTATAGTTAGGGATGTTTGTGCCGCAGCTTTTGCACTCGGCACGGAATTCATACCATTTGAGCTTTTTGCCGCAATTAGGACATTTTGCCATATAAAATCCACCTTTGAAAAATTTATTTTTTCTTAAATCTTATTACATTCCATGAAAACGGCTTTATGTGAATATCACAAGCTCTGCCGTCGGTTGCGGGCACGGGAGCGAGCGATGGCTTAACCGGTGCCGAAACAAAATTATTTCCGTCAAGAGCGCCGAAGCCTGCCATTTCAATATGCTCAACAGCCTCAAAGCCGTCAAGGTCAAGCATATTTACAGACAAGGTGTAATCCTCGTTTTTGCATCTGTTAACCGCAAAGACGGTAAGCTCCGTTTCGTCGTCGTTTACGGTGGCGATACAATCCATATCGGGCACGTCCGTAAACTCTTTGGAGTCATGTTTATCGCAGGTTACATTTGAAAGAAGCACGGAGCCTCTTGCGTAATTTGAAAGGTGCATAAAGGGGTAGAAGATTGTCTGCTCGAAAATGCCGCCGTTATTTTCCGTTATGATCGGTGCGATAACGTTTACAAGCTGTGCAAGACAGGCAATTTTAACTCTGTCTGCGTGCTTTAAGAGGGTCATAAGCATAAGAGCGACAAGAAGTGCGTCCTCAAAATTGTAGTAATCCTCAAGCTGATGCGGTGCAACTGACCATCTCTCGACATAATCGTCATTTGAATGATACCAGACGTTCCATTCATCAAATGAGAGGTTGACCTGTTTTTTAGAGTGCTTTTTGCCCTTTACGGTGTCGCAAATGCAGATGACTGTTTTTATAAATTCGTCCATTGCCATATTTTTAGCAAGGAAGCTGTCGGTGTCGCCCGTTTTATTGTCATAGTATTGATGAAGCGAAACGTAATCAACCTTATCATAGGCAAGGTCGAGAGTCTGAAGCTCCCAATCACCAAAGGTTTTCATACCGAGGTTTGAGCTGCCGCTTAAAACAAGTTCAATATCGGGGTCAACCCATTTCATTACCTTTGCGGACTCCGAGGCAATTCTGCCGTATTCGTATGCGGTCTTGTGACCTATCTGCCAATCGCCGTCCATCTCGTTTCCGAGACACCAAAGCTTTATGTTATGCGGCTCTTTAACGCCGTGCTTAATTCTCAAATCGCTGTAATACGAACCGCTTTTATGGTTGCAGTATTCGACAAGATTTCTTGCTTCCTCGGGACCTCTCAAGCCGAGATTTACAGCCATCATACAAGAGGTGTCGGCTTTTTTGCACCATTTCATAAATTCGTTAGTGCCAAAGCTGTTCGGCTCTGTAACGCCCCAGGCGAGCTCAAGGCGCTTAGGTCTTTCCTCGACAGGACCAACGCCGTCCTCCCAATTATATCCCGAAACAAAGTTACCGCCGGGATAGCGTACAATCGGAACGTTAAGCTTGCGAACCTCCTCGATAACATCCTTACGGAAGCCGTCCTCGTCGGCGGTTGCGTGCGTGGGTTCATAAATTCCGCCGTAAACTGCTCTGCCGAGATGCTCAATAAACGAGCCGTAAATTCTCGGGTCGATTTTTCCGACCTTAAACTCGTTTACTACGGACAATTTTGCTTTCTTCATAGTGAGTCTCCTCTATTATTATAGCATATTAAAATACTGTTTTCAATATTTTTTACTTGCTCTTTGCTGTCGAAGCTTCGGTTGTGGTTTCTGCCTTATTGTAAATGAAATCGTGGAGAATGTCACGATTTTTTTCAAGATTTATTACCAAAACGTCCTCGCCGTTTTTCCTTTCGCTCTTGTATGTTTTGTTTGCGGGGATTTGCTGCTGAGCGATCGTGTAGGACATGTACTTCGGAGCGTTCATACCGAGCTGCATAAGCTCGTCCGAGGTAAGATTTGTTTTAATCATAGGCATAATATCGCCGAGCATACCGAGAACCTCGGCAGGATTTGCCACCGCTTTTTCGAAAATTGCGGTTATAACCTTTCTCTGCCTTTGAGTTCTCATAAGGTCGCTGTCAAGGTAACGAATTCTTGAATACCAAAGAGCCTGCGCACCTGTAAGATGAACGGCGTCTCCGCTTTTGATTTCCTCGGGGAACGCGCTTGCCTCAACGCTTGTCATATGGTCCTTGCTGTTGATGTACTTGGCTTCTTTTTCCGTGATTGCCACGTCAATTCCGCCGAGCGAGTCGATAATCGTCGTAAACATATCGAAGTTTACAAACATATAGTTGTCGATTTTGATTTTATAGTTGTATTCGAGAGTGTCAACAAGCAGCTGTGTTCCGCCCTTTCGCTGTGCGGCATTGAGCTTTTTCCACTTGTAGCCGGGAATATCAATGTAGGTGTCACGGAGGAAGGAGGTAAGCTTTATCTGATTGTTCCTTGTGTCAATCGAAACAAGCATCATTGTATCCGAGCGAGTCTTTTCTGCGTCCTCGCCCTCTCTTGCGTCAACTCCGATAAGAAGAATGTTGCGTACTGCGTCGTCATGCTTTAATTCGGAGGCGGAAATGTACTTGTTTTCCTCAAGCGGAGAATAATCAACCTTTTTGGTGAGCGATTTTGCGTAGCCGAGACCTGCGCCTGCCGCACCGCCGACAGCAACAAGCAAAACAAGAAGGATTATCAGAGCGATTTTCCAGCCCGACAGCTTTTTCTTTTTGCCGTCACGGGTTTTCTTCTCACGGGGCTGCTTGCCCGAAGAAATATCCCCGTCGATTACGTCGTCATATATTCTCTGCTGTGAAACACGCCTTGCCTTTTCCTGAGAAGCCTTTGAATAGTTATAACTGTACGGCTTTTTTTCAACGGGTGCCGTGGGCATTTTAGAAACAGGCGATTCGTCAACAAAATACTCATCGGTAAAATCTCTGCGAGGTTCATTTTCGCTGTTATCGTCTCCGCTGAATATATCTTCGAATTCATCTTCAAAGGAATCGCTTTTTATATCGTTTTTATCGTCCTCCGAGGAGCTCATAATATCATCGAAAGCGTCGTCGTTAAACTTAAAGTCCTTAGGATCCATTTTTATATCTCCCGTTAATAAATTTAATAATTGTTCAATTTATTATTCTAACTTATTTGACCGTTTTTCACAATATATTTTTGTAAAAAAGTTGCAAATTTTTATAAAACATATTATATAAAGAAAAATATCTTGAATCGGCATTAAAAACCATGTATAATTATGGTTAGATTTTTCTAAGGAGCATTGTATGCTGGGTAAATATGTCAGAGTAAGGGTTGAAAGACCTATGGGCTGGCACGATATTGAAACCGGCACTGTTTACAGGCTCAATTACGGAAGCGTGGAAAGCGGGCTTGACCCGAGGTCGCCTGTCAAGGGCGCATACATTATGGGAGTAACGCATCCCGTTCGTAATTTTGAAGGCAGAGTTGTTGCCGTAATTAAATTGCCTGACAGACAGGGTGTTTATATTGTCGTGTCGCCAAAGAGTAAAAAATATATCGTCAACGATATTAAGCGTGCCGTTTCGTTTATGTATAAGGACGGCGAGTACACAATAGACTGCTTATATGAGCGTTCCTGCGGAGCAGTTGTTTTCAGATTTATAAACGGAGAACGCAGATTTCTGCTTATTAAAAACAAGCGGAGCTGCCATTGGGGCTTCCCGAAGGGTCACGTCGAAAAAGATGAGACCGACGAGGAGACCGCCAAGCGTGAGGTGCTGGAGGAAACGGGAATTCGCATTAAAATATTCCCAGGCTTTAAGCATAAATCCGAGTACACTATAAGAGGCAGGATTGAAAAATCCGTGCTTATCTTCCTTGCTACGACCGACGACACTCAAACAATCATTCAGCCCGAGGAGATTGAGGACTATATTTGGCTCGGGTACGATAATGCCATTTCGACGCTTAATTATCCGAACGATAAGGATATTTTGTCGCTCGCAAAAGCGTATATAACCAAGAATAATATTTAAGGAGAGAATTATGGCCGAAACACTCGCTCATTTTTTTGTCGATCTATTTCAGGACAAAATTCCGCCTGAGCTTACGATTTTTGTAATCTCGGTATTGCCTATTCTTGAGCTTCGCGGAGGTATGATTGCCGCAAGACTTCTCGAAGTCAGCTTCCTGAAGGCGTTTGCCATTTGCTATGTCGGAAATATGCTTCCGATACCGTTTATTCTTCTTTTCATTAAAAAGATTTTTGAGCTTTTAAGGAAATATCCTTTCTTTGAAAAGATAATAACAAAGCTTGAGGCGAAAACCGAGAAAAACAAGGATAAGGTTTTAAGGTATAAGTCGTGGGGCTTGCTTATCTTCGTTGCAATTCCGCTTCCGGGGACGGGAGGCTGGACGGGTGCGCTTATGGCGGCGCTTCTCGATATTGACTTTAAGCGTGCTTTGCCGATAATCTCACTCGGCGTGTTCATAGCAGGCTTGATTATGTCGCTTGTAACCTACGGAATTTTTTAATAAGCTTTAAGCAAAAAGAAAACCGCCGATACGCTCTTTGTGAGTATATCGGCGGTGATTTTTATTTGTTGATTATTTTCTGATGCCTCTTTTTTCAAGGAAAGCATAGATTCTGTCAGCAGGATCAAGGAGACTGCTGATTGACATATCGTGGTTAAGAGTGTCGATAATGTAAGCGACATACTTAGACATATCAACTTCACAGTACCATTCACGCTTTAACAATTCGGGAGTTCTGTAAACAAGGTTTGTTGTGAACACCTTGTCGATAAATCCCTTTTCATAGAACTCGTCAAATCTGTCAAGACCCTCGCAGAAAAGACCGAATGCCGAGAAAATGAAAATTCTCTTTGCACCGAGCTCTTTAAGCTTTGTGGCAACCTCAAGCATTGACTCGCCCGAAGAAATCATATCGTCAACGATCATAACATCCTTGCCCTCAACGTTGGTGCCGAGGAATTCGTGAGCTACGATCGGGTTTCTGCCGTTGATTACCTTTGAGTAATCTCTGCGCTTGTAGAACATACCGAGGTCAAGACCGAGTACGGTTGAATAATAAATACATCTGCCCATACCGCCCTCGTCGGGAGAAATAACCATCATATGGTCGTTGTCAAGGTTAAGGTCCTCAACGCTGTTAGCAAGAGATTTAATCATCTGATAAACAGGCTGAACGTTCTCAAAGCCTTTAAGCGGAATAGCGTTCTGAACTCTGGGGTCGTGAGCATCAAAGGTAATGATGTTGTCAACGCCCATGGTGTTGCAAAGCTCCTGAAGAGCAAGTGCGCAGTCAAGAGACTCTCTTGTTGAACGCTTATGCTGTCTGCCCTCGTAAAGCATGGGCATAATTACCGTAATTCTGTGAGCCTTACCGCCGATAGCGGAAATTGCTCTTTTAAGGTTTGCATAGTGCTCGTCGGGACTCATGGGAACCTCATGACCGTAGATTTTGTAGGTCAAGCCGTAGTTGAACATATCGGCAACAATGAAAATGTCATAGCCTCTTACCGACTCGAAAAGAGTGCCTTTACCTTCGCCTGTTCCGAAGCGGGGGAACGAAGCGTTGATGATGTAGGAGTCCTTTTCATAGCCTGCGAAAGCAATGCTGTTCTTGTGCTCCGACTGCTTCTGAGCACGCCATTTAACAATGTAGCGGTCAATTTTGTCTGCGAGCTCCTCACAGCCGGGCAATGCGATTATGCCTAAAGGTCCGTAAGGTATGTTGGTGAATTCTTCTGTGTAATCGGGCATTTTAATATCCTCCTGAAGTGCGGCGTTTTTTATCAATTATATTTTACTATATTTCGACAAAATATTAAAGTCTTTTTGGCTATTCTTTTTTAATTCAGTCAAATGCATAATCAACAGTGATAACACAGAAAAGTCTTTCGTCTATTTTGCTTAACTTTTCACTTATTAAGCGTGTTATTTCTGCTGATGAACGCTTTTCGTCATAGGTTAAAACGACGTCAAAAATCAAATTCGTATGTGTAGTGCCGTCAACGACCCTGAAATCGTGTATCGAGAAATTCGGATTTATCTCCTTGACTGCGTTTTGAGTGATTTCACGAAGCTCGTTTATTCTCTCGTCGTCCACTACAATCGGGTCAAGATGAATTGAAATGAGCATACCGTACTTTTTCTGAATTTCGTGCTCAATCAAATCAACGGTGTCATGGCTCTGCATTATATCGACGTCGGACGGAACCTCGGCGTGAGCAGAGGCGAAAAGCCTTGACGGACCGTAGTCGTGGATTATAAGGTCGTGAACGCCGACAATGCCGTCATAGGACATAATCTCATTCTTGATCTCCTCGTAAAACTCCTTTTCGGGAGGCTGACCGAGAAGCGGAGCGAGCGTTTCCTTGACAAGCGAAATGCCCGACCAAAGAATTAAGACCGATACGACAGCGCCGAAATAGCCGTCGCAGCTGAAGCCTGTTTTGTGGGAAATAATCAGCGAAACAAGCGCAACAAAGGTCGAAGCGGTGTCAGAAAGGCTGTCCGTTACAACGGCTTTTGTGGCGGTGGAGTTGATTTTCTTGCCAAGCTTCCAATTGAAAAGAGCGAGCCACAGCTTGCCGAGTATCGAAAGCACAAGCACGACGATTGCAACGGCGCTGAATTCAACCGCTTCGGGAGCTCTGATTTTCGCAACGGAGCTTTTGAGCAGCTCTACACCCATAATTATTACAAAAATCGAAACCGTGAGTGCCGATATGTATTCGATTCTGCCGTGACCGTAAGGGTGTTCCTTGTCGGCGGGCTTTTCCGAAAGCTTGAAGCCGAAAAGAGTTATAATGGACGACCCTGCGTCGGAGAGGTTGTTTACGGCGTCGGCGGTAACGGTAATGCTGCCCGTCATAACGCCTGCCAAAAATTTCGATATACACAAAATAAGGTTTATCGCAATTCCGACCGCACCGCTTAATTTTCCGTATGCACCTCTGACCTTCGGGTCTTTGGTGTTTTCATTATCCTTAACAAAAAGTTTGATAAGCAGCTCTGTCATAGTATACCTTCAAAGAATTTATTTCACAAAGCCCGAAAAGCCCTTTGTGAACAAAAGGTCGAGCATAAGAGCGACGTCCTCGGGTGTTTTTCTTGTATCCGAGGTATCGGTAAGCCAATATCTGACTATGCCGACTGCGCCTGCCTCAAAAAATGAGTATATATAATTGTACTCTTCCTTAAACGCCGATGTTTGGTTGTAGCGTGTGAATTCCTCAAAGCAACGCACCGCCATAAACCTTTTAAGCTTCATTGAAAAGTCAATATCGCCGTTGCTGCCCAAAAGTGCAGAGCAGATGTCCTTGTTCTTTTCAAGAAATCTGCAGCAGTCAACAAAAACGGGGTATGGGCTTGAGTTGTGTGAATTTGCGGAATACTGATTGATAATGCTCTCGAATTCTTCAAAGAGCTCGTTTTCGATTTGCTCAACAAGGTCAAAAATATCCTTGTAATGAAGATAAAAGGTACCTCTGTTTATCTCAACAAGGTCTGACAGTTCACGGACAGAGATTTTTTTAATGCTCTTTTCCTTCATCAGCTTTGTAAGCCCCTCACGCAAGAGCTTTTTTGTGCGCCTGACTCTGCCGTCAATTTTTTGATTATCCATTGATAGCACTCCCTTTTTATTATTATATCAGCAATTATACTATAAAAGTGTACATTATTCAACATATTTCTATAAAATAATCATTGGAATTAACAAAAGTTTAATACAGTTTAGGCGAAAAAGTATTACAATATATGTAAAGTTGTGCTATACTATAAGAAATATGGCATAAAGCGAAAAAGAGGTGAAGCCTATGGCAGCAAAAATGCTTGACGAGGTATTGTCAAAGGAACACGAGACAATGGTTAATGAGCAGGCGGCAAGCGAGCAGGCGGACAGAATTATCGACGAGGCAAAGCAGAAGGCGAAGCAGATCGAGCTTGACGCTCTTGAGCAAATACAGGTGTATGAGAGCGAGCAGCTGAAGCTTTCCGAGGAACGTCGTCAAACGGCGGTTGCCGAAGCGGAAAAGGACGCCCGTGCTTTTGTTGAGGTGCTCAAGGGAAAGGCTAACGCAAAATTTTCCGAAACGGTCGGAAAGGTCAGAAGCATAATTGTTGACTGAGCCGATGATTTTACTGTTATCAATAAATAAGAAACGAGGTGATGACATACGGCAAAGCTCAAAATGAAAAAAATCGAGCTTGTTGCAACCATGCATGAAAGCAAAAAGGTAATCGACTTTTTGCAGCGCAAGGGAATGGTTGAGTTGACAAGCCACGAGCTTCCCGACGGAATGTTAAATCCCGATACCGATTATAATATTTCACAGCTTGAACGGTTTACTCAAACTGCGAAAAAGGCAAAGGAAACACTCTCTCAATATGTGCCCGAAAAGAAGTCGCTTGTTGACTCCTTTAAGCCGCCACGGGAAATGGAAATGTCAAAATTTCTCGATATGTCCGAGTCGGCGGATAAAACGATGAATATGTGCTATGACATATTGGGCGCTCAAAAGTCTATCGACAACGCTCACGCACAGCAGATAAGGCTCAAAACCTCCAATGAGGCTCTTGAGGTTTGGAAAGACCTTGACATACCGACAAAGTTCAAATCAACAAGGTATGTTACGGTGCTTATAGGAACATTCCCCGACAGTCAGACCGACGCATCGATCAAGGAGGCGTTGGCAGAGCGTATTCCTGAAATCGAGGCTATCGAAACAGAAGTCGTATATACATCCGAAATGCAGTCTTGTGCGGTGATTATGTGTCTTAAAAAGGATGCGAATACCGTTACGGAAGCGTTGAGGTCAATGGGATTTGTGCGACCTACGGAAATTTCCGATAAAACTCCGAAGGAAATGCTCAAGGAAAACCGTATAACCATCAATGAATTGGATAAACAAATTTTGGAAGCGCAAAGCGAGATAGCCGCTATGGCATCTGCACACGAAGCTATAGATTTCCTGATTGACTATTTCACAATGAGGGCGGATAAGTACGAGCAGTTCAAAAAGGTCTCACTTTCGGACAATGTGCTTTATCTCTCGGGATATATCCCCGAAAAGTACGCCGAAAAAACGGTTGAACAGCTTGAAAATAAATTTACCGTCGCAATTACGCTTTCAGAGCCCGAGGAGGACGAGGATGTTCCTGTCTTGCTCGAAAATAATTCTTTTGCAGCAGGCGTTGAGGGAATAACGGAAATGTATTCTCTCCCCGGCAAGAATGATATTGACCCGAACGCAATAATGTCGTTTTTCTATTATCTGTTCTTCGGAATGATGTTCTCGGATGCAGGCTACGGACTGTTAATGGTTATCGCAACGGCGTTTATACTGCTTAAATGCAAGCCCGAGGGCAACAAGAAAAAGACGGTTATGATGTACTTTTTCTGCGGAATATCGACAATGTTCTGGGGCATAATGTTCGGCAGCTTCTTCGGAGACTTGATAAATGTCATCAGAACAAATTATCTCGGACTTCCCGAAATGCGATTGTACTTATGGCTCAATCCGCAGGGCGACGACCTTATGACAACGATGCTTTGGTGCTTCCTGTTCGGTATCGTTCATCTGTTTGTAGGACTTGCTATCAAGGGCTACCTTGAATGGAAGCAGGGCGACCGCTTCGGTGCGATATGCGACGTGCTTTCTGTTTATCTCGCAGTCGGCGGTGCAGCTCCGATTTGTGCGGGAATGATAATCGAAGTACCCGACATTTATAAGACAGTCGGCAAGTATTGTGCGCTTGTGGGTGTTGTGCTTATAATTCTCACGGCAGGTCGCTCGTCAAAGGGCGTATTCGGAAAGTTGGGTTCAGGTCTTTACGCACTTTACAATACAATTTCGGGATATTTAAGCGATGTGCTTTCGTATTCGAGATTGTTGGCGCTCGGACTTGTAACGGGTATTATCGGAAGCGTTGTAAACCTTATGGGTACACTTCCCGAGAATATGGTCGTTAAAACAATATTATTTACAGTTGTGTTCATTTTAGGACACACAATCAACTTCGGCATAAATATAATCGGCGCTTATGTTCACACAAACCGTTTGCAGTATGTCGAGTTCTTCTCAAGGTTTTATGAGGGCGGCGGAAGAGCCTTTACCCCTCTTAAAGTAAATTCTTCAACATTCAAACTCAAGGAGGAAAATAATAATGGCTAATTTAGGTTTGGTATTTGCTATCGCAGGCGCAGCTCTCGCAGCATTTTTAAGCGGTATGGGTTCTGCAAAGGGCGTAGGTATGGTCGGTGAGGCTGCCGCAGGTCTTGTTTCGGAGGATCCGTCAAAATTCACAAAGGTACTTATTCTTCAGATTCTTCCCGGTACACAGGGACTTTACGGCTTTATCACAGCAATTATGGTAATGATTAAGATTAAGCTTTTGAGCGGTACTCCCGTTGAGCTTACAACGGCGCAGGGACTTCAGATTTTGGCTGCTTGTCTTCCGATGGCGTTCGTCGGCTATTTCTCGGCAATCGGTCAGGCAAGAGTTGCCGCTTCCGGCGTTTCGGTAGTTGCCAAGAAGCCCGCAGAGCAGAGTAAAGCAATGGTTCTTTCCGCAATGGTTGAGACTTATGCCGTGCTTGCTCTTCTTACATCACTTCTCATGATTTTGAGATTGAAATTCTAAGGAGTTATTTCTATGACAGGTCTTGAAAAGATACTTTCTACAATAGAACAGGATTCAAATGACCGCTGCCGTGAAATAACCGAGCAGGCACAAAAGCATGCGCAGGAGATTATCGATGCCGCAAGTGCCAAAGCGCAGGAGAATATAGCTAACGCAAGGGCTTCCGTTGACAAAAAGGTTGCAGAGCATGACGGCGCAATAGAAGCCTCCGTTTCAATGACAAAAAGCAGAATAATTCTTGAGGGTAAGCTTGATATTATCTCGTCAACCCTTGAGAGAGCGCTTGAGGTTATCAAGGCTCTTCCGAAAAAGGAATATTTTGAAATCCTTAAAGGACTTATTCTTAAAAATGTCAGAAAGGGCGAGGGCGTTCTCCGTCTTTCCGAAGAGGACACGGAAAAGCTGCCGTCGAACTTTATCGACAGCATAAACAATGCGCTTAAAAGAGGATATAAAATATCACTCGGACAGAGTGCGGATATTGACAGCGGTTTTATTCTCGTCTATGGGGATATTGACATAAACTGTTCCTTTGATGCCGTTGCTTCGGCTAAAAGGGAAGAATTGAGAGACACTCTCAATGAAATGTTATTCAACTGATAAAGGAGGGAAGCGTTATGAAAACACAGGATTATCTTTATGCGGTGTCGGCACTTCGTGTAAGTGAGGAAAACCTGCTTAAAGAGTCTGATTTGGAACAGTTAATAAACGCTCCCGATTATAAAAAGGCGATTGCACTTTTGACTGAAAAAGGCTACGAAAAGCCCGACGGAAACGATTTTTCAAAGATGCTCGACGACAGACTTTCGGAGGTCTGGGACAGAGTTGCGAAAAGTGCGCCCGAGGCAAAAAGCCTTAATATGCTGATAATTAAAAACGACTTTCAAAACCTTAAAGCGATTATTAAATCCGAGGTCATAAACGATGATGCGAGTAAATATTTTGTTTCCCCCTGCGTCTATGACCCCGAAAAAATGCTTGAGGCGATAAAGGAAAGACGTTTTGCGGATTTACCCGAGATTATGCGAGAAACCGCAAAAAAAGCATTTGACGCCATAACCAAAACGGGCAACGGTCAGTATTGCGATATAATTACGGATGTCGGAACGCTTGAAGCTATACTTTCGTATGCGGAAAACGAGGAGGATGAAACCCTCAAAAAGTACGCTTATGAAATGAGTACAGCGTGTGATTTGAAAACCGCTTACCGTTGCATTAAGACAAAGAAAAACGAAAACTTTGTTAAAAATGCCGTCTGCGGAAGTCCGATTCTTTCAAAGGACAGTCTTGTTTCGGCGGTTATGTCGGGAGAGAACGACTTTTTGCAATATCTCAACTCAAACGGACTTTCAAAATATGCTGCGGCTTTTGAAAAAGGCACATCTGCGTTCGAAAAGCTCTGCGATGACGAGCTTATAAAGACAATGAAGCAGGCGAAAATGACAGTGTTCGGTATAAGTCCGCTTGCAGGCTATTATGTTGCAAACGAAACCGAGATTAAGTGCTTGAGAATTATTCTTTCGGCAAAATTGAGCGAGGCTTCGGATGAGGTTATAAGAGAAAGGATGCGTGAGCTGTATGTATAAAATTGCCGCAATGGGCGACAGGGACAGTATTTACGGCTTCGCAAGTATCGGAGTTGATATTTTCCCGACCGACGACGATTTGACCGCGACTGTAAAAACGCTTCGTCGCCTTGCAGACGGCGGATATGCGGTTATATTTATAACCGAAGCCGTTTATTCGCAGATTGATGCGGAAATCGAAAGATATAAGGACAAACCGTTACCGTCAATTATTCCCATACCCGGAGTTTACGGAAACACGGGCATAGGAATGAAGCAGGTCAGCAGCTTTGTCGAAAGAGCAGTAGGCTCTGATATTGTAAAGTAAACCAAACCTTGAAGGGTGGTAAAAAATAAAATGAGTAAAGGTACAATCTTAAAAGTATCGGGTCCGCTTGTCGTGGCTGAGAATATGAGAGACGCCAATATGTTCGACGTTGTTCGTGTAAGCGAGCACAGACTTATCGGCGAGATTATCGAAATGCACGGCGATAAGGCTTCAATTCAGGTGTATGAGGACACTGCAGGACTCGGCACGGGCGAACCGGTCGAGTCAACCAACGAGCCTTTGAGCGTTGAATTGGGACCGGGACTTATTAAAGGTATATTCGACGGTATTCAAAGACCGCTTGAAAAGATAATGGAAATTGCGGGCAACAGCCTTACAAGAGGTATCGAAGTTCCGTCACTTTCAAGAGATACTAAGTGGCATTTCTTCCCGACTGTTTCGGCAGGCGACGAAGTTCGTGCAGGTGACGAGGTCGGATATGTTCAGGAAACCGATATTGTCAGACATAAAATAATGGTTCCGTTCGGCGTTGAGGGTAAAATTAAGTCCATTAAAGAGGGCGACTATACGGTTGTGGATAAAATCGGCGCAATCGAAACCGAAAACGGCACTACCGTTCCGCTTAAGCTTATGCAGAAATGGCCTGTAAGACGAGGCAGACCGTATAAGAAAAAGCTTCCCCCCGATATGCCGCTTATCACGGGACAGAGAGTTGTCGATACGCTTTTCCCGATAGCAAAGGGCGGTGTTGCGGCTATCCCCGGTCCGTTCGGAAGCGGTAAAACGGTTACACAGCACCAGCTTGCAAAATGGGCGGAGGCTGATATAGTTGTATATATCGGCTGCGGTGAGCGTGGAAACGAAATGACTGATGTTTTGAATGAGTTCCCCGAGCTTATCGACCCGCACACAGGCAAATCTCTTATGGAGAGAACGGTGCTTATCGCAAACACCTCGGATATGCCTGTTGCTGCCCGTGAGGCATCTATTTATACAGGTATCACAATCGCAGAATATTTCAGAGATATGGGATATTCGGTAGCGCTTATGGCTGACTCGACCTCACGTTGGGCGGAGGCTCTTCGTGAAATGTCGGGACGACTTGAGGAAATGCCCGGCGAGGAGGGCTATCCTGCATACCTCGGCTCAAGACTTGCACAGTTCTATGAGCGTGCAGGCAGGGTAGAGGTCTTAGGTTCAACAGATCAGGAGGGTGCGCTTTCCGTTATCGGTGCGGTATCGCCTCCCGGCGGTGATATTTCAGAGCCTGTTTCGCAGGCTACCTTGAGAATTGTCAAGGTATTCTGGGGACTTGATTCGGCACTTGCTTACAAGCGTCATTTCCCCGCAATAAACTGGCTTACGTCATATTCGCTTTATGCAGACGACCTCGGCGCATGGTTTAACAAGAATGTAAATCCCGAGTGGATGAAGCTCAGAACAAGAATGATGGGCATACTTTCGGATGAGGCTTCGCTTGACGAAATCGTTAAGCTTGTCGGTATGGACGCACTTTCTCCCTCCGACAGACTTAAAATGGAAGCGGCAAGAAGTATTCGTGAGGACTTCCTCCATCAGCTTGCTTTCCACGAGGTTGACACATATTCCTCACTTAAAAAGCAGTATTATATGATGAGCCTTGTGCTTTCGTATTTTGACGCTTCAAACGAGGCTCTCACAAAGGGTGCAGACATTGAAAAGCTTGTCGCAATCCCCGTAAGAGAGGCAATAGGCAGATTTAAGTATGTAAAAGAAGAAAATATCGACAGCGAATACAAGCAAATTCTTGAACGCTTGGCAAAAGAAATCGCTGACGTTATCAATGCAAAGGAGGAATTCTGATGCCGAAGGAATACAGAACAGTCGAAGAAGTAACAGGTCCTCTTATGCTTGTTCGTGAGGTTGAAAACGTCAAGTATGACGAGCTCGGCGAAATAGAGCTTGCAAACGGCGAGACAAGACGTTGTAAGGTGCTTGAAATCAACGGCACGGATGCACTTGTTCAGCTGTTTGAGCCCTCAACGGGTATCAACCTTTCAAACAGTAAGGTTAGATTTTTGGGCAGAATGATGGAGCTCGGCGTATCAGAGGATATGCTCGGCAGAGTCTTTGACGGCTTGGGCAGACCTATTGACGGCGGTCCCGAAATTATCCCCGAAAAGAGAATGAATGTTAACGGACTTCCGATGAACCCCGCTGCGAGAGCATATCCGCAGGAGTTCATACAGACAGGCGTTTCCGCAATCGACGGACTTAACACGCTTGTAAGAGGTCAGAAGCTTCCCATTTTCTCAGCTTCGGGTCTTCCTCACGCACAGCTTGCCGCACAGATAGCAAGACAGGCAAAGGTCAGAGGCAAGGACGAAAAATTCGCCGTTGTATTTGCCGCAATGGGTATTACCTTTGAGGAGTCAAACTTCTTTATCCGTTCCTTTAAGGAAACGGGCGCAATCGACAGAACGGTTATGTTCTCAAACCTTGCAAACGACCCTGCAATCGAAAGAATTGCTACACCGAGAATGGCGCTTACAGCCGCAGAATACCTTGCATTCGATAAGGGCATGCACGTCCTTGTTATTATGACGGACATTACAAACTATGCAGATGCGTTGCGTGAGGTTTCCGCCGCAAGAAAGGAAGTTCCCGGCAGGCGTGGCTATCCCGGCTATATGTACACGGACCTTGCGTCCATATATGAGCGTGCAGGCAGACAAAAGGGCAAGGACGGCAGTATCACAATGATACCGATTCTTTCAATGCCCGAGGACGATAAAACTCACCCCATTCCCGACCTTACGGGGTATATCACAGAGGGACAGATTATCCTTTCCCGTGACCTTTACCGTCGTGGAATTATGCCTCCGATTGATGTTCTTCCGTCGCTTTCAAGACTTAAAGACAAGGGTATCGGCGAGGGCAAAACGAGAAAAGACCATTCAAACACAATGAACCAGCTTTTCTCGGCTTACGCAAGAGGTAAAGATGCAAAAGAGCTTATGGTAGTCCTCGGCGAAGCGGCTTTGACGGATATGGATAAACTTTACGCAAAGTTTGCCGACGAGTTTGAAAACGAATATGTAAACCAGAGCTTTGAAACCGACAGAACTATCGAGGAAACACTCGATATAGGCTGGCGTCTTTTGAGAATATTCCCGAGAAGTGAGTTAAAGCGTGTCAGCGACGAGCTTCTTGACGAATACTACGATAAGAAGTAAGCATATAAATCTTGAGGATTTGATATTATGGCAGCAATGAATGTAAACCCCACCCGTATGGAGCTTACGAACTTAAAGCGTAAGCTTGTTACGGCAAGAAGGGGACACAAGCTTCTCAAAGATAAAAGAGACGAACTTATGCGCCGTTTTCTCGAACTTGTAAAGGAAAACAAGGAGTTGAGAAAGCAGGCTGAGGACGGTATTAAGCAGGCAAACGCCCATATGTCGGTTGCCCGTTCGGTAATGAGCGACTCGGCGTTGAATGTTGCGCTTATGCTTCCCATGCAGGAGATGTCTCTTGAGGTTGACGAGAAAAATGTAATGAGCGTGAGACTTCCCGTGTTTGATGCGAAATTCAAAACGGCGGACGAAGCGGATATATATTCTTATGGCTTTGCGTTCACCTCGACAGACCTTGACGAAGCGGTAAAATCGCTTTCCGATATTATGCCGCTTATGTTGAGACTTGCGGAGGTTGAAAAATCGTGTCAGCTTATGTCGGCGGAGATTGAGAAAACACGCCGTAGGGTAAACGCCCTTGAGCACGTTATGATTCCGAGATACGAGGACACAATCAAGTATATTACAATGAAGCTTGACGAGAACGAGAGAAGCTCAACGACAAGACTTATGAAGGTTAAGTCAATGATGCTTGAAGAGGCTCGTCAAAAGGCTCTTGCCCACGATAACGAAATGGCAAAAAGAGCGTAAAACACAGAAATAACAAACCACGCCCCGAACAAAGCTGTTCGGGGCGTGAAATTTTATGCAACCGTAGGGACAGGGCTTGCCCCTGTCCGCAGCAAATTTCATATAAAACATATTAACGGGCAGCCCTCGCCGATAGGACGGGGTGTGTGTTAGTTTTCAATTTTGTATGAGAATATGGGAATATCGTTATAAAGTTCATGCTCTTGCCGTGTATCATCGACAAATTTATCCAATACAAGATAAACTCGGGACAATTCTTCATATAAGTCTTTCGACAATGAGTTTACACCGATTATATGCAGTTCATCGGCATCACATTCCGTTGAGAGTAAGTCCCAAAATGCCGGCAAATTTTTTCCAAACCACTCGGGGAAACCGAAAGCAAGCCGTATCCGTTCATAAAAATCGTCCCAGGTTCTGCAATCTGTAAGATTTAAGGTAATAACTTTTTTATCCATTTTATTCCACCGATAATTCTTAAAAACATTTGTTCTTCTACAATGTAGTTTAGATGACGAATTTTGTTTTGTCAAGTAACAATTTTATATTTTTATCCGATGAAAAAGGCAAAATTTCCGTTCTTGTCGGTTTTGCCGATATGACGGGGTGTGTTAGTTTTCAATTTTGTATGAGAATATGGGAATATCGTTATAAAGTTCATGCTCTTGCCGTGTATCATCGACAAATTTATCCAATACAAGATAAACTCGGGACAATTCTTCATATAAGTCTTTCGACAATGAGTTTACACCGATTATATGCAGTTCATCGGCATCACATTCCGTTGAGAGTAAGTCCCAAAATGCCGGCAAATTTTTTCCAAACCACTCGGGGAAACCGAAAGCAAGCCGTATCCGTTCATAAAAATCGTCCCAGGTTTTGCAATCTGTAAGATTTAAGGTAATAACTTTTTTATCCATTTTACGCTCCTTATATTATCTCAAAAAAAGTTTGGTAGTGGTCATAAGTAACGAATATCAATCCGTCATTTGACCATAAAATTCTGTGTTGATTTCTGTAAAATTAAATTTCTGCTTTCTTTTTCGGCAATGTTACGAGCATAACAGTTCCGTTTTCGGTGCTCTCTTCGGCTTTGACCGTACCGCCGTGAAGTGATGCGATTTCCCACACCAATGCGAGCCCCAAGCCCACTCCGCCGTGCTCTCTGCTTCGTGATTTATCGACACGGAAAAACGGCTGAAAAATACTCTCTCGGTACTGCTCGGGTATGCCGAAGCCGTTGTCCTTAACTCTGATGAGAATATTATCGCCATTTTCGCTGACGGAAATTTGCACCTTTGAATTCGGGCGGTTATATCGTATTGCATTTTCGGTAAGATTGAAAATCATACGGTAAATGAGCGTGTCGCTTCCGATTACCGTGGCGTTCCCGTTATGTTCAAGAGTAACTTTTTTGTCCTCGGCAAGCGGAGTGAGGTCTGCAAACACTTCTTCAATCATAGGCGAAAGTTCGATTTTGTCTGTGCACGGTACGGTGTTGAGCTCGCTCATTTCAAGCAGGATTTTTGTCATCTGCGACATTCGTTCAGTCTGCTCCTGCAAAAGAGATAAAAATTCGGCTGTTTCGGGTTTCAAATCGCTGTGCTCAATGGGGAAAAGCTCAATCTGCGCCTGCATAAGAGCAAGCGGTGTGCGTAATTCGTGTGCGGCGTTGCCTGTGAACTGCCGTTGCGCTGAAAATCCCTCGTCAAGTCGGTCAATCATACAGTTAAAAGACTTGCTGAATTGCTTGAATTCGGGCAAAACATCTTCGCTGACTTTCATATCGGATAAATTGTTCGGCTGTACATTTTCGACCTGCGAAGCAAAGCTTTTTAACGGTTTCAATGCGTGTCCGCTGACGAAATATGCGAGTATTCCGCCAAAAAGCGTAACGGCAACCGTGATATACCAATTCGTTGTGCTAAAAGACTCCTGCGCACCGCTTACTATAATAGTAAGGTTGGGATCTGCTTTTTTACTTTCGGGATTAAATGAGTCGGGTTCGCCGTTTTCGATATCGGAGTAAGACGATAAATCGTTGACGATTGAGTCCATATAATACTTACCCGAGTAGCTTATAAGACAATTCATAAGCACACAGGTTATTAAAACGAGAGTTGCGGTCATCAAGGTTATACGCCATTGCAAAGAAAGCTTTTTCATTTATTTGCCCTCCATAACATAACCTTCGCCAATGCGGTTGCTGATAGGGTCATAGCCGAGAGCCGTGCGAAGTTTTTTTCGAAGTGACGAAATATGCACTCTTATTGAATTGCTGAAATTGTCAACACTGCTGTCCCAGACATGTTCAATAAGCTCCTCTTGACTTATAGGACGACCTTGATTGAGCATAAGATATTCGAGTATGCCTGTTTCCTTGCGGGTTAAAGACAAATCTTCGCCGTTGACGGAGGCTTTGCGGGTTTTAGTGTTAAACGAAAGCTCACGGCAGGTTAAAACAACGTCATTTTGAGTGAATTGCCTAAGCGTCAGGTTGCGTATTCTTGCCGAAAGCTCGTCTAAATGGAACGGCTTTGTAAGATAATCGTTTGCACCTGCGTCCAAGCCTGCAACCTTGTCGGCAACCTCGCAACGAGCCGATAAAATCAGCACCTTTGTATCAAAATCGGTTTGACGAAGTGTTTTGAGCACGCTCATACCGTCCTCCTCGGGAAGATTGAGGTCTAACACAACGAGATCAAATTTTTCAACTGCGAGCATTTCTGTTGCGGTTTTACCGTCATAGCAAAAATCTACGCTGTAAGCAAGGCTTTTCAAGCTGCGGACAATCGTATCGCAAAGCGCCCTTTCGTCCTCGACAACTAAAATATGCATACAAACACTCCTAACGCTGATTTTTTCTTCATATTATATATTGTAACACACAGAAAATAAACAGAAAAGCATATTTTGTAAATTTACGTCAAATTTGGTTTGAGATGTAATATATATAGTGTACGCTGTCAGAATACACATAACAGTTGGATTTTAGGCGATTTCGGACATAGTCACAACCGTTTTATTTTGCGAAAAAAATCGAAAAAAATAATTATTGTACAATTCGCCGAAAAACCGTCTAAAACTTCACAATCTTTTTTCTCAAAAAAGGCAAAAAACATTTACTGAATGTCAAACTACTATATATGCTTTGATAAAATATATATAAATTTAAGGTGGATAACTGTTTTAATTTATTGTTTGATCCATAAAGCGTACACTTTCCGTGAATGTGTGCAGAAAAAGGAAAACGGAGGAACTGAAATTGTCTGATTTAAGATTTATTCAGTCATCTTTTACGGGCGACGGAGTGTTTCGGGATAAGAAAGCTGATTTCGAGACAGCCTACATTCTTAAAAAGCAGATGAAAAGCCTTTACCCCGGCGGCGGTTACAGCGTTGTCGGTCAGATTGGCAAGGGAGACGAGGAAATCGGCGTGCTTGTTTCTAACGAGCAGGAGGAAAAGGTATATAAGCCGAGCAAGCCTGCGTTTTCCCAAGTTAAAGGTTATATAGAAGTCGGTGACGGTAAATATATAGCCGTTGTCAAGAGCGCACTTCTTATGTGGCTTTTGTATTTGCTGATTGCGGCGGCGGTGATTGTCGGTCTTATATTTTTGATTAAGAATTTTGTACCGTCAAATAACGGCGAGCCGGAGACTACAAAGCCGATCGGAGTAATTGACCCGAATGCGGTTTTGGGTAACGGAGAAATTTCAGTCCCTGTTAAGACAAATACAAAGGGCGTACAGATTAAGGTGCCGGGTATTACCGAAATGAAATTGAAAGCAGGTACGAAGGAGCAGAGCTTCGTTTTCTCAAACCCTGAGGAAAACCCTTGTTACTTCGTTATTCAAATCGAGCTTTCGGATACGGGTGAAATTATTTATACCTCAAACCTGTTACCGCCCGGATATTCAATTTCGGCGTTTACAATGAATAAGGCTCTTGAGGCAGGAACCTATAACGCAATAGTACATGTTAAGACCTTCAGCTTCGACAGCGAGCAGAGAGAGCTTAATAATATGGATATTAAAACGACTATAATCGCTTCTTAATAATTTTACTATACTATTATATATTGATTTTTGGAAAGGAGTTGCAGTTTATGCAAAGGGATAAGAAAATTAAACTCGGGAAAAGCATAACTGCCTTGCTGTTGAGTATCGTGCTGTTGGTAACATCAGTACCGTTTACTTTGGCGGCAGATCCGGGTACATACGACCCGATACCGACCTTTAACGACGATGATGCACGTGAGGTATCGGCGTCAATCAATGCCGATGGGGGAATTTCGGTCAGCTTCCCCGAGGCTACTGTCAGCGTGCTTAAAAAGGCGAAAACTATTTCAGGCTATATGTTAGAGCTTGTTGACCTCGGTACATACACAAGCCTGCATACGGATACGGTTGTATTGCGTAAAATAGTTAAGCCGACAGGTACGGCGCCGTATTCGGCTGAAATCACAAAGGCAGAAATCGAACAGAAATTGAGCACGGGACTTTTAGAGGATCACCGCTACAATGTGTCGGTTGTGGCATTTGACAGCGAGGGTTGGTTCTCTGAACCTGTAAACGCTTATGTTTCCGATGTTCCGACCTTCATATATGATGAAAGTGAATATGCGCCCGTTACACCGAACGCATACGCTGCCCGTGAAATCCTTACATTTGAAAGCAAGTCGGACGACGACAACCACGGTTCTTATTCCTCCTACGGAACAACAGAGAGAACGCAGGACGATAATAACACCCGTGGTAAATCTGCTTCGTTTGACTTTATGCAGGAGGGTAATCATCTTACCTACGGCGGCAGCACAAATGACGTCGGCGCAAAGAAATATACTTATGACGCAAGCGGCAACCTGACTGATTACAGCAGAACAAAAGGCTATTCGATGCGTATTGAGTCTGCTCCCACGGAGGCTGTTCCGCAGGTGTTCGACGTTGCTTGGAGCCGTCAGACATGGGATCCGGCAGGCGCTTCCGAGGTTTGGTTCTATGTTGACTTCTCACAGGTCAGCGTAACGGGACTTTCGTTTCGCCTGCGTTCAAACGATAAGTGGTTTGCGCAAGACTATGATAACAGCTATACAGACGCTAAAAACGCCTTCAACAGATACGGCGATATAATTTATTCGACTGTCGGTGCGGCTATCGGCGCTTCAAAGCCCGGATACACGGGAGAAGCTCCCTACTTGTATCTTCAGCAGGCAGACGGCGGTTGGAAAAAGGTGTTGCTCAGCGCAGACGGTACTATAGACCTTGACCATTTCTGCGGATATGTAAGCGTACCGCTTAAATTTATGTGCTCCGAGACGGATTCTATCGTTACCGCTTCCAATACAGAGTTCGGAACAAACAAACCGAAAATAGACGGTAATGATATTTATCACGGTAGTCTTATCAACAATAAGACTGCCGAAAGAGCAGAAAAATACTATAATGATATAATTAAGCTTGCAAATCCGGTAGTGGTTGACCCTGCGGGAACATCTATCTCGGATGCGCTTCTTGTAAGACACTATGCCTTTACGGTTGACAGACCCGGCACATACAGCCGTTACTATGTCAACGGCGGCTTGATGCTTGCGCCTTGTATGGATGCTTCGGAGGGAAGTAAAACCGCAGCAGAGCTTCCCAAAAAAGCGTACATTGATGCTGACGGAAACGTTGTAAACCGTGAAAACGGCTATAAGGCTATCGAGGATATTATGTCCGCAGGCTTTAAGTTTACGGGCTGTACGGCAGATGCGGCTAATCCGAGCCTTGAAACAAGCCAGAACAGCATAGGCAAAAAGATTTTTCTCGACAACATATTGTTCTACCGTACAGACGGTCAGCAGTACAATGAAAATACGCTTAACGGAGCAGTAAGCACAGGCGCCCCCGTTAAGAATTATTACGATCAGGAAACTGAAATTCCGCGCGCTATATTCAATGCTTGCCAAAAGTACATTGACGACCCCGACTGGAGCGACTACCGTGCGGTTAAATACATTGACTCTCTTATCGCAGGCTACAAGAAATCAATCAAGGAATACAATAAGACGGCAACTGAAAAGATTGACGCTTCGTTCCTTGAGGACGCTAACCTTGACGCTAAGGCAGCGGCTCTCGGTATGACCTCCGTTTGGCAGAAATACAAAACGGCAAAGGCTGAATGTGATGCGGCAGGAACACTCGGTTCTGAAAACTCGGGCGCTAACGATATTATTTGGAGGCTCGCAAGAGACCTTGACAAAATACCGAATATTACCGATTCGATAGCCGTAACCGACGAGATAAAGGCAGAGATTACAAGAATTTATAAGGTTTATTCAAAGCTCAACTTAGGTCAGCTTGATACGCTCGGCGATGTAGAGGAGCAGAAGCTTCTTGACTACTTCAACTACTTCCAGAACGTTCTTCAGGCAAACAGTGTAGTTGTAGGACAGAAGCTTACAGATAACCCGTTTGTACCGTTCAATACATTTGAAAATCTTACGCCGGGCACAAATGCTTGGAGATTTGAAAATGCAAGTAACGCAGGTACCTTGAATGAGGACTATAACTACAAAAAGGGCTTCATAACCTGGACGGGTTCGTTTATGTCAATCAGCGGACACTCAAGCCACGGTCAGGAGTCCACCTATTGGGGCGACAATGAGACAGACCAGCTCAAGAATGCTATTTCAATGAATGAAATCAAGCAGTACGGCGGTGAGGCTTACATTTCCTCAACCGGTGGTGCGCAGGGAACAAAGGGCGCAACTCTTACAATTAAGAATAACCTTTATGACGCAAACAGCGGTTATTTCAACAATATGAGCTTCACGAAGGACTGTCAGGATTTCTCAAAATATGTTGATTTGGTTAAGAACAACATGGGAACCTCCGATGTTAAGCTCGGGGACCTTTCAAAGCCCTTTACCGACACCCCGGGCGCTATTCCGCTTTCACTTGTATTCTATGCGGACTTCTCACAGCTTAATAATTACAGCTTTACAGTTACAATAGGCGCAGGCTATGACGGTTCGCCGAACAACTTTGGCGTTGACCTCGGCAGCAGCAACAGGGACAGCTATCTCTATCTTTTAAGCCCGACAACGGGTGAATGGGTCAAGGCGACGAACGAAACTTCGCCGAGAATGTATAACTATACTTCAGACTACGGTGCTGACACCGACGGCGACGGAGTAAAGGACTTGTCACTTCACAACTATAAGGGCTATATAATGATTCCGCTTTTCCACTTCAAGCGTGGTCTCGGCGGCTTGATTACTTCAAATGCAAAGCTTGATGAGTCGGCAGAGGCACTCAACTCCATTTTCCGTGTAAGTATCGGCGTTGCTCCCGTATCGGCGGAGGACGCAAGGGATTTGGAAGGAAAGTCGTTTACGGTTGATAACGTCGGCTTCTCTTACGACAAGAATTTCTATTCGGATAAGGCTGCGGCAAGAGGCATCAACGATAAGAACTTCGACGAGCTGCTTCAGGTTAAGGCTTTACCGTCAGAGGTATTCGAAACAAACGTTTCAAAAATCGACGTTTACGGCACAGGCTTTGCAACAGAGGTTGTAAACGCAAGAGCACTCTATAACTCACTCAGTGATTATCAGAAAACTCTTGAGTCTGTTAAGAAAGCAGACGCTCTTTTGACAAAATATGAGACATGGGTAGCAGACACAACTCTTAAACCGCAACCCATACTTGATAAAGGCTCTACGGGAATTGACGAAACGCTTTCGGCGATTAACGGCTTGCCCGCAGAGGTTAAGGGTACGGCAAAGAACGATACGGTCACAGGACCTGATGTTCAGTACCCCGGCGGACAGAACGGCTTGCCATATCCGGGCTTCGTAACGGCTGCGGACGGAAGCGTTGCAGTCAACTATGCGGCTTACGGTATAACGCAGGCACAGGTTGATGAGATAATCTCGATTTACGAGGAGTCGTACAAACGCTTCAGTAATGAGAAAAAGGCATTACTTGATGTTAAGACTTCGGCGACAGATACTTTGACGCCTGCCGAAAAGCTTCAAAATGCGTACCTTGCGGCTAAACGCTGTAAGCTCCTTGAGGAATATCTCGCAGAGATTAAGGCGTTCCAGACAGAGGTTCAGGGAATGTACACCAAATACGACGTCAACGGAACGGCAATCAGTTTGCTGACACTTGACGGCGACGGTGTTACAAAGCTTGAAAACGCAAAGAACAGCTATCAGGCACTTCCGTATTATGCAAAGCTTCTTATGCAGGACTCAACCGCAATGCCTGAAATGTATACAAGGTTCACAAACGCTGCAAAGGCAGTTTCTAAGGTTTTGAGAAACGGTCAGACATATACGGATGTTATCGGTGCGACAGGAGCGATTGACGGAGGCGCAGTTAAGCTTTCAAAGGAATACACGGCGTTGTTCAATCAGACAAAGGGCAAGCTTGATGCTCAAGAGCTGTTCACAGCATCCGAGCTTGAGAAAATCAAGGACACCGTTGACGAGTATAACAGCTTTATAAGCGCTTACGCTAAAATCAAGCAGCTCTATGACGGCGAGACGGTAGGCTCTACCGCAAATCCCGAAGCTGCTTACGGTATCGAGGATATTTTGAGATTGTTCCCGAGATATAGCGCCGATACAACAGATAAAACGGTATATCTTTCAAAGGATAAGCTGAGTGAGACGGATACGTATTCGGTAACCTACTCAGAACAGCTTCCCTCGGCAACACCTGTTAATACACAAATCAAGTTGACTTCCACAAACGGAAAGTTGCAGAACGCTCTCGGCGAGAATGCGGCGTATGACGTTAAGGTTACCGTAAACGGCATCACAAAGACATACAGTGCGGCTGATTTGACGGCAGGAGTTAAATTGAGCGATGTTGCCGATAATACTCTTACCCCGGGCGCCCCCTTAACTGTAAATGTTGAGGTTTCCGTACCTGCCGAGCTTGCGGTTGCAAACGCAGTTTCCGATAAACTCGTATTCACCTACACGGATGATGCGGGAGCTGTGCTCAAGGACAGCACGGGCAAGGAGCTTAAAAAGACGCTTGAGGTTATTTACACACCCAACGACGCATATACGGTTACAATTCCTGCGGAATTTAACGTAGCGTGGGACGATTCAACAGACCAAAGCGTAGATTGTAGGGTTTCGACCTCGCTTAAAGCAGGTGCAAAATTGAATGTTGCGGTAACCTGTAACGGTACACCTGATTCGGCAGGAGCTTACACAGGCGCAGGTCAGCTGACCTCCTCAAATCCGTCGTTCAACCTTACTTACAACTACAAGGGCTTTGACCCGAGCGACTTTACAGGTATAAATACCGACGTAGGACTCAACACCACACCGTATCTTGCAGTAAGCGGTTGGGATGCTGTTCCGGTCGGCGAATATAAAACAACATTAACTTATACGGTCACTTACACAGATGCAACACCGTAATAAAGAAGGGAGTAAACAAAGATGAAGAAATTTTTAGCGGTTGTCTTTGCATTGATTTTGGTTAGCGTGTGCGTTTTGCCTGCTTTTGCTGATTCAATGACCATTTCAACCGGCAGCGGCGTAACTGATGAATATCAGCTTACATTCCCGGCAGACACAGACATTCCATGGGAGTCGTCATCGTACGCTCTCGGTTCGGTTACGGCAACGGTTATGCGCTTGTCGCCCGGCAAGACGGTTAAGGTTTCGGTAGCTTCGGCTAACGATTACAGCCTTGTAAGCACAACTTCCGCTTCAAGCAAAATTGCTTATACGCTTACAGGCGCAGACGCAATCGCATTCTTCGCAGGCGACTACGATAAGAGCTTTCCGCTTTCAGTTTCAATAGCGGACGCACAATGGCAACAGGCTGCATCAGGCGAGCATACAGATGTTCTTACTTTTACAGCTGAATATACAAATGCTTAATTTGAAAGGAGAAATCGATGTGAAAAAAGTATTATCAGTAGTTCTCGCAGTAATGATGCTCGCTCTCGTAGCAGTTCCGAGCTTTGCTGCAACAGTAACAACCGCAGGTGCAACAGATGTTATCGTTAAGACCTCAACAACTAAAGAGGACGGCACAAGCGGAGAAAACTATTCAATTGAAATTCCTGCAGATACAGTAATTCCGTGGGGCACAGAGGCAACAGATGTCAGCTACACAGTTGAATCACACCTTGCAAGAAACAAGGCTGTTAAGGTTGTTGTAGCAGGCACAGGCGCAATGAAAACAACAGACGGCGCATATTCACTTGCTTATGTTCTTGAAGGTGCTGATGCCTTCCTTGCAACCTCACCCGTTGTTTATGACGAAGCAACAGATTCAGGCGTTAAGCAGGATCTCAAGGTTAAAATCGACAGCGTAAACTGGAAAAAGGCAGTAGTTGAGGAGTATTCCGATACACTCACATACACCGTTTCAGTTGAGGCTATATAACAGGCGGAGGGAGATAAACCGAAATGAAAAAGATTGTTTCTATCATTATCGCAGCTCTTATGCTCGCAAGCATTTGCGTTCCCTCGTTCGCAGCTGACATCACAACTAACGGCGGCACAGGCGACGCAATCGTTAAGACAAAGACTGTTGACGAAGCAGGCGAAAATGCTGAAAAGTTCATCGTTTCAATCCCCGCAACAACTGAAATTCCGTGGGGCAAGGCTTCTCAGGATTTGACTTACAGCGTTGAGTCACATCTTGGTTACGGCAAGAAGCTCACAGTTAATGTTTCAGGACACGACGTTATGACCTACGCAGTAGGCGCTGATTCAATGACACTCGCTTACACATTGGGCGGTACAACAGCTTTCACAGCAGCAGGCCCCGTTGTTTATCCGGCAGCTGACCAGACAATCAACGTAAATGTTGCTGATACAGCTTGGAAATCAGCAGTAGTAGGCGAATATCAGGACACACTTACATTCACGGTTGCAATAGCTTAAATTTAATGAGAGGTGCTTAAAATGAAAAAGATTCTTTCAATTGCAGTAGCAGTTCTTATGATAGCTGCTATTTGTGTACCTTGCTTTGCGGCAACAATCGATAAGACAACACCCGACGGCAAGGGCACAGCACAGGTTAAAACCGATATTTCAGCTGTTACGGACAACGGTACTTTTGTAGTATCAATTCCTGCAGAGATGCCTATTCCGTGGAACACAGCAAACACAGACAGCTCAAAGAATTTCAATTATTCTGTTGAAAGCCAGCTTAAAACAGGTAAGGTTATTCAGGTTGATGTAGCACAGAATAACGCTAATATGACATCGGCAAGCGGCGCAACACTCGCTTACTCAATCACAGGCGACATTACAGCTGTTAAGACAACAGCTTCCGTTGTTGCGGCAGGCACATTCGTTAAGACTGTAACCGTTAATGTTGCAGGCACAGCATGGGCTAACGCAGCTATCGACGAGTACACCGATACGCTTACCTTCACAGCACAGGTTGTTGCAGCTTAATTTATAAGGAGAGTTTACAATGAAAAAAGTAATTTCTATAATTCTTGCAGTTATGATGCTCGCAAGCATTTGCGTACCTGTATTTGCAACCGAAATCAACAAGGATTCAGTTCCGCAGAACGCTAACGCAGATGTTAAGACAACACTTACAAAGACTGACGGTACTGACGCATACACATACACAGTAACAATTCCCGCTTCTGTTGATGTTGCTTGGGGCGACACAACAGCACAGGACGCTAAATACACAGTTACATCACAGCTTAAGCTCGGCGACACACTTGCAGTTAAGGCTGAAGCTAACGATGGCGGTAAGATGACAAATGCAGGCACTGCTTCTACTCTTACATTTACAGTTGCTAACGGCGAAGAGGCTGTTTATAACGAAGTAAACAACGCTGTTGATTCAGCTACTACCGTTACAATCGCAGACTTCTCCGGAGTACCGATTGCAGAATATGTCGGCACAATGACTTATACGGTAACATACACAGCAGCTTAATTGCAATTTGGTATTATAAGGAGGTGGTTTCATGAAAAAGGCTTGCAGCGTGATAATGTGTCTTATTTTAGTTTTGACCATGCAGCTTGCAGTATTTGCCGAAAACATGAACCTTAGCACAGTAGTACCGGATTCGCATGAAATTACCGTAACCTTTAACGAGGGAGGCTATGTTCTCCACTCGGGACGGAGAATGACCAGCGGAGACAAGATAATCGTCAACCGTTTTGACGGAGTAACGCTTGATATTATTGCTAAACCCGATTCACACCTTAAGTCAGTTTTTGTAAACGGCGAGGATGTAACCGCACAGGTTGTGAACGGACAGCTCAAGCTTGAAAATGTTGTAACGGACGTTGACATTAACTTTGTTTTCATTGATTGTAACGACCCGTCTGTTACCGATGACCCATGCGTAAGAATGAGCCTTAAAGGTAAGGTCTATAAAGGCGAGGATGTAATGCCCTCGGCAAAGCTCGAATTTGACTTCGGTGAATTTGACACAACTGCCGACAAAAAAGGTGCATACAAGCTTGATGAAATAAAGGACGGCAGACATACCGTTTCAATTTATGACAAAGATGAAAACCTTGCAGGTAAACAAGAGTTTGTTATCAGCGTAAGCGATACAGCTACCGAGGTTTCGGTTGTTGTGCTTGACGACGGAACAAGAATTGTTACCGTACCGAAGGACACTTCTGAGGTTTGGCTCAATTTTGTTGTAAATGCAGACGGAAGCATTGATATTATCCCGTCGGGACCGGAACAGGAAGAACCTACTCCCACACCGACTCCCGAACCCGATAAGGATAAGGGCGATATTATCAAGGACCATCCGATCATCTCAAAAACAGGTGCTCTTATAAAGGAGAACCTTATTGCAACCTTTGTTCTTGCACTTGACGGCTTGTTCATTTTGTTCTTTATCCTTTGGCGTAAAAAGCGCAAGGACGAAGAAGATGAAGGTGCAAAAGTTAACTAAAAACTAAAGCATATTAAAACCCCTGACCTCGTGTCAGGGGTTTACTATTTAACTTATTGCTTGAAAATAATTTGTGTGATAGAATGGTTATAGAAATAATTTAGGAGTTTTGATATGGAAAAAGCTAAAATTCTCAATTCAAATCAGCTCAAATTGATAGCGATACTCGCAATGACGGTTGACCATATAGCTTGGGCGGCTTTTTCGGGCTATCCGACGGGAATTTTACCGCTTGTAATGCATATAATCGGCAGACTTACCTGCCCGATAATGTGCTATTTTATCGCAGAGGGTTATCATTACACCAAAAACATAAACAAATACACAGCAAGGCTTTTTGCGTTCTCGATTATCTCACATTTTGCTTATATTTTCTTTTCGGAGAGCTTTGTTGACGCAAAATCGTTCATTCCGTTTTACTATGGCGGTTTCCTAAATCAAACAAGCGTTATGTGGTCGCTTGCGTGGGGGCTTGTAATGCTTCGTGCGGCGGATTCAAAGAGAATAAAAATGCCCGTAAAAGTTCTTGCGATTATTTTAATCTGCGTTGTGACCTTGCCGAGTGATTGGAGTTGTATTGCCGCACTTTGCATTATGGCAATCGGCACGAACAGAGGAAATTTCAAAAAGCAAATGACATGGATGATGTTCTATGTGTGCCTTTATGTCGTGGTGTATTTCTTCGCAATAGATGCGGTTTACGGCATTTTACAGCTCGGCGTTGCGCTTTCAATCCCCGTGCTTTCAATGTATAACGGCAAAAGGGGAAGCAACCCTAAAATCAACAAGTTTATGAAATGGTTTTTCTATATCTATTATCCGTTGCATTTAGTTATAATAGGAATAATAAAGAGATAAGCAAAGGAAGCCGATCGACGATTGGCTTCCTTTATTATATGTAATATGAATGATGATGCTGAAATTGACTATATTTACTTATTTCCTAAACACAAACAAATATTCGTGTGCTATGAGCAAAAAATTATATTTTACACTATTTGTTTTCCAATATCCTGTTGCTTTACAGTTGTGTTGTTCTTTGATAATCAACTCTTTAAGAGTAAATCCGGCGTCTTGAAATATTTTCATAACATCAAAAGACATAGGTATCATACAGCCTTTTTGTCTTGTATCGCCCATAAGTACGGCACAAAATTTATCTTTTTTCAAAACTCGGTAGCTTTCATCGGCTACCGTTTTCATTTCTTCAAGAAAATCTTTGACTTTGAGTTGCGACAAATCTCCGTCAACGCCATCGCTATATTTAATAATATCGGCATAGGGTGGATGTGTACAAATAAGGTCTATACTTTCATCTGAAAGAAAATCTAAATTTCTGGCATCTCCCTTACGGATGTAAACTTTTCCATTTGCGCCTTCATGCTCAAAATCTATTTTTTCTTTGCACCTATCAAGTGCAACATCATTGACATCAACGCCGATAATATCACGGTTCAAAAGCTTTGCTTCAACGAGTGTAGTTCCGCCGCCTGCAAATTGGTCAAGAACTACATCGCCCTCTTTTGAATATCTTAATATAATATTTCGTGGAATATAGGGAGACCAATTTCCACGCCACTTAGCATCGTGAGTTGCCCAATCGCCACGCTTTGGAAAAGACCAATGTGTTGTCATTTCCAACTCAAAATCATCAGGCGCCCATTTTGTTATTTTCTTTGCCATTATTTAAAAACCTCGCTAATCACACCATCTTCCATATCTTTAATATTGTAAACGTGTTCCATAACATCAAAGGTTTCTTCAAGATTATGGCGAGCGCTTGTCCAACCTTTTCCGTCGGTAAACCAAACAAAAGTAAAACCGTCGATTGTATCGGTTTCGAGAGCAAGTGCTTTGTAACTGCGTGCTGTTTCATTTAATTTACTTCCGCCGCCTCCGTAAAAATTAGTTTCGATACCGTAAATCATATTAGGTGTCTTAACCACAAAATCAAAACGCTTTTCTGTTTTGCCTTGGTTTGAGATAGCAGATAAGTCTATATTCCATTTTTCTGTAATTTGATAAATATACATTTCTTTGAAACAAGTTTCATCTTTAACAAATCCGGCTTTTTTGATAAAACTTTCCACCAAGTTTTCCATCAAATGACCGCCACGATTTTTTCTTCCGTTTGAATCAAGTCCTGTTTCAACACCTGTTGCGTAATCGACAAGATTGTTGACTATATGATTTTCAATCAAATCAAAAAGACCCGTTTTACGCATAAACACCTTATATTGCTCAACCGAAAGATTTGGCTTTTTGAAGTTATATGTAAATTCTCCCTCGCTGTCAATGGCATATATTTCGTTTGCTCTAACCGCTAAAAGCAGAGGGATACACTTCAATACTTCAGGATATTTTCTCATTAAACTCTCAAAATCAGCTTCGATATTTTTAGAGCCGATAAGTGAATTCAAGATATTTAGTTCAACCTTGATGTTATCTACATTTCTATGAACCTTTTCAAAATCTATGTAATAACCATAATCTGCGATACTCTCACGAAAACCGGACAGCCAATTATTAAAATCTCTGTTTTTCATACATATTCTCCTTAAAAATTAGAAATAAGCAATTCTTTGATTTTTCCTCTTGCTTCGCTATTGCAGTTAATCATACGTGTTGCTTCTACTCGTTTGATTTTATGAGCCGAATAAATGTTGTCAAAGAAATCATCATCCGTGTTTGAATTCTTTGGATCAGAGTTGCTGACAACAACTTTTGCACCTTTTCTGTGCATAAGCTCAACGAAATGCGCAAGCTCAACTTGTTCATCATCATTGAATAAACTCTCGGTATAAGCTGTAAAGCTTGCCGTATCAGTTATCGGTCTGTACGGAGGATCGAAATAAACAAAAGTGTTTTCGTCTATAAAGTCTGCTGATTTCCTGTAATCACCGCATACGATTGTAACATTCTGCAATTTTTCCGATACTGCACGAAGATTGCTTTCATCACAAATCATCGGATTTTTATATGCGCCCATCGGAACATTAAACAATCCTTTTTTATTAACACGATAAAGTCCGTTAAAACAGGTTTTGTTCAAAAAAATCATCAATGCCGCTTTTTCAATGTTGATGTTCTCATTTCCATTGACCTTTAAATCATTAAAACGCTCACGCTTTTCCATATAGTATACTTTGCGATTGTCTGTATCTAACGGAATAAAATCATTCTGCATTGCATAGAGCATTTCAATTAAAGCATCTATATCATCACGAATAATGCGATAGGTGTTGATAAGTTCAGCATTAATGTCGCTAATATAAACTTCTTCTAAATCGTATTTGTCGAGTATATCAAACAAAACTGCTCCGCCACCAATGAATGGCTCTGCATATTTAGTAATTTTACCGTTTTTGAACGGATAATATTTTTCAATTTCTTTGAGCAGTTGCCCTTTGCCGCCTGCCCACTTCAAGAAAGGTTTAACGGTTTTTCCTTCGGTTCGATTATATCGTGTACTCCTTGCATCTATGGGCTTTTCTGCGGAAGAAGGAATAATCCACATATTTCCGACCATAGTCGCTTCGGCTATTCTCTGTTCAGAACACAAAACCGCCACTCTTCTTTGGGAAATACCCCATTTATCAGCGGCTTCTTTTGCAGACATAAATTCCATAACAACCTCCTGTTCCTGTACTGTGTGTCATTTACTATATTATATTCTAAATCTCGAATAATAGCAATATCAAACATTGTTTTTAACAGTCTGTAAATTTTGCGTATTGACATTGTTAAAATATTGACATATACACTTTTTTAGTTTTATAATAAAATTGTTGAGAGAAAGTTCTCAAGGTATATAAAATAAGTGTAAAGGAGTCAAAATTATGGCTAACAGATTTGTACTTAATGAAACAAGCTATCACGGAAAGGGCGCAATCAACGAGATTGCAACCGAGGTTAAGGGCAGAGGCTTCAAAAAATGCTTCGTATGCTCCGACCCCGACCTTTTGAAGTTCGGCGTTACAAAAAAGGTTACCGATGTTTTGGAAAATGCGTCGATCGACTACGAAATATACTCACAGATTAAGCCCAACCCCACCATCGAGAATGTTCAGACAGGCGTTGCGGCTTTCAAGGCTTCGGGTGCTGACTGTATCGTCGCAATCGGCGGCGGTTCTTCAATGGACACGGCAAAGGCTATCGGCATTATAATCGAAAACCCCGAATTTGAGGATGTTGTATCGCTCGAGGGCGTTGCTCCGACAAAGAACAAGTGCGTACCGATTATCGCAGTTCCGACAACCGCAGGCACAGCGGCAGAGGTTACAATTAACTATGTAATCACAGACGCAGAGAAGAACAGAAAGATGGTTTGCGTTGACCCGAAGGATATTCCCGTTGTCGCAGTTGTTGACCCCGATATGATGTCATCAATGCCTAAGGGACTGACAGCAGCAACAGGTATGGACGCTTTGACTCACGCTATTGAGGGTTATATCACAAAGGCTGCTTGGGAGCTCTCCGATATGTTCCACCTCAAAGCTATTGAAATCATTTCAAAATCGCTTCGCGGCGCAGTTGAAAACACCGCAGAGGGCAGAGAGGGTATGGCTCTCGGTCAGTATGTTGCAGGTATGGGCTTCTCGAATGTCGGCTTGGGAATTGTTCACTCAATGGCTCATCCGCTCGGCGCAGTTTATGACACACCTCACGGCGTTGCAAACGCAATAATCCTCCCGACAGTTATGGAATACAACGCTCCCGCAACAGGCGAAAAGTACAGAGATATTGCAAAGGCAATGGGAGTTGAGGGCGTTGACGCAATGTCACTTGATGAGGCTCGTAAGGCTGCTGTTGACGCAGTTAAACAGCTTTCAAAGGATGTCGGAATTCCTGCTGACCTCAAGGATATTGTTAAGCCCGAGGATGTTGACTTCATTGCTCAGTCGGCTTATGATGACGCTTGCCGTCCGGGTAACCCGAGAGATACAAGCGTTGAGGAAATCAAACAGCTTTACCTTTCACTTATGTAATTTATTAAAATAAAGCAAAGCACCGAACACGAAGCGCTTGCCTCTGTGTTCGGTGCTTTTTGTATATCGTTACCCTAAATCATGTTTGTCGGTAATTGATACTGTCGGCTTGGAATAACCGCCGATATTGAAAACTATAATTTCATTTTCGTCCTTTAAGAGCGTGCCCGGTATGTAAAGCGATTTTTGAGGTCCAACCTTCCAAAATCTTCCGAGGTTAAAGCCGTTTATGTAAACGCAGCCTCTGTTGAAGCCGTCAAGATGAATAAAGCAATCTGCTTTCGAGTCGGTCTTGAAGCTGCCCTTTAAGAATACAGGCTCATCCTTTTTAACGCTTGATGAATATTTGAGCTTGTCGAGATTATCAAGCGGAAGAGTCCATACATCATAGCCCATAAGACGTTGAATACCGAGGTAAATATCGGAAATACCCTTGCGGTCAAGCATACGCTCGCCGTAGTTCACTCTGCCCATTGTATCAACAAGAACGCCGATTTTCCTCTCGCCCGAAAGAGCAGGCATAAGGAACGGAGAGCTTTCGCCTTTCTTTTTCTTGAAGATAACATCTTTCAATGTTGTCTTGCCCTCAACGGAATAAAGAGTACGGTCAATGCTCGTCTTTTTCTCGCCGTCAAAGTAAACCTCTGCGAAGTCGTGGACGTTCTTAACGTACATAGGCGAAGCGTTGTACTTGCCGTTTAAGGTTGTTTCGTAATAAATAAGGCCGAAATTCTGACCGAAATATTCCATTCCCTCGGGAACGGGAACATGGTGCTTTTCGCCGATATTGTCGAGATTTTCAAACAACGAAGCGGCTTCGGTAAGCTCCACCCTGCCGATTGACTGAAGCTTCGGACTTTCGGGAAGCTCGGGCGGTTCAATGCCCTGCTTTTCGCACAAAAGCTTTCTTACAGCGTGATAAGCAGGCGTGTAGTCGCCCCATTCGGTAAGCATAGCACAGTAGTCATAGCTTGTAACAGTCGGCTCGTAGCCGTGACCCTGATTTTGATTAGCTCCTGCGGTAAAGCCGAAGTTTGTTCCGCCGTGGAACATATACATATTAAAGCTTGCACCGTTATCTATAAATCCCTTAATTTCATTTACAATTTCAAGTGAATTTCTTGTGTGGTGCTTGTCCCTCCAATGGTCAAACCAACCGCACCAGAATTCGCCGCACATATTCGGACCGTCATTTTCAAAGCCCTTGAGAACATTGAAGGCTGTCCTTGAGCGTGAGCCGAAGTTCAAAACCTTGTAAATATCGGGCAAAGAGCCGCCTGAAATCATATTATTTGTGTTTCCGTCGGAGGTAAAGAGCAAGCAGTCAATTCCGCAGTCCCTTGTGAGTTTTTCGACATAACGGAGATATTCCTTATCGTTACCGTATGAGCCGTATTCGTTCTCAACCTGCATTGCAATTATATTGCCGCCGTGCGATTCGAGGTGGGGAACAAGTCTCGCCAAAAGCTCCTTGTAGAAACGGTCGACGCATTTGAGATAATCGGGGTACATACAGCGGATTTGCATATTTTTATCCTTGAGAAGCCAAGCAGGCAAGCCGCCGAAGTCCCATTCCGCACAAATATACGGACCGGGACGGACAATGGCGTAAAGACCTACCTTTTGAGCAATTTCAAGATATTTTTCAATGTCGAGAATACCCGAAAAGTCAAATTCACTGGGCTTTTTCTCGTGCAAATTCCAGCAAACATAGGTTTCAACCGTGTTGAAGCCTGCCGCCTTGAGCTTTGTCAGGCGATCCTCCCAATATTCGGGAACGGTACGGAAATAGTGCATAGCACCCGAATATATGTCAAAGGGCTTTGAGTCCATATAGAATTTCTTGTTCTTTATTTCAAGCATATTTTAATCCTCGTTTATAGCTTTTTGAGTAACTTTTTGCATTTGTTCGTATTTCTTTTCAATGTCGGCAACAAGCTTGAACTGATCCCTGCAACGAACAAGGTTGTGCTCGGGATATTCCGTTTTGAAATAAACATCACCGTCGAGATAGTCGGTCAAAAATCTCATACCGCATTCAAGAGTCATAAGCTTTGCCGAGAACGGAAGATAGAACATTTCCTTTTCGGTAAGACTGTCTTTTGCGCTTGAGAGATAACCTCTTGTGTAAGCCTCATAAAGATCAAGACTTAATGAAACCTTTGAAAGGTCTTTTTCGTCCTCGCTTGCCGTGTTTGCACCGAAGCGAATACTGTCTCCGAAGTCATAGAGAGAAAGACCGGGCATTACTGTATCAAGGTCGATTATGCAAATGCCTTCATTTGTCTCGCTGTCGAATAAAATATTGTTGAGCTTTGTGTCGTTATGAGTAACACGAAGCGGAAGCTCGTTTTTTTCAAGCTCTGCAAGAAGCACCTTTGTATCTGCTTCTCTGTCAAGAACAAATCGGATTTCATCCTTAACGCTTGCAGCTCTGCCCGAAGCGTCTCTTTCAACGGCTTTCAAGAAATCGTTAAATCTTGAATAAGTGTTGTGGAACTTCGGAATAGTCTCAAAAAGCTTGTCAATCGGATAGTCCGAGAGAAGCTTTTGGAAATTGCCGAAGGATTTACCTGCGTTGTAGAAAACATCGGCCGAGTCAATGATATTGCAGGTGTAAGCATTGTCTATGTAGTCGTAGCATCTCCAACAATCGCCGTTCGAACCGACAATATAGTATTTCCCATCCTTCGCAGGCAAGAAATTAAGAGTGTGTCTTTCATAGTCATCGAATTTATTTTTTATGTGTGAGGTAACGCCGACGATATTTGACATAAGCTTGTCGGCGTCCTTAAATACATAAGTGTTGATTTTTTGAAGAGTGTACTTTTTAGAACAGCCGTCGCTGTCGTTAAATTCAATAACGTAAGTAGAGTTTATATGACCGTCGTTTTTGACCTTGTAGCCGACATAGCTGCCGTCAAGGTTAAACGAATCGGCAATAAACCCTATATCAAAAGGAGTTTCCATATATTTACCTTCCCCAATAAATAGTATTGTTACAATTATATTACCTTTTCTATAATAAGTCAACAAAGTTTGTGCATTGTGCCAAGAGTATTCCCCTCAAATAATTTTTATTAACAAAATAGCTCTTTACACAACGGAATATTTACTGTAAAATATATGTGTAAATTTATGCAATCCGCACGGCGAAAATATGTGGCGGAGGTACGGAGGAATTTGAATGGAACCGGTTTATAAGAGAATACTGTTGAAGCTAAGCGGAGAGGTGCTTGCAGGAGAGCAGGGACACGGCTTTGATTTTGACGTTATAAGCTCCGTTTGCGATTGGGTCAAGAAGTGCGCCGATACAGGCGTGCAGATAGGACTTGTTGTCGGCGGCGGAAATTTCTGGAGAGGTCGTTCAAGCGGAAGCATGGACAGAACAAGAGCAGACCATATCGGTATGCTTGCAACTGTAATGAACTCGCTTGCACTTGCAGACACGCTTGAGCAAAAGGGAGTGCCGACAAGGGTTATGACCGCTATCGATATGCGTCGTATCGCAGAGCCGTTTGTAAGGGATGAGGCTGTCAGACACCTTGAGGACGGTAAGGTTGTTATCTTCGGCTGCGGAACGGGCAGTCCGTTCTTCTCAACCGATACGACAGCGGCTTTGAGAGCAGCTGAAATCGGCGCAGATGTAATTCTTAAAGCGACAAACGTTGACGGCGTTTATGACAAAGACCCCAACAAGTATTCGGACGTTGTAAAGTATGATACGCTTTCACATTCCGAGGTTTTGAACAAGGGTCTTGCGGTTATGGACAGCACGGCGGCTTCGCTTTGCAGGGATAACAACATTCCGATTTTGGTTTTCAATCTTGAAGACCCCGAGAATATTCTCAGAGCAGTAAACGGCGAGAGCGTCGGAACTTTAGTAAAATAATAATTTCAGGAGGGCAATAATAATGCAAGAAGTATTTGATTTCGCAACAGAAAAAATGGAGAAGTCTATAAAGGCACTTCACAATGAATTTGTTACAATGAGAGTGGGCAGAGCTTCTCCCGCTGTTCTTGATAAAATCGTAGTTGACTATTACGGTGTACCCACACCCATTCAGCAGATGGCTGCCGTTTCGGTTCAGGAGGGTGTAAACCTTATCATTCAGCCGTGGGACGTTTCAACACTCAAGCCCATTGAAAAGGCTATTCAGACCTCGGACTTGGGAATTAACCCGACAAACGACGGCAGAGTTATCAGACTTGCTTTTCCGCCTCTTACCGAGGAGAAGAGAAAGCTTCTCTGCAAGGATGTAAGCAAGTATGCCGAGGAGTGCAAGGTTGCTATCCGTTCTATCAGAAGAGACGCTATCGAAAAGCTCAAAAAGATGAAGAAGGACAGCGTTATTACAGAAGATGACCTTCACAACGGCGAGGATAAAATCCAAAAGATTACAGACAAGTTTGTAAAGGAAGCTGACGAGCTCGCTTCTAAAAAAGAAAAAGACATTATGGAAATATAATCTGCCCAAAGCCCCTCTTTTGAGGGGTGTTGTGCGATTATCGGTTTTTATGAAAGGCGGTTAATATGGACTTGAATAATTTACCGACCTTTGAGGTGTTGCCGAAGCATATCGGGTTTATTATGGACGGCAACGGAAGATGGGCAAAGGAAAGAGGCTTGCCCCGCTACAAAGGACATATCGAGGGAGCTAAGACCTTTAGAAAAATAGGCGAGTTTGCAGGCGACCTCGGAATTAAATATCTTACCTTTTATGCGTTTTCGACGGAGAATTGGAAGCGCCCGAAGGAAGAGGTCTCCGCAATAATGGATTTGTTCAGAGAGTATCTTAAAGAGCTTGACGAACGCAAGGCGGAGAATGAGGAAAAGGGCATTCAGGTGAATTTCATCGGCGACAAGTCGGGACTTCCCAAGGATATACTTGCGATGATGAAATACAGTGAGAGAATAACCAAGGATAAGACCAAGGTTTACCTCAATATTGCGGTAAATTACGGCGGACGGCAGGAAATTGTACATTCGGTACGGGAGCTTGCAAAGCAGGTTAAAAAGGGTAAGCTAAAGCCCGACGACATAACCGAGGATATGATTTCCGACAATCTTTACACGGCAGGTATGCCCGACCCCGACTTGATAATCCGCCCGAGCGGTGAGAAGCGACTTTCAAACTTCTTGCTTTGGCAGGCGGCTTATGCGGAATTTTGGTCGTCGGATGTGCTGTGGCCTGATTTTTCGGAAGAAGATTTAGTCAAGGCTCTTCGTAATTTTGAAAAAAGAAACCGCAGGTTCGGCGGAATATAATTTGTGTGGATTGAGGGATTTTTATGCTTAAAAGAACGATAACCGGCATTGTGGCGGCGTTGTTCGCAGTAGGTGTACTCGCATTCAGAGATACGCCCGCACTTTCGATTGTTGTGGCGATTTTTACTGTTATCGCCGCAAGGGAGATAGAAAAAGTAATAGGAATCAAGAACAAGGCAATATACTATATAAGCCTTGTATTTTCGGGACTTGTTCCGTTGTTCTATGAGTTCAGACCGGAGCTTGAGCAGAGGGGAATTGTCATTCCCGTAACGGCGGTAGTCGTTATTTACTGCGTTGTTTTGTTTATGCTTATGCTCACGGACTTTGAAAACACAAAGTTCGAGGAGGTTGCCTCGGTTATCATTTCGACAACCTTTGTTCCGTGGAGCTTTTCGACGTTCATTTTCTTAAACGATATGAGCGAAACATACCCCGACAAGTTCGATTTCCACTATGATTTGTTCTTTATCTTGTTCGGCTTGTTTGCCGCTTGGCTCTCGGACTCGTTTGCATATTTTTCGGGAAGATTTTTCGGAAAGCACAAGCTGTGTCCGAGGATTAGCCCCAAAAAGACGGTTGAGGGTGCAATAGGCGGTATTGTCGGTGCGGTTGTAAGCAATGTCGTTTTGTTTACGGTCTTTGACAGATGCTATTTCACTGTACATACAATCGGTTACGGTTGGGTAATAGCGGTTTCGCTCGCACTTGCCGTTATCGGAATATGCGGAGACCTTACAGCCTCTGTTATAAAGAGAAATTTCGGAGTAAAAGACTTCGGAAATCTTTTCCCCGGTCACGGTGGAGTTATGGACAGATTTGATTCTGCCCTGTTTGTACTTACAATGCTTTATGCATTTATTACTTTATATGGAGTCGTATGCTGATGACTGAAAATTTATCGATTTTAGGCTCAACGGGTTCAATAGGTAAGCAAAGTCTTGATGTCTGTCGCAAATGCGGTTACGGCGTCAAGGCTTTAACTGCTTTTTCGAGTGTTGATGAAATCGAAAAGCAAGCCCGTGAATTCAAGCCCGAAAAGGTTGCGCTTGTTGACGAAAAGGCGGCGTCAGACCTTAAAATTAAGCTTGCCGATACCGATATAAAGGTGTTAGGCGGTATGGACGGCGTGTGCGAATGTGCGGAAATTCAGAGTGCCGATACCGTTTTGAATTCCGTTGTGGGAATGGCAGGACTTAAACCTACGCTTACCGCAATTTATGCAGGCAAGAAAATTGCCCTTGCGAATAAAGAAACGCTCGTTGCAGGCGGTCAGCTTGTGATGAGTGAGGCTAAAAAGCACTCGGTTGAAATTTTGCCCGTCGATTCGGAACATTCGGCAATATTTCAGTGCTTGCAGGGTAAACCTACTAACAAGGCTTTGAAAAAAATTATACTTACAGCGTCAGGCGGTCCGTTTTTCGGCAAAACCGCAGATGAGCTTCGTGATGTTACGGTTGAAAAAGCATTAAAGCATCCGAATTGGTCAATGGGCGCTAAAATAACCATTGATTCCGCTACAATGATGAACAAGGGTCTTGAGCTTATCGAAGCGGTTTGGCTGTTTTCCGTTAAACCCGATGATGTCGATATTGTCGTTCACAGGGAAAGCATTGTTCACTCGGCGGTCGAGTATGACGACAACTCTGTAATAGCTCAATTAGGACTTCCCGATATGAAAATACCCATTCAGTACGCCTTGACTTATCCCGAGCGCTTTGAGTCGCCTGTCGGAGAGCTGAGCCTTTCACAGATTGGCAAATTAACTTTTTTTGAACCTGATTATGAGACCTTTCGTTGCATAAACCTTTGCAGAAAGGCTATAAATATGGGCGGACTTTATCCTGCGGCGGTAAACTCTGCGAATGAGCAGGCAAATCTTATGTTCCGTCAGGGCAAAATCGGATTTTTGGATATTGCCGACAGGGTTGAAGCGGTGCTTGAAAGAACTCCGCATTATGATAACTATACTTTCGAGGATATACTCGAAATTGACAAATTTGCAAGAGAAATAGGTGGTTAAAATATTACTTGAAATTACGGCTTCGGGTGTTTGGTCAAAGGTGTGGACTATTGCGGTTGCGCTGTTGTTCTTCGGCGTTATTATTATGATTCACGAATTCGGACACTTTATCTGTGCAAAGCTTTGCAAGGTAAAGATAAACGAATTTTCAATCGGTATGGGCCCCGCTGTTTTCAAAAAGAAAAAAGGGGAAACAACCTATGCCGTTCGTTGCCTTCCTATAGGCGGATATGTCAGCATGGAGGGCGAGGACGAGAAAAGCACAGACGAGCGAGCGTTTAACAACAGACCTCTTATTCAGAGGATACTGATTGTTGTCGCAGGTGCGGTAATGAACCTTATACTCGGCGTAATTATCATGGCGGTATTGTTGTCAACCACAAAGGATTTGATAGGAACAAACACCATACACAGTTTTTACGACGGTGCCACAAGCGTTAATTACGGATTGCAGGCGGGCGATAAAATCGTAAAAATTGACGGTCATAAGGTCTTTTCCGAAAGGGATTTGAGCTTCCTTATGGGCAGAAGTCAGGACGGTGTTATCGACTTTACCGTTGAGAGAAACGGCGAAAAAGTCGAGCTCAATGATGTTAAATTTCAGACGACCGAGCAAAACGGCGTAACGCTGATAACCTATGATTTTATTATCGTCGGTGAAAAGCCAACCTTTAAGAGCGTTTTGAAAAACTCGTTCACACAGTCGGCTTCAATCGCAAGACTTGTATGGCTGAGCCTTTTTGATATTGTAACAGGCAGATACGGAGCTTCGGAGCTTGCAGGACCTGTCGGAACGGTAGATATTATCGCAGATGTTACGGCTTCGGCGGCGACGAACAGAAACATGGACGATTTACTGTTTATAATGGCGCTTATCACGATAAATCTCGGTGTAGCAAACCTTTTGCCGTTACCGGCTCTTGACGGCGGCAGACTTTTCTTCCTCATAATCGAGGCGATAAGAAGAAAGCCGATAAACCCGAAATACGAGGGCTATGTTCATGCGGCAGGCTTGGCGTTGCTTATGCTTTTGATGGTGTTTGTAACCTATAATGATATTGTAAGAATTATTCGTTCTTAAAAAGGGGTGCAGGATATGGAACGCAGAATTACAAGAACTGTTAAAGCGGGAAATGTTGAAATTGGCTCGGGCAGTAAAATTACCGTTCAGTCGATGCTCAATGCTTTGGCTCATAATATAGAGGGAAATGTTGCGCAGGCGGTTGAGCTTGAAAAGGCAGGCTGTGAAATCGTCCGCCTTACAGTACCCGATATTGAGGCTGTAAAAACTCTCTACGCCGTAAAAAATGCGGTTAAAATACCCGTTGTTGCGGATATTCACTTTGACTATAAGTGCGCTCTTGAAAGCGTAGCGGCAGGTGTTGACAAAATAAGAATTAACCCCGGCAATATCGGCTCGGACGACAGAATTAAAGCCGTTGCAAACGCTTGCAAACAGAAAAATATTCCGATTAGAATCGGCGTAAATTCAGGCTCACTCGAAAAGGATTTGCTTAAAAAATACGGTCATGTTACACCCGAGGCATTGTGCGAGAGTGCGTTGCGACACGCTTCCTTGCTTGAGAAATTTGACTTTAACGATATAGTAATTTCAATAAAATCATCTGATGTGCCGACTATGGTTGCGGCTTACAGACTTGTTGCGGAGAGGTGCGATTATCCGCTTCACCTCGGAGTTACCGAGGCAGGTACTCGCCATATGGGTATGCTCAAATCCGCCGCAGGTATCGGTGCGCTCTTGCTTGACGGAATAGGCGACACGATAAGGGTTTCGCTTACGGCAGATCCTGTTTCGGAGGTAGCGGCAGGCTTCGGTATTTTGAAAGCTGTCGGAATTAAAAAGGATTGTCCGCAGATAGTTTCCTGTCCGACCTGCGGAAGAACGAAAATCGATTTGATTTCTCTTGCCGAAAATGTCGAAAGAGAGCTTGCAAATGTTCACAAGCCGATAAAAGTGGCAGTTATGGGTTGTGCGGTAAACGGCCCCGGTGAAGCGAAAGAAGCCGACATAGGAGTTGCAGGCGGTGATGGCTTCGGACTTATTTTCAAACACGGAGAGATACTTAAAAAAGTTCCGGAGAACGAAATTGTCAGCGAGCTTTTGAAAGAGATAGACAATTTATAACTAAAGATATTTACATTAAGGATTTACATATATATGAATGGATTTTACGATTTGTTTGCAGAGTTTGCAGGCGAGCTTACGAAATATGACAGAGCGCTTAAAAACGCAAAAATTTTGAGATTGCTCAAAAGCAGTGATGAAGCAGGCGACAGCGTTACGGCGGTCGTCTTTTTCCCTATACTTATGTCGGAGAGAACAGTTGATACAATAGGCAGGATTATTGCAAACGGACTCGGTATTCCCGAGTTTTCAATCGAGCCTGTTTTTGACGGTTCGCTTTTGACGAATAAATATGACGGCGAATTGCGTGAGATTATAAAACGCAGAGTTGTTGTATCAAACGGCTTTTTAGAGGACTGCGTTTTCTCTTATGAAACCGAGGGCGAGCTTCATATCGGACTTGCTCACGGCGGTAAGGATGTTCTTTGCACGGCAGGCTGCGACAAGGCGGTTGAGAGGCTTCTCAAGGAGCGCTTTGGCACAGATTTGAAGGTGTTTATCGAACAGGAAGGGGAAGCGGAGGACTCAACGCTGACGCTTATACAGAAACAGCAGAAAATAGACGAGCAGATGCGTGAAAAACAGATTATGGCAAAGCCCGCCAAAAAGGACGAGCCCTTGAAAGCCGAGGTTATCGAGGAGGGTTATCCCTACTATACCGACAGCTTAAAGGTTATTTACGGCAACAAAATTAAGGGCGCACCTATGAAAATGGCGGATATTACATCTACCGATGACAGAGTTGTTGTGTGGGGACGTGTATTCGGCTTTGAGTCACGCCTTACAAAAAACGGCGACAAGTATATAATTTCATTTAATATTACAGACAATACATATTCGTATTCGGTAGTTATTTTTGAAAAGAAAGACTACTGTGACGATTTGCTTGAATATATTTCAGACGGCAAATATATTGTTTTGGCAGGCTCAATGTCATTTGACAAGTACCGAGGCGAAAATGTTATCAATCCGAGAAGCATTTGCCTTGTAGCGCCGATTGAAAAGAAAGACAACGCTCCCGAAAAGAGAGTTGAATTGCATTTGCATACAAATATGTCCTCAATGGACGGAATGACTCCTCCCGCAGAACTCGTTAAAAGAGCGATAAGCTGGGGGCATAAGGCTATTGCGATTACGGACCACGGCTGTGTGCAGGGTTTCCCCGATGCAGCGAATGCCGCAAAGGGAAAAATAAAAATCATCTACGGCGTTGAGGCTTACTTTGTTGACGATATGAAAAATCCCGAAGCGGAGATTAAAGACCTGCCAACTTATCATATGATAATTCTTGTTAAGAACTCGGTGGGACTTAAAAATCTTTATAAGCTCGTTTCGATGTCGAATATAAAGTATTTCTATAAGAAGCCGAGAATGCCAAAGTCCGAAATCTTAAAGCATCGTGAGGGTTTGATAATCGGCTCGGCGTGCGAGGCGGGCAATCTTTACAGGGCGATACTTGACGAGCTTCCGGACGAGGAAATTGCCGAGATAGCTTCGTTCTATGATTACATTGAAATTCAGCCGACGGGCAACAACAGATTTATGCTTGCGGCTCATTCCGACCCGAACGCAAAAAATCCCGAGAGAAATAAGCGCTATGATAAAATCACCTGCGTTGAGGATATTGAAAACATAAACCGCCGTCTTATATCCATTGCAGACGGCTTGGGCAAGCCTGTTGTGGCTACGGGTGATGTGCATTTTCTCGACCCCGTTGACGCACAGTACAGAGCTATCCTTATGGCGGGGCAAGGCTTTGAGGATGCGGACAATCAAGCGCCGCTTTATTTCAAAACCACAGAGGAAATGATGTCGGACCTTGCCTATCTCGGAGAGGAGACGGCGAAAGAGGTCGTTATAACAAACCCGAATAAAATTGCAGATATGATAGAAACGCTTCGTCCGTTCCCCGACGGTACATATCAGCCGTCCATTGAGGGAAGTGAGGAGCGGCTTCGTGAAATCTGTTGGGCAAAGGCGAAGGACTGGTACGAAAAAGACGGAGTTGTTCCCGAAATCGTAACAAATCGACTTAACAGAGAGCTTGATTCAATCATTAAACACGGATTTGCCGTGCTTTACATAATCGCACAAAAGCTTGTTTGGGATTCCGAGGATCACGGCTATCATGTAGGCTCGAGAGGATCTGTCGGCTCGTCATTCGTTGCGACAATGGCAGGAATTTCCGAGGTAAACCCGTTAGTTCCGCATTACAGATGCCCGAAGTGTAAATATACACAGTTCTTTGAGCACGGGGAATACGGCTCGGGCTTTGATATGCCGCCTGCAAAATGCCCCGAATGCGGAACGGATTTAATCAGAGACGGTCACGAAATTCCGTTTGAAACCTTCCTCGGCTTCCACGGCGACAAGGCGCCCGATATTGACCTTAACTTCTCGGGCGAATATCAGGGCAAGGCACACAGATACACCGAGGAATTGTTCGGCTCAAGCCATGTGTTCAAAGCCGGAACAACCGCATCTGTTGCCGATAAAACCGCTTACGGCTTTGTAAAAAAATATCTTGAAGCAAAGGGTAAAACCGTTTCGAGAGCGGAAGAGGACAGGCTCACGGTAGGCTGTACGGGAGTTAAGAGAACGACGGGTCAGCACCCCGGCGGAATGGTCGTTGTGCCGAATGCGTATGACGTATATGATTTCACGCCCGTTCAGTACCCTGCCGACGATACAACGAGCGATATGGAAACCACGCACTTTGACTTCCATTCGCTTCATGATACTATTCTTAAGCTTGATATTCTCGGACATGATGTTCCGACGCTTTATAAACACCTTGAGGATTTGACGGGCATACCCGTAATGGAGGTTGATGTTTGCGACCCGAAGATAATCGGTCTTTGCACAAGCCCCGAACCGCTTGGATTGAAGCCCGAGGACATTGACTGCGAAACAGGTACGCTTTCGATACCCGAGATGGGAACGCCGTTTGTACGCCAAATGCTTATCGAGGCTCAACCGCACACGTTTTCCGACCTGTTGCAGATCTCGGGACTTTCGCACGGTACGGACGTTTGGAACGGCAACGCACAGGACCTTATCAACAAAGGCACCTGCACGATTTCAGAGGTTATCGGCTGCCGTGACGGTATTATGACATACCTTATTCACGCAGGACTTGAATCAAGTATGGCGTTTAACATTATGGAGAAAACAAGAAAGGGTATTGTCGCAAAAATAGGCTTCCCCGAGGGCGCAGAGGAGGCAATGCGTGCTTGCAATGTACCCGAGTGGTATATGGAGTCCTGCCGTAAAATCAAGTATATGTTTCCGAAGGCTCATGCGGCGGCGTATGTCATTGCGGCGTTGAGACTCGGCTGGTATAAAATATATAAGCCGCTTGAATATTACACGGCGTTTTTGACCGTGCGCGGCGGAGATTTGGATGCTTCAACCGTCATAAAGGGCAGAGATGCAGTGCGTCAAAAGATGAAAGAAATTGACCAAAAGGTCAGAGAAAAAACAGCTTCGGCAAAGGATAAGGACCAATACACCGCCTTGCAGGTCGTAAACGAGATGATGGCGAGAAATATCGAGCTTCTTCCCGTTGACATCTATAAATCAAAGGCGAAGGACTATATAATTGAGGACGGAAAAATCCGTATGCCGTTCGGTGCACTTTCGGGCGTAGGCGACAGTGCGGCAATTCCGCTTGCTGCGGCAAGAGATGACGGCGGCGGAGAGTTTGTATCTATCGAGGATTTCGCCACAAGAGCAAAGGCAGGTAAATCCACAATAGAATTGCTCAAGGAGTGCGGTGCGTTCGGTGATTTGCCCGAGTCCTCGCAGCTTACTTTGTTTTAATACGCAGCTTGCTTGAAAGGCGGATTTATATGAGAGAAAAACTGATAAAATATCTTGATAAGGCATTTATAACGCTTATGGTAATTAATCTTGCGTTGATTGTCCTCGGCAGTGCGTTTATATTGTCAGACAGGGTGTTTGTAAAGAATGCGGAAAAGACCAAAGGGTATATTTCGCATGTTGAAAAGCAGGATGACGGCAAGAAAAAATATATGCTTTTTTATTTAGCAAACGGCAACCGATACACAACGGAATATAAATTTGTCGATAAGGACACATATATCGGCGAAGAAGTAAACGTCTATTACAATCCTGAAAACGCAGAGGATATTTACATTAAGACAAAGACCGTTTGGTATGTGCTCGCTTATCTCGGCTTGGGACTTGCCGTAGCAGAAACAATCGCATATTTGCCCTTGAAAAAACGAGAGGTGCTCTATAAAAATAACGTAAAAGCCGTTTGCCGTGTTATTGAAATCAAACCCGCTTGGTTTACGGGAAAGGTTATTGTCTGCGACAGCTCAAGCGTTCCGGGAAGAAAGGGCAAGCCGTTTTCAAGCGGTTCTGTCAATAAAAAATACGCAAAGAGCGTTAAAAACAAATCGCTGACCGTATATTATCACCCGAAAAATCCGAACATATATATTGTTGACACAAAATAATATATAATTATTTCTTACGAAAGGGGAAGTATTATGACAGCATTATGGATAATTCTCGGCATTATTGCGGCGCTTATCGTCTACACGCTTATAAAAGCGGCATTTTGGAAATCGAAGCCCGTCGAAAATGCGGAGAAGCAGGAACCCGAAAGGGTCGATTTTGACCGCTATTGTAAAAATTTGAGCGACGCTATCAAAATCAAAACGATTTCGAATTACGACACAAGCTTGGTTGATTGGAATGAGTTTGATAAGTTCCATAAATTTTTGGAGGAACGCTATCCGCTTATTCACAAGACAATGACAAAGACCAAAATCGGTGATGCGAGCCTTGTTTTTAAGTGGGAGGGCAAAAACCCGTCGCTTGACGGCATTGCTCTTTTGGCGCATCAGGACGTTGTGCCGATAAACGAGGGCACTTGGGACGATTGGGAACACGATCCGTTTGAGGGCTACAATGACGGCGAGTTTATCTGGGGCAGAGGCGCTCTCGATATGAAAAACCATCTTATAGCAGTAATGGAGAGTGTTGAACAGCTTATCGCTGACGGCTATGTTCCCGAAAGAAGTGTGTATATCTGTCTCGGACACAACGAGGAGGTTGTTGCCGCACCCGATAACGGCGCAAAGCAGATTGCAAATTATCTCAAGGAGCAGGGCGTTCATCTCGAAGCGGTCGTTGACGAGGGCGGTGCTATTCTTCCCGTAAATATCAACGGTGTTCTCGACTGCAACCTTGCAGGCGTCGGAATTGCCGAAAAGGGAAGCATAAACTACGAAATCAGCGTCAACGCAAAGGGCGGACACTCCTCACAGCCGCCCGAACACACGGCAATCGGTCATCTTGCGGATGTTATCAAAGACTTAGAGGGACATCAGTTCAAGGCGAGTATGTCGAAGGTCGTCTATGACCTGTTTACTCAAATCGGTAAGCGTTGCACATACCCTGTAAGACTTGTAGCGTGCAACCTCAATATATTAAAGCCGATAGTTCTTGCGGTAATGAAGAAAATACCGCCTGCGGCTTCGCTTATTCGTACCTGCACGGCTGTTACAATGGCTTCGGGAAGTCCGCAGTTCAACATTTTACCGCAAAAGGCTACAATTACCGTAAACTTCCGCACAATGCCCGGAGTTACATTTAACGACGTCGAGGAGCATATCAGAAAGTCGGTCAGAAATAAGGATATTGATATTAAATTCCTTGTCGGTAAAGAGGCTTCAAAGGTATCTCCCACCGATTCAAAGGCTTATTTGACAATCAAAGAGCTTTGCGAGAGCGCAGACAGTAAAAACCTTGTTGCGCCGTTCCTTGTAATGGGCGGTACGGACTCTTGCAACTATGAGTGCGTATGCGATAATATTTACAGATTTTCGCCGTTCGTTTCGGACACAAAGCTTTTGCTCTGCACGCACGGAACAAATGAAAGACTTCCGCTTTCCGCTGTCGAGGGTGCGGTTGCATTCTTTAAGCGTTACGTTAAAAAAATGACTCAGGACTAAAGATTTATAACAATAAACGGACATTTCTGTTTGAAGTGTCCGTTATTTTTTACAATAATTGTGTTTATGCGTAAAAAAATTGAAAAAACAGTAGCATTATATATTTTTTTCTGTTATAATATCAACGGTTAATTCTGTCAATGGGCATTTTATGCTCTTTTGACAACCATATTTAATTAGTTAATATTTTTTGGAGGTATGTAAAATGGCAAACAAATGGGTTTACATGTTCAGCGAAGGCGACATGACCATGCGTAACCTTCTCGGCGGTAAAGGTGCTAACCTTGCTGAGATGACTGCTATCGGTCTTCCTGTTCCTCAGGGCTTCACAATCACAACTGAAGCTTGCACACAGTACTATGAAGACGGCAGAAAAATAAACGACGAAATCATGGCTCAGGCTATGGAAGGCGTTAAGAAGATGGAAGAGATCAACGGCAAGAAGTTCGGCGATCTTAACAATCCGCTTCTCGTATCGGTTCGTTCGGGTGCTCGTGCATCAATGCCCGGTATGATGGACACAATCCTTAACCTCGGTCTTAACGATGAGGTTGTTGCTGCTATGATCGCAGGCAACCCCGATCCTAAGTTTGAGAGATTCGTTTATGACTCATACAGAAGATTTATCCAGATGTTCTCAGACGTAGTTATGGAAGTTGGTAAGAAGTACTTTGAGCAGCTTATCGACGCTATGAAGGAAAAGAAGGGCGTTGAGTACGACATCGAGCTTACCGCTGCTGACCTTAAAGAGCTTGCTGAGCAGTTCAAGGCTGAATACAAGAAGCAGCTCGGCGAGGACTTCCCGTCAGATCCTGTTACTCAGTTGAAGCTCGCTATCGAGGCTGTTTTCCGTTCATGGGACAACCCCCGTGCAAACGTTTACCGTCGCGATAACGATATTCCTTACTCATGGGGTACTGCAGTAAACGTAATGCCCATGGTATTCGGTAACCTTAACAACGAATCAGGTACAGGCGTTGCATTCACAAGAGATCCCGCTACAGGTGAGAACAAGCTTATGGGTGAGTTCCTCATCAACGCACAGGGCGAGGACGTTGTTGCAGGCGTTCGTACTCCCATGCCGATTGCTCAGATGGAAAAAGAGTTCCCCGAAGCATACGCAGAATTCCTTAAGGTTTGCGATACACTCGAAAACCACTATCATGATATGCAGGATATGGAGTTCACTGTTGAGAACAAGAAGCTCTATATGCTCCAGTGCCGTAACGGTAAGAGAACTGCACAGGCTGCTCTCAAGATTGCTTGCGACCTCGTTGATGAGGGACACAAGACAGAGGCTGAGGCTGTTGCAATGATCGATCCCCGTAACCTTGACACACTTCTTCACCCGCAGTTCGACGCAGCTGCTTTGAAGGCTGCTACTCCTATGGGTAAGGGCCTCGGCGCATCTCCCGGTGCTGCTTGCGGTAAGGTTGTATTTACAGCTGACGACGCAGAAACTTGGAATGCAAAGGGCGAGAAGGTTGTTCTTGTTCGTCTTGAGACTTCCCCTGAAGACATCACAGGTATGAAGGCTGCTCAGGGTATCCTCACAGTTCGTGGCGGTATGACATCTCACGCAGCAGTTGTTGCTCGTGGTATGGGTACTTGCTGCGTATCAGGCTGCGGCGAAATCATCATGGACGAAGAAAACAAGAAATTCACTCTCGGCGGTAAAGAGTTCCACGAGGGAGATTATATTTCAATCGACGGCTCAACAGGTAACATTTATGACGGCGTTATTCCGACTGTTGACGCTCAGATCGCAGGCGAGTTCGGCAGAATTATGTCTTGGGCTGACAAGTACAGAAAGCTCAAGGTTCGTACAAACGCTGATACTCCCGCTGATGCTAAGAAGGCAAGAGAGCTCGGTGCTGAAGGTATCGGTCTTTGCCGTACAGAGCATATGTTCTTTGAGGCTGACAGAATCGCTGCTTTCCGTGAGATGATTTGCTCGGATACAGTTGAGGAGAGAGAAGCTGCTCTTGATAAGATTCTTCCTTATCAGCAGTCAGACTTTGAGAAGCTCTATGAAGCTCTTGAGGGCTGCCCCGTAACAATCCGTTTCCTTGATCCGCCTCTCCACGAGTTCGTTCCCACAGAGGAAGATGACATCAAGAAGCTTGCTGACGCACAGGGCAAGACAGTTGAGCAGATTAAGGCTATCATTGCTTCTCTTCACGAGTTCAACCCGATGATGGGTCACCGTGGTCTTCGTCTTGCAGTTACTTATCCTGAAATTGCAAAGATGCAGACAAAAGCTGTTATCCGTGCTGCTATCAACGTTCAGAAGGCTCATCCCGATTGGACAGTATGCCCCGAGATTATGATTCCGCTTTCATGCGACTCTAAGGAGCTCAAGTTCGTTAAGGATATAGTTGTTGCTACCGCTGACGCTGAAATCGCTGCCGCAGGTTCTTCAATGAAGTACGAGGTTGGTACTATGATTGAGATTCCGAGAGCTGCTCTTACAGCAGGCGACATTGCAAAGGAAGCTGAGTTCTTCTGCTTCGGCACAAACGACCTTACTCAGATGACTTACGGCTTCAGCCGTGATGACGCCGGTAAGTTCCTCAACGCTTACTATGACAACAAGATTTTCGAGAACGATCCCTTTGCTAAGCTCGACCAGACAGGCGTTGGTCAGCTTATGGAAATGGCTGTTAAGAACGGTAAGGCTGTTCGTCCGTCACTCCACTGCGGTATCTGCGGTGAGCACGGCGGCGACCCGTCATCAGTTGAGTTCTGCCACAAGATCGGTCTTGACTATGTTTCATGCTCACCGTTCCGTGTTCCGATCGCTCGTCTTGCTGCTGCTCAGGCTGCAATCGCTGAGATGTAATTCGGATTTACGAATTAAAGCGTAAAGCATAACTTATAAGCTAACCCCGTATCTCGCAAGAGGTACGGGGTTTTGTTTTGTATTGAAGTGTTAATAATAATGTGCTATAATCAAAAAGAAATAACTCTTTAGGAGGTTACGATATGAAAATGTTAGAAATCGGAAGTAGGGCAAACGCTTCGGCGGTAGCTCTCGGTTGTATGAGAATGGCGAGCCTTGATGAGAAGCAAATTGACAGCATTATCGGCTGCGCTTTGGAAAACGGCGTAAACTTTTTCGACCATGCTGATATTTACGGCAAAGGCGAGTCGGAAAGACTGTTCGGTGCTTATCTCAAACGCAATCCGGGCGTTCGCGACAAGATTTTTATACAAACAAAATGTGCGATTCACGACGGACAGTACGATTTTTCAAAAGAGCATATCATATCCTCGGTTGAGGGCAGTCTTGAGCGTCTCGGCGTTGATTATGTGGACTTTTTGCTGCTTCATCGCCCCGATACTCTGATGGAACCCGAAGAGGTTGCGGAGGCTTTTTATATCTTGAGAAGCTCGGGCAAGGTGCGAGATTTCGGCGTTTCAAATCATAATCTTATGCAAATTGAGCTGCTTAAAACCGCAGTTAAAAGACCGCTTTGCATAAATCAGCTTCAGTTTTCGATAACAGAGGCGGGAATGGTAACCTCGGGTTTGAATGTAAATATGAAAAACGAAGAATCTCAAATGCACGACGGCGGAATTTTGGAATACAGCCGTATTAAAAAGATGACAATTCAGACCTGGTCGCCGTTTCAACAAGGCTTTTTCAAGGGCTCGTTTATCGACAATGACGATTACCCCGAATTGAACGCAAAGCTTGCCGAGATAGGCGAAAAATACGGCTTGACGAAAACAGGTGTTGCGGCGGCTTGGATACTAAGGCACCCTGCGAATATGCAGCTGATTGCAGGCACAATGACTCCCGACAGGCTTTCGCAGATTTGCAAAGCATCGGATGTTACACTGACACGCTCGGAATGGTACGAAATTTACAGATCGGCAGGACATTGCTTGCCTTAAGGGATAATTATGGTTAAAGATTTAGTTCACGATCCGATTTTGCTGTCTATGAAATCGGAAGCGGCGACAATAGAAGATTTGCAGACGGCACAGGACTTGGCGGATACATTGTCGGCACATAAGGACTCGTGCGTAGGCATGGCGGCAAATATGATTGGCGTGCGTAAGCGAATTATTGTGTTTGACAACGGCGGAGAGTATATGACTATGCTCAATCCCGAAATATTGAAGAAGTCCGAACCGTATGAAACAGAGGAAGGCTGTCTTTCCTTGCTCGGCGGACCGAGAAAATGCAAAAGATATAAGTCTGTCAAGGTGAAATGGCAGACGGCTGATTTTCAAACACGCATTAAGACATTTACGGGCTTTACAGCACAGATAATTCAGCACGAAATTGACCATTGCGACGGCATATTGATATAGTAAAATACAAAAAGTCTCTCATTGGCTGATGAGAGACTTTTTTGTTCTGAATTTAATTTTTATTGATGTGGCGTTTTATAGCCGAAAAGGTTTCGTCGGAAATATCGTGCTCGATTTTACAAGCGTCCTCGGAAGCGGTTTCCTCACTAACGCCGAGTGCTACAAGACATTTTGTGAGGAGTGTATGGCGTTCGTATATTTTTTTGGCAATTTCACTGCCTAAATCCGTAAGGGTTATATATCCTTCCTTTGAAATGAGAATATATCCGCCGTCCTTGAGCAAATTAACGGCTCGACTGACGCTCGGTTTTGAAAACGACATATATTCACTTATATCTATTGAACGTACGCTATCGCTTTTTTTGGAAAGAATGAGTATTGTTTCAAGATACATTTCTCCGGATTCTTGAAGCCGCATTTAAGACACCTCGCTTATACAATAATGATAACACAAGTTGGCGGAAGTTTCAACAATAATCGTTTTTTACGGTGGAAATAATTACGGATATGTGATAAAATTTACTCGGTGATTATATGAAACATATATGTTTGTTGATAAAACCGTCGTCGGACAACTGCAATATGTGCTGTAAATATTGCTTCTATGAAGATATTGCGCAGAAGCATTGTGAAAAACTCGGCTTTATGGGGGAAAATACGGCGGAGAATTTAATAAAAAAGGCTTTGGCTTTTGCCGAAAGAGAAATTACCTTTATGTTTCAAGGCGGGGAGCCGACGCTTATCGGTCTTGATTTTTATAAATTTTTTGTCGCTTGCGTAAATAAAAACAATAAAAATTCCGTGAAAATTCATTACGCCATACAGACAAACGGATATGTGATTGATGAAGCGTGGGCGGAATTTTTCAAAAAAAATAATTTTTTGGTCGGTTTGTCGCTTGACGGAAATAAAGAGCTTCACGACTTGAACAGGGTTGACGCTTCGGGAAAAGGTACCTTTAACCGCATTACCGATTCGGCAAAAGCACTTGAAAAATACAAGGTCGATTTTAATATCCTGACCGTTGTCACAAATGCGCTTGCCCGTTCTCCGCAGGCTGTTTATAACGAGTATAAAAAGCGTGGCTATAAATATTTACAGTTCATTCCTTGCCTCAATCCGATTGATTTGCCGAATAAAAAGCTTGATTTTACCCTTACTCCCGAAAGATACGGAAGCTTCTTAAACACGGTTTTCGATTTGTGGGTAAAGGATATTATGGCAAATGACCCTGTGAGCATAAGGCAGTTTGAAAATTATGTTATGATGCTGAGAGGTCAGCCACCCGAGAGCTGTGGATTTTCGGGTGTCTGCTCGTTTCAATATGTTGTCGAGGCGGACGGCGGAGTGTATCCGTGCGATTTCTATGTGCTTGACGAATTAAAGCTCGGAAATGTCAATGAAAACACCTTCGAGGACTTCGACATTCGGCGTGAAGAAATAGGCTTTGTTGAGCTGTCAAAGGAGAAGCCCGAAGAATGTAAAAAATGTGAGTTCTTTCCGATTTGCCGAAACGGCTGCAAGCGTTATTGCGAACCGCTTGTTGACGGAATACCGCAAAAGAACATTTTCTGCGATAGCTATAAAACATTCTTTAAGCATTCTCTCGGAACGCTTTTCAGACTTTCACAATACTAATATTAAAGCTCGTAGATTTGAAACCTACGAGCTTGTTTTTTTGTTAAGTTTATTTTAATTCCCTCAAATAAACGCCGTTGCATTTGAGCTTTTCAATTCTGTCGCCCGTGACGAAATACACATCTCTTGCAATGTCCATAAACGGCTTGTCATTGATTGAATCTGTGTAGAACTCGTCAATTTCAATATCGCCGTAAATATCCTTGAACATCTTAATCTTGCCCTCACGGTAGCAGATTTCGTGAATATCGCCGGTTTCAATGTCAACCTCCGTGCCGATATAATTCTTTATTCCTATACGCTCACATATAACTTTAAGAATTACGGTCGGGCAGGCGGAGAGAATTACATCATCATCCTTGCGGATTTTGTCATAAAAGCTCTTAATTTTATTTTCGTGCTCGTCCCAAAAAACAGAAATTTCTTTTTCGATATTGTCAAACTTGGCGCAACACTCCTTGAGGATATACCCGTAATCGTTTATAACCTCGGAAATTGTGAGCTTGCCTGTTTTGTATTTGAAAAATGCTTCGGCAAATTTAGGCGTGTATTTTGCAACCTCTTTCGGATATTTTTTAAGATAGTACAAAAAGAAGTCAAAACCGCTTTCGCCGTCGTATATTGTATTGTCAAAGTCAAAGACTGTCATTGTATCGCCTCCGTATTATATTATAATACCCTTTTTTTAGGCGTTCTGTCAATAAAAAACCGCCGATTTCTCGACGGTTGGGTTTTGGTGTGTTGCGTTAGCAGCTGCAATCAGATTTTTTCTCGCAGGAGCAGTCATTGTTACATTCGTTTTTCGGCGGGAAAAATTCGTCAACGGGAAATCTGATTTTTCTGAAGGTTTCGCATGGGTCGTCGGTATTGCAGTTGCATTCCTTACGGGGTATGCAGAAATCGTATGCCGGAATGAGCATTTGAACATCTCTTTCAAGCTGAACGATTGTGAAAATACCGAGCGTGACCGCAACTGCCTTGTCGTGATGACGGCTGAAAAGGTCCTCGGGAAATTCCTCGGTAAACGCTCTTTTAATGCATTTAGGCAACGTTACGTTGGAATTGCTGAAGGTGCAGCAGCAGTCGCACGGGCGGCAGAGCTTTGCGTCAAGGGCGATAGGCTCTGCTACTTGAACCTTTGCACGAGGGTTTGTGTTGGTCGAAATAAGCTGGTCGTCGTTCGCATCTGCGGTATATTCCGAAGAATAGACCTTAACTGCACCGTCGCTGCCGTAGAGTACGCATTTCTTCGAGAACGTCGTAAGACCGTGTACTGTAATCGGCGCAAGGCAGCCTGCCGTGTAAGCCTCAATGGCAACCTTGAAGAAAAATGTAATATCAACCGTGTAGCAGCCCTTGTTAAACGGCACTTTTTCAACGTCGATAAGACAGTTGATTATGCGTGCGCTTCTCAATTTTACATTTACGCAGTTGTTTATTACATTTTGCGCCTCGTCGGGGAAATAAACTCTGAGGTCGGCAAGGCAATCCTTGTCTGCGCAAGAGTCGTAAACACGGTTTGTGTCAATGCAGATAGCTTCTCTGATTTTGTTCGGAACATTGTTACCGCAACAAGCCTTATTCTCTGACATAAGTAATTCCTCCTGTGATAAGTTTTGAGTTTGAAAACTTCATTAACAGTTTATGGGGCATTTGATAATGTGTTACAAAAATTTTTGTTGAAAACAGCCCTTTTTACAAGTATAATTATCATATTAAATATATGGCGGTATTCTTAATGAAATATGTTTGCAGAGAATTTAAGGTTATATGGAAGCGATTTTTTGACATTTTCAAAATCGCCTTTGTCGGTATGGACGTAAAGCTTGACTCGGTGTACAGAGAGGTCGAAAGTCAAAGAATTAAAACGAATTTTGTGAATATTATACCGTTTTCCGTTTTTGTAATAATTTTTGAGCTCTCAAGTGCCGCTTTTAATATTGCCGCAGGCGATATTTGGTATTGCAGAGTCGGTACGGGCGTTGCCTGTCTTTCATTTTTGCTTTTTAATATAGTTACTTATGTATTCTTGGAAAGAACGCTTGCAAGCGGAGACGCAACCGATAAGAGTAAGGAGTATTTTACTTATCTTTATTGGGGTGTGTATGTGATTACGGCGAGCCTTATAAACGGCTTTGAAACGGTAAGCTCAGGCAGTATAAGCAGCTTCTTTTTAACCGTGTTTTCGTTGACGAGCTTTGCAATGCTTGAACCGAAGCTGATAATTTTATATTATCTTGTTATAGCGGCAGAGCAGACGGCGGTAACGATTATCGCAAAAAGCTCTCTCGAGGTGCTTGTGTTCAGCCTGTTTACGGTTGCGGTCGGTCTGTTTTTGTCGATCTTCAAATACTGTACATATATGAACAGGTCGATTGAAACAAAACGCTTTGAGCGTATTTCGGAGATCGATCCGCTTACGGGCTTGCTTAACCGCCGTGGTATGCAGCGTTCGGCTGACGGAATTTGGAGCTACTGCAAAAAGCACTCTATTCCGATTACCTTTGCGATGCTCGATATTGACTATTTCAAAAAATACAACGATAAGTACGGTCATTCGCAGGGCGACGAGTGTATCAAAATGATTGCCGAGTGCATCAAGCAGACTTTTTCACGCAGGACGGATATTACCTGTCGCTTCGGCGGAGAGGAGTTTATTATAATCGTCGCAGGCGAAAGTGAAGAAAAAGCACTTGAACAGATCAAATCCCTAAAGCGTGAAATCGAGAATTTGAAAATCAAATCGGGCTGTCCCGAGTTCAATGAAAACATCACTGTAAGTATGGGCGTACATTCGGTTGATATTGACTCAACAACTATGTTCAGGGACGCCGTCTTGGGTGTTGACGCTCAGCTTTACAACGCAAAGGAGCACGGGCGTAACTGCATTTCCCGTAAAAATGAAATAATAAGATAGAGCTCAAATGAAGTCTTGGATAATTCATCCGAGACTTTTTATTTTTTGCTTGCTTTTATGCTCTATTTATGTTACAATAAGTAACATTGTTACTATAAGAAACAATTTTAGGGAAGTTAGGGAAATGTTTTATGGGGTATTTGCTGAGAGAAAATTTGACGGAAGGGAATATGTAAACAGCTATGGGATAATATATGAAAACAATTTGATAAGGGATATAACGGACAGCCTTGACGATATTTGCGAGCTTACGCAACGCTTAAATGCTTATGAGGTTGAGCCGACGCATATATTTTGCGTGATAGATGACTTCTTGTGCGAGAAGTACACCGTTTTGTCAAAGCCGATAGAATTGCGATAAATTTGTTGTGCAGTTTGTATAATGTGAGCCTCGATAATTTGTTAAACGATACAAACATTGTCTGAAAACGTTACATTTTCCGTGGAATGTGATATACTTATAAATATTTTTTAGGTACCGTAAGGCGTTTCGGCGCACTGCGGCACAGTGAAACGGAGTGACTAAAGTGGAATTTACCGCTAATGAATTTACATTTCCGTCAGCCTCTGGACTTTGCGACATCTACGCACAAAGCGCAGCACCCGCCGACTTTTCACAGGTCAAGGGTATAGTGCAGATTTCTCACGGTATGGCAGAACATTCTAACAGATATGCACGCTTTGCTATGGAGCTTTGTAAGCATGGCTATGCTGTATATATCAGCGACCATCTCGGACACGGCAAATCCGTTGCCAATGCGGACGAATTGGGATTTTTCGGCGACAACGGCGTTGAAAGCGTTGTTGAGGACTTGAAGCAGCTTACGGATATTGCAAGACAGGAATATCCCGATTTGCCGTTCTTTATTTTCGGTCACAGTATGGGCTCGTTTATGGCAAGAGCGTATATTGCAAAGTACGGCCATTTGATTGACGGCGCAATTATATGCGGTACAAGCGGAACAAATCCTGCGGCAGGTATGGGAATTGCCCTTGCAAAGCAGCTTGGAAAGACAAAGGGCAAGCTTCACCGTTCGGGAATGTTGAACTCAATCGCATTCGGCACATATAATAAAAAGACTGAAAAGAGAACTGAATTTGACTGGCTTTCAAGAGACCAAAAGGAAGTTGATAAGTATATTAACGACGACCTTTGTGGCTTTTGCTTTACAACAAACGGCTTTGAAACCTTGTTCACCGCACTCAAGCAGGTGTCGGCGAAGCTTTGGTACAAAACCGTTCCGTCGGAGCTGCCCATCTTGCTCATTTCGGGCGACAATGACCCCGTAGGCGAATACGGCAAGGGCGTAAAGCAGGTGTTTGAGGACCTTAAAAAGACAGGTCATCAGAACGTCATTATGAAGCTTTATCCCGAAGCAAGGCATGAGCTTCTCAACGAGTTAAACCGTGATGAGGTTATGTCGGATATCGTCGGCTGGATGGATAAAATACTCTCAAAGCAAGAGTAAAATAAACGGCAGGCTTTTCTCGGTCTGCCGTATTTTTGATAAACGGAGGGATTTTTTATGGCAGATTTCAAAACAGGACCGCTTATGTATGCGCTTGCAGGCTTTATAGTTGTTTTTGTAATCGCACAAAGCGTATTTTTCATTGTGAAATCGTGGAAACGTGCAAAGGAAATAGGCGTTGAAACGGAGAAGCTCAAGCAGACTATGATTTCGAGTATACTTTTCACAATAGCACCTGCAATTTCAATCCTTGCAACGGTGTTGGCCCTTGCTTCCGCACTCGGAATTGTTTTGCCGTGGATAAGGCTCTCGGTTATCGGAAATTTGGCTTATGAAACAGTAGCTGCCGAAGCGGCTTTGAACGTACTCGGAACTTCCGTGTCAAACGAGGTAACGGATGTTACGCAGTTTTCGACAATAGCTTGGACTATGACGATCGGTTCTTGCTTTCCGCTTGTGCTTTTGCCGATACTCTGCAAGAAAATCCACAAGGCAATGGGCAAGGTTACGCAGAAAAGTGAAAATGCAAGGCTCGGGGATATCCTCGGTGCGGCGGCGTTTATCGGAATAATTGCGGCGTTTGTTTCAAGGGCAATCGCAGGCATTCCCTCAGACGGACCGTCGGCAGGCGTTATGTCTGTCGCAACGCTTCTTTCGGCAATGATATTCACGATAGCACTCGACTATCTTTGCAGAAAAAAAGAACTCAAAAAATTAGAACCGTTTGTTTTGCCGATAGCAATGTTTGGCGCAATGGGAATTGCCGTACTTTTAACGCAGGTTTTACCGCCCGAAATTGCGGCGCTTACTTGGAGATAAGGAGGGAACGGCAATGAAAAAAGAAAGAACCTATATCGACAAGGTACACACTTGGGGAAGTATATGGTCGGTCAGCGCATTGGCGGCGTTGTTCTTCGTTCCGCTTATGTTCTCTGTAAGATATAACGCATTTCCGCAGTTTTCAACGCTTTTGAAAGCACTTGCGGCTGTCGTTCCGATTTATTGGTCAACGGCGATTGTAGAGGTAATTACATACACCCCTATGCTCGGCGCAGGCGGTACATATCTTTCTTTTGTAACGGGGAATATCACGAACTTAAAGCTTCCGTGTGCTATGAACGCACTTGATAGGGCTGAGGTCAAAGCCTCGAGCGAGGAGGGCGAGCTTATTTCAACCGTCGCAATAGCGGCTTCGGCGATTACCACAACCTTGGTTATAGCAGTCGGCGTGTTGCTCTTTGCTCCTGTTCTTCCGCATATAACGGCAGACGACTCTGTTGTAAAGCCGGCATTTGAATATGTAATACCTGCACTTTTCGGCGCTCTCGGTGCATCGTATTTTGCGAAGTATTGGCGGCTTTCGATTTTGCCGATTTTGGCAGGAGTTGTAGTTTATATTTTCTCACCGTCAATGCCCGTCGGCACAATGATATTCATAACAATCGTTGTGAGCATTCTCGGCGCATTCGGTATGTATAAGCTTAAATGGGTTAAATAATAAATAAGATAAAAAACACGGGTGGCATTTTACAATGTCGCCCGTGCTTTTACTTATACTCTGTTTATTTTAGAAATGCTTTGCCTTGTTTAATATATATTTGACGGTATTCCTTTCCCATTGAACGGTAAACCCTCAGCAATTCCTCTTCGTCCTGATCAACGGTGTTTTTTGAAAGTCTGTTCAACAGATAATCAGTAGAAACATTGAAATATTCGGCTATTCTGATAAGCGTGTCAAAATCGGGCTCACTGCTGCCCTGCACATATCCGCCCATAGTTGACGCCGCAACATTTAAGTCGATAGCAACCTGCTTTTGAGTAAGGTTGCGTTCTTCTATTAACATTCGCAATTTATCGCTGAATTTCATATGCTTCACCTCTTGTATATTTTAATCTAAAAGACCGTAAAACGCTTGTAAAAACGAGAATACAGTTGACAAAACGAGTATGTCGGTGTATGATTAAAATATATATGACCTTTGGAGGGAAGATTATGCATAAAACAAAGCAAAACAAGGATTTATTGAAAAAAATAGCTGTGACAATACTTATAATTGTCGCAATGATAGGAATTTCCTATGCAGTTGCAAGCTTGGTGCATAAAAACGGCAGCGTGCAGACTTCGGCAAACGTTAAGAACGGCTTGTCGGCATACGAGCTTGCGGTACAGCAGGGGTACACGGGAAGTCTGGACGAGTGGCTTATTTCACTTGAGGGCAAATCGGCGTATCAAATAGCGGTGGATAACGGCTATTCCGGAAGTGAAAAGGATTGGTCAAAAACTCTTTCTGCAATGTCGAAGAAAGACAAGTCCGATATAAGCTCCGCTTCTTTCACAAAAAACGGAGATCTTGTAATCGTTCTTTCGGACGGAACAAAAATAAATGTAGGTAAGGCTGTCGGCGCAAAGGGCGAGGACGGCAAAGACGGCGTTGGTATAACGTCGGCGAAGATAAACGAAAAAGGCGAGCTTATAATTACATATTCCGACGGCAGAAGTGTAAATCTTGACAGGGTTGTCGGCGAAACCGTTAATAACGGCGTGGGAGTTGCATCTTCCGTTATAAACGAAAACGGAGAGCGTGTTTTGACCTACACAAACGGCGAGGTTGCAAATCTCGGCAAGATTATCGGCACGAACGGCACCGACGGTAAAGACGGTGTAGACGGTGTAGACGGTGTAGACGGTGTAGACGGTGCGAACGGTATCGGCGTTGCTTCGGCTGTTATAAACGGCTCGGGCGAGTTGATTATTTCATACACGGACGGAGCAACGGCAAATCTCGGCAAAATAGTAGGCTCTGACGGCATAAACGGCACAAACGGTATTGACGGTGCTGACGGCGTTGGCGTAACTTCGGCGGAAATCAATTCGTTGGGCGAGCTTGTGCTTTCATTCTCTAACGGTCAGCGTGCCAATGTCGGAGCAGTTGTCGGTGCAAAGGGCGACAAGGGTGATAAAGGCGAGCAAGGCTTGCAGGGCGAAAAAGGTGACAAAGGTGACAAGGGCGACAAGGGTCTTAACGGTGCTGACGGTATCGGAGTTAAAAAGTCTGAAATTAACAGCCTCGGCGAGCTTGTAATCACATATACAAATAACCTTACCGAAAATCTCGGGGCGGTTGTCGGCGCAAAGGGCGACAAAGGCGATAAGGGCGAGCAAGGCTTACAGGGTGTTAAAGGCGAAAAAGGCGACGCAGGACTTAACGGTGCTGACGGCGTGGGAATAAATGATATTGAAATTTCAACAGGCGGAAATCTTGTTATAACCCTTACAAACGGAACATCACTTAACCTCGGAAACATTAAGGGCGATAAAGGAGAAAAAGGCGACGCAGGTATCAACGGAACTGACGGTATTGACGGTACAAACGGTGCTGACGGCGTAGGTGTTGCAAACAGCGAAATAAATGCTCTCGGCGAGCTTGTCATAACATACAGCGACGGCAACACGGTAAATCTCGGCAAGGTTGTCGGCAACGACGGTGCAAAGGGCGAGCAAGGTTTACAGGGTGTTAAAGGTGACAAGGGCGATAAAGGAGATAAGGGCGACGCAGGTATCAACGGAACTGACGGTATCGACGGCACAAACGGTGCTGACGGCGTAGGCGTTGCAAACAGCGAAATAAATGCTCTCGGCGAGCTTGTCATAACATACAGCGACGGCAACACGGTAAATCTCGGCAAGGTAGTCGGCAACGACGGTGCAAAGGGCGAGCAAGGCTTGCAGGGCGTTAAAGGCGACAAGGGAGACGCAGGTATCAACGGAACTGACGGTATCGACGGTACAAACGGTGCTGACGGCGTAGGTGTTACAGATGTTACAATAAATGCCGATAACGAGCTTGTGCTTTCGTTCTCAAACGGCAATGTTATAAACCTCGGAAATATAAAGGGCGCAAAAGGCGATAAGGGTGACAAAGGCGACAAGGGCGACAAGGGCGATACCGGTCTTAACGGTGCTGACGGCATAAACGGCATAAACGGTGCTGACGGCATTGGCATACAGAATGTTGATGTGTCGGCTGACGGTGCATTGACCGTAACGCTTACAAACGGCACGGTTCTCAATCTCGGCAATATTAAGGGTGCCGACGGCTTGGGCATAACAAAGTCGGAGATAAATGCTTTGGGCGAGCTTGTTTTAACCTATTCAAACGGCGACGTCAAAAATCTCGGCAAGGTAACGGGCGAAAACGGTGCGAATGGCGCAAACGGAGCTGACGGACGGGGAATTAAGTCGCTCACACTCTCCCCGGACGGCGAGCTGGTGGTCGTAATGTCCGATAATTCAATATCCAACCTCGGCAATATCAAGGGCGAAAAAGGCGACAAGGGATTGCAGGGCGATAAGGGAGCTGACGGACGAGGAATAGCAAAAATGAGCTTTAATTCTAATGGGGAATTGATAGTTGAGTACACAGATAATACTCGGGATAATTTAGGAAAAATCTCCGATAGTACATCTGAGAATATCGATGTTAACTTCGTATATTACAATGAAGGTTCTAGCTATGAGGTAAAGGCATCAGATGTTGGAAAAGGTCAAAAAGTGTTAGCAATTCCCAGAACATATAAGGGATATCCGATTACAAGTTTAGGTTATGCAAACTCTCCTGGATTCGGCAAATGCTATGATTTGATACAGATAACAATACCATCAAATATAGTAATGTTAAAGAATGCCTCGGGCGGACTGTTTGGATACTGCTCAAAACTTAGAGAGGAAGGAATTATCTTTGAAGGAGAATTTACTACTTGGAAAGACGTTAATACTTATAATACTAATGATAATGATACTAAGTTATACTATAAAAATACTGATGGAACATACACATATGCTAGGTATAGTTCTAAAGAATTTGGTGAAAGAGTAGAATATGCACTATATTTTGATGATGAAAACGAATTGAAAAAAGCATTATTAGGCAAAGAATACTATACGGTTGCAGTTCCTGTTAAGAAAACATATGACCCCAATGCTGAAAATTTATATGTTCGCCGTGAAAATGGTGGATCAACATTTATAAAAGAAGCTAAGAAAGGATAGATAAAACTATGAGCAAAAACGAAAAAACACCCAACGATGCATATTTGATTGTTAAAGGCGAGGGAGAAAATATGAAAAAAATCTCATATCGTGCCAATCTTATAGAAGAATTTAAGGACGATGATGCGGTATATTCTGAAATACAGCACATTAAGACGGATGTAAAAGGACTAAGGCGAATAGCAGAAATTGCAGAAAAATACGGTTATAGCATTTATCATCTTACACAGTTATAATTCGTAAGTACACTAAACATATGAACACCCCCATTTTGCCTAACTTGGCGGAATGGGGGTATTTTAACGGATTGTCCGTAAATATGAATTTATATCCAATAGCGTAGGGCGGTGGCTTGTGTCAAGAGTAACATGGTAAACAAGGTGTGTAAGGACATGGTATACAAATTAG